>QQUN01000045.1 GCA_008501585.1 Pseudomonadota bacterium | reverse complement strand
GCGCCCGGCAAAGGTCGTTCTGGCATTCTTATGGCTGTTCATCCGGTTGGACTCCTTGGGTTACTGAAGCGTCGAGAACTCCAGTCTCCCAGATCCTTCCGGATGAACAACCTATTGAAACATCACACCTAGCACGTCAAGCGCATTGCCAAATCAAACCGCCGCCTTGCGCCGCGGCGCCCAGGCGCCGAGCCCCGCACCGGCGGACACCACCACAATACCCACCCCGGCCAGTAGCGAGATCGGTTCGTCCAGCAGGGTATAGGCACCGATGGCCGACACCGCCGGCACCAGTGCCAGCGCCATCGAGGCGCGGCTGGCGCCGATCCGCGCGGTGGCATAGGCATACATGCCGGCGGCCAGCAGCGCCGCCACGATGCCCTGGTAGACGCCTTGCAGCGCGAGGTCGCCCCACCCGGCGGACTGGATCGTCTTGGGCAGCCAGAGGACATAGATCGGCAGGTAGATCACCGCCGATATCCCGGCAATGCCGACCACCGCATTGCGCGCGCCGGGCTGCCAACGCCGCACCAGCAGGCCGAAGATCGCCCACGAGGCCGCCGCGCACAGAAACAGCACATCGCCCAACCATTGCCCGGGCTCCAGCGGCGCGAACAGGCTTTCGGCGCTGATCAGCACCAGCCCCGCCGTCGTCAGCAACAGCGACACCACGATCTTGCGCGAGCGCTGCAGACCTGTGGTCAGCGCCAGCAGCACCGCCGTCCAGAACGGAATGCCGCCATTGACGAACACCCCCGCATGCGTGCTCGGCGCCAAGGCGAAACCCGAATAGGCGAACAGCGCATAGCCCAGGCCGCCGAAGAGCGCCAGCGTGAAGTAGCGCGGATAGTGCGCCACCGGAATGTCGCGGATGAAAAACGGCAGCGCCAGCGTGGCCGACACGGCGTAGCGCAAGGCCGCCATGTCGAAGGGCGTGAATGCGCCCGTGCTGCCGAAGCGCGACACGATGTTGAACCCCGACCAGCACAACACCACCACCGCCGCCGCAGCCACGCCCTTCCAGGCGTCGGCGGCGGTCACGGCGGGGTCGTCGGCCACGGCGCCGGGGCGATGTGAGGGTGTTTGTGCCGCTGCTTGCGTAGCCCGCGTCATGACTGGGGTTCCGTGTCGTCAGCGACCGCCGCCGCGGTAGTCGACACCGCGTACACGACCATGGAAAGGATCGACGACTGCATCGCCAGCGTCGAGGGATAAAAGCACGGCCCGCAGGCGCGGACCGGGGCGGTATTGCAGGGGAGCATGAAGCATCTCTGGGGTGTGCCTGAGCATCCGGGCGGTTCAACGGCCCGGCCTGCGGCCAGCCGCGACCAATGGGCGGCGCATCCGGGAACACCGCGAGTAGATCACGCCACCGCGGGCCACGACAGGCTCAGTCTGGTCGAACTTTTGGCAAAACAGTTCGGCGGACGCGCACGACACCCTGAGGCTTTGGATCAGATCACCCACCCCGAGCCCATATACCGAAGCATAGGCTTGGTGCGTTCCTGCCCATATAATCGCCGGATGGAACGCATCCAATCGATCAATCTGGAACGCATCGACTGGTGTCTTGCCGACCGCGGCATGACGCGGGACGAACTCGCCCGCGAGGTCGATATTGCACCAACGACGCTGACCAAGATGTTGGATGGCGAGGCGGGACTGACCTTTAATCAACTGCGCAAGCTGGCGGCTTTTTTTGGACGCGGCACGCTGTTCTTTCTGGCAAAGGGCCCGGTGGACGAAGCCACGGCTCACACCCCTCAGTTCCGGACTCTGGCCAACCAGAAGCCGGAGTTGTCGGCTCGCTTGAAACTGCTGATTGAGCGGGTCGAGCACCAACGCACCATCTATACGGCCCTGCGCGAGGAACTCGATCCAGAAGATATTGTTCGTTTCTCGCCCCCCAAATTAGCCGGGCTCAGCGTCTCTAAGGCGGCTCAAACCGTGCGCCAATGGCTTGGATTGGCCGACCGGAATGATTTCAACAGCTACCGCGCGGCCCTCGAAGCGCGTGGTTTGCTGGTGTTTCAGAGCAACGGCTATCAAGGCCAATGGCAAATCGCCAAGGAAAGTCCGATTCTGGGATTCTCTTTGTATGACCCGGCCTGTCCGGTGATTTTCGTAAAAAAGCAGGACTCGGACGCGCGGCAGACTTTCACGCTGATGCATGAGCTCGGGCACCTGCTGCTACACAAGACGAGTTCGATCGACGACGAGAGCGATCTTCACTCGCATGCTGGTGCTGAGCAGGAGGCCAACGCCTTTGCGGGTCACCTGCTCGTCCCGGAAGCGTTTTTGTTGAGCATCCGCGACGATGAACGCCCAGATGAGGTCGCGATGTTGGACGACTGGCTCGCACCTCAGCGCAAGGCATGGGGCGTGAGCGGAGAGGTGATCCTACGCCGTCTCGTGGATGCCGGGCGGCTGCCAAAGGCTCAATACGCGGCCTATCGGCAATGGTGGGCAACGCGCGAGCTGCCCCAAAAGACCGGGGGCAGCCGCGAGTATCGCAATCGTGAGCCCAAGCACATCTTTGGCGACGGCTATGTCCGCACGGTGCTTGATGCCCTCAATTCGCGCCGCATCTCGCTGGCCAAGGCGAGCACCTATCTCGACAATCTGAAGATCAGCGACCTGCACAAGCTGGAGCGGCACTATGCAGGTATTTGACGCGTCATCCATGATCCACGCGTGGGATAACTATCCTATTGAGCAGTTTCCGGCGCTTTGGAACTGGATGGCGGATCGTGTAGCGCAGGGCGTGATCCAGATGTCCGAAGTCGCAGTCGAGGAAATTGGGCACAAAGTGCCGGAATGCGTTAAGTGGCTCAAGGATGCTGGTCTGCAGAAACTGCCAGTAACCGAGGCGATCCTTATTGAGGCCATGCGGATCAAGGATTTGTTGGAAATCGAAGAAGACCGGTATGGCAGCGGAGTCGATGAGAACGATCTCATCATCATCGCCACCGCCAAGATCCACGATGTCGAGCTCGTCACGAACGAGGCCGTCCAGGCAGTCCTGCCCGCACAAAAACGCAAATACAAGATCCCCGCCGTTTGCAAGATGGATACTGTCAAGGTCCCGTCACTCGACTTCCTCCTGTATCTCAAGCGCTCAGAAGCCGTTTTTTAACGGATCGACGAAAGCAGCCCCCGCGGAACACATTTACTCTTGGCGCAGACGGACGCCAGTCGAAGCGCAGTAAGCCGCAGTCGCGCAAAGCCGGAGATCCGATCCCACCCCGGGACACATCGGAAGGCCGCGCCACACCCCACCGATGAACTGACGTTGCGACAAGCCCCCTCAAAACCGCCCCCGAAAATGCCACTCCCCCGGCATCACATCATTCACCACCGCCGCCCGCGTCGCGGTATCCACCCGTTGATCGTCCGCGTCATACAGCCCACACAGCCGTAACGCACGCCGAACATCAATCGTCTGCCCCAGAAACTCATACACCACCCGCGCGCAGCAGGGCATGCGTTCGCCGCTGCCGGAGACGCCGAGCTTGAGGCCGGTGAGGCGGGTGACGCGGTTCTTGAAGGAGGGGAAGAGGATCGTCTGCGTCATCTCCAGGCCGGTGAGGGATTCGTAGTCGGCCAGGAAGATGCGGTCGGTGAGGAAGTGGGCCATGCCGAGGTAGATGCCGTGGTAGGCCTTTTCGTGCGGGTGTTCGACGAGGCGTTCGGTGCGCTGGTAGTAGACGCGGCCGTCGCGTTGCTCCAGGCACACCAGGGTGCGCAGGATCTTGCCGGGACAGGCCATCGAGCGGTAGGTCTCGAAGTAGTAGCCGAGGTATTTGTCGAGCCCGGCAGTGCCGATGGCCTTGAGGTGAGCCAGGTGCGGGGCTTCGGGCGCGGTGGACTCGGGCACGGGGGTGTGGCGCGGGCGCACTTGCACCAGGCGTTCGAACTGGGCGCTGGGCAGCAAGATCTCGTGTTCTTCGACGCCGAAGAATTCACAGAAGCGCCGCAGGGTGTTGGCAGAGGGGCGGTAGCGGCCGCTGAGGTAGCGGTTGAACTGGGGGCGGTTCACGTTGAGCCGCCGGCACACTTCGGCAATGGATTTGTAGTAGCTGCACAGCAGGCGCAGGTTGCGCGCGAAATCATCGTGCATGGGAGGCTCCCGGGGGCGGATACGTGCCCGTCATTGACTGCATCTGGCGCAGTATGGCGCAGTTTTCGCGCCAATGCGCAACGCATCGATCCACTCCGTCAAATTGTCGTGTGGCCCGTCGGTTGTTGAAATGGGCTTGCCGTTCGGCATGAAAAACACAACAGCGGCCGCAGCCAGGCCGCAGATGGAGACTGCCATGTACACACCCTCATTCCGTTCCCCCTGCGCGCCCGGCCGCCGGCTGACCGCTTGCGGAGGGCTGCGCCATGCTTAATCTGCTCAACGACCTCTTGTGGGGCAAAGTGCTGATCGTGGTGCTGATCGGCCTCGGCCTGTGGTTCACCATCGGTTCGCGCTTCGTGCAGTTCCGCTATTTCGGCCGCATGTTCCGCATCCTCGGGGCCAACCAGGCGTTTTCGAAAGACAAGCACGGCCATCTGAGTTCGTTCCAGGCGCTGATGCTGTCGGTGGCCGGCCGTGTGGGCGGCGGTAACATTGCCGGCGTGGCGGTGGCGATCACGCTCGGCGGGCCGGGCGCGATCTTCTGGATGTGGGTGGTGGGCCTGATCGGCATGGCCACCAGCTACTTTGAATGCACGCTGGCGCAGGCCTACAAGAAGGCCGAGCCCGACGGCACCTACCGCGGCGGCCCGGCGCACTACATCGCGCGCGGCATGGGCGCCAAGTGGGGCTGGCTGGCGGCGGTGTATTCGGTGCTGTTGCTGTTGACCTTCGGTTTCGGCT
Organism: Pseudomonadota bacterium; assembly: GCA_008501585.1. Lineage (GTDB taxonomy): Bacteria > Pseudomonadota > Gammaproteobacteria > Burkholderiales > Rhodocyclaceae > Nitrogeniibacter. The sequence continues at coordinate 67,256 of QQUN01000045.1, read as the reverse complement.
TCACGGCGCTGCAGTCGTATGCGGTGGCCACCTCGTTCGAAGACGCCTTCGGCATTCCGGTGCTGGCCACCGGTGCGGTGCTGGCGGTGGTGATCGGGGTGATCCTGTTCGGCGGCGTCAAGCGCATTGCCAAGGTGGCCGAGGTGCTGGTGCCGATCATGGCCGTCGGCTACCTGCTGATCGCAGTGGCGGTGATCGTGCTCAACCTGGAGCAGATCCCGGGCGTGATCGCGCTCATCGTGAAGAGCGCCTTCGGCCTGGAGCCGGCCATTGGCGGCGGCATCGGCGCGGCGATCTTGCTGGGCGTCAAGCGCGGCCTGTTCTCCAACGAGGCCGGCCTGGGCAGCGCGCCCAACGTGGCGGCCGTGGCCTATGTGCCGCACCCGGCCAACCAGGGCATCGTGCAAGCCTTCTCGGTGTTCATCGACACGCTGATCCTGTGCTCCTGCACCGCCTTCATCATCCTGCTGGGCACGGTGTACCAGCCGGGCGTGGCCACCGACATCGGCGGCGTGGCGCTCACGCAGGCCTCGCTGGCCGGCCATGTGGGCGAGTGGGGGCGCATCTTCGTGAGCATCGCGCTGATGCTGTTCGGCTTCACCACCATCATCTACAACTGCTATCTGGGCGAGAACAGCCTGAGCTACTTCAGCGACCAGAACCGTCCGCTGACCACCACCTACCGCCTGGTGGCGGTCGGCCTGTGCGGCTGGGGCGCCACGACTGACCTGGGCACGGTGTTCGCCTTTGCCGACGTGACCATGGGCTTCCTCGCCCTGGCCAACCTGCTGGCGCTGGCGGTGCTGTTCAAGCCGGGCCTGCGCATCATGCGCGACTACGACGAGCAGATCGCCGCGGGTATCGAAGCGCCGGTGTTCGACGCCGCGCGCTTCGCCGACCTGAACATCGACCCGGCGGCCTGGGAGATCGAGCCCGAAGACCTCGCGCGCAACGCCAAGGCCCGCCTGCAACCGGCCTGAGTTTCACCCCTGACACCTGGGGCCGCCGCGGCCCCGGGCCTTCTCCGACCCCACGGATCGATCCCCCATGACAACCCGCATCGAACACGACCTGCTCGGCGACATGGCCCTGCCGGCAGACACCTGGTACGGCATCCAGACCCAGCGCGCGGTCGACAACTTTGCGCTGACCGGCGTGCCGATCAGCCACTTCCCGCACTTCATCCAGGCGCTGGCCATGGTCAAGGCCGCAGCCGCCAGCGCCAACCGCGATCTCGGCCTGCTCGCCCCACACAAGGCGGCGGCGATCATCGCTGCCTGCGAGGAGATCATCGACGGTCGGCTGCACGGAGCCTTCGTGGTCGACCTGATCCAGGGTGGCGCCGGCACCTCGACCAACATGAACGCCAACGAGGTGATCGCCAACCTGGCGCTGGAGCAGCTCGGCCACCCCAAGGGCGCCTACGAGCATCTGCACCCCAACGACGATGTGAACAAGTCGCAGTCGACCAACGATGCCTACCCCACCGCCGTGTGCGTCGGCCTGCAACTGGCCACCGAGCCGCTGATCGCCTCCATCGCCAGCCTCAAGGCCGCGCTGGAGGCCAAGGGCCGCGAGTTTGCCGACGTGCTGAAGATGGGCCGCACCCAGCTGCAGGACGCCGTGCCGATGACGCTCGGCCAGGAGTTCGAGGCCTTCGCGGTAAACCTCGGTGAAGACATCGACCGGCTCAATGACGTGTGCCGCCTGCTGTGCGAGGTGAACCTCGGCGGCACGGCCATCGGCACCGGCATCAACACCCACCCCGACTACGCCGCGCTGGCGGTGCGCTACCTGGCCGAGATCTCCGGCAAGCCGATCGTGCCGGCCGCCAACCTGGTCGAGGCCACCTCCGACATGGGCGCCGTCGTGCTGTTCTCGGGCGTGCTCAAGCGCCTGGCGGTCAAGCTCTCCAAGATCGCCAACGACCTGCGCCTGCTCTCCAGCGGCCCGCGCACCGGCCTGGGCGAGATCCACCTGCCGCCCATGCAGCCGGGCTCGTCGATCATGCCGGGCAAGGTCAATCCGGTGATCCCCGAGGCGGTCAACCAGGTCGCCTACCAGGTCATCGGCAACGACCTGGCCGTCACCATGGCCGCCGAGGCCGGCCAGCTGCAGCTCAACGCCATGGAGCCGCTGATCGTCTACAACCTGCTCAATTCGCTGAAGATGCTCGGCGCTGCCTGCGACATGTTCGAGACGCGCTGCATTCGCGGCATCCGCGCCGACCGCGCGCAGTGCCAGGCGCATGTGGACCGCAGCATCGGCGTGATCACCGCACTGGTGCCGCACATCGGTTACGCCAACGCCTCGCGCATTGCCGCGCAGGCGCTCAACAGCGGCGCCACGGTGCGCGAGCTGGTGATCGGCGAAGGCCTGCTCAGCGCCATGCAGCTCGACCTGCTGCTCAGCCCACAGACCATGCTCGCGCCGCAGCGCACCGCCTGATGAACGCGCACGTGCTGATCCTCCACACCGGAGGCACCATCGGCATGACCGGCTCGCCCGACGGCCTGCGGCCGATGGCCGGCTTCGGCGCGGCGCTCGGTGCGCAGCTACAGGCGACGGGCGCGCCGGATTGCGACATCGTCGAGCTGGCGCCACTGATCGACAGCGCCAACCTGCAGCCGGCGCACTGGCGGCACATCGCCGAGGCGCTGCTCAGCCGCTGGGACGACTACGCCGGCTTCGTGGTGCTGCACGGCACCGACACCATGGCGTGGAGCGCCTCGGCGTTGTCCTTCATGCTGCGCGGCGCCGACAAGCCGGTGATCTTCACCGGCGCGCAGATCCCGCAGCTGCTGCCGCGCAGCGACGCGGCCGGCAACCTGCGCGCCGCGCTGGAGATCGCCGCCGCCGGCACGGTGCGCGAAGTCGGCCTGCTGTTCGGCCAGCGCCTGCTGCGCGGCAACCGCAGCCGCAAGCTCAAGAGCGTCGCCTTCGACGCCTTCGACTCGCCCAACTGCCTGCCGCTGGCCGACATCGGCATCGACATCACCGTCCACCGCGAGCGCCTACTGGCGCCGACCGAACGCCGCTTCACGCTGCCGGCGTTCGATCCCGAAGCGGTGGCGGTGCTGCCGGTCTGGCCGGGGCTGCCGGCGCGGGTGGTCGACGCCCTGCTCGATCGCCCCGCCGTGCGCGGCCTGATCCTCGCCAGCTACGGCGTGGGCAACGTGCCCGACGCCGACGCCGCGCTGGTCGACACGCTGGCCCGCGCCGTGGATCGCGGCGTGGTGGTGCTCAACACCAGCCAGTGCCCGACCGGCCCTGTGACCCAGGGCGCCTACGCCACCGGCGCGGTGCTCAACCGCATCGGCGTGGTGTCGGGCGGCGACATGACGCCCGAGGCCGCCTTTGCCAAGCTGCATGTGCTGCTCGCCGAGGGCGGCGACGCGGCGGCCGTGCGTGCCCAGCTCGGCCAGCCGCTGTGCGGGGAGATGGCGTAGGGCTGGATTCATCCGGCCACACCGCCACGCCTACAACACCACCGTCGCCAGCCCGAGAAACGCGAAGAAGCCGATCACATCGGTGACGGTGGTGAGGATCACGCCGCCGGCCAGCGCCGGGTCGATGCCCATGCGTTCGAGCACCAGCGGCACCACCAGGCCGGCGAGTGCGGCAAACAGCAGGTTGATGAGGATGGCCGCGCCGATCACGCCGCCGATCTGCCAGTCGCCAAACCACGCCACCGCCAGCGCGGCGACCACCAGCGCCCACAGCACGCCATTGAGCGCGGCGATGCCCATCTCCTTGCTCAGCAGCGCACGCGCATTGCCGCCGGCCACCTGGCCGAGCGCCATGCCGCGGATCACCAGAGTCAGCGTCTGGCTGCCGGCGATGCCGCCCATGCTGGCAACGATGGGCATCAGCACGGCGAGCGCGACGACGCGCTCCAGCGTGGTCTGGAACAGGCCGATGACCCAGGCGGCGAGGAAGGCGGTGACCAGGTTGATGCCCAGCCACACGGCGCGCCGGCGCGAGCTGGTGAGCACGGGCGCAAAGATGTCGGCTTCCTGGTCGAGACCGGCCATGTTCATCATCGCGCGCTCGGAGCTTTCGCGGATCTGGTCGACCACGTCGTCCACGGTGATGCGTCCGAGCAACTGTTTGTCCGCATCGATCACCGGCGCGGAGAGCAGGTCGAGATCCTGGAACAGGCGGGCGACCTCGTCGTCGGGCAGGTCGACCGGGATGGCCGGGGTCTCGGCATCCATGATGTCGGCCACCCGCCGCTCGGGCTGCACGGTGACCAGCGTGCTCAGCAGCAGCACCCCCTGGTAGATGCCCTTGCGGTCGACCACCATCAGCTTGTCGGTCTGCACCGGCAGGGTCTTGAGCAGGCGCAGGTAGCCGAGCACGGTCTGCACCTTCACGTCGGGGCGCACGGCGATGTGGTCGGTGTTCATCAGGCCGCCGGCCGAGTCCTCCGGGTAGGAGAGCATCGACTCGACCTTCTCGCGGTGGCGCGCGTCGGTGGCGTGCAGCAGCTGGCGGCCGGTCTCCTCGGGCAGGGTCTGGATCAGGTCGACCAGGTCGTCGAGGTCGAGCCGCCGCGCGGCCACGACGAGGTCTTCCGGGTCCATCTCCAGCGCCAGCGAGGCGCAGCTCTCGTCGTGCAGGTAGCTCAGCACCTTGCCCGCGCGCTCGGTCTCGACCATGCTCCAGGCGTCGGCGCGCTCCTTGGGCGGCAGGGCTTCGAGCAGGCCGGCGACCTTGGCCGGGTGCATGCCGTGCAGGATCTTGCCGACCCGCTTGAGCTTGCCCAGGGTCAGCGCCTCGCGCACCTCGCGCATCTGGGTGCTGGCGTGATGCGCCTCGCCGGCGGCGGCCGCGTCCTCGCCGACGAGCGGCACCGCGTCACCCGATTCACTGTGCAGCTGGCGGGCCAGGTCGGGCGTGAGATGGGCGAGGATGCGCGCCTCGTGCGCGGCGTCGACCTGCTGCCACACGGCCAGGCGCTGCGCCTCGTCCAGGGTTTCGACCAGGCTGGCAATCTTGGCCGGATGCATATGCCGCAGGCGCTTGCGCACCCGCTTGTACTTGCCGGTCTCGAGCGCCTCGATGATCTGGTCGATCTCGGTACGCACGCTGCCCACTGCCTGATCGGTCATATCGTCGCCTGTGGTTCGCTATCGTCTGCCTCTCGCCGGAACGGCGCTACGCCCCATTGTGACACGAGCGGCCAACGCGGCCGTGTCAGCCCGCGCCGGGCGTCACATGCCGGCTGGCACGGTAAAAGTCGAGCACCCGCGCCACATACTCGCGGGTTTCCGGGTAGGGCGGCACGCCGTCGTAACGCTGCACCGCGCCTTCGCCGGCGTTGTAGGCAGCGGCGGTGAGGGCGATGTCGCCGTCGAACCGGTCGAGCAACCAGCGCAGATAGGCCAGGCCACCGCGCAGGTTCTGCTCGGGGTCGAAGGCATCGGCCACCTTGAAGCGCTCGGCCGTCTCGGGGATGAGCTGCATCAGGCCCATGGCGTTCTTGGGCGACACCGCCGCGGGGTCGAAGCCGGACTCGTTACGCACGATGGCCAGCGCAAAACGCGGGTCGACCCCGAAGGCCGGCGCCAGGCGCTGCACCATCCGCGCATGGGTACGCCGCGCCGCCGGCAACGCGGCAATGTAGCGCTGCACCGCCTGGCGCGAGATGACGCGGCCGAGCGTCTTGATGACCGACATGTCGAGCGCCTGCTCGAAACAGGCCGGCGTGTCGATGCGCCCGGGGGCGCGGTCGCCAAGCCGCTGCTGCGCCTCACGGTGACCGCGCTGCGCGGCGAAGGACAGCAGCGTGGTGGCCACCGTCGGCCCCACACCGGGGCGAGGGTGAGTCTGATAAAACCTGCCGAGCCGGTACTGCCCCTCGACGCTGCCCAGGCGGGCCGCCCAGCAATAGCGCGCCTCGGCCCCCGCGGCAAAGCCCACCGCCTCGGCGGCGATGCCGTCGTCGAGCAGGCGCGCGATGACCGGCGCCTCGTCGGGGAACAGGCTGCCGCCATCGGCCAGCCCGGCGACCGGCAGCAGCGCCAGCACGGTCAGCACGAGTCGATGTTTCAACGCAGTCGCAAACATGGGCTCCAATCTAGCGCAGCCGGTGCCGCGCGATGTGTTTCAGCTGGATGCGTTAACGGCAGGCCACCGGCCCAGGTTGAATGCGATCGCCAGCGGCGGACGGGGCCGGGCGCGGCCGGCGCGCTAGAATTGCCCGCTCGCCCCACCCGTTTGCCGCCATGCCACCGCCCGCTGCACTGTACGAGCTCCCCAGCCCCTTCCTCACCGAACCGGGCCGAGTGCTGCTGAACGAGGCGCCCGACGCCGACCCCGACACCCTGCGCGCCGCCCTGCTCGACGAGCAGTACGAGCGCCCCTTCGTGATCGACGATGGCGAGCACCGCTCGCTGTACTTCACCCTGCGCCTGATCCAGAGCACCATGCGCACACGCGCGCCGAACACCCTGGTGCTGCGCTACACGCAGATGATGATGCTGTTCGTGCTGTTCATCCCCCGGCCGCAGCGGCTGGCGCTGATCGGCCTCGGCGGCGGCTCCCTCCTCAAGGCCTGCCACCAGCACCTGCCGGCCACCCACCTCACCGCGATCGAGCTGGACACCGACGTGATCGCCTTTCGCGACGCCTTTGCGCTGCCGCCCGACAGCGACACGCTGGCGATCCGCCATGGCGACGGCATCGCCTGGCTGGCCGACACCCTGCCGGGCATTGACGTGCTGCTGGTCGATGCTTTCACCGGCGCCGGGCTGGCCCCGGCGCTCACCGATGCGCGCTTCTTCGAGCATGCGGCCGCCCGGCTGTCACGGCGCGGCCTGCTGGTGCTCAACCTCGCCGGCGACATCGCCCACTACACCGGGCTGATCGCCGCCGCGCTGACCGTGTTCGACGACCGGGTGATCCTGCTGCCGATCCACGACGACGGCAACCACCTGCTGTTCGCCTTCAACGACCCCGCCTTCCCGCCCGACTGGCGACGCCTGCAACAACAGGCCCCGGCCGCCCAGGCACGCTACGGGCTCGACTTTCCGGCCTTTGCCGAGGCGCTGGCACGCGCCGCCCGGCTGCGGCTGGCCCAACGCGAAGCGGCGGCCCGCCGGTAAAGGCGCCCTCGGCCGGCACCGGCTTCGGTTAACATGGCGCCTTCCCTCTCATCCGGAGCACGCTCCATGGCCGGCCCGTCCGCCCTGCCCGACCACCGCCTGCGCACCCGCTGCGACGCCGACGCGTTCACCTTCGACACCACCGACCAGATCACCGGCCTGCCCGACGCCACCGTCTCGCTCGGCCAGGGCCGCGCCGAAGAGGCGCTGCGCTTTGCGCTGGCCATGCAACAGCCCGGCTACCATGTGTTCGTGCTCGGCGCCCATGGCAGCGGGCGCCACGCCATCGTCAACCGCCTGCTCAAGGAGCACGCCGCCACCCGCGCCGTACCGCCCGACCTGTGCTACCTGCACAACTTCGACGACCCGCAGCGCCCCCGCCTGCTGACCGTGCCCGCCGGCCGCGGCGGCACGCTGCGCAGCGACATGCAGACGCTGATTCGCGAGCTCGGCCCGGCCATCGACGACGCACTCGACAGCGAAACCCACAGCAGCCGCGTGACCGCCCTGCAGGAAGCGCACAAGGCGCGCGAGGAAGGCGCGCTGCGCGAGCTGGGCGAGCAATGCCATGCCGACGGGCTGGCCTTTTTGCGCACGGCCGAAGGCTTTGTCTTCGCCCCCACCGTCGACGGCGAGCCGATGACGCCGGAGCTGTTCGAAGCCCAGCCCAAGGACGCACAGGTTGCCGTGGAGAAAAAAGTCGGCGAGTGGAGCGACCGCCTCGCCGACCTGCTCGACGAATTCCCCAGCTGGCGCCAGGAGCTGCGCGACGCCATCGACCGCGCCGAACGCGAGGTGCTCGGCCCGGCCGTGGCGCTGCTGCTGCGCCCGCTGCGCGAGAAATACGCCGACCTGCCGCAGGTGCTCGAATTCTTCGACGCCATCCGCAAGGATCTGCTCGACTCGGGCGCCAACTGGATCAGCCCCGGCGAGGAGGAGGAAGACACCCCCGCCGAGGACGGCAGCCGCTTCCACCGCTACCAGATCAAGCTGCTGGTCGACCACGCCGCCACCGAGGGCGCGCCGGTGGTGCACGAAACCAATGCCGGCTTCGGCAACCTCATCGGCCGCATCGAGCATGTGACCCAGATGGGCAACGTGGTCACCCACTACAACCTGATCCGCGCCGGCGCCCTGCACCGCGCCAGCGGCGGCTACCTGATCCTCGACGCCGACCGCATGTTCGCCCAGCCCTATGCCTGGGAAGGGCTCAAGCGCGCGCTGCGCAGCGGCGAGATCCGCATCGAGCCGCCTGCCGAGGCACAGAGCTGGTCGGGCACGCTGAGCCTGGAGCCCGAGCCGGCCCCCTGTGCGCTCAAGGTGGTGATGATCGGCGACCGCGAGACCTTCTACCTGCTCACCGACCACGACCCCGAGTTTGCCGAGCTGTTCAAGGTGGCCGCCGATTTCGACGACGACCTGCCGCGCACGCCCGACAACGAACAGCGCTACGCCCGCCTGCTCGCCACTCTGGCGCGCAACGCCCAGCTGCTGCCGCTCGACCGCGGCGCCATGGCGCGACTGGTGGAAGAAGGCGCGCGCCTGGCCGAAGCGGCCGACCGCCTCACCCTGCACACCCGCCTGATCTCCGACATCATGCGCGAGGCCGACCACTTTGCCCGCGGCGCGAGCGCCCCGGCAATCGGCCGCGACCACATCGACACCGCGCTGGCCGCCAGCGCCCGGCGCATGGCCCGCTACCCCGAGCAGGTGCGCCAGTCCATCCTCGAAGGCACCACGCTGATCTCCACCACCGGCGAGCGCGCCGGCCAGGTCAATGGCCTGGTGGTGGTGTCGCTGGCCGGCCAGCACTTCGGCCATCCGGTGCGCATCACCGCCACCGCTCGCGTGGGCGAGGGCGATGTGGTCGACATCGAACGCGAGACCGACCTCGGCGGCGCCATCCACTCCAAGGGCGTGCTCATCCTCACCGCCTTCCTGGCCGCCCGCTATGCCCGCCACCAGCCCCTGTCGCTGACCGCCAGCCTGGTCTTCGAGCAGTCCTACGCGCCGGTCGAAGGCGATTCGGCCTCGCTCGGCGAGCTGTGCGCGCTGCTCTCGTCACTGGCGCAGGTGCCGATCCGCCAGAACCTGGCCGTCACCGGCTCGGTGAACCAGTTCGGCGAGGTGCAGGCCATCGGCGGGGTGAACGAGAAGATCGAGGGCTATTTTGACCTGTGCCTGGCCCAGGGCCTGACCGGCACCCAGGGCGTGGTCATCCCCACGCCCAATGTGCGCCACCTGATGCTGCGCGACGACGTGGTGGCCGCCGCCCGCGAGGGCCGCTTCCATGTCTATGCGGTCAGCACCGTGGACCAGGCCATGGAGATCCTCACCGGCCTGGCCGCCGGCGCCCCCGACACCAAGGGCGCCATGCCGCACAACAGCATCAACTACAAGGTCGCCGCGGCCCTGGCCGACATGGCCGCCCGCCGCCACGCCAGCCCGGACGAAAGCAGCCGCCTGTCGCGCCACCGCGGACGGGGGGTGGCGCGCCAGCGGGACAGCGAGTAGGGCCGGAGTCATCCGCCCTGCGCTGATGGTCGGTTGCCCCGCCCGACGGCCCGAATCGCGTAGGACGGATAAGCGCAGCGCATCCGCCGGACGACGCCCCGGCGTCGCACCGATGGCGGATGCGCCGGCGGCTTGTCCGCCCTACGATCCAGCCGGGGGGCGGCCGCTGAACCTGCCCCCGTAGGGTGGGCGGCTCGCCGCCCACCACCGTGACTGCCGACCGGCACCGCCTGGTGGGCGGCAAGCCGCCCACCCTACCCGCCGGCCGCCGGGGGTTTGGCCGCAGCCTGCTTGAACAGACCGTCGAGGAGGTTGCCCGGCACCGGGAAGATCACCGTCGAGGTGCGGTCGCCGGCCACCTGGGTGAGTGTCTGCAGGTAGCGCAGCTGCATGGCCGCCGGTTCGCGGGCGAGCATTTCGGCGGCGTCGAGCAAGGCCTTAGCGGCCTGCTTTTCGCCTTCGGCATGGATCACCTTGGCGCGCCGCTCGCGCTCGGCCTCGGCCTGGCGGGCAATGGCGCGGATCATCGATTCGTCGATGTCCACATGCTTGATCTCGACATTGGCCACCTTGATGCCCCAGGCGTCGGTCTGCGCGTCGAGGATCTTCTGCACATCGAGGTTGAGCCGGTCGCGCTCGGTGAGCATCTCGTCCAGCTCATGCTTGCCGAGCACCGCGCGCAAGGTGGTCTGCGCCAGCTGGCCGGTGGCCATCAGGAAGTTCTCGACCGCGATGATCGCCTTCTGCGGGTCGACCACGCGGAAATACACCACCGCATTGACCTTGACCGACACGTTGTCGCGCGAGATCACGTCCTGGCTGGGCACGTCCATGGTCACCACCCGCAGGTCGACCCGCACCATCTGCTGGATGCCGGGGATGAGGATGATCAGGCCCGGCCCCTTGACGCTGGTGAAGCGCCCGAGGGTGAACACCACGCCGCGCTCGTACTCACGCAGGATCTTGATCGACGCCGCCAGCAGGGCGACGACCAGGATGATGACCGGCGCGATGCCGGTAAGGGTATCGAAGCTCATGAGGGACTCCCGTGGTCGGATTCAAGGGGTTCGACGGTCAGCACCAGGCCGTCGATGGCGGTCACGCGCACCCGGTCACCCGGGCGCAGCGGCCGGGGGCTGCTCACCCGCCAGCTCTCGCCATGCACCTGCGCCCAGGCGCTGGCCCCCTCGGTGACCGTCACCTGCCCGAGGCTGCCGAGCATCTCGGCCGCGCCGCTGGCGAGGGGGCGATTCCGGCTGCGCAGGAACATCGTGCCGGCGAGGAAGATCAGCCCCGCCGCGGCCACCGCGGTGCCCAGGATGAAGGGCAGCGAGACGGCAAAGCCGGGCGCTTCCTTGTCGATCAGGAACAGGCCGCCGAGCACCATGGCCGCGATGCCGCCGATGCCGAGCACGCCAAAACTGGGCATGAACACCTCGGCCGTCATCAGCACCAGCCCGAGCACCACCAGGCCGACGCCGGCCCAGTTGATGGGCAGCATCTGGAAGGCGTACATGGCCAGCAGCAGGCAGATGGCGCCGGCCACGCCGGGCACGCCGAAGCCGGGGCTGGTGAACTCCACGAACAGGCCGTAGAAGCCGATCATCATCAGCACCAGCGCCAGTTGCGGGTTGGCCAGCACGGCCAGCGCCTGGTGCCGCCAGTCCGGCACGCGGGTGTCGATGGCGGCGCCAGCGGTCTGCAGCGCACGCTTGCCGGCCGGCAGCGCCACCTCACGGCCGTCGATCTGCCGGAGCAGGTCGGGCACATCGACGGCGACGACGTCGATCACGCCTTCGCGCAGTGCCGCCTCGGCCGACAGGCTGGCCGCCTCGCGCACCGCTTTTTCGGCGAAATCGACATTGCGCCCGCGCAGCTCGGCCAGGCTGCGGATGTAAGCGGTGGCGTCGTTGGTGGCCTTGCGGGCCAGGGTTTCGCCACCCAGCGACGGGGTGACGGCATCGGCCTTGTCGGCGCCTTCGTCTTCGGGACGCGGTGAGGGCTTGCCGCCGCCGGGCATGCCGCCAATGGCCACCGGCGAGGCCGCGCCCAGGTTGGTGGCGGGCGTCATTGCCGCGATATGACTGGCATACAGAATGAAGGTGCCGGCGCTCGCCGCCCTTGCGCCTTCTGGGCTCACATAGGTAATGACCGGCACCGGCGAGGCCAGGATGGCCTTGATGATCTGGCGCATCGAGGTGTCCAGCCCGCCAGGGGTGTCGAGGGCGATGACCACCGCCTCCACCTCGCCCACATCTTCCAGACCTTGCAGAATGAAATCCGCCGACGCCGGGCCGATCACCCCGTCAACCTGCAACACCCGCACCGTCGCCGCCTGCACCGGCATCACGCCGAGCAGCGCCAGCATCAACAGCATGTGGCGCAGGGCCAGCCAGAACCTAGCGAGATCGCGTCGGGTCATCGTGTCCTCCGGTCGGGCCGTCTGGAGCAAACGGACGGCACGTTCACTCAGAGGCCACCCGCGCCGCCAAGTTCCGCGTGGCATGCCCGACACATTTGCTTACGCCCCGATTCAACCCCGAAACCCGCGCCGCTTCGTTTCATGGACATCAACGCCCACAACAGGACACCGACCATGCAACGCACCGCCACCCCCCTCATCCTCTGCCTCATCCTCAGCGCCTGCACCCCCAATGGCCGTGCGCCCATCGCCGACTCCACCGGTCAGGCCGCACCGCCCCCGTCCGCCCCCAAAGCCCTGCCCGAGCCGGCACGCACCGCCGATGCGCTCACGGAACAGCGCGCCGAACACGACGCCCCCATGGCCAGCGCCCCCGCCGTGGCCGCCGCCCCGCGCGAGCGCGCCATGGAATCGCTGGCCATGAAAGGCGAAGCCAAGCTGATGCGCGTCATGCCCCACCCCCTGCCGAGCATCGCCCCGCCGCAGCCGGTGGACCGCGAACGCTATCAAGACATCACCACCAACCCGGTGCATCAGGTGGCGACCGCCCCGGTGTCGACCTTCAGCATCGATGTGGACACCGGCAGCTGGTCTAACCTGCGCCGCTTTCTCAACGAAGGCCGCCTGCCGCCCAGCGATGCGGTGCGCGTCGAGGAATGCATCAATTACTTCCCCTACGACGACGCCCCGCCCACCGGCAACACGCCCTTCGCCGTGCATACCGAGCTGGCGCAATCGCCGTGGAACCCCGAGCGCCTGCTGATGCGCGTCGCGCTCAAGGGGCAGGACATGGGCAAGCAGACCCTGCCGCCGGCCAACCTGGTCTTCCTCGTCGATGTCTCCGGCTCGATGCGCTCGGCCAACAAGCTGCCCCTGCTCAAGAGTTCGCTCAAGCTGCTGGTGCAGCAGTTGCGCCCGCAAGACCGCATCTCGCTGGTGACCTATGCCGGCGCCTCGGGCCTGGCCCTGCCGGCCACGCCGGGCAATGAAAAGGCCACCATCCTCGCCGCCATCGACGCGCTCAACGCCGGCGGCAGCACGGCCGGCGCCAGCGGCATCGAGCTGGCCTACCAGACGGCGCAGGCCGGCTTCGTGCAAGGCGGCATCAACCGCATCCTGCTGGCCACCGATGGCGACTTCAACGTCGGCCAGACCAACTTCGAGCAGCTCAAGTCCCGCGTCGAACAACTGCGTGCCACCGGCGTACAGCTGACCACGCTCGGCTTCGGCACCGGCAACACCAACGAGCAACTGATGGAGCAGATGGCCGACGCCGGCAACGGTGCCTACGCCTACATCGACACCCTGATGGAAGGCCACAAGGTGCTGGTCAACGAGATGAGCAGCACGCTGGCGACGATCGCCAAGGACGTAAAGATCCAGGTCGAGTTCAACCCGGCCGCGGTCAGCGAATACCGCCTGATCGGCTACGAAAACCGCATGCTCCGCCGCGAAGACTTCAACAACGACAAGATCGACGCCGGCGAAATCGGTGCCGGCCACTCGGTGACCGCGCTGTACGAACTCACCCCGGCCGGCCAGCGCGGCCTGATCGACCCGCTGCGCTACGGCAGCGACCCGCGCCCCGGCGCCGCCACGGTGGCGCGAAGCGCCGAACTGGCCCATGTGCGCCTGCGCTACAAGCAGCCCCACGCCAGCACCAGCCAGCTCATCGAGCACCCGGTGCGCCGCGACACCGCCCGCCCGATCACCGCCACCAGCGCCGACTTCCGCTTCGCCAGCGCCATCGCCGGCTTCGGACAGCTGCTGCGCGGCGGCACCTACACCGGCGCCTGGACCGTGGCCGACGCCCGCGCGCTGGCCGCTGGCGCCCTCGGCACCGATCGATTCGGGTATCGTGGTGAAGCCCTCCGACTCATGGATCTGGCCGCCGCCCTGGCCCCGCAGGCCCGCCACACGCCCGAATGACCGACACCCCGCCGCTCGCCGACCTGCCCGACGAAGACCTCATGCTGCTGGTCGCGCGCGGCATCGTGCGCGAGCCGGCGGCAGAACTGTTCAACCGCCACAACCGCGCCCTGTTCAACTACCTCGCCTGGCTCGCCCGTGGGCAGCTCGGCGAGGCAGAGGACATCGCCCAGAGCACCTGGATCCGGGTGCTCTCGCGCTGTGGCGACTACCGCCCCACGGCCGCCTTCCGCACCTTCCTGTTCCAGATCGCCCGCCACCTGTGGCTCGACAGCAAGGGCAGCGCCTGGCAGCGCACCACCGTGAGCGACGAGGCCGTACCCGAAGCCAGCGACGAGGGCGAGCTGTCGCCCGAAACCGAACTCGCCCTGCGCCAGAACAGCCACCGGGTGCGCACCGCCCTGCTCAGCCTGCCCGCCGCCCAGCGCGAGGCCGTGGCCCTGCGCTTTTTCGCCGACATGAGCGTGGACGACATCGCCGCCACCGCCGGCGTGGGCCTCGAGACCATCAAGAGCCGGCTGCGCTACGCCTTTCGCCACCTGCGCACCGAGCTGGAGCGCGCCCCATGAGCCGCGCCGAAGACCGCTTCATCGACGGCGACGGCCCGCTGGCCGCGCTGATCCGTGCGCAACCCGCCTTCGAAGCACCGGCCGACCTGCTGCCACGCGTGCTCGCCGCGCTCGACGCCGCCCACGCCCCGCAAGGCTTCGAGCCGCCCGCTGCGCTCGCCGACGCAATCATGGCCGAAGCCGCCCGCCTCGACGCTGCCCAGGCCCCGCGCCGCGAGGCGCTGCTGGCCGAGCTGGCGGCCGGCAAGGCCGCCGCCGATGCCCTGGGCACGCCGATCAGCCCGGCCACCGCCGAGTGGCTCGCCCGCCAGCGACCCGCCAGCGCACCGCCCCAACCGCGCCGCCGCTGGCCCTGGCTGGCCGGCCTCGGCACCGCGCTGACCGCCGCGCTGGCGGTGAGCGTGGCCCTGCGCATGGTGCAGGAACCGACCACCGCGCCCCGGCCCGAAGCGCAGATGCAGGCCGACGTCGAGCACGAGGCCAACACCCGCGCTCGCCTCGGTGCGAGCCGCGACGCCGCCAGCGAGGCCGCCCGGGCGGCACCGGCCGAGCGCCTGGCCAAGGCCGAGCGCAGCGCGCACCCGCGCGCCCTCAGCCGTGACGACGCGCCCATGGCGCAGGAAGCAACACGCGCTGCGCCGACGCCCATGGCCGATGCGGTGCCCGCCGCCGCCCCACCCGTGGTGGCCCTGAAAGCCGCCCCGCCGCCCCGGGCCATGGCCGCCCTGCCTGCCGCACCCGAAGCCGCGCCCACGGTTACCATGGAGGCCGCCCCTGTCCGCATGGCGCGTTCGCCCAGCCCCGCCAGCGCCAAGGCTGAAGCACCCGCACCTGACTGGCTGCCCGCCACCGTGCCCATCCCTGCCGGCCCCTTCATCGGCGGCTCCGACGCGGCGGAGCGCGAGGCCGCCTACCAGCTCGACGAAGCTGCCTATGGCCACGCCACCACCCGCGAGCAGCAGTGGTACGCCGGCGAAGCCGCACGCCACACGGCCACCACCGGCGCCTACGCCATCACTGCCACCCCGATCACCCAGCGCCAGTACGCCGCCTTCGTGGCCGACACCGGCCACCCCGCGCCCGATGTGGACGCCACCACCTGGGCCGGCTACGGCCTCATCCATGCCTGGGACACCACCCGCCGCTTCGCCTGGGCCGATGGCCAGCCGCCGGCCGGCCGCGATCACCACCCGGTGGTACTGGTGAGCCGCGCCGACGCCGAGGCCTACGCCGCCTGGCTCAGCACCCGCACTGGCCTGCGCTGGCGCCTGCCCACCGAAGCGGAATGGGAAAAGGCCGCCCGCGGCACCGACGGCCGCGCCTACCCCTGGGGCCATGCCTTCGACCCCACCCGCCTCAACAGCCACGACGCCGGCCCCTTCGACACCACCGAGGTCGGCCAGTACCCCACCGGCGCCAGCCCCTTCGGCCTGCTCGACGCCGCGGGCCAGGTCTATGAATGGACCGCCACCGACGCCGGGCCGGCGCGCGCCATCGTCAAGGGCGGCTCATGGGATGACAAGGGCTGCGGCGTGTGCCGCCCCGCCGCCCGGCACGCCCGGCCGGCGAACATGAAGCATGTGCTGATCGGCTTCCGCCTGGTGCACGACACCGCGCCGTAACATCGTCGCGCACCCGTCCGCCGCGCCCGGTGGCGGGCCTGCGCCACGCGCCAAGATGACGTACGACACCGCCATCGAACTGCATGCGCATCAACTAGGACGTTGGCGTACCCTGATCCGCATGCGACAATGCGACACACTTTTTTACCCCGGTCGCCCCGGGCTGACAGACACCGCGCCAGACGGTGCGTCGGACAGAGAGACGCCCCATGCCATCCTCCCGCTCCGCCCGCGGCGTGCTGCTGCGGCTCAAGTTCAACCTCGTCCTGATCGTCATCCTCGTGTTCAGCCTGATCGGCGCAGGCGCGTACTACTACCGCTTCCTCGAGCAGAGCGCCTTCGACGATGTGCACCACGACTCGCAGGTGATGATGGAAACCGCGCTGGCCATCCGCAGCTACACCACGGACCAGATCAAGCCGCACCTCGACCCGCTCAACGCCGACCAGTTCCTGCCGCAGACGGTGCCCGCCTTCGCCGCGGTCGAGACCCTGCGCCGGCTGGCCAGCCGCTACCCGGGCTACGAGTACCGCGAGGCCGCGCTCGACGCCACCAACCCGCGCGACCGCGCCAACACCTGGGAGGCCGAGCTGATCGAGCAGCTCGCCACGGCAGCAGCACGCTCACCGCGCGACGAGGTGGAGGTGTCGGGCGTCTACGGCAGTGGCATCACCCGCGCGCTGTACGTGGCGCGGCCGATCACCATCACCGACCCGAGCTGCCTCACCTGCCACGGTGATCCGGCCAACGCGCCGGCCAGCATGGTCAAGGTGTATGGCCAGCAAGGCGGCTACGGCTGGCAGCTGGGCCAGACCATTGGCATGCAGATCGTCAAGGTGCCGATGCTCTATCCGCTGGAGAAGGCGCGCCACACCTTCAACAGTTTCATGATCTCGCTGCTGGTCATCTTCGGGCTCATGTTCCTCGGCCTCAACCTGGCGCTGTCGGCGATGGTGGTCGAGCCCATGGCCCGGCTCAACCGGCGCCTCGAGGAGCTGGCCACCACCGACTTCCTCACCGACCTGGTCAACCGCCGCCGCTTCTTCGAGCGCCTCGCCGCCGAGATGGCCGACGCGCGGGTGCACGGCACCTGCCTGTCGGTGGTGATGTTCGACCTCGATTTCTTCAAGCGCATCAACGACACCTTCGGCCACGACAGCGGCGACCGCGTGCTCAAGCACACCGCGGTGCGGGTGCGCGAGTTGCTGCGCAGCTCCGACTGCGCGGCGCGCTTCGGCGGCGAAGAGTTCATGATCCTGTTGCGCGAGACGCCCATCGACGCGGCCATGGCGCTGGCCGAGGCGGTGCGCGCCAAGATTGCCGATGTGCCCTTCGAGGTCGTCGGCACGGTGAGCGCCAGCTTCGGCGTGGCCGAATGGAACCACGATGAAGACGCCCACGCCCTCATCAACCGCGCCGACCGCGCGCTCTACCAGGCCAAGGATCGCGGTCGTAACCGCGTGGTGCGCGCCGCCGACGCGGCGGTGCGGCGGGTGCTGGTGTCGGACGACGGCGGCGGCATCTGAGCGCCTGTGGTCAATTCCCCTGGCACCACCGGCCCCGGCCTCGCGTCGGCCGGTCGGCCTATCCGTCGCCGGGCGTGTCGTCGAGCAGCCGCTCGCACTCGGTCATCAGCGCCCGGGCGTGCTCCGAGTCGTACCTGGGATCGAGCGCTTCCATCATCTCGTGCACCGTGAACAACCCGGCCTCGCGCGACAAGGTTGCGGCCATGCTGCGCGCAAGCTGGTCGCTCAGGCCGGACAGGTGACGGCGCTCGGCCAGTGGCAGACTGCGCCGGGTGCGCGCCAGCCAGTCGGCGGCGAGCGTGGCGCCTTGCGCCTCGGTCGGCCACTGGCCATGCTCGTACCACAGCGACAGGCGCTCGGCGGTGAGGGCAAAGATCAGCGCTGCGCGGGTACCGCGGCTGTCGGCGGGTGGCTGGTGGGCGGCGGACAGGGGCATCGTCGGCCTCAAAGCACGATGCCCAGCCGCGACATCACTTCGCCCAGGGCATGCGCCGCGCCCATCCTCAGCCGGTGCCGCACCCGCGTGCTCAGCGGCGTTTCGCCCGGGTTGATCTCCACCGTCGCCACCCCGGCCTCGGCCGCCCACGCCACCGGGCCGGCAATATAGGGAAAGGCGCTGGAGGTGCCGATGCTCATCACCAGGTCGACACCGTCAGCCAGCATGTGCTCGAGGCGCAGGATGCCCTCGCGCGGCAGCTCTTCGCCGAACAGCACCACATCGGGGCGCATCACGCCACCGCAGGTGGGGCAGCCGGGCGGGATCGACAGGCCGGCGTAGTCGGGCACGCGCCGGCCGCGCCCGCATTCGGTGCACAGCAGTTGGTGGAGGTTGCCGTGGATCTCGACCAGGTTGGCGGTGCCCACGTCGCGGTGGAAGCCGTCGACGTTCTGGGTGAACACCATCGAGCCCGGGCGGTCGGCCACCAGCCGGGCAATGGCATGGTGGGCCGCATTGGGCTGGGCGCCACGGCAGTTGGCCTCGATCTGGGCGAGGTAGGTCCAGCTCACCTCAGGGCGGTGGGCCATCATCTGGCCGGAGAGCGCCTTTTCGATGGGCATGCCGTGGTCGGTCAGCCGGTCGTCGTACAGCCCGCCGATGCCGCGGTAGGTGGGCAGGCCGGAGTCGGCCGACAGCCCTGCGCCGGTGATGAACAGGATGCGCTGCGCCGTCCGGCACAGGGCGGCAACGGCGTCGAGGGTGTCGGAATCGGTCATGACGGACGGGAAGCGTTGGCGGGAATCCGCCATGATACGCCGCTCACCCCGGCCTCACCCGCCCGACGGCCGCCGCACGGTCGTCCACACTGTCACCCCGATGATCAAGGCGCCACCGATCCACTCGCGCAGGCCGGGCAACTCGGCAAACAGCCACGCCGCCAGCGCAATGCCATAGACCGGTTCGAGCGCGGCCACCACGGCCGCCGTCTGCGGCGGCACATGGCGCAGGCAGGCGATGAACAGCGTGTGCGCCAGCGCCGTCCACACCACCCCAAGCGCGAGCAGCCACAGCCATTGCGTTGCCCCTGCCGGCAAGACACTGTCAACAAACGGCATCAGGCACAGCGCCGCGACGGCGTTCTGCGCCATTGCCAGACGCACCGGGCCGCAGCCGCGACTGACCCGCCGGTTGAGCGCCGCCAGCAGCGCAAAGCTGAAGCCGGAGAGCACACCCCAGGCCAGGCCGACGAGCGTGCTGTCGCCCAGGCGCCAGTGCGGCACCAGCACCAGCAGGCCGGCCGTCACCGCGATGGCGCACCCCCAGTCCGCCCGCCGCGGCCGTTCGCCACCGAGCACCGCCAGCACGGTGGCAAACAGCGGGTAGCTGGCATAGCCCATCAGGCCGATGGCCACCGATGAGACCTGGATCGCCACGAAAAAGCTCAGCCAGTGGACCGCCAGCAGCGGGCCGGCGAGCAGGCTCAGTGCGCGAAAGCGCCCCGCCTCGGGCCGCCAGCGCAGCCACAGCGCGAGGGCCAGCGCCGCGATGGCGGTGCGCCAGAACACCAGCGCCTCGGCCGACAGCGACAGCCCCTTGGCAAACAGGCCGGCGCTGCCGAACAGGAACACCGCCACATGAAGGGCGAACCAGGCGCGGGCGGGGACGGACGATGACATGGCGGCGATGATAGCGGCTTTTTTGCGCCATCACGGGTGCACGGCAGACGGCGCGATACCGTTCGGTTAGGATGATGTCGTTGCCGACTCGCCCCCCGCCCATGCCCGCTCACATGCCCTCCCTGCAGGCGCAACGCACCGGCCCCCTGGCGCGGCTGTGGTTCGCGCTCAGCGCCCTCCTCGCGCTCGCCGGCCTCGGCCTGTGGGCCTGGCATCATCCGCTCGATCGCGGTCTCGCCCTGGCGGTGGCGGCCCTGGCGGTGATGGGCTTCCTGGCCCGCCCCTCGGCGTGGCTCATCGTCCTGCCCGCCCTGTGGCCGATCATCGACCTCGCCCCGCTCACCGGTTGGATCCACTTCACCGAGAGCGATGCGCTGGTGCTGGCGGTGGTTGCCGGCGTCGGCCTGCGCGAAGCGTTGGCGCCACCACTACCGGTCCGTGGCGCCCCGGCGTTCAGGCTGTCGCCGGTCGCGCTGCTCATCGCCGTGCTGTGGCTGGTGAGCTATGGCGTGTCGGCCTGGCGCACGCCGATTCCGCTGCCGCCCTTCGACGCTGCCTTGTTCGCCGGCTACAAGACGCCGCTCAACGGCCTGCGTCTGCTCAAGGCGCCGCTGCTGCTGCTCCTGCTCCTGCCCTGCCTGCACGCGGCCGGCCGCGCCCGCGGCGCTGCGGCACTCCCCCGTCTCACGCTCGGCATGACACTCGGCCTGCTGGCCGCCTCGCTGGTGGCAGTGTGGGAACGCGATGCCTTCCCCGGCCTGACCAATTTCTCGGCCGACTACCGCACCACCGCCCTGTTCTGGGAGATGCATGTCGGCGGCGCCGCGCTCGATGCCTGGCTGGCGCTGAGCTTCCCCTTTGCGCTGGCGGCCTTCCTCGGCACACGTCAGCTGCGCTGGCGCCTGCTGCTGCTGGCGGTGCTCGCGGTGGCCGGCTACGCCATCCTCACCACCTTCTCGCGCGGGCTCTACGCCGCCGTGGCGGTCAGCCTGGTCTTGCTGCTGATCGCCGGTCGCAGCGCCGCCGCCATGCCGCCCCCCGACACGGCGGCACGGCCGCTTCCCGGCGGCCCATGGCTTGCCGGTGCGCTGCTGATCGGCGCCGCCACCCTGATGTTCACCGGCGGCGGCTATCGCGGCCTGGCGGCGCTGCTCGGCTTTGCGCTGCTGGTCTTCCTGGCGGGCGACCTGGGCCGTCGCCTGTCGCGCAGCCAACAGGCCACCGCCATCGTCGCCGGGCTGGCGCTCGGTGGCCTGAGCCTGGCCAGCAGCGCACTCGACAAAGGCCCCTACCTCGCTTTCGGCACCCTGTGCGTTGCCGGCCTAGCCGCCTGCCTCCTCGCCTTCCGGCAGCCCGCAACCGGCCCCGCCACGCTCGCCGGGCTGATGCTGGCCACCGCCAGCGGCATCGCCGCCGCCGGGGTGGGGCGCTACTGGGGCGAGGGCGCTGGCGAGGCCGGCATCTGGGCCGCCGCGGGCGCCGGCCTGCTGGTGCTGGTGCTGCAACTGGCCCTGCCCCGCCCGCTGTGGCACCGCGCCGGCGACGGTCTGGCCCACGCGCTGCTGGTGCTCGGTGCGGCCGCGGCACTGGCCAGTGGCGCGACCAGCTACTACATGGGCGAGCGCTTCTCGACCGTCAGCCAGGACCTGGAAGGACGCATGGCGCACTGGCAGGAGGGCGCTGACCTGGTGCGCACACCGGCGGACCTGTGGCTGGGGCTGGGGCTGGGGCGCTACCCCGAGGCCTATTTCTGGTCAGGCCCGCTGGCCGTCAACGCCGGCAGCTGGGAGCTGCCCGAAGAGAACGGCAACCGCTTCGCCCGCATCGGCGCGGCACGCTATGTGCTCGGCTTCGGCGAACTGTTCCGCGTCTCGCAACGGGTGGCCGCCGACACCACCGGCCCCTTCCACTACCGCCTGAAGCTGCGCGCGCCCGAGCGCTCCGGCCTGCATCTGGAAATCTGCCGCAAGCACCTGCTCTACACCCAGACCTGCGCGATCGCCTCGATCAAGGCCGACAGCGCCGAGTGGACCGAGGTCCAGGGCACGATGGAGGCCGGCGGTCTGACCGCCGGGCCCGGCGTGGACACCCGGCCCAGCGTACTGTCGCTGGCCACCTCGGGGCGGGCGCCGGTGGACGTCGATGCACTTGAGGTCATCGACAGCTCCGGCCGCGCACTGGTGCGCAATGGCGATTTCCAGGCCGGCGTGGACCGCTGGTTCTTCAGTTCCGACCGTCACCACCTGCCCTGGCACGCCAAGAGCCTGTTCCTGCATGTGTGGGTCGAGCAAGGGGTGCTCGGCCTGGTGATGCTGGGCCTGATGCTGCTCGCCGCGGCAGGGCGGGTGGGCCTGGGCCGCGCACGCACCCATCCGTTCGCCGCGCCGGTGCTGGCCGGGATGGCGGGTTTTGTGGTGGTCGGGGTCTTCGACAGCCTGCTCGACATGCCGCGCATGACGCTGATGCTGCTGCTCACCGCCTGGCTGGCGCTGTGCCTGAACCCGGCCGCGCTCAAGGAAACGCCGGGCCGCCCCTAGTTTCCTTGACCCCCTCGGGGGGGCTGACGCGAAGCGGCAGGCCTGGGGGTCCACGTGAGGCCACTCCGGGCCGGCCCGGGCATCCTTGAGCCGCTTGCCGCCGTCAGGCGGCGCTCAGGCCAGGGCGACTTCGACCAGGCAGTCGTAGAACACCGGCCCGCCGCCCAGGTCGGTGAGCGCCGAGGAGGTGACGGCGTTGGCGTTTTCGCCGTCGCCGGAGAACTTCTGCCACCAGATCGACGGCGCCGCCACCACGCCGGCACGCACCCGGTCGGTCACCACCGCCAGCGCATGGAAGGCGCCGCGATCGTTGAAGATGCGCAGCCGCGTGCCCTCGGTGATGCCGCGCGCGGCGGCGTCGTCGGGGTGGATTTCCAGCGTCGGCGCACCTTCCTTGTCGCGCCAGCGCGGCAGATTGGCAAAGCTGGTGTTGAGGAAATTGCGGGCCGGCGGCGAGATCATGGCCAGCGGATAGCGTGCGGCCAGCGCCGGGTTGCTGACCGGCGATTCGTTGGGCGGCACCCAGCCGGGCAGCGGGTCGAGGCCCTGGTCGGCGAGGGTTTGCGAGAAGAACTCGCAGCGGCCGGACGGGGTCGGGAAACCGCCCCGTGCGAAGGGCGCGAAGGGGCGCGGCAGGTTGAGGCGCGCCCAGCCTTGCTTTTCCAGACCCTCGGCCAGCCCCAGGCTGCGGGCGTCGCGCCGGTTGAAGGCCGCAGCGGCGACGGTGGCGTCGTCCTCGAACAGCGCCGGGTCGTCGAAACCCAGGCGCGCGGCGAGGCGGCGGAAGACTTCGCTGTTGGGCAGCGACTCGCCCACCGGATCGATCGCCGGGGTGTTGGCCACGGCATACAGGTGGCCGTAGGCCTTGTGCAGGTCGACATGTTCCAACTGGCTGGTGGACGGCAGCAGGATGTCGGCGTAGTCGGCGGTGTCGGTCTGGAACTGCTCGTGCACCACGCAGAACAGGTCGTCGCGGGCGAAGCCGGCGCGCACCCGGTTGCTGTCCGGGGCCACGGCGACCGGGTTGCTGTTGTAGACGTAGATGGCGCGGACCGGCGGGTCATTGGCCGTCAGCAGCGCCTCGCCGATGGGCGACATATTGAGCGTGCGCGGCGGGAAACGCTCGGCGTCCGGGTAGAGGTCGGGGCGCTCGAGCGCCGCGGTGTCGACCGGGAAATTGCCCGAGGTGGACAGCACCGCGCCGCCGGCCGCCTCGCGCCAGGCGCCGACCAGCGCTGGCAGGCAGGCGATGTTGCGCACCGCGGTGCCGCCGCCGGCGCAGCGGTTGAGACCGTAGTTGAGGCGGATCACGGCCGGCCGGGTGCTGCCGTAGTCGCGCGCCAGCTGGCGAATCGCCTCGGCGGGGAGGCCGGTGAGCGGCGCAGCCCATTCGGGCGTGCAGGTACGCACGCGCTCGGCCAGCGCCTCGAAACCGAGGGTGTAGCGGGCGATGTAGTCGTGGTCGATGAGGTCTTCGGCGATCAGCACCTGCATCATCGCCAGCGCGATGGCGCCGTCGGTGCCGGGCAGCGGGGCGAGGTGCAGGTCGCACTTCTCGGCGGTCTGCGTGCGCCACGGGTCGATGCACACCAGCCGCGCGCCATTGCGCTTGGCCTGCTGCATGAAGCGCCAGCCGTGCAGGTTGGAGACCACCGGGTTGGCGCCCCAGATGAGGATCAGCCTGGCGTCGACGACCGCCTCGGGGTCGGTGCCGACCGAGGCGCCGATGACGGACTTCCAGCCCGCGCTGCCAGCCGAGGCGCAGATGGTGCGATCGAGCAGCGAGGCGCCCAGGCGGTGGAAGAAGCGGCGGTCCATGCCCGAGGACTGCACGAAACCCATGGTGCCGGCGTAGCTGTAGGGCAGGATGGCGCGCGGGTCGTCGGCGGCGATCTCGGCGAAGCGCTTGGCGATGGTGTCGAGCGCTTCGTCCCAGCCGATGCGTTCGAAGCGGCCCTCGCCCTTCTTGCCGACGCGCTTCATCGGGTGGGTCAGGCGCTCGGGCGAATAGACGCGCTCGAGGTAGTGCGCCACCTTGGTGCACAGCGCGCCGTGGGTGAAGGGGTGGTCGTCGGCGCCGCGCACCTTGACTGCCCGGCCGTCCTCGACGGTGATCTGCATGGCGCAGGTGTCGGGGCAGTCGTGCGGGCAGGCCGCGCGGACGATACGGGTGTCGGACGCCATTCGGGCCTCCCCTCGGGGTGTAGGCTCAGCGGCCGGCGGGGGTGGCCGTCAGCGCCTGGAAGCGTTCGCGGTCACGCGAGTAGCGGGCGCGCACGGCCTCGATGTTCTTGAGCTTGGCGTCGATCACGGTGTCCTGTGCCGCCAGTTCGGACTGGTTGTCGCGAATGGCCTGGGTCAGGTCGACGGGCACGGCACCGGCCGGGTGCAGCTTGGCCTCTTCCTGCAGGCGCTCGTGGGTCTGGTGCAGCTGGCGCTGCCGCTCCTTGGCCTTGGCCAGGTCGCGCTCGATTTCGCCGATGGCGCGCTGTTCGCGGTGATCGATATCCGAGGCGCTGCGATAGGTGTCGAGCAGGGCGCGATCCTGCAGGCGCTGCATGCGGCGGCGGTCTTCTTCCAGTTCGCGCAGGCGCGCCTCACGCTCGGCGACGAGGCGTTCGGCCTCGCTCATCGGCGCGGCAATGCGCTCGATCACGGTACCGTCCGGTGCCACCCGGCGATAAGCCCGGCCGTAGCAGGCCTGGGGCAGCACATCGCCGCACACCCGGCGCCCGTCGGCATTTTCGCAGCACAGGATGGCGCCGGCGGCCGATGCCGGCGCGCTCAGCAGGCTGGCGAGCGTCA
Organism: Pseudomonadota bacterium; assembly: GCA_008501585.1. Lineage (GTDB taxonomy): Bacteria > Pseudomonadota > Gammaproteobacteria > Burkholderiales > Rhodocyclaceae > Nitrogeniibacter. Next base: position 42,108 of record QQUN01000045.1, on the reverse strand, counting down.
GGCCCAGGGCCGCCACACAACGGGCAATCATCGGCTCACTCCGACGCCACGCCATAGGCGTCGCGATAGGCCTGTACGGCCGAGAGGTTGGCGGCCAGGTCAGCGCTGTCGGCCAGAAAGGCGATCAGGTCGGACAGGTTGGCCACGGCGATCACCGGCATGTTGTACTGCGCCTGCACCTCCTGCACGGCGGACAGGTCGCCCTGCCCCCGCTCCATGCGGTCGAGCGCGATCACCACCCCGGCCGGCGTGGCGCCATGGGCGCGGATGATGTCGACCGACTCACGCACCGAGGTGCCGGCCGAGATCACGTCATCGAGGATCAGCACCCGCCCGGCCAGCGGGGCACCGACCAGCGTGCCGCCCTCGCCGTGGTCCTTGGCTTCCTTGCGGTTGAAGCAGTAGGGCAGGTTCACGCCCTGCTCGGCCAGGCGCATGGCCGTGCCGGCCACCAGCGGGATGCCCTTGTAGGCCGGCCCGAACAGCATGTTGGCGTCGATGCCGGAGGCGAGAATGGCCCGCGCATAGAATGTGCACAGTGCGCCGAAGGACGCACCGTCGTTGAACAGCCCGGCGTTGAAGAAATAAGGCGACTTGCGCCCCGCCTTGGTCACGAACTCGCCAAAGCGCAGCACACCCTTGTCACAGGCCAGTGCGATGAAATCCCGGCTAAAATCCACGTTGGCCCTCAATCAGAATGATTCTCAAGAGATCGAATGTTACGCGTCATCACTATCAACCTCAACGGCATCCGGTCGGCAGAACGTAAGGGCTTTTTTGCCTGGATGGCGAAACAAAATGCCGACGTGGTCTGCCTGCAGGAGCTCAAGGCCCAGCGGCCGGACCTGACCGACGAGATGCTCGCCCCGCCGGGTTACCACGGCTTTTTCCACTGCGCCGAGAAGAAGGGCTACAGCGGCGTCGGCATCTACAGCCGGCAGGCGCCGGACCGCGTCGTCGAGGGCCTGGGCCATGCCGAGTTCGACGCCGAGGGGCGCTACATCCAGGCCGACTTCGGCACCTTGTCGGTGGTGTCGCTGTACCTGCCCTCCGGCTCCAGCTCGGAAGAACGGCAGGCCGCCAAGTACCGCTTCATGGACATCTTCCTGCCGCACATGCAGGCGCTGATCGCCAGCGGGCGCGAAGTCATCGTCTGCGGCGACTGGAACATCGCGCATCGCGAGGCCGACCTGAAGAACTGGAAGTCCAACCAGAAGAACTCCGGCTTCCTGCCCGAAGAGCGCGCCTGGCTGAGCCGCCTGTTTGACGAGGTGGGCTGGGTGGATGTGTATCGCAGCCTGCATCCGGACACCACCGACGCCTGCTACACCTGGTGGTCGAACCGTGGCCAGGCCTGGGCCAAGAACGTCGGCTGGCGTCTTGACTACCAGATCGCCACGCCGGGCACCGCACTCGCGGCGAAGGCCACCGCGGTCTATAAAGACGAACGCTTCAGCGACCATGCCCCGCTGACCGTCGACTACCAGATCGACCGATAGCCGACCGCGGGGCCGCCGCACTCACCCCCGGCGCACCAGGGGTGACAACGTCATTTTTACGCCCTTCGGCCGATTGCCTGCGGCAAAAACCTGCGTAAAAGCGGCGACTGCGCGATAATGGCGGCTCTTGCCAAGGGGGGCAAAGAAAGAATGAAATGCGTAGATGATTTCCGCCTGCGTCTGGGCCAGCACGAGCTCGTGCCCATCATGGTAGGTGGCATGGGGGTGGACATCTCCACCGCCGAACTGTCGCTGGAAGCGGCCCGGCTGGGCGGCGTGGGGCATATCTCCGACGCCATGGTGCCGACGGTCTCGGACCGGCGCTTCAAGACCAAGTACGTCAAGGACAAGCTCCAGCAGTACAAATTCAACGTGGCGAACTCCGACAAATCGGTCGTGCAGTTCAACATGGGCCTGCTCGCCGAGGCGACCACCCGCCATGTCAGCGCCACCATGGAAGCCAAGCGCGGCCCGGGTCTGATCTTCATCAACTGCATGGAGAAGCTGACCATGAACGCGCCCAAGGAAACCCTGCGCGTTCGCCTTCGCGCCGCCATGGATGCGGGCATTGACGGCATCACGCTGGCCGCCGGCCTGCACCTGGGCTCCTTTGCGCTGATCGAGGATCACCCGCGCTTTCGCGATGTGAAGCTGGGCATCATCGTCTCCTCGCTGCGCGCGCTGCAGCTGTTCCTGAAGAAGAGCGCCCGCACCGGCCGCCTGCCCGACTATGTGGTGGTCGAAGGCCCACTCGCGGGCGGCCACCTCGGCTTCGGCATGGACTGGGCGCAATACGACCTGGCCACCATCACCGCCGAGATCCAGGCTTGGCTCAAGGCCGAGCAGCTCGACATCCCGCTAATTCCCGCTGGCGGCATCTTCACCGGCACCGACGCGGTGAATTTCCTCGAGGCCGGCGCCGCTGCCGTGCAGGTGGCCACGCGCTTTACCGTCACCCACGAGTGCGGCCTGCCCGAGGACGTACAGCAGCATTACTTCGCCTCGGACGAGGACGACATCGAGGTCAATCAGATCTCGCCCACCGGCTATCCGATGCGCATGCTCAAGAGCAGCCCGGCGATCGGCGACGGTATCCGCCCGAACTGCGAGGCCTACGGCTACCTGCTCGACGCCAAGGGCAACTGCCAGTACATCGACGCCTACAACCGCGAGGTGGCGCTGCACCCCGACGCCAAGCGCGTCAAGGTGATGGACAAGACCTGTCTGTGCACCCACATGCGCAACTTCGAGTGCTGGACCTGCGGGCACTACACCTACCGCCTGAAGGACACCACGCGCCAGGGCGAGGACGGCCGCTTCCAGCTACTGACCGCCGAGCACGTGTTCCACGACTACCAGTTCAGCAAGGACAACAAGATCGCCCTGCCCGAACTGGTCTCGACCCCCGCCTGATCGCTCAGGCGGTTTCCCGCTCGGGCGCCGACGCCCCGCCGGCCGGTTTGCGGTGGGGCGCGCGGTAGGCCACGGCGGGCTTCATCAGGTGGCCCAGCTTGCGGGCCTTGGTGTCCAGGTAGGCCGTGTTGTGCGGGTTGCGGCCAACCTGCAGCGGCACCCGCTCGACCACCATCAAGCCATGGTTGCGCATGCTCTCGAGCTTGCGCGGGTTGTTGGTCATCAGCCGTAGCGACTTGACCCCCAGATGCGCCAGCATCGGCTGGCAGATACCGAAGTCGCGCATGTCGGCGGGGAAGCCGAGCTGCTCGTTGGCTTCGACCGTATCGGCGCCTTCGTCCTGCAGCTTGTAGGCGCGGATCTTGTTGAGCAGGCCAATGCCGCGGCCTTCCTGGCGCAGGTAGAGGATCACCCCCCGCCCTTCGGCCACGATCTGGCGCATCGCCGCCTCCAGCTGGTAGCCACAGTCGCAGCGCTCGCTGAACAGGCTGTCGCCGGTCAGGCACTCGGAATGGATGCGCGCCAGCACCGGCGTGCCATCGGCGATGTCACCGTGGGTAATGGCCAGGTGCTCGATGCCGGTGGCGGCATCCTCGAAGCCATGCAGGGTAAACACGCCGAAACGGTTCGGCAGCTTGCAGGCCTCGACAAAACGAACAGTCATTCAATGCTCTCCTAGGGGCGTTTTCTTGTTGTCTCGCCGCCGGGGCGGTCGAGGGTCGCGCGCGCCACGTCGCGACATGACTTACTCATGACAGTATCCGCGCCGTCCCGTTCCTTCAAGCGCGACGCGGCAGCAGCAGGTGCAGGCCGATCGCCGCCACCCCGCACAGGCTCACGCCCTGCAGGCTGAAGCCGTCGAGATTCACCGCCAGCCCGCCGATGCCGCACACCAGCACGGTGGACACGATCACCAGGTTGCGCGGCTCGTCCATGCTCACCCGCGCGGCAATCAGCGTCTTCAGGCCGATGCTGGCCACCGAGCCGAACAGCAGCATCATGATGCCGCCCATCACCGGGACCGGCACCGACTGCAGGATGGCGTTGAACTTGCCGAAGAAGGCCATGACGATGGCAAACACCGCCGCCCAGGTCATCACCGCGGGGTTGAAGTTGCGCGTGAGGGTCACGGCACCGGTCACTTCGGAGTAGGTGGTCACCGGCGGGCCGCCGATCAGGCCGGCGAACAGCACCGCCAGGCCGTCACCGGCCAGGGTGCGGTGCAGGCCGGGCTTCTCGGTGTAGTCCTTGCCGGTGATGCCGCCAATGGCCACCACATCGCCCACATGTTCGATGGCCGGCGCCAGCGCCACCGGCAGCATGAACAGCACCGCCGCCCATTCGAAGCTCGGTGTCACGAAGGCCGGCACGGCAAACCACGGCGCCGCCGCGATCTTGCCCAGGTCCACCAGGCCCAGCATCACGCTGAGCACGTAGCCGACCAGCACCCCGGCCAGGATCGGCACCAGGCGCAGGAACCCGCGCGAAAACACCGACACCGCGATGGTGGTCAGCAAGGAGGCCGCCGCCACGAGCATCGCCGTGCCGTAAGGCACCAGCTCGACCTTGCCGTCGCCGGTCTTGCCCATTGCCATGTTCACCGCCACCGCCGCCAGCGACAGGCCGATGATCATGATGATCGGCCCGATCACCACCGGCGGCATGAAGCGATGCACGATCTCGGCGCCATGGGTGCGCACCAGGCCGGCAAACACGAAATACACCAGGCTCACGCAGGCCAGCGCGCCCATGGTGGCCGACACGCCCCAGGTCTGCGTGGCATAGATGATCGGCGCAATGAAAGCGAAGCTGGAGCCGAGAAAGATCGGCACCTGCCGCCCGGTCACCGCCTGGAACAGCAGCGTGCCCACGCCCGCGCCGAGCAGCGCCAGGCTGGGGTTGAGGCCGGTGAGCAGCGGCACCAGCACCAGCGCGCCGAAAGCCACGAAAAGGATCTGCGCACCGGCAATGGCCTGGCGCCACAGCGGATCGGCACCCTCGATGGGAAGCTCACGCATGCTGTCGTTCTCCTGGGCGGGGTCGTGCCCCGATGGGGTGAGTGATGCGGACCGCGCAGGGGATCACCCGTGCTTGGTCCCGAAGATCTTGTCGCCGGCGTCGCCGAGCCCCGGCATGATGTAGCCGGCCTCGTTGAGGTGGCTGTCGATGCTCGCGGTGTAGATGTCCACATCCGGATGCTGCTCGGCCATCAGCGCGATGCCCTCGGGCGCCGCCACCAGCACCAGTGCCTTGATGTGGGTGCAGCCCTTGCGCTTGAGCATCTCGACCGTCGCCGCCATCGAACCGCCGGTGGCCAGCATCGGGTCGATGATGATCGCCATGCGCTCGGCCAGGTGGCCGACGAATTTCTCGAAATACGGTTCGGGGCGCAGCGTCTCCTCATTGCGCGCAATGCCCGCCACGCTCACCTTGGCGCTGGGGATCATGTCGAGCACGCCGTCGAGCATGCCCAGGCCGGCGCGCAGGATCGGCACCACCGTCACCTTCTTGCCCTTGATCTGCTCCACCTCCACCGGCCCGGCCCAGCCGGCGATGCTCACCGTCTCGAGCGGAAAGTCCTGGCAGGCCTCGTAGGCCAGCAGGCGGGCAATCTCGGAGGTCAGCTCACGGAATTTCTTGGTGCTGATGTCGGCCTCGCGCATCAGACCGATCTTGTGCTTGACGAGCGGATGGGTGATTTCGGTAATGGACATGGCTTTCGGATGGCGACGCGGTCGGGCCGCCACGGGGCGCGGCGGCAAATCGCGCTAGTTTACTCTGCCGGGCGCCGTCCGTCCCGCACTTGATCCGGCCGGTGGGCGAACGGTCGTGCTTCCAATAGAATCCGGGGTTTTCTCGCGCAGCCCACCCACCATGCTCGATAAATTCTTCCAGCTTCGCGCCCACGGCACCACCGTGCGCACCGAAGTGCTGGCCGGTCTGACCACCTTCCTGACCATGGCCTACATCATCTTCGTGAACCCCGACATCCTGTCGGCCGCCGGCATGCCCAAGGACGCCGTCTTTGTCGCCACCTGCCTGGCGGCCGCGCTCGGCTCGCTGATCATGGGCCTGTGGGCCAACTACCCGATCGCGCTGGCGCCGGGCATGGGCCTGAACGCCTACTTTGCCTTCGCCGTCGTGCAGGGCATGGGCTTTACCTGGCAGGCCGCACTGGGCGCAGTGTTCATCTCCGGCTGCCTGTTCATCATCATCAGTCTGTTCCGCATCCGTGAATGGATCGTCAACGCCATTCCGCATTCGCTCAAGCTGTCGATCTCGGCCGGCATCGGCCTGTTCCTGGCGATCATCGGCCTCAAGAACGCCGGCATCATCACCGGCCACCCAGCCACGCTGGTCACGCTCGGCGATCTGCATGCGCCCGGCCCGATCTTCGCCGCCATCGGCTTCGTGATCATCGCCGCGCTGGCCCACCGCAAGGTGCCGGGGGCGATCATCATCGGCATCCTGGTGGTCACCATCGCCGGTATCCTCACCGGCCAGAGCACCTTCGGCGGCGTGTTTGCCGCGCCGCCCTCGCTAATGCCCACCCTGATGCAGATGGATATCGCCGGCGCGCTCAATGCCGGCCTGCTCACCGTCATCATGACCTTCTTCCTGGTCGAGCTGTTCGACGCCTCGGGCACCCTCATCGGCGTGGCGCACCGCGCCGGCCTGCTCGACAAGGACGGCAAGCTGCCGCGCCTGTCACGCGCCCTGCTGTCCGACTCCACCGCCATTGCCGCTGGCGCCGCCATGGGCACCTCGTCCACCACCGCCTACATCGAATCGGCCGCCGGCACCGCGGTGGGCGGGCGCACCGGCCTGACCGCCGTGGTGGTCGCGCTGTGCTTTCTGGCCGCACTGGTGCTCGCCCCGCTGGCCGGCAGCGTGCCGGCCTTCGCCACCGCGCCGGCACTGATCTATGTCGCCATCCTGATGACCCGCGGCCTGGCCGAGATCGACTGGGACGACATGACCGAAACCGCCCCCGCCGTGATCACCGCCATCACCATGCCCTTCACCTTCTCGGTCGCCCACGGCATCGCCTTCGGCTTCCTGAGCTATGTGGTGATCAAGCTGCTGGCCGGGCGCGCGCGCGACCTGTCGGCCGCCGTGGTGGTCATCGCCGGGGTGTTCCTGGTCAAGTTCATCTTCCTGTGAGCCCGCCCATGCAAAGCGCCGCCGACACCCTCCGCCAACGCATCCGCACCGTGCCCGACTGGCCGCAGCCGGGCGTGCAGTTCCGCGACATCACCCCGGTGCTGCAGGACCCGGTCAGCTTCCGCCTGCTGGTACAGACCCTGGTGGTGCGCTACATGCCGCGCGACATCGACGTGGTCGCCGGCATCGACGCGCGCGGCTTCATCCTCGGTGCGGTGGTGGCCCACGAGCTGAACGTCGGCTTCGTGCCGGTGCGCAAGAAGGGCAAGCTGCCCTTCAACACCGTATCGGAAGAATACGAACTCGAATACGGCTCGGCCACCGTCGAGCTGCACACCGACGCGGTCAAACGCGGCGACCGGGTGCTGCTCATCGACGACCTGATCGCCACCGGCGGCACCATGATGGCCGCCAAGAAGCTCATCGAGCGCCTCGGCGCCACCATCGTCGAGGGCGCCGCCATCGTCGACCTGCCCGAACTGGGCGGCTCCGCGCTGCTGCGCGCCGCCGGCCTCCCACTGTTTACCCTGGTCGACTACGCCGGCCACTGAAGGAAACCCCATGTCTGTCGATCTGAAAGAAATTCGCCGCGCCATGGACGAGGCCGACTGCCTCGCCGACAACGCCGCCGTCGAGGCCGCGCTGGACAAGATGGCCGCCGAAATCACCGAGCCGCTGCGCAACACCAACCCGCTGGTCTTCGTGGTCATGAACGGCGGCCTGATCCTCGCCGGCCGCCTGCTGCCGCGGCTGGTCTTCCCGCTCGAAGTGGCCTACCTGCACGCCACCCGCTACGGCCACGCGCTGCAGGGCAACCTGCTCGACTGGCGCGTGCGCCCCACCCAGGACCTGCGCGGACGCACCGTGCTGGTGCTCGATGACATCCTCGACGAAGGCCACACCCTGGCCGCCATCGTCGACCACCTCAAGGCCGAAGGCGCCGCCTCGGTGCACACCGCGGTGCTGGTGCACAAGGAGCACGATCGCAAGGCGACGCCGGGCATGCGCGCCGACGTCACCGGGCTCGACATCCCCGACCGCTTCCTGTTCGGCTGCGGCATGGACTACAAGGGCTACTGGCGCAACGCGCCGGGGATCTACGCGCTGAAGGGGCACTGAGGCTGCGCTTGCGGATGCGCCCCGCGACGCGTCCGTAGAGTGGGCGGCTTGCCGCCCACCATCGTCACTTCCGACCGGCACCGCCTGGTGGGCGGCAAGCCGCCCACCCTACGCCCCTGACACACAACGAGCACCGGACACGTTCGCCTCAGGTAGGGCGGATAAGCCGACGGCGCATCCGCCATCGGTCGTGATTGCGCCGAGCATCGGCGGATGCGCTGCGCTTCTCCGCCCGACGAATCCCTGGCCCTACTCGCCCCGAAAATCCTCAGGAAACAAATGGTGCCGGTTGAGCTTGTCGTAGAGCGTCTTGCGCGGGGTGTCGAGCAGTTCGGCGGCGGCGCTGACGCTGCCGCGGGTCTGGCGTAGCGCAGCCTCGATCACCTGGCGCTCGAAACCCTCGACCTGCCGGGCCAGCGAACCACCGGCAGCCTCTGCCGTCGGCCGGCGCACGGCCACGCCGAGGCAGAAGCGATCGACCGCGTTGCGCAGCTCACGCACGTTGCCGGGCCAGTCCTGCGCCATCCAGGCGGCCATGTCCTCTTCACGCCACATCGGTGGGTCGCAGCGATAACGCGCAGCGGCTTCACGCAGAAAATGCGCCGCCAGCACGGGGATGTCGGCCTTGCGCTCGCGCAGCGGCGGCAGCTCCAGGCCGACCACGTTCAAGCGGTAGTACAGATCGCTACGGAAGCGCCCGGCGTCGGACAGCGCCTTGAGGTCGGCCTTGCTGGCCGCGATCAGGCGGCAATCGACCGGGATGGCGGCATTGCTGCCGAGGCGTTCGACCACGCGCTCCTGCAGTACCCGCAGCAGCTTGACCTGCAGCACCGCCGGCATGGTCTCGATCTCGTCGAGGAACAGCGTACCGCCGCGGGCATGCTCGATCTTGCCGATGCGCCGCTTGAGCGCGCCGGTAAAGGCACCGGCCTCGTGGCCGAAGATTTCGCTCTCGAACACCGTCTCGGGCAGCGCCCCACAGTTGATCGCCACGAACTCGCCGGACCGCCCGCTGGCGGCGTGGATGGCGCGTGCAGCCACTTCCTTGCCGGTTCCGGTTTCGCCATAGATGAGCACGTCGGCCTCGGTCGGCCCGATGGCGGCGATGATGTGGCGCACCCGCTGCATGGGCGGCGCGTCACCGATCAGCGGCACGACCTCGCGGGCCGACAGGCTGGCCTTGAGGCGGCGGTTTTCGATGACCAGCGCGCGACGGTCGTGGGCGCGGCGCACCACTTCGACCAGGCGGTCGGAGGAGAAGGGCTTTTCGATGAAGTCGTAGGCGCCCTCGCGCATCGCCGCCACGGCCATGGTGATGCCGCCGTGGCCGGTGATCAGCACCACCGGAATCTCGCGGTCGATGGCCATCACCGCACGCAACAGGGCCAGGCCGTCCATGCCCGGCAGGCGCACATCACAGACCACGGTGCCGGCAAAGTCGGGGCCGATCCGCGCCAGCGCCGGCTCGGCGGTGTCGAAGCCGCGCACCGGCAGGTCGTCGAGCTCGAGCGCCTGCTCGATGCCCAGGCGCACCTGCGGGTCGTCTTCGATCACGATCACATGCGGTCGATGTTCGGCCATGCCTTAAAACTCCCCTCGCGCCAGCGGCAGGCGCAACTCGAAACACGCCCCGCCGCCATCGTCATTGGCGGCGGTCAGTGAGCCGTGCAGGCTCTCGGCGATCAGTCGCGAAATCGCCAGGCCCAGCCCCAGCCCCTTGCCGATCGGCTTGGTGGTAAAAAACGGTTCAAACAGATGTGGCCACACCTGCGGGTCAATGCCGCCGCCGGTGTCGCGCAGGCAGATGATGCCCTCCGCGCCCTCGATGCAGGTGTCGATCGACAGCTCGCGCGCCGCCGCACCCTCCATGGCGTCGATGGCATTGACCGCCAGATTGACGATGACCTGCTCCAGCCGGGTGATGTCGGCTTTCACCGTCAGGCCCGGCGCGCCGTGGCGCACCGTCACCGTGACGTCGGCCGCCTGGCGCTTCGACTCGACCAGCAGCAGCGCGTTGTCGATGGCGTCGGCCACATCCACCGGGGTGAGCGCATCGCCGCTCTTGCGCGAGAAGGTCTTGAGCTGCGCCACAATGCGCCCCATGCGCTGCGCCACGCGGGCGATGTGGTCGAGGTTCTCGGCGGCCGCCTCGGGCTTGTCGCGCTCGATGAAGCGGCGCGCATTATCGGCCAGCGTGGTCAGCGCGGCCAGGGGCTGGTTGAGCTCGTGGGTGACGCCGGCAGCCATCTGGCCGAGCACCGCCAGCTTGCCGGCCTGCACCGCGGTGTCGCGGGTGCGGGTGAGGATTTGCTCGGCGTCCTTGAGTGAGCTGACCCGGTCTTCGAGTGTGCGGTTGGCGGTGAGCAGCTCGGCCGTGCGCTCGGCGATGCGTGCTTCGAGGTCGGCCTGCACCCGCTCGAGCGCGGCGCGGGCGGCACGGCGTTCTTCGGTGCGGCGACGGCGCATGCGCCACAGGCCGATGAGCATCAGCAGCAACAGGATCGACAGCGTCAGCGCCGCGGCCATGACGGTGGCCAGCTTCTGCGCGTCGGTCAGGTCGGAGAGGATGACCAGCCGCCAGCCATAGTCGGGCAGGTCGATGGATTCGGAGAGCAGGGGCTGGACGCGTCCGCCGGTGTCCACGAAGGGCAGCGACGCACCCGCCAGGCTCAGCCGGCGCCCCTGCCCACCGGGCCCGAGGATGGGCTGGCCGTCGGTGGCCTGCAGCAGGGGGAGATCGGCATTGAGGTACTGGCGCGTACGGGCCAGCGCCTCGCGGTCGGCGCCGCGCAGCGGGAACAGGCTGCGGAACTTCCAGTTGGGGGTGGATGACAGCACCACCACGCCCAGCCGGTCGGCCACCAGCAGCAGGTCGCCGGAGCGGCGCCAGGCGTCCTCGAGCGCGTCGAGGCGGATCTTGACCACCGCCACACCGGTGACCGTGCCGCCCACATACACCGGCGCGGAGAGGAAATAGCCGGCCTCCTGGGTGGTCACGCCGACGCCGAAGAAGCGTCCCGGACGCCCGTCCATCGCATCATGGAAGTAGGGGCGGAAACCGTAGTTGTTGCCGACAAAGGAATTGGGCTCGCGCCAGTTGCTCGAGGCCAGCACGCGGCCGCCGGCGTCGAGCAGGTAGAGCACATGGATGACCGGATCCTGGCTGACGTCCTCGAGGTAGCGGTTGACCGCGTCGACCTGCGCCGCGGCCTGCGGGCCGGCCAGCAGGCCGCGCACCCGGCCATCGAGGCCGAGCACGGTGGGCAGCAGGCGGAACTCCTCCAGCGTCTGCGCCATGGTGCGGCGGTAGAAATCCAGCCGCAGCTGGCTGGCCTCGGCCACCTGGGCCACCTCGCGACTGAGAAAAGCCTGGTAGCTGCCCAGGCCGAGCACCACCGCCAGCAGGCCGAGCGCGAGCAGCGGCTGGAGCAGGCGGGTGACGGCACGGGTCAGGGGCATGGGGTCGCTGTCGGGGTCGGAGCGCCCTAGCTTACGGCCTGCCGTGCCGACCGCCAACATGCCCTGCCCCGGTCTCAGGCGCTCAGGCGGTGGCCAGCTTCCGCCGGCGCCACCAGGCGGTGCCAACCACCAGCGCGGCGATCAGCAGTCCGGCTTCATCGGTGATCGGCTGCGCCGTCACCAGCAGCACCGCACCCGCGCCGGCCACGAGCCGGGTCGGCCAGCCGAGCGTGGCCCCCAGGTAGCCGATACTCGCCGCGCCCCACAGGATGATCGCCATCACCGCCTTGAAGACGACGTACAGCACGGCAAGCACGGTCCAGTCGCCCTGCAGCATCAGCTCGGGGGCATACACCGCCATGTAGGGGACGACGAAACCGGCGATCGCGATGCGCAGCGCCTGCATGCCGATCTTCATGCCCGAGGTGCGGGCGATCGGCGCCGCGGCAAAGGCGGCCAGGGCCACCGGCGGCGTCAGGTCGGCCATGATGCCGAAGTAGAAGACGAACATGTGGCTGACCACCAGCGGCACGCCCAGTTCAAGCAGGGCCGGCGCGGCCAGCGACGAGGTGATGATGTAGTTCGGGATGGTCGGGATGCCCATGCCCAGCAGCAGGCAGACCAGCATGGTCAGCACCAGCGAGAGGATCAGGCTGTCCTGGCCGAGGGCGATGACGGTATTGGCGAACATGGTCGCCGCGCCGGTCAGCGTCAGGCAGCCGATGATCACGCCCACCAGAGCGCAGGCCACGCCCACCGGCAGCGCGTGGCGCGCGCCCTCGGCCAGCGCGGTGACCGCCACTTTGAGGGTCTCACGGCCGCCCTGGATCACGAAGCAGACCAGCACCAGCAGCGCGATGAGACCGAAAAACACACCGATGCCGAGCTTGAGGAAGCCCGAGCAGGCCAACGCCAGCGCCACCCAGAAAACCACTCGCAGCGCGGTGCCCTTGAGGCGCAGCGCCACCGCCGTGCCGAAGATCAGCATGGCGGTCAGGGCCAGGCCGACGGTGCCGGAGAACAGCGGGGTGAAACCGGAGAACAGCAGCCACACCAGCACGCCCAGCGGCACCAGCAGGTACCAGTCGCGCTTGAGCGCGGCGATCGGGTCCGGGCACTCGCTCTTGGGCAGGCCGACCAGGCCCTTTCGGCCGGCTTCGAGGTGCACCATCAGGAAGGCGGTGAAGAAGTACAGCGCGGCCGGAATCGCGGCGGCCAGACAGATCTCGACATAGGGCACGCCGATGGTCTCGGCCATGATGAAGGCCACCGCGCCCATCACCGGCGGCATGATCTGCCCGCCCATGGAGCTGGTCGCCTCGACGCCGCCGGCAAACTCGCTGGAGTAGCCGAAGCGCTTCATCAGCGGGATGGTGAATTGGCCGGTGGTGACCACGTTGGCCACGCCCGAGCCGCTGATGGTGCCCATCAGGCCCGAGGAGACCACCGACACCTTGGCCGGCCCGCCATGGGTATGGCCGACGGTGCCGAGCGCGAAATCGGTGAACAGGCGGATCATGCCGGCCTGTTCGAGGAAGGTGCCGAACAGGATGAACAGGAAGATATAGCTCGACGACACATAGGTGGGGATGCCGTAGATCCCTTCGGTGCCGAAGCCGAGTTGGTCGATCACCTGCGACAGCGCGTAGCCGCGGTGCGCCCAGTCACCCGGCAGGTGCTGGCCGAACACGGTGTAGGCGAGGAAACCCAGACAGATGATCGGCAGGGCCACGCCCATGACGCGTCGTGCCGCCTCGAACACCATCACGATGGTCACCGCACCGATCACCAGATCGAGGTCGGTCGGATCGCCCGCGCGCTGGATCAGGTCCCCTTCAAAGACCCAGTGATAGAAGGCCATGCAGAAGCCGACCACCCCGACCAGCCACAGCAACGCTGCAACCGCATCGAAGCGCGGCCGCACGGCCGCCGCGATGCCGAAGGTCATCAGCATCAGGAAGCCCACGTGCACCGCCCGCACGATGGTGGACGACAGAGGGCTGAAGGACGCGGTGATGATCTGGAAAGCCGAAAACAGGATGCCGATCAAAAACAGCATCCGCGCCTGGGGCCCCAGCGACCAGCCGTAAGACAACTGCGCTCCGGAGGCGTGTTCAGACATGGTGTGGTCTCCTCGCACCATTCGGCACGATGTGTCGTTGTTATCCGGGCGGCCGCACCGTCACGGCGCGGCCGCGGTCATGCAACAGCCAGGTTACTTGGCCGCCTTGTTCGCTTCAGCATAGAAGCGGGCGGCACCCGGGTGCAGCGGCACCGGCAGGCCGGTCGACGCCTTCTCCAGCACGATGCCCTTGGCTGCGGAGTGCGCTGCGACCATGGCGTCCATGTTCGCGAACATCGACTTGACCATCGCGTACACGGTGTCGGCATCAACGCCTTCATGAGTCACCAGGATGTTGCGGATCGCCACGGTCGGCACGTCGGCGGTCTGGCCCTCGTAGGTGTTGGCCGGCACCACGCCCTGCTGGTAGGCCGAGTCACCGATCTTCTCCACCACCTCGGCCGGCACCGGCACCACCACGATCTTCATGGTGCTGGCCAGGTCGCGCAGCGAGGCCACACCCAGGCCGGCGGATTGCAGGGTGGCATCGAGCTGGCGGTTCTTGATCAGCTCGACCGACTCGCCGAAGGGCAGGTATTCGACCTTCGACAGGCCTTCATAGCCGATGCCCGCGGCCTTGAGTACGGCACGGGCGTTCAGCTCGGTACCGGACTTGGGCGCACCCACGGACACCCGCTTGCCCTTGAGGTCGGCCAGCGTCTTGATACCCGACTCTTCGGAGGCCACGATCTGGATGTAGTTGGGGTAGATCGCCGCCACACCGCGCAGCTTGTCCAGCTTCTGCTTGAAGCCGGCCTCGGCGTCGCCCTTCCAGGCATCGGACACGGCATCGGCGAGGGCAAAGCCCACTTCACCCCGGCCGGCCTGCAGCAGGTTCAGGTTCTCGGCGCTGGCCTTGGTCGACTGGACGCTGACCTTGGCCTCCGGCAGCGCCTTGCCGATCTGCTGCGACAGGGCCACGCCCAGCGGATAGTAGATGCCACTGGTGCCGCCGGTGAGCACGTTGATGAACTTCTGTTCGGCCTGCACGCCGGTGGATGCGATCAGGGCGGCGGCAGCGATGCCGAGGGTACGGATGACTTTCATGGTGGTCTCCTCCATGGGTGGTTATGGTGGCGGGCTAACGACGCGGCGGCGAGGAAAGGGAGGGAGACTCCACCGCCGGTCGCGCCCGACCGTGTCCCTTATTGCAAGGCTTGGGCCAGTTGTCGGCCCGCCCATCTTCATGCGCCAAATCATCCACTTAAGCGAGCGCACGCCAGGCACGGCCGCCGGCGCCTGTGCGGATTTCCGCACACCCGCACGGCGCCGCATGCGGAAAATCGCACAAGCGTTTTCCCGTCATGCCGTTAAGGTCATTCATCGCTACACTAGCGTTTGATTCGCGCGGTGCGTTGCCGCCCGATATGCGGAGAGAGCATGGCCCCGACCGCCCCCAGTGCCCGCATCCTGATCGTCGACGACACCCCGGAGAACCTGGCGGTGCTCGGCGACGTCCTGCAACCCGACTACACCGTGCAGGCCACCACCTCGGGTGAGCGCGCGCTGGCCATCGCCGCCGGGCAGCCAGCGCCCGACCTGATCCTGCTCGACATCATGATGCCGGGCATGGACGGCTACACCGTGCTCACCCGGCTGCGCGACAACCCGCTCACCCGCGACATTCCGGTGATCTTCCTCACCGCGCTGGACGACACCCGCGACGAAGAGCACGGCCTGAGCCTGGGCGCGGCCGACTACATCGCCAAGCCGATCCGCCCGGCGCTGGTGCTGGCACGGGTGCGCACCCAGCTCGACGTCAAGCGGGCGCGCGACACCCTGCGCGACCACAACACCTTCCTCGAGGCCGAGGTGGCGCGCCGCATGGCCGAGAACGACCATATCCAGGCGGTCAGCATCCGCGCCCTGGCCCACCTGGCCGAAACCCGCGACCCCGAAACCGGCAACCACATCCTGCGCACCCAGGCCTATGTGGCGCACCTGGCCAACGCCCTGCGCACGCACCCACGCTTTTCGCAGACGCTCACGCCGCGCTACATCGAGCTGCTCACCCGCTCCGCCCCCCTGCACGACATCGGCAAGGTCGGCATCCCCGACCACATCCTGCTCAAGCCGGGCAAACTCGAGGCCGACGAGTGGCGCATCATGCAGACCCACGCCGCGCTCGGCGCCGCCGCCATCGCGCAGGCCGAGGCCGATGTCAGCGAGGCCGTGCCCTTCCTGTCGCTGGCCAAGGAGATCGCCCGCCATCACCACGAACGCTGGGACGGCAGCGGCTATCCCGACGCGCTGGCCGGCGACGCCATCCCCGCCTCGGCGCGGCTGATGGCGCTGGCCGACGTGTTCGACGCACTGATCCACGCCCGTGTCTACAAGCCCGCCCTGCCGGTCGAGACCGCCCGCGACATCATCGCCGCCGGCCGCGCCAGCCACTTCGACCCGGCGGTGGTCGACTGCTTCCTGACCGACTTCCCGGCCTTCGTCGAGATTGCCCGGCGTTACCGCGATGCCGACTGATCCCCGCCCCACCGGCCCGGCGCAAGGCGCCACCCCCGGCCAGGTGCCGGCCAGCCTTGCCATTCCCGCCCACCGGCGCGCCGGCGTACTGCGCATCGTCGCCCTCTACGCCCTGTTTGCCGGTTTGTGGATCGTGTTCTCCGACCAGGCCGTCGAGCGCATGTTCGCCAACCCCGCCCACCTGGCCCTGGCCAATACCTCCAAGGGCCTGGCCTTCGTGGTGGTGACCTCGCTGCTGCTCTACGGGCTGGTCAGCCGGCTGGTCCGGCGCATGACCGAGGCCGCGCAGACCGCCTACACCGCCCAGACCGAACGCCTGCGGGCGCTGTCGCTGCTCGACGCGATCGCCGCGGGCTCGAAGGACGCCATCTTCGCCAAGGACACCGAGGGCCGCTACCTGCTGTTCAACCCGGAGGCCGCACGGCTCACCGGCCAGCCGGCCGACGCGGTCATTGGCCGCGACGACCACACCCTCTTCCCCGCCGACCAGGCCCGCGAAATCCAGGCCAATGACCGCCGCGTGATGACCGACAACAAGGTCGTCACCTTCACCGAGGAACTCAGTACCGAAGACGGCGAGCTCACCTTCATGGCCACCAAGGGCCCGCTGCACGGTGCCGACGGCCGCATCATCGGCATGTTCGGCATCTCGCGCGACATCAGCCAGCTGCGCCGTGCCGAGAAAGCCCTTGCCACCCAGAACCTGACCCTGGAGCGGGTGGCCAGCGGCAGCCCGCTGGCCGAGACGCTCGACACCCTGGCGCGCGCCATCGAGACTCAGGGCAAGGGCATGATGGTCTCGATCCTGCTGCGCGACCCGGTCGAGAACGTCCTCCACCACGGTGCAGCCCCCAGCCTGCCGGCCGACTACATCGCACTGATCGACGGCCTGCCGATACAGGACAACCTCGGCGCCTGCGCCACTGCCGCCTGGCGCCGCGAACAAGTCATCTCCGAGGACATCGCCACCGACCCGCGCTGGGCCTCGCGACCGGGCATTCCCGAGCGGTTCAATCTGAAGGCCTGCTGGTCCACCCCGATCATGGCCGAGGACGGCAACGTTCTGGGCACCTTCGCGCTGTACTACGACCACCCCGCCCGCCCCTCGGCCTGGCACCAGGAGCTGATCGAGCAGGCCATCCATGTGGCCGCCATTGCCATCGCCCGCGACCGCGCCGAAGCCCAGCTGCGCAAGCTCTCCCTGGCCGTGGCGCAAAGCCCGGAGAGCATCGTCATCACCGACCTGGACGCCAGGATCGAATACGTCAACGACGCCTTCGTCCAGATCAGCGGCTACTCGGCCGAGGAGATCCTCGGCCAGAATCCGCGCATCCTGCAGTCAGGCCACACCCCGCCCGAAACCCACCGCGCCATGTGGGACACCCTGGGCCGCGGCCAGGTGTGGCGTGGCGAGCTGTACAACAAGCGCAAGGATGGCAGCGCCTACATCGAGCAGGCCATCATCAGCCCGATCCGCCAGAGCGACGGGCGCATCACCCACTACCTGGCCATCAAGGAAGACATTACCGAGAAAAAGCGCGCCGCCGACGAACTCGAGCAGCACCGCCACCACCTGGAAGAGCTGGTCGACGCCCGCACCGCCCAGCTGGTCGAGGCGCAACGCGAAGCCGAATCGGCCAACCGCGCCAAGAGCGCCTTCCTGGCCAACATGAGCCACGAGATCCGCACACCGATGAACGCCATCGTCGGCCTCTCGCACCTGCTCAGCCGCGACCACCCCACCCCCAAGCAGGCCGAGCGGCTGGCCAAGGTGGAAGTCTCGGCCCGCCACCTGCTGACCCTGCTCAACGACATCCTCGACCTGTCCAAGATCGAGGCCGGCAAGCTCGAACTCGAAGCCCTCGACTTCTCCGTCGACACCGTGCTCGACCAGGTCCACTCGCTCATCGCCACGCAGGCGCAGGCCAAGTCGCTGCGGGTGGTGGTCGACGGCATCGGCCGGCCCACCTGGGTACGCGGCGACCCCACCCGCCTGCGCCAGGCCCTGCTCAACTACGCCGGCAATGCGGTGAAGTTCACCGAAGCCGGCCAGGTCACCCTGCGCGCCCGCCTCCAGGCCGAGACCGACGCGCACCTGACGATCCGCTTCGAGGTCATCGACACCGGTATCGGCATCTCGGCCGATGCACGCCGCCACCTGTTCAGCGCCTTCGAGCAGGCCGACACCTCCACCACCCGCAAGTACGGTGGCACCGGCCTCGGGCTGGCCATCACCCGCCGGCTGGCCGAGCTGATGGACGGGCAGGTGGGTGTCGACAGCACCCCCGGCGAAGGCAGCACCTTCTGGATCTGCGTCCAGCTCAAACGGGCCCCGGCACAGCGCAGCCCGGCAACGCCCGACACCCCGGCCCCGCTGCCGCCCGCGGCCGGCAACGCGCCCGCCTGCCGGCTCCTGCTGGCCGAGGACAGCGAGGTCAACCGCGAAGTGGCCGTGGCCATGCTGAACGCCCACGGCTGCCATGTCGACACCGCCGAAAACGGCGTGCAGGCCGTCGCCCTGGCCCGCACCACGCCCTACGACCTGATCCTCATGGACGTCCAGATGCCCGACATGGACGGCCTCGACGCCACCCGCGCCATCCGCGCCCTGCCCGGCCATGCCACCACACCGATCCTGGCGATGAGCGCCAACGTCTTCCCGCAGGATCAGGACGCCTGCCAGCAGGCCGGCATGAACGACTTCATCCCCAAACCCTTCGAACCGTCGCAGCTCTACGACGCCCTCGCCCGCTGGTTACCCGACCCGGCCCCGCCGGCCACCAGCGACGCCGACCCGGCCGCGGCCGCACGCGTCCTCGACGAACTGCGTCCGCTCCTGGCCACCAGCGACATGCGCGCCAACACCCTGCTGCAGACGCACGCCGCGCTGATCACCGGCACCTACGGCGAGGCCGGCCACCGCTTGCTGGCGCAGGTCGGGCGCTTTGACTACCCGCTGGCGCAAGCCACCCTCGATCGCCTGCGCGACGCCTGAGAACTTGTGCAGAAATCGTCGCGAGCAGGGCCGAGTGCAAGGCGTGAGCGAGTCAGCAACGCAGCCATCGGCACGCGCAGTCGATTTATTCGCCAGTTCTGACGGCGCCCGCCTCAGCGCGACCCGATGCCGATATTGATGCCGATGCCCACGCCCGAGCCACTGCCGGCGCCGATGCCGACGCCGCCGAAGAACATGCCGTCGCGCGGGTATTCGTAGGTGGTCGACGTCCGTACCACCGCCTCGTCGCGCACGTGCACATTGAAGTAGGTGGCAATGCCGGGGTTGCCGCGGTTGCTGATGTTCCAGTCGTAGACCGTCTCCCCCGACAGCGCGAAACGCTCGACACTGCGCTGCGGGCCGAGCCGCTCACGCACCTCCGCCAGCGCCATGCCGGGCTGGATCTGCGCCAACCGTTCGGCGGCGAAGCCGTCCCAGGTGTCGACCACCCGGCCCGACGCATCGAACCGCACCTGCACAAAGGTGGTACCGAAAGGCTGGGTGGCGTACTGCCACAGCTGGCCGCCGTCCGCCTGCGCGACGATGCGCGTCGGCGCGCCATGCGCGGAGCGCACCTCGGCCGCGGGCAGCCCCGGCGTGATCGGCGTCAGCGCGGCGCAGGCCGACAGGCCCAGCAGGCAGAGCAGCGAAATCCAGCGGTACATGATCAGCGCCCCTTGTATTCGATATCGCGGCCGGTGCGTACCACCTGACCCTGCGGATTGAAGTAGACGTTGAAGTAGACCGGCTCGGCGGCATTTTGGTTGTCGATCAGCCAGTCCCACACCGTCTCGTTCTTGAGCTGGAAGAACTGCGTCTTGGCCGGCTTGCCGAGCAGGCGGCGCACTTGGTCCTGGCTCAGGCCGGGCTGGACGCGTGCGAACTGCGCCTCGGTGAGCACCTGCTCGACCTTCTGCACCACGTTGTTGCCATCGACCGTGATCAGGTAGCAGGTGGTGCCCTGCGGCTGCTGGGTGTATTCCCAGGTGACCGAGCCATCGTCATTACGCCACTCGATCCCCGGCGGGCCGAGCTTGTCGCGCACCTCGAAGCCGGTCGACACCCCGGGCCTGAGGTCTTCGATGACGAACTGATCGCAGGCGCTGAGGCCAAACAGGCCCAGCACACCACACAGCAAGGACAGCAACTTCTTCATGCAACCTCCGTCGAAAATCGGCCGGTCCGTGCGCCACGCGGCCCCCGGCGCTAGAATGGCGGGGGTTTGACGCACGGTTTTCGCTCCCTCGGCGGGATGTGCCCGCACGAAACCGCACACCACGCCGGCCGGCGTTGAGGCCATTTTGACACTCGATAGCTTCCAGGAGAGCTAGCAAAATGCAAAAAACAGTACTCGCACTGGCCCTGTTCGGCCTCGGACTCGGCGTGGCCCACGCCGACGCCGTCAAGATCGGCCACGCTGGCCCGCTGACCGGCCCGATCGCCCACATCGGCAAGGATGGCGAGAACGGCGCCCGTCTGGCCGTCGAAGACGCCAACGCCGCCGGTGTCACCATCGGTGGCAAGAAGGTCACCTTCGAACTGATGGGCGAAGACGACCAGGCCGACCCGCGCACCGCCACCACCGCCGCCCAGCGCCTGGCCGATGCCGAAGTGGTCGGCGTGATCGGCCATGTCACCTCCGGCGCCTCGATCCCCGCCTCGCGCGTGTATGAGCAGGCCGGCATTCCGGTCATCACGCCCTCGGCCACCAACCCCAAGCTGACCCGCCAGGGCTACAAGGTCACCTTCCGCGTCATCGCCAACGACCTGCAGCAGGGCGCGGCCATGGCCAAGTACGCCGCCGAGTCGCTCAAGCTCAAGAAGGTCGCCATCATCGACGACCGCACCGCCTACGGCCAGGGCCTGGCCGACGCCTTCTCCGATGCCCTCAAGGGCCACGGCGTGCAGGTGGTGGGCCGCGAGTTCACCAACGACAAGGCCACCGATTTCTCGGCCATCCTGACCAAGCTCAAGGGCGCCCAGCCCGACGCCATCTTCTACGGCGGCATGGACGCCCAGGCCGCACCGATGCTGCGCCAGATGCGCCAGCTCGGCTACACCGGCAAGTTCCTCGGCGGCGACGGCGTGTGCACCGGCGAGATGCTCAAGCTCGGCGGCGATGCCCTGAAGGAAGACACCTACTGCTCGCAGGCCGGCATCCCGATGGAGAAGATGCCCAAGGGCGCCGACTTCAAGGCCCGCTTCAAGAAGCGCTTCGACACCGACGTGCAGCTCTACGCGCCGTACAGCTACGACGCCGCCATGGCGCTGATCGAAGCCATGAAGGCCGCCGGCTCCACCGAGCCGTCCAAGTACCTGCCGGCGCTGCAGAGCCTGTCGTATGAAGGCGTGACCGGCCAGATCGCCTTCGACAAGTTCGGCGACATCAAGTCCGGCGGCACCACGCTGTTCCAGTTCAAGGACGGCAAGTGGGCCACGCTGAACTGATGTTCCAGCCGTGACCGGGAAGGCCCGCCACCCCCGGCGGGCCTTTTCGTTTCACGCCCCTGTTGCCCTCGCACACACTGAGTCATGACGCAGATCCTCCTCTTCATCGCCGGCCTGCTCGCCCTCACCGTCGGTGCCGACGTCCTGGTGCGCGGCGCCTCCCGCCTGGCGCTGTCCTTCGGCCTGTCACCGCTGGTGGTGGGCCTGACCATCGTTGCCTTCGGCACCAGCGCACCGGAGATTGCCGTGGCCATCGACGCCGCGCTGGCCGGCCAGTCGGCGCTGACCCTCGGCAATGTGGTCGGCAGCAACATCTGCAACCTGTTGCTGATCCTCGGCATCGGCGCGCTGCTCACCCCGCTGTCGATCGCCGGCCAGGTGATCCGCCAGGAGGTGCCGGTGATGATCGGCGCCTCGGCGCTGGTCGTGGTGCTGGCCCTCAACGGCCAGATCGGCCAGGGCGAAGGCGCCGTGCTGGTGGCGCTGCTGGTGGTGTATCTGATCTTCCTGGTGCGCCAGTCGCGCCGCGCTTCGCGCAGCGAGCAGGCCCACTATGGCGACCTGCCGGACACCGCCACCGGCGGGCACTGGAGCCTCGATGTGCTCAAGGTCGTCGCCGGCCTCGCCTTGCTGGTGCTCGGTGCCGACTGGCTGGTCGACGCCGCGGTGTTCTTTGCCCGCTGGCTCGGGGTCGATGACCTGGTGATCGGCCTCACGGTGGTCGCCATCGGCACCTCGCTGCCCGAAATCGCCACCTCGGTGATGGCCGCCGTCCGCGGCGAGCGCGACATGGCCATCGGCAACGCCGTGGGCAGCAATGTGTTCAACCTGCTCGGCTGCCTCGGCCTGGCCGGGCTGATCGCCCCCGCCGGCCTGCCGGTGCCCGCCGCCGCGCTGGATTTCGACCTGTGGGTGATGCTGGCGGTCGCCGTGGCCTGCCTGCCGGTCTTCCTCGTGCGCCGCGAAATCGCCCGCTGGGAGGGCGCGGTGTTCATCGCCTATTACATTGCCTATGTCGCCTACCTGGTGCTCGACGCCACCGGCAGCGGCGCGCTGAAAACCTTCACCACCGCCATGCTCGGCTTCGTCATGCCGCTGTCCTTGGTCACACTGGTCGCGGTTACCGTGCACCAGCGCCGCAACGGCCGGACCCGTTGAGCGCCGCCGACGGGTAGACTGTCGGCGCCGCCGCTGCGGCCTGTTTTCGGAGTTGCACCATGGATGCCCTGTGGATCCTGCTGTTGTTGATTGGCATATCGAGCCTGTTTTCGCTGACTGAAATGGCGCTGGCCTCGGCACGCAAGGCGCGCCTGCACCAGATGCGCGAGGCGGGCGACACCCGCGCCGGCCTCGCGCTGGCGATCAAGGAAACCCCCAGCCACTTCCTCGCCGCCACCCAGACCGGCATCACCGCCGCCTCGCTGATGGCCGGCATTTTCGGCGAGTCGGCGATGAAGACCGGGCTGGAATCGGCCGTCGTCGAGCTCACCCCCTGGGCGGCCGACTGGGCCGGGCAGATCGCCCTGGCCACCACCATCATCATCGTCACCGCGGCCTCCATCGTGTTCGGCGAGATCGTGCCCAAGCGCATCGCCATCGCCGACCCGGAGCGCGTGGCGGTGCTCACGGCCCCCTTCATGCACCTGTTCATCCGCGTCATGTCGCCGGCCATCCGCTTCCTGTCGTGGTCGGCCGACCTGGTGCTGCGCACCCTGCCCTTCCGTGCCGCGCCCGCGCTGCCCGGCGTCGAAGACATCCTCGCCTATGTGGATGAGAGCGAACGCTCCGGCGCCATCGGCCCGGAAGAGAGCCACCTGCTGGGCAATGTGTTCCGGCTCGACGATCGCCGCGTCGGCGCGGTGATGACGCCGGCCGTCGATGTCACCGTGCTCGACCTGCAGTGGCCGCGCGAGGAGAACCTGCGCTGCCTGCGCGAGAGCCATCTGTCGCGCTTCCCGATCTGCAAGGGCGGGCTGCAGAACGTGATCGGCGTGGCCGAGAGCCGCGACCTGCTGCAGGCAGCGCTGACCGGCGACATCGATTTCGGCGAGATGCCGATGACCCCTCCGCTGTTCGTCCCCAGCGTGCTGACCCTGATCGACCTGCTGCGCCAGTTCCGCGCGCACCGTAGCTCCTTCGCCTTCGTGGTCAATGAGTTCGGCCAGACCGAAGGCATCGTCACCCTCTACGACCTGCTGCAGACCGTGGTCGGCGACATGAGCCCGACCGCCGACGACCCGGACGAAGCCCTCGCCGTGTGCCGCCCCGACGGCTCCTGGCTGCTCGACGGCCTGCTGCCGCTCGACGAAATGAAGGAAAAGCTCGGCATCCGGCACCTGCCCGACGAGTCGCTGGGCAACTACCACACCGTCGGCGGCTTCGTGCTCGCCATCCTCGGCCGCATCCCGAAGAAGTCCGAGCGCTTCACCTGCGACGACTGGGCCTTTGAAGTGATGGACGTGGACAAGAACCGCGTCGACCAGGTGCTGGCCTCACGGGTCGACACCCCGCCGGCCCCCTGACCCCCCGCTACTGCCGTGCCCGACAGGCCGGCAGCGCTGTCGGAATTCTTTACACTTCATGCCTGTGACGTATGCCATATGTTGGCATGATGGCTTGTGTAACAATCGTTTGCATCGGACGGTACATGTCTTGCTTCACCTCTCCGACACCCAGCGATATGTGTCAAACGGGCTGACATCACCCCCGTCGGCCCGCCAACCAGAACACTGCACTCAACCCCCCCGACACCGGCATCCAAGAACCGGGCAGGGATCGCGGCGATGCCCGATGGCCTGACGACACCATCCCCGGCCCCCTCCGGCAGCGCCACTGCTATTCACGTCGCGGTGGGCTGAACACCCAGTCCATCCTGATGAGCGATGCGCCAGCATCCGCGCCCCCGCGACGCGCTGACCGGGAGAAGTACCGTGAGCCAAGGGGCCCTTGCTTATCTGCGCCGACAATACCTCTGCGTGTTGCGCCGCTGCGCCTTCCTCAATGCCTTGTCGAGCTGGCTGCTGCTGGCCGCGCCGATGGCCGCCGTGGCCCAGCCGGGCATCGTCACCGACGGGCGCACCGCCACCACGCTGACCCAGGCCGGCGCGGTCACCGACATCACCACCGCCACGGTCAAGGGCAGCAACGCCTTCAACTCCTTCTCGCGCTTCAACATCGGCGCGGGGCAGACGGTCAACCTGCACCTGCCGCAGCAGGCCGCCAACCTGCTCAACCTGGTGCGCAACGAGCGCAGCCACATCGACGGCGTGATGAACGCCTACAAGGACGGGCGCATCGGCGGCAACGTCTTCTTCTTCAATCCGCACGGCATGGTGGTGGGCGCGCAGGGGCAGATCAATGTCGGTAGCCTCACCGTGGCCACGCCGACGCCGGCCTACATGGAGCGGCTGATCGGCCCCGGCGGGGTGATCGACGATGCGGCGGTCGACCAGGCCTTGCGCGGCGAGATCCCGCTGTCCGAATCCGGCCTGATCACCGTCAAGGGCTCGGTCAAGGCCGCCCGTGCGGTGCAGCTGGCCGCGGCCAAGGTGAACGTCGACGGCGGCGCCCGCATCGAGGCCGGCGCCGCAGCGCATGCCGGCTTTGGCGCGCTGGTGAATATCGACGGCCTGGAGGCCGGCGCGCAGATGCTGCAGGACGGCGACACGGTGCGCATCGTCGCGGCCGATGCGGTCAACATTGCTGGCACCGTGGCGGCCGATGGCGCGGCGGGCGAAGCCGCGGGCCGCATCCGCATCGACGCGGGCGGCGACATCACCGTGGCCGACGGCGGCCGGGTGTCGGCCGACGGTCATGGCGCGAACTCGGACGGCGGCAAGATCCGCATCTGGGCCGAAGACACCGCCACGCTGGCCCAGGGCGGCGAGCTGTCCGCCCGTGGCGGCGAGGTCTCCGGCGACGGCGGGCATATCGAGTTCTCGGCCACCGAAACCGTCAAGCTCGAAGGCGGCACGCTCAAGGCCAATGCCGTGGACGGCCGGCGCGGCGCGGTGCTGATCGACCCCAACAACATCGAAGTGGTCAGCGCCAACCAGCACACCGACGGCGCCGACTTCACCCTCATCGCCAACGACAAGATCACCGTCGGCGACAACATCACCATCTCCACCCGCGACATCGCCAGCCCGGCCGGCGGCAACCACGCCACCGACGCCTCGCAGGGCGACTCGGGCGACCTCACGCTGCGCGCCTCGCATGTCGAGCTCAAGGCCGGCAGCCGCCTGCTCGCCCACGCCGACAATGGCCATGCGGCGGGTGATGTGACCATCGAGGGCCGCACGCTCGACGCCATCGGCGCCAACCGCGATGTGTCCGCCAGCGTGTCGCTCACCGAGGCCACCGTCACCGGAAAGGACATCACCATCCGTTCGTCCGCCGACACCTCGCTGGTGCAGGAGCTGCTCGAGAACGACCCCAACCTCACCGTGGCCGACGCCCAGCGCCAGATTGACCAGGAGCTGGACGACCCCATCGACGGCATCGGCGGCGCCTTCCTCAGCGTCACCACAAAAGCCACCGCCACCACCACCGTGCTGGGCAGCAAGATCACCGGCAGCGGCAAGGTGACGATCAGCAGCCACGCGGGGGCGCGCTCGGGCTTCCGCAAGACGGCCACGGCCACCACCACGGTGGGCGACAGCGGCGCCATCAAGAGCGAAATCCGCGGCAACGAGGTGGAGATCACCGCCACCGCCACCACCTCACTGGTCTACAAGATCCTCGGCACCGCCACCAAACTGCTCGACCAGAGCTGGCTGCCCGACCCGGAAGGCCCGCTGGTCACCACGCTGGACGACACCTTCTTCGACTTCAACTCGGTGCCGCTCGTGGCCCTGTCCACCGCCCGCGCCACCACGCTGGTGGACGGTGCCTCGCTGATCATCGGCACCGACACCGTCACCATCAGCGCCGACGCCGACTCGGCCGCCAAGCCGACCTTCAGCAGCCCCTTCCTGTTCGCCGCCGCCTGGGGCGAATCGACCGCCGAGGCCCGCGCCCGCGTGGTCGGCACGGCCAATGTCACCGCCACCAACGCGCTCACGGTGAAGGCCCACACCAACACCGAGATCGACGTCACCGCCTCGGTCAATTCGATCAACAAGCCCATTGACGCCACCTTCGTGCGCGCCAACACCCACATCACCACCCTCGCCGAGGTCGGCGACAGCACCACCACCACGGGCGGCTCGATCACCGTCGACGCCCACACCGAGGCGGAGATCAACGCCGCCGCCGACGCCAAGAACGCCGGCGGCAGCGGCGCCGGCCTGGCGCTGGCGATCAGCGACTCGCAGACCGAAACCACCGCCACCCTCGGCGGCACCGCCCAGGCCCTGACCGGCGCGGTGAGCGTCACGGCCACCGCCGACATCGACGAATCCACCTCGGCCAACGCCGCCACGCTGGGCAACCCGTCCTCGCTGTCGGCCAAAATCACCAACTTCCAGGCCGGCATCCAGCGCAATGTGGTGGGCAGCGTGCTCAAGGCCACCGGCAAGGTCAATCCGGCCACGGCCGACCGGCTCACCAGCTTCCTCTTCCCGGGCATCAAGGAAGGCAAGTTCAACGCCGCGGGCGCCGTGTCCTGGTCGGACGCGAGCAACACCGCCACCGCCCGCATCGCCCCGCTGGCCGACGTGCGCGCCGCCACCGGCGTGTCGGTGGTCGCGCTCATCACCGACAGCGCCAGCTCCAGCGCCGGCGCCAAGACCAGCTCCACCGGCACCGCCATCGGCGGCTCGGTGGCCAATGGCGACTTCGCCAACACCGCCAGCGCCTACATCGGCCAGGGCGCCCGCGTCGACGCCAAGGGCGCCACCCTGGTCGAGGCGAAAACCGTCGTGCCCTATCCGTGGCAGATCGACTGGTCCGACCCGGAGGAAATCCTCAACTTCCTCCAGGGCGGCATCCTCGACATGTTCCTGTCGACCTATTCGATCAACTCGGCCAAGGGCAAGAGCGGCGCCGGCCTGGCGGTGGGCGTGAACCTCTTCGACATGATCAACAACGCGCATGCGTGGATCGACGAAGGTGCCCAGCTCAACACCCGCTACCACGCCATCCCCGGCCTCGCCAGCCAGGCGGTGAAGGTCGCCGCCAGCAACGATGTGAGCCTCACTGGCGCGGTCGGCATCCTGTCCAAGAAGTTCCTCGGCACCAGCGGCGGCAAGGCCGCAGTGGGCGGCTCGGCCGGGCTGGTGAGCGTGGACACCAAGGCCTCGGCCACCATCCGCGGCAACGCCACGGTCAACAGCGCCGGCAAGGTCGATGTGAACGCCGACAACATCCAGCGCCTGGTCACCGTCACCGAGGCCGGCGGGCAGTCGGACAACGTGGGCGTCGAAGGCGCGGTGTCGATCAACACCCTGAGCGACACCACCGTCGCCGCCATCGATGACGACGCCACGGTGGACGCCGGCGACGACATCAGCCTCAACGCCAAGGCCGACCTCGAAGCCATCTCCGTGGCCGGCGGCGTGGTGGCCACCAAGGGCCAGGTCGGCATCGGCTTCTCGGTGTCGCTCAACACCATCGTCTCCGACGTGGCCGCCTACATCGGCAACTTCGACCCGCTCGGGCTCGATCTCGTGCCGGCGCTGGGCAACATCAGCACCACCGGCAACGTGAACCTCACCGCCGACTCGGACATCTCCCAGGGCGCGTACTCGGTGGCCGGCGCCGTGGCCACCAACAGCAAGGCCCAGACCGACATGCCTGCCGGCGCCAGCGATACGCAAGACGGCAGCGGCAGCGCCAGCGGCGCCAGCCAGTCGGGCAAGGGCAAGTTCGGCGTGGCGGTCTCGGCCGATGTGTCGATCAACGACATCACCGCCAACACCGCCGCCTACATCGCCGACGGGGTCACCGTCAGCAGCGCCACCGCGGCCGATCTGGACGCCACCAACCGGCTCGCCCTGTCGGCGCTCTCCGGCGCGGTGACCATCTCCACCCAGCAAAGCGGCAACGCGCTGGCCGGCTCCTATGCGCAAAACTCGCTGGCCGGCACCACCGCCGCCTATGTGGATGACGCCACCCTGACACTCAGCGGCCCGCTCACCGCCGACGCCAAGACCACCGGCACCATCGAGACCCTCTCGGCCTCGGTGGCCGGCACCAAGGGCAAGGCTGGCGTGGCCGGTTCGGTGTCGAACAACGCCATCGACAACGCCACCAAGACCTACCTGAGCAATGTGCTGCTCACCGGTGTGAGCAGCGTGGGCCTCACCGCGCTCGATGACTCCACCATCCGCGCCATCGCCGGCGCCATCGCCTTTGGCGGCAAGGCCGGCATCGGCCTGTCCTTTGGCTGGAACTCGCTCGACAACGACACCGAGAGCTGGATCGCCAACAGCGACGTGGACGCCAGCGGCCTGGTCAGCGTCGCCGCCACCACCGACAACAGCATCGACACCATCTCCGCCGCCATCGGCGCCAGCCAGGGCGCCATGGCCGGCGCCGGCGCGGTGACCATCAACACCATCGACAACACCACCAAGACCTGGATCGCCGGCACCCGGGGCGGCGACGGCGTGGATGGCGCGGCCGGCGTCGCGCTGCTGTCCACCGACAGCTCGCGCATCTTCGGCCTGGCCGGCTCGCTCGGCGCCAGCACCAACAATGCCGGCGTGGGCGTGGCCTTCGCCTGGAACGACGTGGACAACCTCGTCGACGCCCGCCTCAAGGACAACACCCATGCCGAGTCCACCGCCGGCAGCGTGAGCGTGCGGGCCGACTCCACCACGCATATCGAGGCCATCGCCGCCTCGGGCGGGGTGGCCAACAAGGTCGGCGTGGCCGGCTCGGGCTCGGTGGTGCAGGCCAAGAACAGCGTCAAGGCCGGCATCGACGCCGGCTCGACCGCCCTGGCCGACGGCAATGTGCATATTGCCGCGGCCGACGATGTGGACCTCTTCAGCCTGGCCGGCAATGTGGCCGGCGGCGGCAAGGTGGCCATCGGCGCCTCGGCCTCGGTGCTGATCACCGACAACACCGTCGAGGCGCGCATCGATGGCAGCGCCACCGGCCGCGGCAACCGCGGCAGCCTGGCCGTGCCCACCGGCAAGAAGGACGGCAGCGGCGCGCTGCTCACCGAATCGACCACCGGCGTGGCGGTGACGGCCACCTCGCATGAAGACATCGAGACCATCGCCGCGGGCGGCTCCGGCGCCGGCCGCGTCGGCGTGGCCGGCTCGGCCACCGTCACCGAGCTCACCGAAACCACCACCGCCGCCATCGGCGCCGGGGCCAGCATCAACCCGCTCGACGACGGCGCCAGCACCCAGGACGTGACCGTGCGCGCCTCCGACGAAACCACCCTGCTCGGCGTGGCCGGCGCGGTGGCCTTCGGCGGCAGCGGCGGCGTGGGCGCGGGGGCGGACGTCGGCATCATCAACAAGACCACCACCGCCAGCATGGCCGGCAATGTGAAGGCCAACGACACGGTCACCATCGAGGCCCGCAACGCCGAGGACATCCTCTCGGTGGCCGCCTCCCTGTCCGCCGGCGGCTCGGCCGGCATCGCCGGTTCGGCCTCGGTGTACACCGTGGATGTCACCACCCTGGGCGAGATCGCCGACGGCGCCACCGTGCACAGCGACGGCAACGTGATCGTCTCGGCCGATGACACCACCGAAATCGACATGATCGCCGGCAACGGCGCCTTCGGCGGCAGCGCCGGCATCGGCGCCTCGGCCGCGGTGGCCATCCTCACCAAGACCACCACCGCCCGCGTCGGCACCGGCGCCACGGTCGACGCGCTCGGCCAGGCCACCGGCGTCACCGTGGCCGACGGCAGCTTCGACACCACCTACACCGCCAACGGCACCGACGAGGGCGAAATCGCCGCCCCGGCCGCCAGCAACCCCGACGGCAGCGACAGCCAGGCCCTCAGCGGCCAGCGCACCGGCACCCGCGGCACCGCCACCGGCTTCCAGGGCCTGGCGGTGACCGCCACCAACCAGGATGACGTCGAAACCATCTCGGCCACTGGCGCCGCGGCCGGCTCGGCCGCCATCACCCTGGCCGGCGATGTGAACGTGATCACCACCACCACCACCGCCGAGATCGCCGACAACGCGCAGATCAACCAGGCCACCGGCGCGGGCGCCGGCCAGTCGGTACTCGTGGCGGCCGGTAACGACCACTACCAGATGGGCATCGCCGGCTCCGCCTCGGGCGCGGGCGCGGTGGGCATCGGCGCCGGCGCCGACGTGCTGGTCGCCAGCCACACCACCACCGCCAGGGTCGGCGACTCGGCCGACGTGCGCGCGCGCAAGGATGTGTCCATCAAAGCCCACGGCAAGGAGGAGATCCTCTCCATCGCCGCCGGCCTCGGCGTGGGTGGCACGGTGGGCGTGGCCGGCTCCACCTCGGTGCTCTCCATGACCACCGTCACCAGCGCCACCACGGGCACCGGCTCGGTGGTCGATGCCGACGGCAACGTGCGCATCGTCGCCACCGACGACACCGAGACCGACGTCATCGACGGCACCCTGGCCGCCGGCTTCGGCGCCGCCGGCGTGGGCGGCGCGGTGGGCGTCACCCGCATCGAGAAGGACACCACCGCCGGCGTCGGCGCCGGCGCCACGGTCAACGCGCGCGGCAACAACACCGCCAGCATGCAGGCCCTGTCGGGCAACGACCTGACCGACCGCGACCCGATCGCCGGCCTGATGGTCGAGGCCACCTCGACCGAAGATCTGTTCTCGGTCGCCGCCAGCGGCGCCGGCGGTTTCTACGCCGGCGTCTCCGGCGCGGTCACCGTCACCAGCGTCGATTCGGACACCACCGCCGTCATCGGCAGCGGCGCCCTCATCAACCAGGGCGTCACCAACGGCAGCGCCACGCAGGATGTGAACGTCAGCGCCAAAAACCACGTCAAGATCGACGCCTACACCGGCTCGCTCGCGCTCGGCGCGGTCGGCGCCGCCGGCGGCGTGGACGTGGGCAGCGTGCGCAACGACACCACCGCCCTCATCGACGACAGCGCCCAGGTGAGCACCGCCCGCGATGTGGATGTGAACGCCCTGGGCAGCGCCGATATCGACTCGGTCACCGTCAGCGCGGCGGGCGGCATCGGCGCCATTGCCGGCGGTGTGTCGGTGTACTCGGTGGGCAGCGGGCTCGACGCCGAAGGGCGCAAGCGCCTCGAATCCGACAGCGGCGACTTCAGCAATGTGAACAGCTACGCCGACGACCAGGCCGGCGACGACAGCGTCAACACCCTGCTCGCCGGCTCGGACGACGCCCGCATCCGCAACGCCGGTGCGCAGTCCCAGACCGCGCGCGCCGGGGTCACCATCTCGGGCGACCTGGCCAGCGCCAGCACCGCCGGCACCACGGCCACCATCGGCCAGGCACAGGTCACCAGCGGCGGCGCCATCGATGTGGATGCCCGCCAGGATCTGGACGTCACGCTGCTGGCCGGTGGCGCCTCGGCGGGCGGCGTCGGCCTCGGCGCCGGCGTGGGCGTGCTCTCGGTCAATGCCGGCACCGCCGCCGACGTGGCCGCGCAGGCCCGCCTCGACGCGGGCGGCGCCATCTCGCTGACCGCCCACACCAAAACGGTCAGCGACCTCACCGGCTTTGCCGGCAGCTATGGCGGCCTCGCCGTCGACGCCGCCGTGGCCATCGCCACCGACAACAGCACCACCCGCGCCGCCCTCGGCGACGGCGTGCAGATCACCGATGCCACCTCCGTGAGCGTGGCCGCCTCGGACGACCGCAAGGTCGAGAGCGAAGCGGTCGGCGTGAGCGTGGCCGGCGGCGCTGCCGTGGGCGCCTCGGTGGCCACCGCCACCCTCGGCGGCAGCACCACGGCCAGCGCCGGCAACGGCCTGCAGGTGGGCCAATCAGTGGATACGGTGGACAGCCTGAGCCTCAGCGCCGATTCGCGCACCACCGCCAAGGCGCAATCCATCGCCGGCAAGGCCGGCATCGGCCTGGCCGCCAGCGGCTCGGTCGCCACCGCCAAGAGCCACCCCACGGTCGCCGCCACCCTTGGCGACAACGCCCGTATCAAGGTGAGCGGCGCCACCGAGGTGAGCGCCACCGGCCGCAGCAGCGCCGACGCCGATGCGCTCGGGGTGAACGTGTCGGGCGGCGTGGGCATCGGCGCCTCGGTGGCCACCGCCACCAGCGCGCCCGACATCGACGCCAGCATCGGCGCGGGCGCACGCATCACCGCCAACCAGCTGCGCATCGCCGCCACCCAGGCGGTGCTCGGCAGCGGCACCACGGCCTACGCCGTGGGCGCCGCCGGCGGTCTGCTGGCCGGGGTGAACGCCACCTATGCCGAGAGCAACAACACGGGCAAGGTCGACGCAAAGCTCGGCGACAACAGCACGCTGACCGTCGAGACGAGCGTGAGCGTGGATGCGGCCAACACCACCCGCCAGCGCACCGACGTGACCGGCGTCTCCCTCGGCGCCCTGGCCGCCGGCGCCACCATCGCCCATGCCAATTCGGACACCCAGACCCATGCCAGCCTCGGCAACGGCGTGCAGGTCGCCAGCCTGGGCGGCCTGACCGGGCTGATCCGCGTGAGCGCCACCGGCCAGGACGACAACATCGCCACCGCCGTCTCCGGCAGCGGCGGCATCGTGTCCGGCTCGGCCGCCAGCGTGGGCACCAACAGCCAGAGCCACACCAGCGCGCGCACCGGCAGCGGCGACGCCACGCACAGCCTCAACGCCGTCATCTTCACGGTGCTCGCCGACCACACCAGCCAGTTCAACGGCAAGGTCGACAGCGTGTCGGCCTCGGCGGTCGGGGCCAGCGGCTCGAGCGCGCGCCACACCGTGGGCAGCACCGTGGAGGCGACGGTGGCCGACGGTGGCCGCATCAACGCCCAGCATGTGGACATCGACGCCAACAACCGCGCCCACAAGTTCTGGTGGGGCGCCGGCTCGGTGGCGGCCGATGCCGCCGCCAACGCCGACACCGCCGCCTGGAACATCCAGTCCGGCTCAGGCGGCGCGCTCAATGCCGCGGCCGGCAGCAGCCACAGCACGGTCACGCTCAACACCGTCGCGCGCATCGGCCAGAACGCCCAGGTGCATGGGCTGATGCCCGCGCTGGGCGAAGGCACGTTCCGCATGGATGCCTTCAACGAGGTGATCGGCCACGACAAGGCCAAGCTCGATTCCGGCGGCCTGGTCGCCGTGGCGCTGACCGAGACCCACTTCACCGCCACCGGCAACGCCACGGTCGACTTCGGTGCCGGTGCCGCCGTCACCGCCGACACCGGCGACATCAAGGCCGGCACGCGCAGCCGGGTCGATCTCGACACCCGGTCCTCGTCCGACACCTATGGCCTGGCGGGCGCGCCGATGGGCGAGGCGTACTCGACCTGGACCGGCAACAACAGCGCCATCGTGAACACCGGCGCCCGCCTGCTGGCCGACCAGGGCGGCGTACACCTGGGCGGCGGACAGGCGAGCGACGGCACCCGCACGGACATCGAGGCCGACTCGGACGTGCGCCTGTGGAACAAGACCGCCTTCCCGATCAACGCCGACCCCGACGCACAAACCCGCGTCACCAGCAACGCCGCGGTGCGCCTGCTGGGCACCGCCAGCATCGAGACCGCCGGCGACATCGCGCTGGCTGCCGACCGCGGCCGCATCGACGCGCACCATGTCGGCATCGGCAAGGACATCTACCGCGAAGCGGCCTCGGGTATCGTCAGCGGCATCAGCAACGCCTTTGGCGGCGACGATGTGTCCTTCGACATCGAGGGCGGCGAAACCGTGGTGGGCGGCAGCTCGACCGCGCAGGTCGACGGCTCGGCGCTGGCCGGCATCCACCGCTTCGAGTCGCTCACCCTCGAATACGAGCTGGTCGACGCGAACGGCAATGTGGTGGCCTCGCCGGTCACCGGCACCGATGGCCGCGTGCTGTGGCGCCTCAAGACCAGCCAGACCGATGGCGTGAGCTACACCATCGACCCGGCCGTGGGCCTGGCCGCCAACATCCAGAAGCGCATCGACAAGCTGCGCAGCCTGATGGAGCAGTACGCCGGCGACCCGGTGGCGGTCGGCGCCTACGAGTCGGAGATCAAGTTCCTGCAGTTCAAGCTGGTCGAGCTCGGCCTCGCCAGCGGCGACCCCAACGGCAGCAACTTCAACACCGGCAACTGGAACAACCCCAGCCCGAAGGAAGTGAAGCTCGAGGAGATCAGCCAGAAAGAAGCGCAGATCGACAACCTCGGCAACGACATCGTCTCCACCACCGACGGCGCCACCACCACCACCGACAGCGCGCTGGCCGCGCAGACCACGCTCACCACCGACGCCGGCACCGTGGTGCTGCGCGCCGACAGCCTCAACACCAACAACACCACCATCCGGAGCACCCTGGCCGGCATGGGCAACTTCAACGCGGCCGATACCGACTACCTCAACCTGATCAGCCTGCAGGGCACGGCCGCCACGCTGCGTGGCGACATCAACACCTTGCAGGGCCAGTTGGCCACCGACCGCACGGCGCTGGCCAGCAGCAACGGCACCATCGACACCCTGCTGGCCAACATCGCCGCCCGCCAGGGCCAGATCGACACCCTGCTGGCCACCAACGGGGCGCAATCGCAGATCGACGCCCTGCGCGCGCTCAACGACACCGACCGCAGCGCGGCCACCGCCGAACTGAGCACCGCCAACAGCCTGCTCACCGGCATTGCCGGCAAGAGCGCCCAGCTCGACCAGAAGGCCGCCTCGCTCGCCGGCACCTACACCAGCATCGACAGCCTGCAGACCACGCTGCGCAGCCGCTTCGCCAGCGGCAGCGCCGACAACAGCCGGGTGAGCACCATCACCAGCCTGCAAGGCAGCAACGCCACGCTGCGCGGTGACGTGAACACGCTGGCCGGCAGCATCAATGGCGCCGACACCACGGTGAGCGGCGCCAGCACGACGGTGTCTGGCAACCTGGGGACCGTGCAGGGCCTGGAGACCGACCTGGGCACGGCGCAGTCCGACCTCGTCGCGCTCGAAGCCCAGCTGCCCGGCCTCTCCGATCAGCCGGCCAACGGCCCGATCGCCGACTTCATGCACGTGGATGACATCACCGTGCGCCTGGGCAACATCGACGTCACCGCCGACAACCTGATCGGCGGCGGCGCGCTGCGCGCACCGGGCGATGCCAAGATCAGCATCGTCAACAACACGCCCGACTTCCTCGTGCTGGGCAAGCTCACCGTGGACAGCGACAGCGGCGGCGAAATCCGCCAGAACGGCTTCCTGATCAACGACAACAACGAGATCCGCCGCATCAACCTCAACAACCAGGCGCCCACGCTCACGCTGCAGACCAAGCACAACAACGCTGCCGGCCTGCCCGAGATCGAGGTGATCAGCAACTACGACCCGAACAGCGCGAAAAACGCCAACCTGCCCGCGCCCTCGCCCGACATCCAGCTCTCGGACGACGTCTCCAATCCGCTCGGTCTGGTGCGGGTCTACAGCCAGGCCGGCAGCATCTATGTGGATGGCGACATCCGCGCCGCGCAGGTGGACGTGCAGGCCGACAACGGCGACTTCGTGCAGAGCTTCGTCGATGGCTTCTACCATTCCTCGGGCGACCCGGCGGCCAACGTGCAGGGCGGCCAGACCACCACGCCGGCCGGCGAGGGCATCGTGGCCAATGGCAGCGTGTTCATCAGCGCGCGCTACCTGAACATCAACGGCCTGGTGCAAAGCGGCATCGAAGCCTGGAACATCACCCTGCCGACCACCCCGGTGCTCACCGGCCCGGCCAATCTCTATGGCCTCAACCAGAGCGCGCTCGACACCCTGGTGGAGAACTACAAGAACGGCACCGGCGCGCAATACACCCAGCACAGCGCACCGGGCGGCATGGTGTGGTTCAACGCCGCGCTGAACCGCATCGAGGCCGACGCCAGCTATGCCCATGCCGACATGGCCGCCAGCGGCTGGGCGCAGCGCACCAGCAGCTTCGGCGGGCTCTACCCGCTGATCTCCGGCTACGGCAACATCGGCGCCAGCTACGACCCGTCGGTCAGCGGCGGGCGCTTCGTGCTCGACGGCGAAGCGGTCAAGGGCGGCTACATCCAGCTCTACGGCCAGATCCTCAACACCGCCGGCAGCGCCTCGCGCCTGAAGGTGCTCGACGGCTTCGGCCAGATCACCGTCACCAACCCGACCGACCGCGCGGTGGTGGTTAACAACCTGAGTACCGGCACCGATGCCGACGGCTCCGGCCGCGGCGTGCGCGGGGTGATCGACATCACCGACATCCAGCAGGTGAACACCACCAACGGCACCAGCGACGCCATCCACACCGTGATCACCCGCGAGAACAACACGGTCATGATCGACCAGACCGGTCGCTGGGAAGGCAGCGTGTTCAACCCCAACTACCGCTTCACCGGGGCGGACACCGGCGCCACCGACGGGCGCAACACCACCTACGACCCGCAAAGCGGCCTGCGCTATGTATGGACCACCGCCACCGACAAGTCGACCAACACCTACTGGGAGTTCTCGGGCACGCAGTTCCTCGGCATCTCGGCGCTGCGCACCCGGCCCTCGGGCACGGTCGAGTCCAAGCGCGGCCCCTACACCACCGGCACGCGCCGGCTCGACGACGGCACCTACCTGCTCCGCGACACCAGCCTGAGCGGCACGCCGCTGAAGACCGACACCGCCACCCGCACCACCTCCGACTACTGGACCAAGACCAAGGAGTGGACCGACTGCAACTGGTGGACCATCTGCATCGCGCAGGACTACCACTCCAAGTGGACCCAGACCACCGGCACGCAGACGATCACCACCTTCTCGCTCAAGGCCGACTACCCGATCAATGTCGAGTTCTCGGGCCAGGACAGCGGCCTGGTGGCGATCAACTCGAAGAGCGACGTGGTCCTCAACGGGCTGATCAACAACCGCTTCGGCGCCACCACCATTACCGCCGGCGTCAATCCGGGCAGCAATGCCGCGCTGGTCAAGGCCGGCCAGTCCATCCTGCAAGGCAGCGACGACGCGCTGGTCACCGGCCAGACGCTCAACTTTGCCGCCTCATACAGCGTGGGCACCACCGGCAGCAACCCCAGCCCGGTCAACATCGACCTCAACGGCGGCATGCTCAACGCCGCCGTAGCCAACGGCAACCTCGCCCTGCGCCAGGCCAATGGCGACCTCGCCATCGGCATCGTCAGCGCCGGCGGCAATGCCGCCGCCGGCCTGGGCCAGCTGCTGATCGCCGCCGACGGCAACCTGAGCATGGCCGGGCCACTCTCCAGCATCAGCGGCAACCAGATCACGCTGGTGTCCGACAACGGCAGCCTCGGCAGCGCCGCCGACCCGCTGCGCGTGCGGGCCGGCTTCACCAGCAACCTGGCCGAGCGCCGCTACTACGGCGTCACCGCCACCGCGCGCGAAAGCATCTTCCTCGACAGCGAAAGCTGGATTGGCAACCCCGCGGCCGACCTGCTGGTCTCCCGCATCACCTCCGCCACCGGCGACGTGCAGGTGCGCACACCGGGCCGCATCATCGACAACAACCCCTTCGAGACCCGCGACGAGCGCACCTACGCGCAGCTGCTCACACTGTGGGAAGAACTCTCGCTGCTCGAAAACACCACCAAGAACGCCGAAAAGCAGCAGGCCGCCATCGCGTCCTTCGAGGCCGGCGCCAGCCAGGAGTATCGAACCTACTGGCAGATGCGCAACCAGCAGGCCGACCCGAGCAGCTTCGACGCCAACCACACGGTGACGCTGTCCACGGCCCAGGAAACGGCCATGCGCGACAGCCTCGCCCAGCAAGGCAAGACGCCGACCGAGATCGATGACCTGGTTCGCGACTACAGCAAAGACCGGACGGACGAGTACCGTACCCTGCACGACAAGCTCTACGCCAACCCGGTCTATGAAAACGTCGTGCCCGCCGGCTACCAGGACGGCTTTGCCTACGTCGCCACCCAGGCCGAGCGCGACGCCCACCTCAATGGGTCGTCGTGGAGCGAGCACGAGCTGGGCATTGCCTTCTCGCCGGGCCTGCTCAAGGAAACCACCGACACCAACCCGGTGCTGAAAGACCCGAACGTGTCGGGTATCAACGTCACGCTGCTGGCCGACCAGGGCATAGGCGAAACCGGCCTGGCCCGCCACATCGACCTCACCCAGAACCCCGGCCTCATCGCCGACGACGACAAGGTCGCCCTGGCCGCCGCCGAACGCAGCGACCTGACCATCAACGGCGGCATCGCCAGCGTCACCCAGCGCAAGCCGGTGGTGGTGGGCGGCAGCGGCCAGCTGACCGTCACCGACCGGGCGGGCAACGCCGTGGCGGGCGACGTGTTCCTCGCCTCCGAGACCTCGGTCAACGTCGCCGCCATCCTGGCCACCGGCGAAGCCCGCCTCAAGGCCGCGGGCGACATCACCCATGGCGCCGGGTCAGGGGTCGCCTCGTTCAGCGCCAGCAGCCTGATCCTCGAATCAGCCAAGGGCAGCATCGGCAGCAGCACGCAGCCCGTGCTGGTGCAGCTGGGCGACAACGACCCGCTCATCGCCCGCGCCGACGGTGACATCTTCATCACCCAGCTCGGCAACGACCTGGCGGTGGATACCCTGTTCTCGCGCGCCGGCATCTGGCTGACTGCGCCGGGGTCCATCGTCGACGCCTTCAACACCGACGAGACCAACCTCCGTGCGCAAACGCTCAACCTGCTCGCCGGTGGCAGCCTGGGCACGGCTGGCAACTTCCTCGACATCGGCCTCGGCCCGCGGCTTGAGAGCGACACCGACGACACCGGCTACCTCACCGCCAATGCCGGCACCGGCGCCTTCCTGCGCAGCCCGCTGCTGCCGCTGATTCTCCATCAAGTGGGCGCCGGCACCGAGATCCGCGTGATCGGCGGCACCGATGTGGTGGTCCAGGGCGCGGTCAGCGCGCCGGTGAGTGTCGACATCGCTGCCGGCGACGACGTGCGCTTCGACGGCGGCCAGATCACCACCGACACCGTGGCCATCTCGGCCGGCAGCGACGGCACCGGCAATGTGGTGGGCAGCCCCACCGCCGGGCCCGACATCGTCGCCAGCACCTCGGCCTTCATCACCGCACCGCAAGCGATCGGCAGCGGCGACCCGCTCAACCTGCGCACCCCGCAGCTCGACCTGCAGGCCGACACCATGGACGTGGTCGCCACCCCGCCGACGCCCGCCCAGCCGCTGATGGTCAACGCCAGCGGCGTGGGCGGCAGCATGGCCGACAACGTCAAACTCAACCTCGCCAGCACCAGCGCGGTGACCATCGGCACCCTGTTCGCCAACACCAGCCAGACCACCGCCACCACACCGCTGTTCACCGTTACCGACGGCCAGCTGGGCGACTACGCCGCCTTCTACACCCCGGCCTTCGCGATCCGGGTGGACCACCAGAACCGCGCCGTCCAGCCCGGCTTCGACGTGCGCGCCTTCACCCTGAGCGGCCTGTACGACATGGTGGTGACGCCCGAATCGGCGCTGATCGGCGCCTACATCATCACCAAAAATCCGCGTAAGGTCGTGTTCAGCAACCCCGGCGGCGTGGCCGACCTGCGCAGCCGTGGCCAGCTCAACGCGCTGGATCATCAATCGAAAAACGACAAGAGCAACCGGGTCGCCGCCGGCGCCGCCGAAAACTACGCCTCCGCCTCGGGCGGGCTGGTGTTCGTCGATCCGGCGGTGTTCGAGTGCGGCAAGCCGGGCGAGCCGAACGCCTGCGAAGACCTGTGAGGAAGGGGAGACCGACAATGAAGGGAACGATCACGCGGATCACCGCAGGGCTCGGACTGGCCCTGGCCACCTCGCTGGCCACGGCGCAGCAACCGGGCACGGCGGAATCGCCGGGCGCCATCCAGCAGCAACAGCAGCAGGAGATCGACCGGCGACTGCGTGAGGAGCGCCTGCAGAAACGCCCCGTCGCCCCCGAGATCTCGGTGCCGCAGGGCGGCCCGGCGGCGCCAGCCAGCACCGCCAAGACCATCCGCGTCGAGCAGATCCTCATCGACCGCTCCGAGATCCTCACCCAGGCGCAGATCGACGCCATCATCACCCCGCTCGAAGGGCAGACCGTCAGCCTCGCCGACCTGCAACAGGCCATCGACGCGCTCAACGCGCTCTACACTGCCGCCGGCCAGGCCACCGCGCGCGCCATCCTGCCGCCGCAAACCATCAAGGACGGCCTGGTGCGCTTCCGCCTGGTCGAGGCCCGCGTGGGCGAAGTGCGCGTCAACGGCGCAGAAGCCATCGACCCCGCCTTCATCACCGACCGCGTCCGGCTCGAAGCCGACGAACTGCTCTCCGTGCCCGTGCTCGAATCCGCCCTGGTGCGCTTCAACCGCCTGCACAGCACCCAGCTGCGCGCCGGCGTGGTGGCCGGCAGCAAGTTTGGCACCACCGATGTCGAAATCACCGCCGTCGAGCCCCCGCGCACCAAGTTCTCGGTGTTCTTCGACAACGCCGGGCGCGACACCGTGGGCGAAACCCGCGGCGGCCTCAATGCCCGCTTCGCCAACCTGCTCGGCCGCAGCGACACCCTGCAGTTCCTCGCCACCCGCACCGAAGGCGCCGAAAACTACGCGCTGTCCTACTCGCTGCCCCTCGACTGGCACGACCTGCGCCTCGACCTCTCCGCCAGCAAGGGCAACATCAGCATCGTCGACGGCCCCTTCGAACCGCTCGACATCACCGGCAGCTCCAGCGACGTCACCGCCGGCCTCACCTATCCGCTGCAGGTCACCCTCACCGACATGTGGTCGGTGTATGGCCGCCTCTCGGCGCGCGAATCGTCCAGCGCCTTCGGCGGGCTGGAACAGGAAAAGCTCAACCTGCGCGTGCTCACCCTCGGCGTCTCCGGCGAACACCAGAGCGACAACACCGCCTGGTATGTCGACCACTCGCTCGCCTCCGGCATCACCGCCCTCGGCGGCGACGAAGGCTTCCTCTACTACCGCGGCAGCGCCACCCGCTTCGACCGCCTCTCCGAACGCTTCCAGCTCCTGCTGCGCGGCGGCCTGCAACTGTCGGACACCCGCTTCCTGCCCGCCAGCGAACTGTTCCAGATCGGCGGCGCCTACACCGTACGCGGCTTCTCCGAAGGCCTGCTCTCCGGCCGCAACGGCTACTTCGTCTCCGCCGAACTGCGCATCGGCCGCACCCTCGAGGAATACCAGGCCGCCGACCCCGACGGCCCGACCCTGCACGGCATCGTCTTCATCGACCACGGCGGTGCGCTGCCCTACCGGCCCGGCAACCTCAAGGAGGTAAGCGCCCGGCAAACCCACCTAGACGCAGCACACGGCCATCCGCTATGCAGATGCCTGCCAGCGATGCGGCAGCAATTCCCCGATCCGGCTGTAGGGCTGCG
The DNA here is from genome assembly GCA_008501585.1 of Pseudomonadota bacterium. Lineage (GTDB taxonomy): Bacteria > Pseudomonadota > Gammaproteobacteria > Burkholderiales > Rhodocyclaceae > Nitrogeniibacter. The sequence continues at coordinate 23 of QQUN01000045.1, read as the reverse complement.
CAGGCAGTCGCTCGAGCACATCC
>QQUN01000073.1 GCA_008501585.1 Pseudomonadota bacterium | reverse complement strand
GGGTTGGGTCGGGCTACGCGGGTTTGGCCAAGGACGACCGCCACGCCCAGCGGGCCATGGTCGGGGGTTCAGGCGGGCGCGGCGCCTGGCGCGCCGGGGCCCGGCAACGCCACAGCCGACGGCGCCTCCACTGAGGCCTGCGGGCGGGCGGCGCCGGCCAGCATGGCCTGCAGAGCGTCGGGTGGCAGCGGCCGGCTGAAGTAGTAACCCTGGATGAGATCACACTCGAAACCGCGCAGGATGGCCAGTTGCTCGGCCGTCTCCACGCCCTCGGCGATCACCGAGAGCCCCAGGCTCTTGCCCATCCGGATCGCCGTGTCGACCAGCACGCGGTCGTCCGGGTCGGCGGCGATGTCGCGCACGAACTCGCGATCGATCTTGACCGTATGGAAAGGGAAGTGCTTGAGATAGCGCAGCGAGGCGTAGCCGGTGCCAAAGTCGTCCATGGCCAGCCGCGCCCCGGCCGCGATGAGGGCCTCGAACGCCTTGAGCACCTCGGCATGGTCATGCAGCAACAAGCCTTCCGTGACTTCGATGGTCAGGGTGCGCGGGGCCAGCCCGTGGCGGGCCAGCACACGGGCGACCCGCGTGACGAAGTCCTCGGCGCGGAACTGGCGCGGCGACACATTCACCGCGATATGAAACGCCGGATCGAACGCACGCTGCCATTGCGCCGCCTGTTGGCAGGCGGACTCGATGACCCACTCGCCGATCGGCACGATGAGGCCGGTGCGCTCGGCGATCTCGATGAACCGGTCGGGCGCCACCGCGCCCAGCACGGGCGAATCCCAGCGCAGCAGGGCCTCGGCGCCAAAGACCTTCCCGCTCGACGGGTCCGCCACCGGTTGATACTCCAGGCGGAACTCGCCACGCTCCAGCGCGCCACGAAGACAGCTCTCGATCTCGAGCCGCCGGCGATTGGCATCCTGCAGCCGTGACTCGAAGAAACGCCAGCTGTTGCGGCCGGCCTCCTTGGCCTGGTACATGGCCAGATCGGCGTTGCGCAGCAAGGCGCTGGCCGTGTTGCCGTCGTCGGGATAGAGCGCCGCACCAATGCTGAGGGTGGCGAACACGTCATTGCCCGCCACGTCGAAGGGGACGGCAAACGCCTCGCGCAGACTCTCGGCCACAGTGGCGGCCGCTTCGGCGCTGCCAACATCGCCGAGAATGACCAGAAACTCGTCGCCGCCGTGGCGCGCCACGGTGTCGCCGGCGCGCAGCAGCCCGCGGATGCGCTGTGCCGCCTTGATCAGCAGCATGTCGCCAACCTCGTGGCCAAAGCGGTCATTGACGCCCTTGAAGCTGTCCATGTCGATGAACAGCAAGGCCGCCCGGCCGGCATGGCGCTCGGCATGCTGCAGCGCCTGGTTCAGGCGGTCCATCGCCAGCACGCGATTCGGCAGATCGGTCAGCGCGTCGTGATGCGCCCGGTAGAGCGTTTGCGCCTCCTGCGCCTTGCGCAGGCTGATGTCTTCGCACAACACCAGATAGTGCGTGGTGCGCCCGCCTTGTTCGACCACCGGCGACAAGGCCACATGGGCCCAGTAGCGTGAGCCGTCCGAGCGTTCCATCTCGATCTCGCCATCCCAGTCGTCACCGGCTTCCAGCTGCCGGAGCATGGCAGTGACCAGCGCGGGCGCGCTCAGGGCGGGGTCGAAGAGGCGGGCCAGGCGGCCGGTGCCGTCGGACAAGGGGTCACCGGACAAGGCGCGCATGGCCGGGTTGGCATAGCGGACCACCCCGTCGACATCGGTCATCAGAATGCCCACCGGGCTTTGCTCGACCGCCTTCGACAACAAGGCCAGCTGGTGCTCGGCACGCTGGCGCTCGTCCGCCTCGCGCAACAGGCGGGTATTGGCATCGAACAGCTCGCTGGTCCGCAGCAACACCCGGGTTTCGAGTTCGCCATGCGCATCGCGCAGCGCACGCTCGCGCGCCTGGATGCGCGCCTGCATGACATTGAAGGCCTGCGCCAGCGCCGCCAGCTCGTCGCCGCCGAGCACCGCCAGTTCCGCCTGGCCACCGGCAGCCATGTCGACGGCCGCGCCGTGGAGCGCCTTGAGGCGACCGAACAGCGCGCGCCACAACCACATCACCCACACCACAAACGCCAGTGTCCCGACCGCGGCCACCAGCTTCAGCGTGCGCCACTGGCGGCTTTGCGCCAGTTCGGCATCGTCGAAGGAGGCCATGGCCGCGAGCCGGGTCTCGTCGGCCACGCGGTCGAGCGCCGACGACAGCGCGGCAAAGCGGACGGCCGTTTCGTAGGTGGCGATCCGCGCCACCTCCTCCATCCGCATTTCCATCACCGGCTGCCCGAGTGCCCCCAGGGCCTCGTCGTATTGTGCCCAGAGCGTCTCCACCCGCTCCAGGACATGCGCCGGGGAGGCCGATGGCGAGCGGCACAGCACGGCCAGCGCCTCACCAAACGCCTTGCGCTCGGCCGTCAGGCGTTCATGGCGCGAGAAGGCGGCAAAAAAATCCTCGGTCAGCGCCAGCTTGACCTCGCTTTCCCGAATGCGGTGCAACCGCGTCTTCAGGCCCTGGAGCAGCACCAACGGCTCCACCTGCGCGTCCAGCACCGCCCGGGCGCGGCTGGTCGCCTGCGACGAGATCGAACCGGCCATGCCCAGCAAGGCCAGAACCACCGCGCCGACCATCACCAGGCTGATCAACAGCCGGGTGCGAAGCATGATGCCGGAGGCGGAAATGGTCTTGCCCATGGGGGTGTTCGTCCGCAAACGCTCAGTCTGCCGGCGCGGCCGCGCTGGACACCGTCGGAAAGGCGGCACGGAACCGGCGCCAGTGGGCGATCTGCGCCGGCCGGCCCAGCCGCTCGGTGATCGCCTCCCACTGGCGGGCGGTGTTGCGCATGGCCTCGGCGGCCGACTGCCCGCCGCGCGCGGCCAGGGACAGGTTGTCGCTCAAGGCGTCGAGGTAGGCCGAATCCCCCGGCAGCCCCGTCCCGGCCGGGGCAACATAGGGCAACTGGGCGCGTGCCACGTCGAGGAATGCGGGACCATAGACCGCGCGGATTCGCGGGTCGTCGAAATGATGATAGCGGTAGGGATCGGTAAAACCACCGGCCACGCCCACCGAGCGGGCCGAGATATCGGGGTCGGTCAGCCACATGGCAAAGAGGAAGGCCAGCGCCGTCTGCCGCGCCCGCGCGGGGATCACCAGATTGTTGCCATAGATCAGCGTCGGATACGGCACGACCCGGCCGTCCTCGATCCGCCCGGGCATCGGCGCCGCCACCACCTTGCCCAGCACCGGCGAGGCGGCATTGGTGGCCAGCTTTGCCGCGGCCACGGTGATGATCGTGGAGAAGCCCTTGCCCCCCAGAAACAAAGGCAGGGTATAGCTGTAGTCGTTGCCCTCCTGACGCACGCCCGGCGGGGAGTACGGCAGTGTGGCCAGATAGGAGGCCGTCGCGGCAACCCCCTCGGGCGAGTCGATCTGCGGGTGCATGGCGTCATCGAACAAATGCTGCCCGGGACGCGCATGCGCCAGGAAGCGTGGCACCCAGTACATCCAGCCCGTCAGTGTGTCGCGCGGCTCCAGAGCGCCGTAGAAGCCTTCGTCCGAGCGATCGAAGAACGCCACCAGGGTCTGGTACTCCGCCCATGTGCGGGGCGGCGCCAGCGGTCGGCCAAAGCGCGCGAGAAAAGCGGCCTGCCGGGCGGGATCGTCCATCAGGTCCTGCCGCAGGAACAGCAGGGGCGCATCGCCATCGGCGGGGATCGCCACGATCTGCCCGTCGAAGAAGGCCTGCTGCCGCACATGGACATAGCCCTCGGGCGGCCGGTCGGGCAGCGCAAAGCCGAAACGCTCGAACAGTGGCGACAACGGGGCCACCAGGCCCTCGCTGACCAGGTCGGGCATTTCGTGGCTGCGCGCGATGGTCAGGTCCACCGCCGCATCCTTGCGGATGAACGCGCGCGACGCCAGCTGCGGCATCACCCGTGCATCGATCACCGTCCCGGTCGCCTGCTCCCAGTCGGTCTTGAGCTGCTCGTCCTCACCGAGAAACGACGCCAGGTTCCCCTGCTTGACCGTCAGGCGCAACACGGCCCCTGCCGGCAGCGCGCCTTCGGCCACGAGCTGCCGCACCGCAGCCACGGCGCGATCCGCCTGCTCGCCGGCAAACGCCACGCCGGCAGCGAGAAACAGCCCGCCGGCCAGCGACCAGAGCACCCCCCGACCCCGTTTGTGCGTACGCAATCCCTCGCCCCCCTGCATTGACCGGCACCGATTCTCCCATGAACGGCCCGGCTCACACGATAACGACGTCACCCTCCAAAGGTTGAACCGAAAAACCGCGCCTGCGCGCGTGCACGGGTTAACAAGCGATTGAAAATGCAAGCCATCCCGGCGCCGGGCGGGCCGCCGATCGGCTCAGAACTTGTGAAGAAATCGTAGCGAGCAGGGCCGAGTGCAAGGCGCGAGCGAGCGAACGACGAGACATATCAAATGGATAGGCGAGGAGTGAGCGAGTGAGCAACGCAGCAATCGGCACGCGCAGTAGATTTATTCACAAGTTCTCAACGCGCGATGCTGCCACGCCCAACCATGGTCTCCAGGTTGAACGCGACCATCGCACACGCCTTCACATCGAACACATGACAATTCCAGACAATTGTTCGATACTTCAGAACACATGACGCCCCCGGCACCGCGCCCCCACAAGAAGCGCCGCCAGCCCACTGGAGAGCCCCGATGCTTCAACTCAGTATCGACCCCGGCCAATCCACCCCCTTGGTGGAACAAATCGTCGACGCCATCCGCCACCAGGTGGACGACCGCATCCTGCGCCCCGGCATGCGTCTGCCGCCGATCCGCCGCCTGGCACAGATGCAGCAAGTCAGCCGCTTTACCGTCGTCGAGGCCTACGACCGGCTGGTCGCCATGGGCTACCTGCACTCGCGACGCGGCTCCGGCTTCTACATCGCGCCGCGCGCCGTGGCGCCGAGCGAGAAGCGCCCCGTCGTCTCCGACCGGGCCGTCGATGTCGCCTGGCTGATGCGCCAGGCCCTCGACGACGCCCCCGGCATGCTCAAGGCCAGCGCCGGCTGGCTGCCCGCGCTGTGGCTCGACCAGGACGGCCTGCGCCGCCACCTGCGCGCCCTCGGCCGCCGCGCCGACGCGCGCGTCACCGGCTACGGCACCCCGCAAGGCTATCTGCCGCTGCGCCAGCAATTGCAGATCCGGCTGGCCGAATTCGGCATCGGCGCCCCGCCCGAGCAGATCGTGCTCACCCACGGCGCCACCCAGGCCCTCGACATCGCCGCCCGCCGACTGATCAAACCCGGCGACACGGTGTTCGTCGACGACCCCGGCTACTTCAACTTCTTCGGTAACCTGCGCCTGCTCGGCGCCAAGCTGGTCGGCGTGCCGCGCAATGCCGACGGCCCGGACACCGAGGCGCTCGAAGCGCTGCTGGCCGACCACAAGCCACGCGTGTTCTTCACCCACTCGGTGCTGCACAACCCGACCGGCGCCAACCTGTCGCCACCAAACGCTTTCCGCCTGCTGCAGCTGGCCGCCAAACACGACTTCCTGGTGATCGAGGACGACACCTACGCCGACCTGCATCCACGCGCCACCACCCGGCTCGCCAATCTCGACCAGCTCGACCGCGTGATCTACGTCGGCAGCTTCAGCAAGACGCTGTCGGGCAGCCTGCGCGTGGGCTTCATCGCCGCCCGACCGGATCTGGTGGCCGAATTCACCGACGTGAAAACGCTCACCGGGGTGAGCAGCTCGGAGTTCAACGAGCAGCTGGTCTACCAGATGCTCACCGACGGCCACTACCGCAAGTATGTCGAGCGCCTGCACGGCCGCATCCAGCAAGCCACCGCGCGCACGCTGCGCATGCTCGAACGGCTCGACATGACGGTCTTCCACGAACCGCGCGGCGGCATCTTCGTCTGGGCCCGCGCCCCCGGCCTCGAAGACACCGCCCCGCTCGCCACCCGCGCCGCCCAGTCGAGCATCATGCTCGCCCCGGGGAAGGTCTTCCGCCCGCAGATGCAGGCCAGCCCGTGGCTGCGCTTCAACGTGGCGTTTTCGGATGATCCGCGGCTGGAGCACTTTCTGGCGGAGCAGTTTGCAGCGATGTAGAAGACGGCCTGCTCGCTCGATCCGGGCGCCGGATCGTTGATCGGATCGGAGCTTGGGTCGATGGCTGAACGGTTCGTTGGCCGGGTCTCGCCCCGGCGGGGTTTCGTAGAGCGGGTTTCAACCCGCCAATGGTCTGGGAACGAATACCGATGGCGGGTTGAAACCCGCCCTACGAAGCACCATCCGAGCGGGCAATGGCGAAGCCGAGCCCGCATGCCCTTCCCCTTCTGTGTCGCCGAACGGAGACCGGCGACGGCGGGAATTGTCGTGTCGCTGTCTGAGCCCGGAACGGGCGAGTTTGCGACACGACCCGCCGGCGCCGGGCGCAGTGAGGGCACCGGCGCAGCCGGCGGCACAGCGGGGCGCGTTTTCTTGGTTACTTCTTTGTCGCGCGACAAAGAAGTAACTCGCCCGCCGGGGCGAGACCCGGCCAACGCCCGCGCCCCACGGGCACCAAAGAAACCGGCCCCGCGGTGCCGAAACCGCCCCCTTACCGCGATGCTTTGATCAGCCGGTCATTGGCCGGCTGCACCGGCCGTGCGTTCATCGGATACAGGCGCTGGAAGATCGCGATCTGCTCGGCCGACAGCTTGATCGGCTCTTTCATCACCATCCACAACACATCCTCGGAACACGGCGGCGTGGTCAGCGAGCCCATGTAGGTGTAGTACTCCGGCGCCTGCGGCAGCAACTCGGCGGCGTTGATCGACACCGCGGGGGCATAGTCATGGTGCTTCTCCAGCGGCAGGTTGTTCCACAAGGTCTGCACCAGCGAATGCGCTTCGCCGCGCTCGATCAGCACCGCCACCACGGCCAGGCGGCCATCGAGGTCCTTGTGCACCAGGTGCGCCACCATGTCGAAACCGCGGCCATTGATGCGCTCTTCCGACGGGCGATGGAAGTGGAACTGGACGAGGTCGAAGGTGCGCCCCATCACCGACATGGTATTGCCCGGCCCGACACTGATCTGCACCGTATGGCCGTTGTTCAGGATGCGGAAGTAGGTCGGCACATAATCGAACTTGATCGGCTCGAGATCGACGCGGATACCGTCGCGGATATCGATCGGCGATTGCCGTTTGCCGCTGTCACAGGTTTTCCAGGCCGGATTGAGCTGACCCCAGCGGGCCGGCCCCTCGGCGCCGTCGTAATCCCAGTGGAGCGACTTGTGCACCTCGACGGTGCTCGGCGCAGGCTTTTCCTCAAGCATGGCCACCTTGACCACCGCCGGCTTCGGCTTCGGCGCGCGCACCACCTTGCGCACCGGCGGAGGCGGCGACGCACGCACTACCGGCGGCTCCGGGCGGGCCACCGGCGCGGTCACCACCTCGGGCGCCGTCGGCGCTTCCTTGACGACCTTCACCGCGGGCGCCTTGGGCTCCGGCGCCGGGATGGGCTTTGCCTCGGCGGCGACCGGCGCGGGCTGGCCCGACGGCCCCAGGCGCGGAATCGGCGGCAGCAGGGACTGGCCCTTGCCGAGGGTCTGCACCTCGACCTGATCGGCCGGCAAGGCCGTGGTCTGGGGGGCTTTGGCGGCCGGCGCATCGGCCACCCGGGTGGGGGTTGCCTGCTCGCCTGCCGCCGTGGTCTGGTCGGCATGGCGCACCGCCGGCGCGTCCTTGGGCTTTGTTTGCGCGGCCGCCTTGCTGGCGGCCTCGGCCAGCGCCGCCACATCCATGGCAGCCGCCGGCTGGCACACTTCGCGCCACAGGCCTTCATCCACGCTGCGCGGGTTAACCTCAATAGTGCGCTCTTCGGCCACCCGCTCTTCGCGAATCACATGGCTGGCGGCATCCAGATAGACCCGCTTGATGGTCGAGAAGCTGCGGTGCTTGCAGTCATAGCGGTTCAGCGCCTTGACTGTCGCATAGCCGGCCTCCTCGGCGTCTTCGGCCGACAACACGATGCGCCCCCAGGCCACCTTGGTGCCGGGGTCGGACTGCAACACGCTGTCGCGGTCGATCTCGATGCGCCGCGTCCGGTCCTTGACGATCATCGCCCAATCGGCGGCAGCCACTGGCCAAGCGACCGCCAGCGCCATCACGGTAAAAAGGATGCGATGCTTCATGACCTGATCTCCGAACAACCCGCCCTTGCATAAAGGGGATAATCCGGTTTTCGGCATACCCGCCGGATTCTTGAACGCTGAGCGCCCCCAGGGCCGGGCTTCGCCCAGCCCGCCCCCCCCCCGAGGGGGTCAAGGAAACTTGGGACGGCCCGGCGTTTACTTGAGAGACCGAGAACACCGCATGACATCGCGCATTCCCAACGTACTGACCATCGCCGGCATCGACCCCTCGGGCGGCGCCGGCGTGTTCGCCGACCTGAAAACCTTCTCCGCCCTGGGCGCCTATGGCTGCGGCGTGGTGGCCGCACTCACCGCGCAGAACACCACCGCCGTCACCGGCATTCACACGCCACCGACCGACTTCCTCAAGCTGCAGCTCGACACCTTGTTCGACGACCTGAGCATCCACGCGGCCAAGATCGGCATGCTCGGCACCGCCGGCATCGTGCGTACCGTGGCCGAGAGCCTGGCGCGCAACCAGCCGGCCAATGTCGTCCTTGACCCGGTCATGGTGGCCAAGAGCGGCGACCACCTGCTGGCCCGCGACGCGGTGACGATGCTCAAGGAGGCGCTGCTGCCGCAGGTGTTCATGCTCACGCCCAACCTGCCCGAGGCCGGCGTGCTGCTCGACATGCGCGCGCCCGAGACGACCAAGGAAATGTTCCGCGCCGCCGAACGCCTGCGCGAGCTGCTGCCACACAGCGGCGAACGCTGGGTGCTGCTCAAGGGCGGGCACCTGCCCGGCAACGAACTGGTCGACCTGCTGTTCAACGGCGACCGCATGGTCGAGTTGCCGGCCCGGCGCCTCGACACCAAGAACACCCACGGCACCGGCTGCACGCTGTCATCGGCCATCGCCGCGCTGCTGCCACAGCGCGCCAGCCAGTTCCATCCGGTCGAAGCGGCGGTGCGCGATGCGCGGCAATACCTGCTCGGCGCCATTGCCGCCTCAGGGCAGCTCGGCGTCGGCAAGGGGCATGGGCCGGTACATCATTTCCATGCCCTGTGGCGGCCGACCCAGTAATCGCGCTGCCTTGCAGAGGCGAGGGAATCAGCGTATTTTCGAACCCGTTCGTTGGGGGTGCCGCCGATGCGGCTGAGAGAGTCCCTTGGAACCTGATCCGGGTCATGCCGGCGAAGGGAAACGATGCGCCGGCGCCCCTGCCGGCGACCGTTCCGACTCTCCCCCAGCGCCTCAACCCGGAGAGTCTCATGAACGCCAACGAAAAATTCATCGCCTCAAGCGCCCACGTCGACGAGGCGGCCATCGCGCCGCTGCCCAATTCGCGCAAGGTCTACATCGAGGGCAGCCGCCCCGACATCCGCGTGCCCATGCGCGAGATCTCGCAG
>QQUN01000072.1 GCA_008501585.1 Pseudomonadota bacterium | reverse complement strand
CCGCCTCCGTTCGCGGCCACCCCGGCGGCGCCCCCGGCAGCCGCGCCGCAACCGGCGCCGGCCGCCGCCCGGCCCGACGCCGCGGCCCCGGTACGCGCCGCGGTCGACGCCTGGGCCAGGGACTGGGCGCGCAAGGACGTCAAGGCCTACCTGTCGCATTACGCCAAGAACTTCCAGGTTCCGGGCGGCAAATCGCGTGCGCGCTGGGAAGATGAACGTCAGGCCCGCGTCGGTGACAAACCCGGTGCCATTACCGTTGAACTCGAAGACATCCAGATTACCGTGACCGGCAACAAGGCCAAGGCGGTGTTCCGCCAGCATTACGATTCCTCCGGGTTCAGCGGCTCGACCGACAAGACCCTCGTCCTCGTGCAACACGATGGCCAATGGCGCATCCAGCAGGAACTGATCGGCCGCCAATGAACGTCATGTACTCATTCCGCCTCGGCTTCGCCACGGCGCTGATGTCGCTGTCGCTCGGCGTCTCGTCGGCCACGCTCTCCGACAGCGGCCCCGACGCCGATCTGCTGCGCGTGTTCCAGGCCATCGAAGCCAAACGCCTCGACGAGGCGCTCGCGCAAACCGAAGCCATCATCAAGGTCTATCCCAACTTCCGCCTGGCGCACCTGATCAAGGGCGACCTGCTGCTCGCCCGCGGTCGCCCGCTCAAAGGCTTCGGCAACGTCAGCGGCGACAGCAATGCCATCAACGATCTGCGCGAAGAAGCCTTCGCGCGCCTTCGTGCCTACCGCGACAAGCCGCAAGCCCAGTACGTGCCCCGCTACCTGCTGCAGATGGGCGCCGAGCAGAAGTACGCCGTGGTGGTCGATACCCGCCGCGCCCGGCTCTATGTTTACAAGAACGAGAATGGCGCACCGCGCTTCGTGGCCGACTTCTACGCCAGCCATGGCAAGGCCGGGGCAGAGAAAATCCGCGAGGGCGACAACAAGACCCCGGTCGGCGTCTATCACGTGATCTCGCAGATCGACCGCAGCAAACTGCCCGATCTCTACGGCGACGGCGCCTTCCCGATCAACTATCCCAACGAGTGGGACAAGCGCGTCGGCCGCACCGGCTACGGCATCTGGCTGCATGGCGTACCGCAAGACACCTACGCCCGTCCGCCGCGCGCCTCCGAAGGCTGCGTGGTACTGGCCAACCAGGACTTCAACACGCTCTCCAACTATGTGCAGGTCGGTCTGACGCCCGTCATCATCAGCAACCAGATCGAATGGCTGTCAATGGACGACTGGCAGGCCGAGCGCGGTTCGCTCAACGCCGCCATCGAAGCCTGGCGCACGGACTGGGAGAGCCGCGATGTTTCCCGCTACCTCAAGCACTACGCCCGCAGCTTCAAGAGCGGCAACGCCGACCTCGCCAGCTGGTCAGCCCACAAGACCCGGGTCGCCAGCGGCAAGACCTGGATCAAGGTCGGTCTCGACCGCATCAGCATGTTGCGCAGCCCCGGCAAGGACGAACTGGTCGAGGTAACCTTCGATCAACGCTACGAGAGCAACAACCACGACGACCAGCGCCGCAAGAAGCAGTACTGGATCAAGGAAGACGGCCAGTGGCGCATCGCCTACGAAGGCAACGCCTGAGCCCCGCCCCACAACCCATTGCACCGGCCGGCGCACAGGTCATCCGCGCCGGCCAAAACCCACAAGGTAGATCATCATGAAAGCACTGTTGCTCGCGCTGAGCTTCGCACTGGTCACGGGCGCAGCCCACGCCGGCCCCAAGGTGGCACTTGACACATCCAAGGGCACCATCGTCCTCGAACTGGACGACAAGGCGGCACCGGTCACGACCGAGAACTTCCTCAAGTACGTGCGCGACGGCTTCTACAACGGCGTGATCTTTCACCGTGTCATTCCCGGCTTCATGATCCAGGGCGGCGGTTTCGAACCCGGCATGAAGCAAAAAGCCACCCGCGAACCGATCAAGAACGAAGCCAAGAACGGCCTGAGCAACGTCACCGGCAGCATCGCCATGGCACGCACCAGCGCCCCGCACTCGGCCAGCGCACAGTTCTTCATCAACCTCGTCGACAATGCCAACCTCGACTACCCGTCTTTCGATGGCTGGGGCTATGCCGTTTTCGGCAAGGTGGTCGACGGCATGGACGTGGTCAAGGCCATCGGCGCAGCCCCCACGGGCGTCGCCGGCGGCCACCGCGATGTCCCGACCGAGGACATCATCATCCGCAGTGCCCGCGAGATCGCGGCCAGCCACTGATTCACCCGAACACGCAAGGAGCAGCACATGGCAGTCAAACTGCACACCAACCACGGCACCATCACGCTTGAACTCAACGCCGAGAAGGCCCCGGAAACGGTCAAGAACTTCCTCGCCTACGTCGAGGCCGGCCACTACGACAACACCATCTTCCACCGCGTGATCGACGGCTTCATGATCCAGGGCGGCGGCTTTGAGCCCGGCATGCAGCAGAAACCGACCCAGGCCCCGGTCAAGAACGAAGCCGACAACGGCCTCAAGAACGACAAGGGCACCATTGCCATGGCCCGCACCCAGGATCCGCACTCCGCCTCGGCGCAGTTCTTCATCAACGTCGCCGACAACGACTTCCTCAACTTCCGCTCGCCGACCCCGCAAGGCTGGGGCTACTGCGTGTTCGGCTGTGTCACCGAAGGCATGGAAACGGTCGACGCCATCCGTGCCGTCAAGACCCGCTCCTCCGGTTTCCACCAGGACGTGCCGGCGGAAGACGTCGTCATCGAGCGCGCGGAAATCATTTGATCGCGCCGCACAGCACGCAGGTGGACACGCCGGCGCTCTTCATCGCCGACCTGCACCTGTGTGCGGCCCAGACCGCCACGACCCTCGCCTTCGAGGCCTTCGTGGCGGGGCCTGCCCGACAGGCCCGGCAGCTCTACATCCTGGGCGACCTGTTTGAATACTGGGCTGGCGACGACGATCTGGGCGCCCCCTATCACCAGCACATCGCCCAGCAACTCCAGTCGCTGACCCGGCACGGAACGGCCGTTCACTTTGTTGCCGGCAACCGCGATTTCCTGGTCGGCGAGCGCTTTTGCGCGGCCACCGGCGTTCAGCTGGTGACCGAGCCCGTCCACATCACGCTCGGTGACCGCGCCGCCGTCCTGCTCCACGGCGACATCCTGTGCACCGACGATCACGCCTATCAGGCTTTCCGCGAGCAAGTCCGCGACCCGGCCTGGCAAGCCGACTTCCTCGCCCGTCCGCTGGACGAACGCCGCGCCATCATCGAGAACGTGCGCGCCCACAGCGAAGCGGGCAAGCGCGAAAAGGCCGCGCAGATCATGGATGTCAATGACGCCGCCGTCATTGCCGCCTTTCAGCGCGCTGGCTGCGACCTGATGATCCACGGCCACACCCACCGCCCGGCGACCCACCAGCACCTCGTCGATGGCAAGGCCTGCGAGCGCTGGGTGCTCGCCGACTGGCACGGCACGGCGCCCTACCTGGTCTGGGCAGACGGCCTCTTGCGCCGCGAGACACTCAGTCCGTAGCGACGGCGGCCAACGTGTGGTCGGCCGGGCGAGTGAACACCAACCGTTTGTAGGGTGCCCCGGTCGTCAGCGGAATCGCCTCGGCGGTCACGGTATCGCCAACAACGACGGCTTTGCCCGACATCGCCCCGTTGTCCCAGGACCACCGTAGCGTCTCTCCATCGCGCAACCTAAATTTGGCCGGTCGGCGCGGAGTCACATTCACGGTGATCTGCCGGGGCTGATCCGGTATGCCGCCACCAATGTCGGTCTGTCGCTCATAGCGGATCGGAAAAACAAGCCGTGTCTCGGTGTCGACGATCCGCGCATGGTCCCATAGCAAACCCATGTTGTAATGCCCGCGGGGATGATGCGCGACATCGAGGCGCGCTGACGCCGACAAGGGGTGGTTGCCGGACGACTCGGTGAAGGCTGGGTGCGCCCGGTCGAGCGTCACATCCTGATCCGGATGCTCGAAGCTTGAGAGCACCGGCAACTTGACCCCGGCCTCGCCGACGTTGTGGCCGTTGTGCACCCACGAGAACGCACCACCGATCCGGTGCTGCTCGACCAGGTTCACAAATTCAAGCTGCGTGTTGCCATCCGGCCCCGCGCTGAACCCGTCATTGCTGGAAAACGCGTGGCGGTAGTGGATGCCTCGAACGATGGCATCGCTGGCCGCCTGGATCGAAAAATCGATGCGATCCCACAACTGCGCCGATGCCCCCCGATCAGGTACCACTGTCGCGTACTGGCCTGGGTTCTTCTGCGCGATACGCCGAGGCATGACCAGGCCGATCAGCCCGCTCGAATACGCGATGCGTTCCCGCCAGGGCGCCGGCAGAATCATGGTCTGGATCACCGCGCCCCCACCGCCCATCGATCCGCCGGTCAGCACGATGCCGAGCGCATCGGTGTCAATCTGGGGGTAGCGCGCGACCAGATACTCGATCGACCCGGCCAGGCGGCGGCCCGGGTAGGGTTTGCCATCCGCGCCATACGCCCACCACTCCCGCCACGCGCCGTTGTGGGCCTCGGCATCCTGGTTACGCACTTCGATCTGGCCGGCGCGGGGCAGCGGCGGTGCAAACGGATGCCCCATGCCGGCACCGGTTCCCGCCGATGAACCATGCAGATTCAGGTACAGCCGCATTCGCTTCGGTACCGGGTCGGTACGCGAATACGCCCACTGGAAATCAATGCCGTGAGGATCGAAGTAGTCCTCGTCCGCGATGTGCCATGTCCCGGGAAACCAGGCCCATCGACCGGCCGGGCCGCCACCGGTCTTTTCGGGATGCTCGGTTGCGGACAGCCGCCCCGGTGGCTGGGCCGCCAGCGTCCCTCGCGCCGGCAGCCCGACCGGCATCAGGCTGCCGCCCCACGACATTGACGACACCGACGTACGGCGCCGGTAGGGTTCGGCAGCCACGGTGGGGTCAACATAGGCTCCCGTGTCGATCCAGTCGCGGACGATGGCCAGTTCGCCGGGCGTCACACTTACCGAAGGATGCGCCTCGTTGTAGTCGATATCGCGTGGCGACGCGGCGTTCGACTGGTAGTCCGCCCGACGCCCCTTGAAATACCAGTAGAACGCCGAACCCGCCGCGTAGTTGCCATTGATCAGCCAGGAGACATGCGGCCGATCAAGCCAATAGACGGCCTGCTCGGAATAACCTTCCGATCGCTCATGCACTTGCACCGCTCGCGGGTGGGTCACCTGCTTGTGGTCATCCACCAGCATCTTGACCGTACTCATGCCATCCGAATCGTCCCGGTCATTGAAGTCGATCCCCCCGGCCGCGGAGGCCCCGTTGTGGCAGCTGACACAGCGGCGATTCAGGATCGGCACGATGTCGGCGTTGTACTCCGGCTGAGGCCTCGGACCATCAAGACGCACGGGGGCTTTCCGGGCGGCCAGGCTCGCGGCGAAATCCGGCGCGGGGTCGACATCGTTGTGATTGTGGCAACCACCGCAGCTCAACACGGTTCCAGGGCGCAGCGACTGCGGCATCATGTCCCGGCGGATCACCTCGTGGTCAGCGTTGAGCCCGGCCAGCACCCACGGCACATCGCACGGCGCCTCGATGCGCGCGGAGCCATCGGCTTCCACCGGCGCATCACCGAGAATGGCCCCGCGATAGCCCCAGACCGACCACCATTGCTTGCCGACGCCGGCAAAATTTCGGGCTCTGGACGTATTGGGCAGCAGGCGGGTCAGGCGGATGAATTTCACATCCGAATCGCGCACGCCAATCATCTCCTTCCCCAGCAGGGGCGACAGCTCCTGATGGCCAAAGCGGTATTGGCCGTGAAAGACGGGAAAGGCCGTCGTGTCCGAACGTTGCGAGGCAATCTGCAGATAGCACTTGCCATCGTCTGAACGAGCCTGCACCACATCGTCGGGGCGGTCCTGCGCGTGCACATCACGGTAGGGCCCACCGTAAATCGCCCCGTATTCCGCCACCCCGGGCCGATCGACGAGCTTGACGGGGTCGCGGACATAGTCATCGGACGGAATCTTGTCCGCCGGCAACTTGTAGATTCCCAGTTCCACGCCCACGGCATTGACGATGTTCACCGGCCGGCGCGTCGGATCCGGCCCCTCCGCGACAAAGCGATCCAGCCCATCCGGCTTCAGGCCAAACTGCCGCGAGCACATCCCCTGGCACCAGACAAAACCGAGCGCGTTGTCCGGCAAACCAAAGGGGTCGCGGATCTTCCCCTTGTACTGCCCCCTGTCAAAGTCAAAATGCGACTTTTCATCGTTGGCATTGGCCCAGCTGGCCACATCGAGCAGATCGCGCGGGTTCAAGGCATCGAAGCGGCCCTTCGCCTCACGCACCGGAATACCTTCCACGGTGAACGGCTTGGGCGACCAGAGAAAGATCTTGCCGGCCCCCTGGTTGTGGTTGCCCCGGTAGTACTCGCCCACTGCGAGGCGGCCGTCCTGCAGCTGGCTGACCCAGTGCAGCGCCCGGCCACGGTAGTGCGCACCAAAAGAGGATTCCTGCGATCCCCCCCACGGATCGGTGGCGCAAACCCACCACTGATTCTGCAAGGTGCCAGGATAGTTGGTGTAGACGGGGCCATAGCCGATATAGGCCAGATCATGCCCCCATTGCGCACACGATCCGATGATCCGACCATCGCGGATCTGCGCCCCGCCGTAAAAACTGGCCATGTCGTGATAGCCTGTTTTGACGACATTCCGGCCATCGAGGTCGGCGAAGAACGTCTGCAGGTTCGGGTAGCCCTGCACCGACAGCCGGGGCAGAAGCGGCTCGTACTCCTTGTCGCGGTCCGACGAGAACATCACGCGAGTGCGGCCATTCTGATTGACGAACACGGGTGTCACATCGTGTCGCCCGGGCACATAGGGCCACTCGTGGGTTCGGCCTGTCGTGAGGTCGTGGATGGCCACGTTGGCACCGGCCACACCCGCGATGATGCGATTCTTCGAACCGCAGGCGGTATCCCACTGACTGCCACGGTAGAGGGTGAATGCCACCTTGGTGCCGTCAAACGACAAGCGCGGGTCGGTTGGCATGCAGACCTGGCCTGTCGCCGCGCAGTCATACAGCACCGAGACACGTCCCGACGCATCCCGCCGCATCAATCGCCCCGGCCCGCTGATGCCGTTCGAGCCACGCCCCGCCGGCATCTGATTGTTCAGCCGGTTGTTCACCTCGGGGAGCGAGATGCACACATCAGGATGGTCGAACATCTCATCCTGAAAGCGGGCCGGCGTCCGATCAATATCGAACTCGACCCAGATCAAAGGGGTCGTTGTGTCATCCGCCGCCAGCACCGGTCCGGCCAGTGCAAGCAACACGCCCGCAAATTGCCACCGCATACCTCCACCCTTCCCCGGCGGGCAACCGGCCTCGCGTTGCGCGGCGACATGGCGCGTGGATCGGCCGCCATCCGGGATGGCAATGGCGCACTGCGTCGTCTAGCAATCCATGCCGGATGAAAACGCTTGCGCGTCGCCTCGGCGACGCTGACCGCGGATGCGCCAGAAATGATGAAGGCCATAGTGCGCCCAGCGCACCGGCTTGTGAACCGCAGGAGCCGCCGCCTCGGCCGCTCGGCAGACAGTAGCGACTGCGCAACATGCCCAGGCGTGGCGCGGCAGTGCGGGCGCCACGCCCCTCGGCGTACAGGCACGCCGGCTACAGATTCTTACACTCTGGCGGCGGGCCGGGGCACCGGCGTCAGTGCGTCAGCCCGGCCAGGTCTGCCTGCAGGTCGGCCACCGACTCCAGCCCGATCGCCAAGCGGATCAAGCCTTCGCCGATACCGCTGGCGGCACGGGCCTCGGCCGAGATGCGGCCGTGGGTGGTGGATGCCGGATGGGTGATGGTGGTCTTGGTGTCGCCAAGATTGGCAGTGATCGAGATCAGGCGTGTCGCGTCGATCAAGCGCCAGGCGGCCTCGCGGCCACCGACGACATCAAAGCTCACGATCGCCCCGCCCGAGCCCTGCTGGCGCATGGCCAGCGCGTGCTGGGGATGGGATGCCAGCCCCGGGTAATACACCCGCGCCACTTGCGGCTGGGACTCGAGCCATTGCGCCATGGCCAGCGCGTTGGCGCTCTGCGCGTCCATCCGGATGCGCAGCGTTTCCAGGCCCTTGAGAATCACCCAGGCATTGAAGGGCGACAGACACGGCCCGGCCGTCCGGAGGAAGCGGAACACCTCCTCCACCAGCGCGGCAGCACCGACCACCGCGCCACCGAGCACCCGGCCCTGGCCGTCGAGATACTTGGTGGCGGAGTGAATGACCAGATCGGCGCCCAGTGCCAGCGGCTTTTGCAATGCCGGCG
This sequence comes from Pseudomonadota bacterium, assembly GCA_008501585.1. GTDB lineage: Bacteria > Pseudomonadota > Gammaproteobacteria > Burkholderiales > Rhodocyclaceae > Nitrogeniibacter. Next base: position 66,684 of record QQUN01000072.1, on the reverse strand, counting down.
TGCAGAAGCAATTGTCGACCGCCAGCAAGGCGCCATGGCGATGCGCCACCTCGGCCACGGCGGCGATGTCGACCAGTTCGGTCAGCGGATTGGATGGCGTTTCGACAAAGAACAGCCGGGTGTTGGGGCGCGCCGCGGCATCGTAGGCGGCGATGTCGGCCGCCGGCACAAAGGTGGTCTCGATGCCGAAGCGCGAGAACACGTTGCCGAACAGTTGCTGCGTCGATCCGAACAGCCCTTGCGATGCGACGACATGGTCCCCCGCCTTGAGCAGCGCCATGACCATCGACAGGATGGCGGCCATGCCCGAGGCCGTTGCCACGCAGGCCTCGCCGCCCTCGAGCGCCGCCAGGCGGGACTGCAAGGCGGTGACCGTCGGGTTGGTGAAGCGCGCGTAGACGTTGCCCGCCTCCTCGCCGGAAAACCGCGCCGCCGCCTGGGCCGCGCTGTCGAACACGAAGCTCGACGTCAGGTACATCGCCTCGCTGTGCTCGTTGAACTGGCTGCGTTCTATCCCGGCGCGGACCGCCAGCGTATCAAAGTCGAACAGAGGCTCGGTGTGCTCAGTCACGCAACATTCCTTGTCAGTCGGAGGTGTCCGAGGCCAGATTCAGGTCGAGCTGGTTGGCGGCCGGTCCGCCGTCGGCGTCCTCGACGGTCACCGGCGCCGAACCACGGCGGTGCTCGATGCCGTGCAGGTAGTCGGCCGTGACATCGCCCGTCACATACTTGCCATCGAAACAGGAGGTCTCGAAGTACTGGATCGAGGGGTTGATCGCCCGCACCGAGGCACGCAGATCGTCAAGATCCTGATACAGCAGGCCGTCGGCGCCGATCGCCGCGCAGATCTCGGCCTCGTCGCGATCCGCGCCGATCAGCTCGGCCCGGGTCGGCATGTCGATACCGTAGACGTTGGCATGGCGCACCGGTGGCGCTGCCGAGGCGAAATACACCTTGGTGGCCCCCGCATCGCGGGCCATGTTCACGATTTCCTGGCTGGTGGTGCCGCGCACGATCGAGTCATCGACCAGCAGCACCCGCTTGCCCTTGAATTCCTGGTGGATGGTGTTGAGCTTCTGGCGCACCGACTTACGCCGCACCGCCTGCCCGGGCATGATGAAGGTCCGGCCGATGTAGCGGTTCTTGACGAAGCCTTCGCGGTAAGGCACCCCGAGCTGGTTCGCCATCTCCAGCGCGGCCGGCCGGCTGGAGTCGGGGATCGGGATGACCACGTCGACCTCGACATGCGGCATCGTGCGCTTGAACTTGGCCGCCAGATACTCGCCCATCTTCAAACGCGCTTCGTACACCGAGACGCCATCGATCAACGAATCCGGCCGGGCCAGGTACACATATTCGAACATGCACGGCGCGTGCACCGTCGACTCGGCACAGGCGCGGCTGCGGAAGTTGCCTTCCATGTCGATCACCACGGCTTCGCCCGGCTCGACATCGCGCAGCAGCTTGAAGCCCAGCGCGTCGATCGCCACGCTTTCGGACGACACGAGCCACTCCGTGCCCCCCGGGGCGTCATTGCGCCCGATCACCAACGGCCGGATGCCGTAGGGATCGCGGAAGGCCAGCAAGCCGTAGCCGGCGATCATCACCACGGCCGCATACGCACCGCGGCAGCGCCGATGCACGGCCGCAACAGCCTGGAAGATCGCGTTTTCGTCGAGCTTGCAACCGTTGGATGCCGCCTGCAGTTCGTGCGCCAGCACGTTGAGCAACACCTCCGAATCGGAATTGGTGTTGATGTGCCGCAGATCGGCAAGGAACATCTCGCGCTTGAGTTCTTCGGAGTTGGTCAGGTTCCCGTTGTGGGCGAGCATCAATCCGAACGGCGAGTTCACGTAGAACGGCTGCGCCTCGGCCGCGTTATAGGCCGAGCCGGCCGTCGGGTAGCGCACATGCCCGATCCCCCAGTTCCCCTGCAGGTTGCGCATGTTTCGCGTGCGAAACACATCGCGCACCAGCCCGGACCCCTTGTGCATCAGGAAGCGCCCACCTTCGGTGGTCGCAATGCCGGCCGCATCCTGCCCGCGGTGCTGCAACACCTGCAGCCCGTCGTAGAGCAACTGATTGACTGCCGTTGTTGCGACAACCCCTAGAATCCCGCACATGCCATCACCTATCGAAAACTCACCCGTTCCGCCACCATGTCGGGCATCCAGGGTTTCGCCGCCACCACGGCCGTCTCAAGCAGCGGCGAGAACATCGCCGCCTCCCACCACGGGGCCCGAGACAAGCCGCTCGCGCCCCCCAAAGCTACCAGCAAACACGCTATCGCCACGGCCTTTGCCGTCCCGAAGAGTGCGCCAAATCCGCGATCCACAAAGCCCAGCCCGACGGCGTGGATGAGTGCCCGAAGCACATAGCGCACCACCGCCACGGCGACCAGCACGGTCAGGAAAATCAGCGCGAACCCGGCCAGATACGCAAACGCCGGCTCGCTCAACCAGTCGACGAACAGCACCGCGGCCTGCCCGGCAAACATCCGGGCCGCGATGAAGGCCAGCACCCAGCCGGCAATGGCCAGCACCTCGCTGATCAGGCCACGCCAGAAACCGAGAATGGCCATCAAGCCCAGCAGGCCGAGAAATGCGTAGTCGAAAACTGTCATTGCGCCGCCCTGCGGATCAACCGCGGGCCATCACCACGCCCTTGAAGCCGGCCTTTTCAAGCTGGCTGGCGGCCTTCTCGGCAGCGTCGCGGGAGGGATACGGGCCGACACGCACCCGCGTCGTCGCGCCCACTTTCTGGGTGAACACCTTGAACCCCTTGCTCCGCACCTGTCCGGCCAAGGTGCTTGCGCTGTCTTCGTTGCCGTACGCCCCGAGTTGAACCACGAAGGCCTCGCCGGGCGCGGCAGGCGCCTCCGGCTTGAGCTGCTTGCCGGCCAGGATGGCCTCGACACGCGCACGCTCGTCCGTTGCCGGCGCCGCCACGGGCTTGTCGTTCGCCGGCTCGGCACGCGGCGCGGCCGGCTTGGGCTCCGGCTTCTCGACCCTGGGTTCAGGCTTCTCGACCACGGGCGTCTTGACCTCCGCCGGCACCGGTGGCGGCGCCGCGTTTTCAACGATCGCCGGCGGCAGGCTGGATTCCGCCACGGGCGGCTGCGGTGGCGGGGCATCGATGCGTCGCTGGGCGAAATTCTCGCCTTCCTGGCTGGGAATGCGGACCTGGATATCCTCGCCGACAGGCTTGGGCGCCGGGTCCATCACCATCGGGAGGACAATCACGGCAAGCAGGGCGAGCGCTGCAGCGCCCACCAGCCGGCGGCGGGCTCGCTTTTTGAGATCGGTCTGGGCGTCGTCGGTCGCCATGGAGGCACTCAGCGTTCAGCGCGGATGGCGACCAGTGCGTCGGCCACCGTCAGGAAGGAACCAAAGACGATGATTCTATCACCGTCCTGCGCGGCCGCCCGGGCAGCCCGATAGGCGTCGGCAGGCGACGCGTAGCGCGCCTCGCCCACCGCGATGCCGGCCGCCGTCATGCGGTCAGCCAGGTCGTCGGCGGACAAGCCCCGCGGGCCGGGCAGGCTGGCCGGCAGCCAGTGGTCGACACGGTTCTGGATGCGCGCCAGCGAGGCTTCGACGGCCTTGTCTGCCATCATGCCGACGACCGCCCAGGTCTCCGGGTAGTAGCCCATGTTGGCGAGGTTTTCGGCGAGCACGCCCACCGCCTGCGGGTTGTGGGCCACATCCAGCACCACGGCCGGCTGGCCCGGCAGGGTCTGGAAACGGCCGGGCAGCTCGACCAGCATCATGCCCTCGCGCACCGCCTGCATCGGCACCGGCAGGCGGTCGCGGATGGCTTCCAGGGCGGCCATCACCGCGCTGGCATTGAGCAACTGGTTGGCGCCGCGCAGCGCCGGGTAAGCCAGGCCGCCGCGTTTGACACCGGGACCCCAGAACGCCCACTGGGTACGATCACCGGAAAAACCGAAATCGCGGCCGCTGATCTGCAGCGGCGCCCCCACCTCCGCGGCCACCGCCGCGACGGTTTCGGGCGGTTGCGGGTCGGCACAGATGGCGGGTCGGCCAGCGCGAAAGATCCCGGCCTTCTCCCGGCCGATTGCCTCCCGCGTGTCGCCGAGGTACTCCATGTGGTCCATGGCAATGCTGGTGACGATGGCGCAGTCGGCGTCGAAGATATTGGTCGCATCGAGCCGTCCGCCCAAGCCAACTTCAAGGATGATGACGTCGAGGGCAGCGTCGGCAAAGCAGGCCCAGGCGGCCAACGTGCCGTGCTCGAAATAGGTGAGATGGGTCTGGCCGCGCGCGGCTTCGACCTGCGCGAAAGCGGCGGCGAGCGTCGCGTCATCGACCTCGAAGCCGTTGATGCGCACCCGCTCGTTGTAGCGCATGAGGTGAGGCGAGGTGTACAGGCCCACGCGATAACCCGCCGCAAGGCAGATGGCCTCGAGCAGTGCGCAGGTCGAGCCCTTGCCATTGGTGCCGGCGACGGTGATCACCACTGCGTCGGACGCCAGCCCCATGGCATCGCGTACGGCGGCGACCCGCGTCAGGCCGAGTTCGATACGCTGGCCGTGACGGGCTTCGATCAGCGCCAACCATCCGGCGAGGTCGCCGGGCAAAACGGAATCAGGCATGCGTGGCGGGCTGACGGGTCAGGAGGGTGAGCAAATCGGCAAGGCGCTGGCGCAGTTCGCGACGGTCGACAATCATGTCGATCGCCCCTTTTTCGAGCAGAAACTCGGCGCGCTGGAAGCCCTCGGGCAGTTTCTCGCGCACCGTCTGTTCGATCACGCGCGGGCCGGCGAAGCCGATCAGCGCATTGGGTTCGGCAACGACCACATCGCCCATGAAGGCAAAGCTGGCCGAGACCCCGCCCATGGTCGGGTCGGTCAGGATCGAGATGAACGGCAGCTTGCGCGCGGCCAACTGGTTGATGGCAGCGGTGGTCTTGGCCATCTGCATCAGCGAGAACAGGCCCTCCTGCATGCGGGCACCACCGGTGGCCGTCACGCAGATGAAGGGGACGCGCTGTTCGATGGCCGCTTGCACGCCACGGGCAAAACGCTCGCCAACCACCGACCCCATCGATCCGCCGAGAAAATCAAACTCGAAGCAGGCGACCACCACCGGCACACTGATGATGGCGCCCTGCATGACCACCAGGGCATCCTGCTCGCCCGTCTCGCGGGTGGCCGCCTTGAGGCGGTCGGGGTAGCGCTTGGAGTCCTTGAACTTGAGCAGATCCATCGGCGTCACTTCAGCGCCGATCTCGAAACGGCCTTCCGGATCGAGCATCAGGTTCAGCCGCTCACGCGCACGGATGCGCTGATGATGGCCGCATTTGGGGCAGACGCTGTGGTTGCTCTCGAGGTCAGAGCGATACAAGACAGCCTCGCAGGCGGGGCATTTGCTCCACAGGCCTTCGGGTATGGACTTTCGGGCTGCGCTGTCGTCGCGCTTGATTTTCGGGGGCAGCAGCTTCTGAAGCCAACTCATGACTGGTTCTCTCCAAGACTGTCGAGCGCCTCGCGAATGGCGCGCATGAAGGCGGTAACGCGTGCGGGGGCGTCGGCCGGCCCGGCCTGTTCGATTTCTTCGATGATGCGGCTGCCGATCACCACGGCATCGGCCAACGCCCCCACGGCCTTGGCCGTTTCCGCATCGCGAATGCCAAAGCCCACGCCCACCGGCATGCCGACGCGCTCGCGGATCATCGGGATGCGCCTGGCCACTTCGTCCAGATCCAGCTTGGCCGACCCGGTCACGCCCTTGAGCGACACGTAGTAGATGTAACCGCTGCCGGCCTTGGCGACGTCGCCGATCCGCGCGTCGATCGAGGTCGGCGCGAGCAGGAAGATCGGGTCGATGCCGGCATCTTTTGCCAGCCGGGCGAAGGCGACGCATTCCTGAGGCGGGTAGTCCACCACCAGTACGCCATCGACGCCGGCCTTGGCGGCCGCTTCGACGAACACCTCGGCGCCCATCGCCTCGATCGGGTTGGCATAGCCCATCAGGACGACCGGCGTTGCCGTGTCCACCTGGCGGAAACGCTCGACGATGGCCAGCACCTTGCGCAGCGACATGCCGGCAGCAAGCGCCCGCTCGGAGGCCCGCTGGATGGTCGGGCCATCGGCCATCGGGTCGGAAAACGGCACGCCCAACTCGATGATGTCGGCGCCACCGTCGACCAGCGCCTGCATCAGCGGCAGTGTCAGCTCGGGCGACGGATCACCCGCGGTGATGAACGGAATCAGCCCGCGCCGGCCGGCGGCACGCAACTGCTCGAAACGCGATTGAATTCGTGACATAAACACCTACATGCCGGCGGCGCTGCCGCCGGCCGGAAATCAGAACGTGATGCCGGACTTTTCCGCCACCGTGTGCATGTCCTTGTCGCCACGACCGGACAGGTTCACCAGCAACACCTTGTCCTTCGGCAGCGTCGGGGCCAGCTGCGCGGCATAGGCCAGGGCATGCGACGACTCAAGGGCCGGGATAATACCTTCGTAGCGGCACAAATCGTGAAATGCCTGCAGCGCCTGGGCATCGGTCACGCCGACATACTCGGCGCGATGGCAGTCCTTGAGCCAGGCGTGCTCGGGTCCGACGCCGGGGTAGTCGAGACCGGCCGAAATCGAGTGGGTCTCGATGATCTGGCCGTCTTCGTTCTGCAGCAGGTAGGTGCGATTACCGTGCAGCACACCGGGCTTGCCGGCCGACAGCGACGCCGCATGGCGGCCCGAATCAAGGCCGTCGCCGGCCGCTTCGACGCCAATCAGCTTGACGTCGGTGTACGGGATGTACGGATAGAAGATGCCCATTGCGTTCGACCCCCCGCCGACGCAGGCAATCACCGCATCGGGCTGGCGACCAGCCATCTCGGGCATCTGGGTCAGACACTCCTCGCCGATGACTTTCTGGAAATCGCGCACCATCTGCGGATAGGGGTGCGGGCCGGCGACGGTGCCGATGATGTAGAAGGTATCGTGGATGTTGGTCACCCAGTCGCGCATCGCCTCGTTGAGCGCGTCCTTGAGCGTGCGCGAGCCGGAGCTGACCGGCACCACCGTCGCGCCGAGCAGCTTCATGCGATAGACGTTGGCCGCCTGCCGGCGGACGTCTTCCTCGCCCATGTAGACCACGCACTCCAGGCCGTAACGCGCCGCCACGGTGGCCGTCGCCACGCCGTGCTGGCCGGCGCCGGTTTCGGCGATCACCCGCGGCTTGCCCATATGGCGGGCAAGCAACGCCTGGCCGATGCAGTTGTTGACCTTGTGCGCACCGGTGTGATTGAGGTCTTCACGCTTGAGATAGATCTGCGCGCCGCCGAGCAGTTCGGACCAGCGGCGGGCATGGTAGATCGGGCTCGGCCGGCCAACGAAATGGCGCAGCTCGTAGCGGTACTCTTCCATGAAGGCCGGATCCTGCTGGCACGCTGCGTAGGCCTCACGCAGGCTGTCCAGGGCGGGGATCAGGGTTTCTGCAACGAACACGCCACCATAGGGGCCAAAATGGCCCTGCGCGTCCGGCATCTGATACGGCGTGTCAGCCATCTGCATCTCTCACTCCGGAAATGAACCGGGCGATTGCCCCGGCATCCTTGATTCCCTTGCCCGCCTCGACGCCACTGGACACATCCACGGCCCAGGGGCGAATCCGCCGCACGGCCTCGGTAACGTTGTCCGCCGACAAGCCGCCCGACAGGATCAGGGGGCGGTCGAACTCCGGGGGAATCAGGGACCAATCAAACACTTTTCCGCCGCCACCATAGCCTTCGACAAAGGCATCGAGCAGCACGCCGCGGGCTGACGGAAAGCAAGCTGCGTATTCTATCAGATCGACCCCGGCACGCATCCGCGCGGCGCGAATGTAGGGACGGCCATACTGCAGGCAGTCGGCCTCGGTTTCGTCTCCGTGAAACTGCAGCAGGCCAATCGGCAGGCGGGTCAGCGCCTCACGGACAAACGCCGGATCGGCATTGACGAACAGGGCGACAATGGTCACGAACGGCGGCACACGCGCCATCAGGGGCGCCGCCTGGTCGATGGTCACATGGCGCGGGCTGGCTGGATAGAACACAAAGCCCAGCGCGTCGGCGCCGGCCGCCACGGCGGCATCGACATCCTGCGCGCGGGTCAGTCCGCAGATCTTGATTCGGGTTCGGGGCACGGCACGGGCAACGCAAATTGAGGAGTGCAAATGATACGCCCCTGCCCCGGCAAGGACCATTGATCCGGATATTCGACCCCGCACAGATACAAGCCTGCCGCAGCAAAGGTGGGTGCCGCACGGGTACGGTCCCGCCCGCGCAGCAGCGCGCCCATCCAGCCGACCGGCTGGGCGCCCTTGCCAATGTACACCAACGCCCCGACCAGGTTGCGGATCATGTGGTGCAGGAAGGCATCGGCGCAGAAATCGAACACCACGAATTCGCCGCTGCGTTGAACACGCGCGTGACGCATTCTGCGCACGGGCGAATGCGCCTGACAGCCTGCTGCGCGAAAGGCCGAAAAATCGTGTTCGCCGAGCAGCGCATGCGCTGCCTCGGCCATGCGCACGACATCGAGCGGGCGATGAAACCAGCCCACACGGGCATTGAGCAAGGCCGGCCGCACCGGGCCGTTGAACAAGATATAGCGGTAGTGACGCGCCGTGGCACTGAACCGGGCATGGAAGTCCGCCCCGACCGGTTGCGCCCAGCGAACGGCGACACCCGCAGGCAAATGACTGTTGACGCCCCTCACCCACGCACTGACCGGACGCGGCACCGGCGCGTCGAAATGCACGATCTGGGTCGTGGCGTGCACGCCGGTATCGGTACGCCCGGCGCACACCGTCGGCACGGTTGTGTCGGCGACACATGCCAGCGCCCGCTCCAGCGCATCCTGCACTGTCCGGCCGTGGGGCTGCGTCTGCCAGCCCTCGAACGACTCGCCGGCATACTCGACACTCAACACAACACGCGTCACATCCGCCACCACAACACTCCCACCCCGGCCATCACCACCCCCAGCATCGCGCTGTAATCGGGCCAGCGCAGCGCGATCCGCTCCAGCGCCAGCAGGTTGCCGCCGCCCGGCGCCTCCACGGTGTCGAGCCAGCGGCGCCACTGCAGTTTCGGGCCATCGAGTTCCGCCAGCACAAGACTGAGCCGCACCGCCACCCGGTCAGGCGATACGCCCAACGGGCGCAAGCCCTGCGCCAGCACATGCAATGCCAGTACGAGTCGCGCAATGGGCATCCTCGCCAGCAGAACCGCCACCAGCGAGACCATGGCGAGCAATCGCGCGGCCTGGGTGGCGCCGAGACTGAGGCCGTCCCAGGTCGGGTTCGCCACCGTCCACGTCGGTAGCACGGCCGTTCCGGGTGTGGCGAAGCCGAACATCAGGATGATCACGATCAGCAACACGCGAATGCGGCGTATCAGCTTCAGCGTCCGCGCCAGATCGATCCAGCCCGCCAGGGCGGCCAGACCCACTGCCGCGAACCACACGACAGGCGGCGAAAGCGCCTGAATGAAAACGGCGACGCCCGCCCAGAGGGTGAGCATCGCCGCCGGATGAAGCGCCATTACGTCAAGCAGCTCGGATCATGGCATCTCACCCCAGCCGGGCAAACACCGCACGCGCCTGTTCCTGTTGCGCGTCGTTGCCATCGCGGATCACCTCCTCGAGCAGTTCGCGCGCGCCTTCGGCATCGCCCATCTCTTCATATGCACGGGCCAGTTCGAGCTTGGTGTCGACCTCCTGGTTCAACTCGTCGTCATCCGGCAGGTCCGGCATGCTGCGGCTGTCGGTCAGCGAGGTGACGACACTCTTGGACAAGGAGGCCATCATGTCATCTTCCTGCGAGGCCGCATCCGCCTCGGCCTTGCGGGTGTCGGCGGGTGCCGGCTCGTCGAATACCGGCGGCGTGTCCTCAAGCTCATCGCTTGTGGCCGCGTCGCGCTCGTCAAGCGTCGGCACAGCGTCCGTATCGACCGACAGCGCTTCGTCGGCCGATGGCGTGGCCGGCGTGTCGTCAGCCCCTTCCAGATCCAGGCTGATGTCGGACAAGTCGAGCGAAGTCGCCATCATCGGGTTGTCTTCGCCTTCCGGCGTCTTTGCCTCATCGAGATCAAAGTCGAAATCAAGCAGACTGCCGTCGAAGTTCGTCTTCTCCAGATCAACCACCGACTCGCTGCCGGCATCGGGCATGTCTTCGGCTGGCTCTTTGGCCGTCGCTTCTTCCGTCGCCGCCTTCGCCTCGCCTGCACCACCGGCAGCCGTATCAGCATCAAACTCGAGGTCGCTCACGGTTCCGAGGTCCGCGTCGGCATCGCCCACACCGTCGACCCGCGTGCTGTCGAGCGAGGCATCGGCCGCCGCATCGGGTTCGGCCAGATCCAGGTTGAACTCGAGGCCGGTGTCGGTGGTCGTGAAGCTGTCGTTCAAGGTACGCCCCGCCACCTCGGTCGCTTCCATCGAAGCCGCATCGGCAGCGGGCGGTTCGGCGGGCTCGTCGAGTTCGAGGTCGAAGTCCAGCTCACCGGCATCCAGACCTTCGGGCAGCGTTTCGGAGGCGGCATCGGCCAGTTCGGGGGCCTCATCGAGTTGCGCACTGGCGGCCGCCTCGAGATCGGAGTCGGAGAACTGGTTCAGATCGCCCGGAATCGCCCAGGTATCCTTGAGCTGGGAGGGCGACGGCGCGTCCGGATTCGGCACGGAGGCCGACAGATCGAGCGACATTTCGGCATCATCATCGCCATCGATCGCTGCATCGATATCGGAGGGCGCGTCGAGATCCGCCGGCACGTCAGCCTTGGGCGCCACAGGCACCTCCGCTGCCGGCGCCGAGAATGCCATGCTGTCGTCCGGCGATGCCTCGGCCTTGAAATCCTCATCAGCGGGCAGTGCTTCATCCAGCGGCAAGTCGATCTCGCTTTGCGGACCGCGCAGGAACAGCGGATTGTCGGGGTCAAGCTTGCGCCCCATCTCAGCTGCCTTGGCCCAGTCCGGCCCATTGCCACCGGTGACCGAGTACAGCTCGGTCGCGGTGGTTTCGAACTGCTTCATGTTCTTGCGCTGGCCGTAGATCTCCATCAGCTTCAGATGCACCGCGGTGCGATTCGGGTCGCCCTTGAGCGCATCGAGGAGAATCTCTTCTGCCTGGGCATCCCGCCCGTAGGCCATGTAGACATCGGCCTCGGCCACCGGGTCGACCCCTTCATCGGCATCGATCGCGGACAAGCCGGACTGACTGAAATCGGTCTGGATCAGGCTGCTGCTGCCCGTATCGACACTTTGACCACCAGTTTCGCCGAACACCGAGTTCTGGTCCGGCGGGAACACCGAGGCCATCGCGGTCGCTTCCGGCGCGCCCGCAGCACGGTTCTTGCGGCTGCGCAGCAGGCCATAGCCCAGCAACAGGGCCAGAATGCCGCCACCTCCGTAGAGGGTCGTCGGATTGGCCAGCAGCGATTCGAGGAAGCTCGGCTCGGCCGGCGGAGGCGGCGCTGCGGGTGCTGGCGCCGGTACCGGAGCGGGCGCCGGAGCGGGTTCGGGGGCCGCAGCCACCGGCGCCGGTGCTTCGGCCGCGGCAGGCGCATCGGCGGCCGGGGCTGTCGGCTCGGCGGCGACAAGCGCCTTGAGTTCCTTGTCGAGTGCATCCTGCTGCGCAGCGCTGGCGGGCGACTCGGGTTTTGCTTCAACGGCCGGCGCGGGCGCTTGTGCCACCGGCGGGGCCGGCGGTGGCTCGACAGCAGGCGCCGGTGCGGGCGTTGCACTGGCCTGCTTCTGGAGCGCGGCCAGGTTTTCGTTCTTCAGCGCAATGAGCTTTTGAAGCTCGGCAATGTTCGCTTCAAGTGCGGCCAGGCGGTCGGTGGCCTCGCGCAAGGCCTTGTCACGCGCGACCAGGTCTTCTTCAAGCGATTTCAGTCGTTCAGCGGCACCATCCAAGGCCCCGCCACCGGCCTCGGCGGCAGGCTTGGCCTCATCAACCGTCTTCGATACCTTGACCTGATCCTTGGCGGCTGCGCTGGGCAAGGCCGGCTCTTCGACCTTGGCGGTAATCTTGCCGCTGCTGCTCTGGCTGGCCGGGGCCTCTTCAGGGGTCGCGTCGGCGACGCGGGCAGCGATCCGGCGGCGGTACTCGGCAAAATCGGCGGCGTGGGCGACGATTTCCCGGCGCGCTTCGCCTTGCGGGATCGCGTTGGCCTCGGCCGCGTCCGGCACATTGAGAATCACACCGGAACGCAAGCGGTTGACGTTGTTGTCAACGAAGGCGTCCGGGTTTTTCCGGTAGAGCGCGACCAGCATCTGGTCCATCGCCACGCCCTGCGGCAGGTGCTGGCCGGCGATCTTTCCCAGTGTATCGCCGCGGCGAACCGTATAACGGTCGGCAGCCTGGCCGCCAATGGGACGGGCCGCGGTGGCACGCGGCTGGGCAACGGGCGGCGCGGCAACATCGGCCGATGCGGCCGGCGCCGGCATGGCGGGCGGATCGAGCAGGAAGGTGTACTCGCGGAGCAGGCGACCCGACTGCCAGTTCAATTCGACCAGCAGGCTGACAAAGGGATCATTGACCGGCTTGGCGCTACTGAGCCGAACATAGGGCTTGCCACCCCGCTGCTCGACGGCCATCCGGATCGACGTCAGTGCGGGCGCATAACTCAACTTGGCGGCCTTGAACGCTTCCGGCGCGGCCACCGCAGCGGTCATCGACTTGACTTCGTCGGCCGTGGCGTTGAGCTCGATCTCTGCCCTGAGTGGTTGTCCGAGCGCACTGAGTACGGAAATGCGACCCAGGCCGGCAGCCTGCGCACTGAGCGGCATCGCCGCGATCGTGGCCGCAATGACGGTGGCCCTGAGAGAGGTCTTCTGGAAGGTATTCAAAACCGCATCCTCGCACTGGAGCAATACAGGATTGCGAACATATCATTATGGATAGGGCGTATCAAGCCAGTATCCACTTTAAGTATTATCCGCAATACCTTAAAACGGAAGGAAAATTTCCTTCTCCGGTCTGCCAGCCAATGACAAGCGCGGTCTTACAGGCGTCATATTCCGCCATCGGCGGCCATGACGCCGCCCGGCACCGCAGTGCCGGGCCCGGCACGATTACTGTTCGAGCAGGATGCGCAACATCCGGCGCAGGGGTTCGGCCGCCCCCCACAGCAGTTGGTCACCCACGGTAAAGGCAGACAGATACTCGCCGCCCATGCCCATCTTGCGCAGGCGCCCCACCGGCACGCTCAGCGTGCCCGTGACGGCCGCCGGCGTGAGCTCCCGCATGGAGACCTCGCGCTCGTTGGGCACCACTTTGACCGAACCGTTTGCTTTGGCCAGCATGTCATTTACTTCGTCAAGCGGGACGTCTTTCTTTAGCTTGATTGTCAACGCTTGCGAATGGCAGCGCATCGCGCCCATGCGGATGCACAACCCATCGATGACGATCGGGCTGCCGCTGCGGCCGAGAATCTTGTTGGTTTCGGCCTGGCCTTTCCATTCTTCCTTGCTCTGGCCATTGCCCAGATCCTTGTCGATCCAGGGAATCAGCGAACCGGCCAGCGGCACGCCGAAGTGGTCGGTCGGCACGGTGCCGTCGCGCAGGGCCGCGGCGACCTTGCGGTCGATATCGAGAATGGCGGAGGCCGGATCGGCCAGCTCGCTGTTGACCACGCCATGCAGCGCGCCCATCTGGTTGAGCAGCTCGCGCATGTTCTGCGCGCCGGCACCGGAGGCGGCCTGGTAGGTCATGGAGGTTGCCCACTCGACCAGGTCGTTCTGGAACAGTCCGCCGAGCGCCATCAGCATCAGGCTGACCGTGCAGTTACCGCCGATGTAGTCCTTCACGCCACGAGCGAGGCCGTTGCGGATGACATCCATGTTGACCGGATCGAGCACGATGATCGCGTCGTCCTTCATGCGCAGCGCGGAGGCGGCGTCGATCCAGTAGCCCGTCCAGCCGGCCGCGCGCAGCTTGGGGAACACCTCGTTGGTGTAGTCGCCGCCCTGGCAGGTGACGATCACATCCATGGCCTTGAGCGCATCGATGCTGTTCGCGTCCTGCAGCGGCGGCGCGTCCTTGCCGACGTTGGGCGCGGCACCGCCGGCATTGGAGGTGCTGAAGAACACCGGCTCGATCAGCGCGAAGTCGTTCTCTTCGCGCATCCGCTGCATGAGGACGGAGCCCACCATCCCCCGCCAACCGACCAGACCTACTCGCTTCATTGCCATGATGTTTTCCTGATAATCAAAGACTTGCGTCAGAGCGCCGCGATCACCGCGTCACCCATTTCCACCGTACCGACCTTGCGCGTTCCCGGCTCATAGATGTCGCCGGTGCGATAGCCCTGTGCCAGCACCGATTTGACGGCCGACTCCACACGCTGCGCGGCCGCTTCCTGATTGAAGGTGTAGCGCAGCATCATGGCCACCGACAGGATGGTCGCCAGCGGGTTGGCCAGGCCCTTGCCGGCGATGTCCGGCGCCGAGCCGTGGCAGGGCTCGTACATGCCCTTGTTGTTGGCGTCGAGCGAGGCCGAGGGCAGCATGCCGATCGAACCGGTGAGCATGGCCGCTTCGTCGGACAGGATGTCGCCGAACATGTTGCCGGTCACCACCACGTCGAACTGCTTGGGGTTCTTCACCAGTTGCATGGCGGCGTTGTCGACCAGCATGTGGCTGAGCGTCACGTCCGGGTAGTCGGCCGCCATGTCGATCATCACGTCGCGCCACAGCTGGGTGCATTCGAGCACGTTCATCTTGTCGACCGAGCACAGCTTGCCGCCGCGCTTCTGGGCGATCTCGAAGGCCACCTTGCCGATGCGGCGAATCTCCGACTCGCTGTAGATCATGGTGTTGTAGCCGACGCGCTCGCCGTTGCGCTCTTCGATGCCGCGCGGCTGGCCGAAGTAGATGTCGCCGGTGAGCTCGCGCACGATCATGATGTCCAGCCCGGCAACCAGTTCGGGTTTGAGCGACGAGGCGTTGGCCAGCTCCGGATACAGGATGGCCGGGCGCAGGTTGGCGAACAGGTTCAGTTCCTTGCGGATGCCGAGCAGGCCGCGCTCGGGGCGCTGCTCGCGCGGCAGCGCGTCCCACTGCGGGCCGCCGACGGCGCCCAGCAGCACGGCATCGGCCGCCTTGGCCAGCGCCAGCGTGGCCTCGGGCAGCGGCACGCCGGTGGCATCGACGGCGCAGCCACCCAGATGCGCGGTTTCCGTTTCAAAAGGCAGACCGTCCGAACGCAGCGCGTCGAGCACGCGCAGCGCCTGGGCCATGATCTCGGGACCGATGCCATCACCGGGCAGCACACAGATTTTCATTCAACTCTCCGGCCGGCGCGCTTGGCACACCGGCGTCCAATGGGTTTGCAATCAGCGGAAATAATAGGGGTGCTCGGCCTTGCGGCGGGCTTCGAAGGCGCGGATATCGTCCTCATGGCGCAGCGTCAGGCCGATTTCATCCCAGCCGTTGAGCAGGCACTCCTTGCGGAACGCATCAACGTCAAATGCGTGGGCCGTGCCATCGGACTCGATCACCTGCTGGGCGGCCAGATCGACACGCAAGCGATAGCCTTCGGTCGCCGTGCAGGCTGCAAACAGGCGGTCGACCACCTCGGCGGACAGGCGGATCGGCAGCACGCCGTTCTTGAAGCAGTTGTTGAAGAAGATATCGGCAAAGCTGGTGCCGATCAGCGCGCGGAAACCGTAGTCATCGAGCGCCCACGGGGCATGTTCGCGCGAACTGCCGCAGCCGAAGTTGTCGCGGGTGAGCAGGATCTGCGCACCGGCATAGCGCGGCTGGTTGAGCACGAAGTCAGGATTGACCTGACGCGTGCTGTTGTCCATGCCCGGCTCGCCACGATCGAGATACCGCCATTCGTCGAACAGGTTGGGGCCGAAGCCACTGCGCTGGATCGACTTCAGGAACTGCTTGGGAATGATCGCGTCGGTGTCTACGTTCGCGCGGTCGAGCGGAGCGACCAACCCATCGAGTGTTGTAAATGCACGCATTACTTTTTCGCCGCCCTCTGGATGGCCTCGCCACCCTTTTCGATATCCTGGCCCACGCCACGCACGGTATTGCAGGCTGACAGGCTTCCCACGGCCATCACGGCCACGATCAAGGCAATCAGTCGTTTCATCTCACGCTCCTCAGTTCAACTCGGCCACATCGGCAAAGTGACCCGCAATGGCCGCCGCCGCGGCCAATGCCGGGCTCACCAGATGGGTCCGGCCACCGGCCCCCTGGCGCCCTTCGAAGTTGCGGTTCGAGGTGGACGCGCAGCGCTCGCCCGACTCCAGCCGGTCGGCGTTCATGGCCAGGCACATCGAGCAGCCCGGTTCGCGCCATTCGAAGCCGGCAGCGACGAACACCTTGTCCAGGCCTTCGGCCTCGGCCTGTCGCTTGACCAGCCCCGAGCCCGGCACCACCAGCACCTGCTTCACCGATGCCGCCTTCTGGCGCCCCTTGGCCACGTCGGCCGCGGCACGCAGGTCTTCGATACGCGAGTTGGTACAGGAGCCGATGAACACCCGGTCGACCGGAATGCGCTTGATCGGCGTCCCGGCCTCCAGCCCCATGTAGGCCAGCGCACGGGTCATACCCTCGCGCTTGACCGGATCCTTCTCGAGCGCCGGGTCGGGCACCGCGCCGTTGATGTCGGACACCATCTCGGGCGAGGTGCCCCAGGTCACCTGCGGACGGATCGCCGCCGCGTCCATCTCCACCACCTTGTCGTACGCCGCACCGTCGTCGGACTTGAGCGTGCGCCAGTAGGCCACGGCACGATCCCATTCGTCGCCGGACGGCGCATAGGGGCGGCCCTTGAGGTAGTCAATGGTGTTGTCGTCAACGGCGATCAGCCCCGCGCGGGCGCCGGCTTCGATCGCCATGTTGCAGACGGTCATCCGCCCTTCCATCGACAGGCCGCGGATCGCGCTACCGCCGAACTCCATCGCGTAGCCCGTGCCACCGGCCGTGCCGATACGGCCGATGATGGCCAGCACCACGTCCTTGGCCGTCACGCCGGGGGCCAACTGCCCTTCGACCTTGATCAACAGCGTTTTCGATTTCTTCTGCACCAGACACTGCGTGGCCAGCACATGCTCGACCTCCGAGGTGCCGATACCATGCGCCAGGCAGGCGAACGCGCCATGCGTGGACGTGTGGGAGTCACCGCACACCACGGTCATGCCCGGCAGCGTGGCGCCGTTTTCGGGGCCGATGACGTGCACGATGCCCTGGCGCGCGTCCTTGAACGGGAAGTAGGCCAGCGAACCGACCTCACGGATGTTGGCGTCGAGCGTCTCGACCTGCTGGCGCGAGATTGGATCCTTGATCCCCTCGTCCCAGTGGTCGGTCGGCGTGTTGTGATCGGCCGTAGCCACGATCGAGCTCACCCGCCACGGCTTGCGCCCGGCCAGCTTGAGCCCCTCAAAGGCTTGCGGGCTGGTCACTTCGTGCACCAGATGACGGTCGATATAGATCAGTGCCGTGCCGTCCGCCTCTTCGCGGACCACATGGCTGGACCACAACTTTTCGTAAAGTGTTTGCGCCTGTTGCATCTTGTCTTCCAACACACCGTGAACGTTTGATTAAACCACAGCTATTTCTTGCTGAATAGCCGATATGCTGCAGTGCAGAAAGCCGGCTTTCAGCGCCGTCGGGTCGCCTCGTAGATCGGCATCACCCGCGCGGCATCGCGTGCCAGCTCGGCCTTGCGTGTCGCATGCGACGGATGGGTCGACAGCCATTCCGGCGGCGCACCATTGCTCTGCCCCGCCATCTTGTCCCACAGCCCTACCGCCGCCCGCGGATCATAGCCGGCGCGGGCCGCCAGCTCGACGCCCATGCTGTCGGCCTCGGTCTCGTGCAGGCGCGAATTGGGCAACTCGAAACTGACCTTGGCCACCGTGCCCATCAACTCTGCCCCCGGCTGCCCGAGGCCGACGGCGGCGCTGAGCACGGAAACACCGATATTGGTCACCATGGCCTGCGAGACCCGCTCGCGGGCGTGCTCGCGCAGCGCATGGGCGATCTCATGCCCCATCACCGCGGCGATCTCGTCATCGGTGAGCTTGAGGCGGTCGATCAGCCCGCGGTAGAACGCGATCTTGCCGCCGGCCATGCACCAGGCGTTCAACTCGTCGGAGTTGATCACGTTCACCTCCCACTGCCAGCCCGGCGCATCCGCGCGGAATGCCGCCGTCTGCGGAATCAGCCGGTTGGCGATGCCACGCACCCGGGTCAGCATGCGGCGGTCGCCGTTGAGCATGCCTTTCTTGCGTGCTGCCTCGATCACCTGCGCGTACTGTTGCGCCGACGCCTTCTCCACCTCGGCGGCCGACACCAGCATCGACTGCCCGCGATCGACGCCGATCGCCCCGCCCTGCGTCGTCTGGATGGTCTGGCAACCTGCCAGCGCCAACGCCGCTGCCGCCACGCCGAACAACCGACGCCACTGTTCAAGCATGCTGTTTCTCCTGTTCCGATTCATCACGCCACCCCCGCCAGACCACCCACCAGCCGATCAGCCCGAAGAGCGAGCCGATCGTGAACGACCATGCGGGGCCGATCCAGTCCCAAGTGTAACCGCTCAGCAATCCGCCCAGCATCCCGCCGGCACCAAAGCTGAGACTGCCATAGATCGCCTGGCCACGCGCCTGCAGCCGCCCCGGAAACCAGCGATTGACCGCCGCAATCGACGCGGCGTGGTTGGCGCCAAAGGTGGCGCCATGCAGCAGTTGCGCCAGCACCAGCACCAGCAACGACTCGACACCCCAGCCGATCATTGCAAAACGCAGCGTCGCCGCGGCGAAGGCGAACAGCAGAATCTGCCGCAGGCTGAAGCGCGCCATCACCCGCGGCATGATCATGAACACCGCGATCTCGGCCACCACCCCGATCGCCCACATCCAGCCCACCAGCGCCTTGGAATACCCGGCGCCCACCAGCAGGATGGAATAGAACACATACCACACCCCGTGCGCGGCCGACATCAGGAAGGCGCCGGCCAACAAGGTGCGCACATCGCGCCGGCGCAGCACCGCCGCCAGGCCGGGGCTGTCGTGATGGTGCGGCACGCTCGGCGCCTCCGGCACGCAAAACGCCAGCACGGCAATACCGGCCAGCACCGAGGCGGTCATCCACAACTGGCTGTCCACCGGCAGCCAGCTCAGCGCATGGCCAATGCCGAGCACCGCGACGATGAAACCGATCGAGCCCCACAGGCGGATGTTCCCGTAACGTGCCGACTGGCCCGCCAGATGGCCAAAGGTAAGGCTTTCGACCAGCGGCAAGGCGGCGCTCCAGAAAAATGCCATGATCGCCATACCGATGAATATGCCCTCGAAGCGCGTGGTCAGGAAGAAAACGCCGAACCCCGCCAGCGAGGCCAGCGCCGACAGGCGCACGATCGGCATCCGCGCACCGAGGCGGTCGGCCAGCCAGCCCCACAGATTCGGAGCGAGGATGCGCATGACCTGCATCAGCGACATCAGGATGGCGATGTCCGTGGCCGAAAAACTCAGCGACTGCAGGTAGAGCGTGAAATACGGCGAAAAGGCGCCAATGAAGGCGAAATAGAAGAAGTAGTAACCCGACAGGCGCCAGTAGGGAAGCATGGCCGGCATTGTACCGACGACAGCGGCGCACCAACGGCCGCACGCCGCGCGCGGGCATGAAAAAAGCGCCCGCAGGCGCTGTGTGGTGAGTGAGGTTGGCTCAGGCGGGGCTGTAGCGCTGCAGCAGGCCGAACAGTTCATCCTTGAGCTTGAGGCGTTCCTTCTTCAGGTCCTCGAGTTCCGGGTCGGTCGCCACCTGCGCTTCGACCTCGATGCGCACCACGTGGCGATTGACCTCGTGGTAGCGGTCGAACAGGCGAGAGAAGTGGCTGTCCGACACCTTCAGTGCGTGGATCGCTTCGCGATACTCGGGAAACTCGGTATGCAAATCATGGGCTTGCAGGCTCATCTGTCATCCTTTCATGGTTGCCGTCTCGATGACTTCAGCCTACGCCCCCGCCCTGCGCCTGCGGTTGATTCAGGTCAATCGCCGTCTGCGCGACGCACCGGCGAAGGCACTGCCTGCGTGCCGCCCGGCGCCAGGCCGGCAATCCGGGGCGTCGGACATTGCACGTCGGCATTCTGCGCGCGATGGCGCAGCGCATGATCCGTCAGCACCAGCGCCAGCATGGCCTCGGCAATCGGCGTGGCGCGGATGCCGACGCACGGGTCGTGCCGCCCATGGGTATTGACGATCACCGGCTCGCCCGCCTTGTTGATCGAGCGGCGATCCAGCCGGATGCTGGAGGTCGGCTTGATGGCCATACTCACCATGACGTCCTGGCCACTGGAGATACCACCCAGCACCCCGCCGGCGTGGTTCGACAGATAGCCGTCCGGCGTCATCTCGTCAGAATGCTCGGTACCACGCTGCACCACGCTATGGAAACCGGCGCCGATCTCGACGCCCTTGACGGCGTTGATGCTCATCATCGCGTAGGCAATGTCGGCATCGAGGCGGTCGTACACCGGTTCGCCCCAGCCAACCGGCACGCCCGAGGCCACCACATTGATACGTGCGCCGATCGAGTCGCCGGACTTGCGCAGCTCGTCCATGTAGGCATCGAGCTCCGGCAGCATGGCGACATTGGGGGCGAAGAAGGCATTGCCTTCGGCATCGAGGTCGTCCCAAGTATTGAAGGGGATTTCGATCGGCCCGAGCTGCGCCATGTAGCCGCGAATGACGATGCCGTAGCGCTCGAGCAACCACTTGCGCGCAATCGCCCCGGCGGCCACGCGCACTGCGGTTTCGCGTGCCGACGAGCGGCCGCCGCCGCGCGGATCGCGGATGCCGTACTTTTGCCAGTAGCCGTAGTCGGCATGGCCCGGGCGGAAGGTTTCGGCAATGTTGGAGTAGTCCTTGCTGCGCTGGTCCTGGTTGCGGATCAGCAGCGCAATCGGGGTGCCGGTGGTCACGCCCTCGTACACCCCGGAGAGGATTTCCACGGTATCGGGCTCGCGCCGCTGCGTGACATGGCGCGAGGTGCCCGGTTTGCGCCGATCCAGCTCGGCCTGGATGTCCGCCGCGCTGATCGCCAGCCCGGGCGGGCACCCGTCGACCACGCAACCGATGGCCGGACCATGCGACTCGCCAAAGGACGATACGCAAAACAGCTTGCCTAGAGAATTGCCGGACATGGGATCAACCGCGAGCGAAGAAAGCCTGCGAGTTTATCAAACGGTGACCATGCCACCCAAGCGCCGCGGCACACCTGTCAGGCACAGGCCCCATTCTTCATCCCGTAAAAGAAACAGTCGATCATGTTGCCCGCCAGGTCCAGCGAATACACCTCGGGCTGCAAACACCAACTGGCGATGAGGCCATCGATCATCGCCGACAGCGACAACGCCGCCCGGTGCGGATCGACCTTGGCCGGCACATGCCCCAGCTTGCGCGCAACGGCGATCGCCTGCTCCTGCCGCAGCAGGTGGCGATCGCAGCACTCGAGGCATTGATCGACCAGCGGCACCATCTCGTCCACATACTCTGACTTATGCATGGCAATCGCAAACACCCGGATGTAGCGCGGATCACTGTCGATACGCTCGATGGTGGTCAGGATGCGCGTGCGCAGCTCCTCCAGCGGCTGCGTGCTGGTGCTGTAATCGGCCTCGGAAATCGCTTCGAGCGGGTCGATGGCCCGCCGCATCATGGCATCGAACACTTCGCCCTTGTTGGCAAAGTGCCAGTAGATGGCCCCGCGCGTCACCCCTGCCGCCTCGGCAATATCCGTCAGCGTCGTACGCGCGACCCCCTTGCGGTAGAACACGGCCTCGGCCGCATCAAGGATGGTGTTGCGTGTCTCCAGCGCATCTTCCTTGGTCTTTCTTACCATCAACTCACCTGGCCATTCCTGACAATTGTTGCCACCGATTGAAGCACACAAAATGCGCCTTGTCACTTTACATACATCCATGAATGTTTCTACAATTGCGCACTGATAATAACGACCCGGACACCTCCCCAATGCCTGCCCCCAACGCCCCCAAGCGAACGGCATTGCTGCCGATCGCAGCGCTTGTCGTCACCGCCGTTCTGACCCTCAGCGGCTGCGGCCGGGATGCCCCGGCCACGCAGAGCAGCGCGCCCCCGCCGTCGCCGGTCAGCATCATCACCGCCACCCCGGCTGACATCGAAGTCAGCTTTGAGTACCCAGCCCGCCTGCACGGCGCGCGCGAGGTCGAAATCCGCCCGCGGGTCAGCGGCATCCTGCTCAAGCGCAACTACCAGGAAGGTGCGCGGGTCAAGGCGGGGCAATCGCTCTTCCAGATCGACCCCGTCCCGAGCGAGACCGCCGTGGCACGTGCCGAAGCGGAGCTGGCCTCGGCACGCGCGCGCCATGAACAGACCCGCCGCGAAGTCGAACGTCTCAAGCCGCTGGTGGCAGCCAAGGCCGCAGCCCAGCGCGACTTCGACGACGCCGCCTCCAACCTGGCGGTCGCCGCCGCCGATGAGCAGGCCGCACGCGCACGCCTGAAGGAAGCGCGCCTGTCGCTCAAGTACACCCGCGTCGAGTCGCCCATCGATGGCATCAGCTCGCGCGCATTGCAGTCGGAGGGCACCCTGCTGGCCGGGCCCGAGACCCTGCTCGCCGTCGTCACCCAGACCGACCCGATCCAGGTGCGCTTCGGCCTGCCGGACACCGATCGCGCCCGCATCGACGGCGGCATCGCATCGGGCCGGCTCAAGCTCCCGGCCGACGGACAGTTCCGGGTCCGCGTGCTGGGCGAGGCCCACGCCGCCCACCACGCCGTCGGCCAGCTCGACTTCACCGATGTCCGCATCGACCCGCGCACCGGCAGCAGCGAGGCCCAGGCTGACCTGCCCAACCCCGAGCGCCACCTGCGTCCGGGCGAGTTCGTGCGGGTCCGTCTCGAAGGCGCCGTGCGCCCGAATGCCATTGCCGTGCCTCAACGGGCGGTGCTTGAAGGACCGGGCGGACGATTCGTCTATGTGATCGCCGAAGGCAAGGCCGCGGTTCGCCCGGTGACCCCGCTGGACTGGGTGGACGACCGCGTGGTGGTCGACGGTCTGGCCGCGGGCGATCAGGTCATTACCGACGGCGTACTGAAGATCGGCCCGGGTGCGCCCGTCGCCGTCACCGCACCGGCTGACAGCGCCACCAAGCCGGGAGCCTGACCATGTTCTCGCGCTTTTTCATTGACCGTCCGATCTTCGCGACGGTCCTCTCGGTGTTCATCATCATCGCCGGCCTGGCCGCCATGCGCGGCCTGCCGATCGCACAGTATCCGGAGATCGCCCCGCCGGTGGTCACCGTGGCCGCGACCTACCCCGGCGCCTCGGCCGACGTCATCGAAAAGACCGTCGCCGCCCCGCTCGAGACCCAGATCATCGGCGTCGAGAACATGCTCTACATGAGCTCGACCTCCGCTTCCAACGGCCGTGTCGAGATCCAGGTGACCTTCGACATCGGCACCGATGTCGACCAGGCGGTGATCAACGTCAACAACCGCGTCAAGCAGGCCGAGCCCCGCCTGCCGCTGGAAGTGCGCCGCCAGGGCATCAGTGTGGAAAAGGGCTCGTCCGCCTTCCTGCAGGTGGTCGCCTTCACCTCGCCGGACGGCCGCTTCGACGACGTCTACACCAGCAACTACGTGACGCTCAACGTCCTCGATGTCCTCAAGCGCGTGCCCGGCACCACCAACGTGCAGATCTTCGGCGCCAAGGATTACGCGATGCGGATCTGGCTCAATCCGGACCGCCTGCGCCATCACGACCTGGCCACCACCGACGTGATCCGCGCCATCGAGGAGCAGAACGCGCAGTACGCCGTCGGGCGCATCGGCCAGCCGCCGGTCACCAGCGGGCAAGCCCTGTCGCTGACGGTCAACACCCGCGGCCGGCTCGCCGAGCCCAGCGAGTTTGAAAACATCATCCTGCGCGCCAGTCCGGACGGTGCCCAGTTGCGGCTCAAGGATGTCGCCCGGGTCGAACTCGGCGCGCGCGACTACGACTTCATCGGCCGCCTCAACGGCCAGCCCGCCACGCTGGTCGGCATCTTCCTCAAGCCCGGCGCCAATGCCCTGGATGTGGCCGAAGACGTCAAGAACACCCTCGGCGAGCTGCGCACGCGCTTTCCCGACGGGCTGACCTACTCCGTTCCCTACGACACCACCGACTTCGTCAACGTCTCCATCCGCGAAGTGATCAAGACCCTGGCCGAAGCCATGGTGCTGGTCTTCCTCGTGGTCTATCTGTTTCTGCAGAACTGGCGGGCCACGCTGATCCCGACCCTCGCCGTGCCGGTGTCGCTGATCGGTACCTTCGCCGGCCTGCTGATGCTCGACTATTCGATCAACACGCTCACACTGTTCGGCATGGTGCTGGCCATCGGCATCGTGGTGGACGATGCCATCGTGGTGCTCGAGAACGTCGAGCGGATCATGCATGAAGAGGGCCTGTCGGTACGCCAGGCGGCCATCCAGGCGATGCGCGAAGTCACCGGCCCGGTGATCGCCATCGTGCTGGTGCTGTGCGCGGTATTCGTGCCGATCGCCTTCCTCGGCGGGCTCACCGGCGAGCTGTACCGCCAGTTCGCCGTGACCATCGCCATCGCGGTCAGCATCTCCGGCGTGGTCGCGCTGACCCTCACGCCCGCGCTGTGCGTACTCATCCTGCGCCACGAGCACAAAGCCACCAGCCGCTTCTTCCGCGCCTTCAACCGCGGCTTCGAGGCCGTCACCCGTCAGTACACCCATGGTGTGGCCTGGCTGATCCGTCGCGGCGCCATCGGCCTGCTGCTGTTCGCCGGCATGGTCGCGATCACCGCGCAGCTGGCCCTGACCACACCGGGCAGCCTGGTGCCGGACGAAGACCAGGGCTACTTCATCACCGCCGTCTTCCTGCCCGATGGCGCCTCGCTGGAGCGCACCGACAAGGTCGTGGCCGAAGTCGAGAAGATCATCCGCAGCGATCCGAACGTCGCCTACACCGTGGCCTTCACCGGCTTCGACTTCCTCGGCGGCAGCTTCAAGAACAGCGCAGCCACCTTCTTCGTCACCCTCAAGCACTGGGACGAGCGCACCACCACGGCTGCCGAACTGGTGGGCAAGACCTACGCCACCACCGGCCACATCCAGGAGGCGCTGATCCTGTCCTTCAACCCGCCGGCCATCTTCGGCCTGGGCAACGCGGGCGGCTTCGAGTTCTACCTGCAGAACCGCGGCGACAATGACGCGAAGAAGCTGGCCGACACCAAGGACATGTTCCTCGGCGCGGTCAATCAGGACCCGATGTTCGCCATGGCGCAAACCCTGTGGCGCGCCAGCACACCGCAGCTGTTCGTCGACGTCGACCGCGAAAAGGCCAAGAGCCTCGGCGTACCGCTCGATGGCCTGTTCGCCACGCTGGGCGCCAATCTGGGCAGCTACTATGTGAACGACTTCAACAAGTACGGCCGTACCTGGCAGGTGTTGATGTCGGCCGATCCGGCCTACCGCAATGCGCCACAGGACATCGCCGCCGCCTATGTGCGCGCCGACAGCGGTGCGCTGGTGCCGATCTCGTCGCTGGCCACCATCCGCAATGAGGCCGGTCCGGACACGCTCGAGCGCTTCAACAACCTGCCGGCGGTGAAGATCATCGGCAGCGCCGCGCCGGGCTATTCCACCGGCCAGGCCATCGCGCGGCTGGAAGACATCGCCGCCAAGACGCTGCCCCCCGGCTTCAGCCTCGACTGGAGCGGTGCGGCCTACCAGGAGCGGCGCTCCAGCGGCTCGTCCAGCCTCACCCTGGTGCTCGGTGCGGTAATGGTCTTCCTGATCCTCGCCGCCCAGTACGAGCGCTGGTCGCTGCCACTGGCCGTGCTGCTGGCCCTGCCCTTCGGCACCTTCGGCGCCCTGGCGGCGGTGTGGCTGACCGGCATGACCAACGATGTGTACTTCCAGATCGGCCTGGTCACCCTGCTCGGTCTGGCGGCGAAAAACGCCATCCTGATCGTCGAGTACGCCATCTACAAGCACCGCGACGGCATGAGTGCTGCCGCCGCCGCCATTGAGGCTGCCCGCCTGCGCTTCCGCCCGATCCTGATGACCTCGCTGGCCTTCATCCTCGGCGTCACGCCGCTGGTGCTGTCGACCGGCGCCGGTGCCGGCGCTCGCCACGCGGTTGGCACCGGCGTGGTCGGCGGCATGCTCGCGGCCACCTTCCTGGCGGTGTTCTTCGTGCCGCTGTTCTATCGCTTCATCACCGAACACAAGCTCTCGGAGCGCCGCTCACGCGACGAACTGTTCGAGGAGATCCGCGTTCGCCATGACATTGCCCATGAAAAGCTGGTCGCCGAGACGGCCGCCCACGGCAAGGAGCACGGCCATGACTAAGCTGCCACACCGGCTGGCCCCGGTCCTCGCCGCCCTGGTACTCAGCGCCTGCGCCGTGGGCCCGGCCTACGAGGCCCCGGCCATCGCCCTGCCCGGCCAGTTCGAGGCCGCGCCGACGAGCGCCACACTCGCCACCCAACTGGGTGACGCCTGGTGGCTGCATTACCAGGACCCGGTGCTCGACCAGCTCATGGCCGAGGCGCTGGCCCACAACGCCGATGTTCACTTGGCCGCGGCACGCCTCGAAGAAACACGGGCCCGTGCCGGCATCGTCGACGCCGACCGCTACCCGACCGTGGAGGCGAGCGCAGGCAGCCGCCGCACCCGCAGCAGCGAGCAAGGCATCGCCACCGCCCCGCGGACCACCAACCTGCACAGCCTCGGCCTGGGGGCACGCTACGAGCTCGACCTGTGGGGCCGCTATCGCCAGGCCAGCGAAGCGGCACGCGCCGACGTGCTGGCGGCGGTTGCCGCCCGGCGCACCGTGGCGCTGTCGCTGAGCGCCGAGGTGGCCAGCCGCTACTTTGCGCTGCTGGCCATCGACGAGCGCGTCCGCGTGCTGACCCAGACCCGCGCCAGCCGCACCGACTCCGCCGCGCTGCTGCGCCGGCGCCTGGAGGCCGGCAGCGTGGCCCAGTTCGACGTACTGCAAGCCGAAGCGGCCGTCTCCCAGGTGGCGGCCGACCTGGCCAGCGCGCTGAGTGAGCAGCGCCGCACCGAGGCCACCCTGGCGGTGCTGCTCGGCCGCTCGCCGCGCGCCATGTTCGACGAGGCACTGCCCCGTGGCCCGGCCCGCGACACACCGGTTCTCGTCCCCGCCGGACTGCCCGCCGAACTGCTCAGCCGCCGGCCGGACCTGATCGAGGCCGAGCAGGCGCTGGTCGCCGCCACCGCCCGCATTGGCGAGGCCGAAGCCCAGCGCCTCCCGGCAATCAGCCTGACGGCCTCGCTGGGACGCGAATCGACCGACTTCTCGAATCTGCTCGATGCCAACGCCGGCGTGTTCTCGCTGGTCGCCGGCATCACGCAGCCGATCTGGGATGCCGGCCGCCTGAAGCGCAATGTCGAGGTCGCCGAAGCCCGTGCCGCGCAAGCACGGATTCGCTACACCCAAGCGGTGGCCGACGCCTTCGCCGATGTCCGCCGGGCGCTGGCGGCGCAGCGCGGCGCCATGGACAGCCGGACGGCCCAGGCGAGTCGCGTCGAGGCCTTGCAGGCCGCGCTGGACCAGGCACAGATGCGCTTCGACGCCGGGCTGGTCAGCCGGCTGGAAGTCCTAGACACCGAGCGCAGCCTGCTCGACGCGCAATTGGCGCTGACCAACGCGGCAGCGGCACAAAAGACCGCCATCGCCGATCTGTTCCGCGCACTTGGCGGCGGCTGGCAAACCGGCATCGAGCCGGTCACGACCCGGTAAACGAAAAGCGGCCGGCGTCATGCCGGCCGTTTCATTGCTGTCGGGATCAGCGGAAGAAGGTTTCCAGCCGCTCGAACACGGCGTGGTCCGCGCCATGGCGCACCACGCTGATCACGTCCTCGAGCTTCTCCACCTGCTTGATCATCTGCTCTAGCCGCTGGTCTTCAAACACCAGCAGCCAGATGCGGCTGCGTGTGGCATCGGGCAGCGGCATGCACAGGATGCCCTCCACGTTGAACGCGCGGCGCGCAAACAGGCCACAGATGTGCGACATCACACCCGCGTGGTTGGCCACTTCCAGTTCCAGCACGACCTTCACCAGACCGGCCGCTTCGCGATCGATAACCATAGACATGCGATTGACTCCTCAGCCGATCATTTCAGTGTTGGCGGCACCCGGCGGCACCATCGGATAAACGAACTCTTCCCGGTCGATCGAGCAGTGGATCAGGCACGGGCCGGGACGCTGCAGCGCCTCGGCGAGCGTGGCGGCGGGGTTGTCCGCCGTGTCCAGATTCACCGCTTCGAGGCCAAAGCCTTCGGCAATCTTCAGGAAGTCCACCGCGCGCTTGTACTTCGAGGCCACGGGCCGCTTGCCGTAGAACAAGGTCTGCTGCTGGTACACCAGGCCCAGCGAGTTGTTGTTCATGAGCACAATCTTGACGTTGAGGTCTTCCTCGGCCAGCGTCGCCATCTCCTGGATGTTCATCTTCAGGCTGCCGTCGCCGGTAAAGCACACCACGGTCCGCTCCGGCGCAGCCAGCGCCGCACCGATGGCCGTCGGCAGGCCGAAGCCCATGGTGCCGAGGCCACCCGAGGTGAGCCACTGGCGGGGCCGGCGGAAGGGGTAGGCCTGCGCCACCCACATCTGATGCTGGCCCACGTCGGTGGCAATGACGGCCTCGTCGTCGAGCGCGTCGGCCACGGCGTGCACCAGGCCATAGTGCGAACGCGGATTGTCGGCATCCGGCATGGCCAGCGGGAAGCGGTCCTTCAGGCTGGCCACATGCGACAGCCAGCGCTTGCGCAATTTCACCTGCACCAGCGGCAACAGGGCCTCGATGACCTGCGTGACGTCGCCCGTGATGCCGACATGCGCCGTCTTGATCTTGTGCAGTTCGGCCGGATCGATGTCCACATGAATGATCTTTGCCTTGGGGCAGAACTCCGCGGCCTTGCCAATGGCCCGGTCGTCGAAGCGGGCGCCGACGCAGATCAGCAGGTCGGACTCTTCAAGCACATAGTTGGTGTAGCGCGCACCGTGCATGCCGAGCATGCCGATGGACAGCGGATGGTCGATCGGCATGGCGCCCAGCGCCATCAGCGTCATGGTGGTCGGCAGGCCGCCCTGCTCGGCCAGCGTGACCGCCAGGTGCGAGGCGCCCGAGTGGATCACCCCGCCGCCCAGGTACAGCACCGGCTGCTCGGCGGCGTTGATCATCTCTGCCGCCTTCTCGATGGCAGCCAGGTCCAGCGCCGGCAGTGCATCGGGCGCGGCCACCGGCGGGTAGTCGTCGAAGCTCACCAGCTGGCACTGCACGTCCTTGGGCACATCGACCAGCACCGGGCCGGGACGGCCGGACATGGCGATGCGAAAGGCCTCGGGGATCACCTCGAGCAGTTCGGCGGCATCGCGCACCAGGAAATTGTGCTTGGTGAGCGGGATGGTCATGCCGTAGGTATCGACTTCCTGGAAGGCATCGGTGCCGATCATGCCCAGCGGCACCTGGCCGGTGATGGCGACCATCGGGATCGAATCGAGCTTGGCGTCGGCAATGGCAGTGACCAGGTTGGTGGCGCCGGGGCCGGACGAGGCCAGGCACACTTCGGGCTTGCCGGACACACGGGCCATACCCTGCGCCATGAAACCGCCGCCCTGCTCGTGGCGGGCCAGCACGTGGCGAATGGTGTCACACTGGCCAATGGCATCGTAGAACGGCAGGATCGCGCCGCCGGGGATGCCGCACACGGTCTCGATGCCTTGTCGCTCGAGGAGACGCACGATCAGTTCGGCGCCGGTCATCTGCTTCATTTTTCTTCTCCTGGTTTCAATTCCGGGTTGAAATCCGGCAGGAGAAAAAACAAAACCCCCGCCAGCTTCGCGCCGGCGGGGGTTTCAGAATCTATGTGTCTGTGTGACCCGTTACGACGCGACCATGCCTACGCTGACTACGCGTACTACGACAACTACGTCGAGGGCTAGGGCGAAACGGCTCATGGGGTCAACAGCACTTGGGTTCGAATCAGGCCCGATCAAACCACGATCGGGCCAAAAAGGCAAGCACCGGATTCAACCGGCCTTCCCGTCCTCGTCGCGCAGTGCGCGCCGGAGGATCTTGCCGACGTTGGTCTTGGGCAATTCATCACGGAACTCGACATGGTGCGGCACCTTGTAACCCGTGAGATTGTCGCGGCAGTAGGCAATCAGCGCCTCCTTGGTGAGCGCGGGGTCCTTGCGCACCACGAACACCTTGACCGCCTCGCCGGAGCGCGGGTCGGGCACCCCCACCGCGGCCACCTCGAGCACCCCGGGGTGACCGGCCACGATGTCCTCGACCTCGTTCGGATACACGTTGAAGCCGGACACCAGGATCATGTCCTTCTTGCGATCGACGATACGGACGAAGCCGTCGGGGTCGATCGTTGCCACATCGCCGGTGCGCAGGAAGCCGTCGGCTGTCATGACCCGCGCGGTCTCGTCCGGCCGGTTCCAGTAGCCCGCCATCACCTGCGGTCCCTTGACGCACAGTTCGCCCGGCTGGCCAACCGCGAGTTCGACGCCTTCGTCGTCACGGATGCTGACCTCGGTGGAGCTGACCGGCAGGCCAATGGCGTGGTTGAACTCCGCCAGGTCGAGCGGGTTGATGCACACCGCCGGCGAGGTTTCGGTGAGGCCGTAGGCTTCGATCAATGGCCGGCCGGTGACCTTCTTCCAGCGCTCGGCCACCGCCTGCTGCACGGCCATGCCGCCCCCCAGGGTGATGCGCAGCGCCGAGAAATCGACCTTTTCGAAGGCCGGGTTGTTGAGCAAGGCATTGAACAGCGTGTTCACACCGGTGATGGCCGTAAAGCGCACCTGACCCAGCTCCTTGATGAAGCCGGGAATGTCGCGCGGGTTGGTGATCAGGACGTTGGTCGCGCCGATCTTGAAGAAGGTCAGGCAGTTCGCGGTGAGCGAGAAGATGTGATAGAGCGGCAGCGCGGTGATGATCACCTCGGGTTTGTCACCGAGGAAGGGCTTGATCCAGGCATGGGCCTGCTGCAGGTTGCCGATGATGTTGCGGTGGGTCAGCATGGCCCCCTTGGCTACCCCGGTCGTGCCGCCGGTGTATTGCAGGTAGGCGATATCGTCATGCCCCACCGTCACCGGCTTGAGCGTATGGCGCGCGCCAGTGGCCAGGATGTCATTGAAGCGCTTGTGGCCGGGCAAGTCCCAGGCGGGCACCATTTTCTTGATGTGCTTGACCACGAAGTTGACCAAGCCACCCTTGAGCCCCCCGAGCATGTCGCCCAGGCGTGTCACCACCACATGCTTGATCGGCGTGTGCGGGAGCACCTGCTGCAAGGTATGGGCGAAGTTGTCGAGGATGACGATGGCCTCGGCGCCGGAATCCTTGAGCTGATGCTCCAGTTCGCGCGCGGTGTACAGCGGGTTGCAGTTGACCACCGTGTAGCCGGCACGCAGGGCGCCATACATGGCGACCGGGTACTGCATGACATTGGGCATCATCAGCGCGATGCGCGTGCCCTTGGGCAGCTTCAGCTCGCCCTGGAGATAGGCAGCGAACTGCCCGCTGAGCCGTTCCAGCTCGTCGAACCGGATGCTCTTGCCCATGTTCACATAGGCCGTTCGCTCGCCGAACTGGCGGCAGCTTTGCAGGAACATGTCGCCGATCGACGCAAACTCGGATACGTCGATTTCAGCGGGAATGCCAGGGGGGTAGCTCTTGAGCCAGATTTTATCCATGGTGTCTCCTTTTGGTGCGTCGGAATGCGATCCGGCCACGGCCGGACCCCGCCCTCCCAAGGCAAGTGCTTCGTCTACAGACGATCACCCTATCCAACGACTTTACCGGCCGGCCGGCCGCCCCCCCTGAGGCACCCGGCCCGTCACACTCGACTCAGACCTCGTTACCGTCTTCGGGCCAGTTGCGAATGTAGTTTTTCAGCATGCGATTCTCGAAGCTTTGCTCCTCCAGCACGGCCTTGGCCACATCATGGAAGGAGATCACCCCCATCAGGGTGTCGCCATCCATGACCGGCAGGTAGCGCTGGTGATGGTCGACCATGTGGCGGCGCAGCTCATCCATCTCCATGTTGCCACCCGCCGTCAGCGGATCACGCACCATCACGTCGGCAATGGCCACATCCTGCCAGGCCGCCCCGGCGCTGTGCACATGCTTGAGGACTTCACGGAAAGTGAGCATCCCCGCCATCTTGCCGTGCTCGAATACCACCAGCGAACCGACGTCCTGCTCGGTCATGATGGCGACGGCCTCTGAAAGACTGCGGTTGGGTGCGATCGTGTAGAGCACCTTGCCCTTGATCGCAAGGATTTCACTCACCTGCATGATTTACCCCTTTGCCTGACGTGATGCACTCTTCGGGTGCGCTTTGTTTGTTCCGGATGGTAGTCGATTGCGCGAAACGGGGGAAGCGGCTCCCCCCCGATCCTGGCGACCATCCAGCCACGCCGGCCCTCCGGCGGCGGCCATCGGTGCTCAACGTTCGAGCAGATGGCGCTTTTCCTTCACCTTGGCCCACTCCTCGGCATCGGACAAGGCCTCGTGGCGTTCGATGATCGGCTTCCACTGCTTGGCCAGCTCGGCGTTGATCTCGATGAAGGCCTGCTGATCGTCAGGCACATCATCCTCGGCATAGATTGCCTCGACCGGGCATTCGGCCACGCACAGGGTGCAATCGATGCACTCGTCCGGGTCGATCACCAGGAAGTTCGGCCCCTCGCGAAAGCAATCGACCGGGCACACATCGACGCAGTCGGTGTATTTGCATTTCACACAGGCTTCGGTCACTACATAGGTCATGATTCCAGTCTCTCCATTGTTGCAATCGCACAACAGCCGCCAAACCGACGCTGCCGTGCCACACCGCGAACTATAGCGCGGCGAACGACAGGAACGTCACGGATTGCCCGTCACAATACAGGCACTTGGCTTGACGTTCGCCGTGGCTTGGCATAACTTTCCCCCGACAACCACACTCGAATCGCCTCCTGCGCGTTTCGTATCGTCTGAATTGGCCCCTTGCGGCCCAGTCTAATCAAACCCAGTCATCACTCCCTGATGCGAGGAACCATGAGCGAGCATATCCATTACGTCACCGACGGCACCTTCGATGCCGAGGTCCTGCAATCCGCGACCCCAGTCCTGCTGGACTACTGGGCAGAGTGGTGCGGCCCGTGCAAGATGATTGCGCCGATTCTTGACGAGGTGGCCAAGGAATACGAGGGCAAGCTGAAAGTTGCCAAGCTGAACATCGACGAAAACCAGGACACCCCCGCCAAGTTCGGCATCCGGGGCATCCCGACGCTGATGCTCTTCAAGGGCGGCAACGTTGAAGCCACCAAGGTCGGCGCACTGTCCAAGTCGCAATTGACGGCCTTCATTGACAGCAATCTCTGATCGGGCTAGATTCCGCTCACTTCCCGCGACGCCCTGATCCGGGCGCCCCGCCCCCTCCCCCGGCGTCGCGGTCGCACATTCCCTTCTGCGGTCCTCCGTCTATCACGGCTTCCGGCCCGTCGTTTTTCTCTTTCCCCTCCAGTAGATCACCATGCAACTTTCGGAGCTCAAGAATCTCCACGTCAGCCAATTGCTTGAGATGGCTCAAGAAAATGGCATCGACGGCGCCAACCGCCTGCGCAAGCAGGAACTCGTTTTTGCCCTGCTGAAAAACCGCGCCAAAAAAGGTGAGCCGATCTTCGGCGACGGCGTGCTGGAGGTACTGCCCGACGGCTTCGGTTTCCTGCGCTCGCCAGAAGCCTCCTACCTCGCCGGGACCGACGACATCTATGTGTCGCCCTCGCAGGTGCGTCGTTTCAACCTGCACACCGGTGACACCATCGAGGGCGAGATCCGCACGCCGAAGGACGGCGAGCGTTACTTCGCCATGGTCAAGGTGGACAAGATCAACGGCGAGCCGCCCGAGGCGTGCAAGCACAAGATCCTGTTCGAGAACCTCACGCCGCTGCACCCCACCCAGTGCCTGAACCTCGAACGCGACATGAAGGGCGGCGAGAACATCACCTCGCGCGTCATCGACATGATCGCCCCCATCGGCAAGGGCCAGCGCGGCCTGCTGGTGGCCCCGCCGAAAACCGGCAAGACGGTGATGCTGCAGAACATCGCCCACGCCATCACCGCCAATCACCCCGACGTTGCGCTCATCGTGCTGCTGATCGACGAGCGCCCCGAAGAAGTCACCGAGATGCAGCGCTCGGTAAAAGGCGAAGTGGTCGCATCCACCTTTGACGAACCGGCCTCGCGCCACGTGCAGGTCGCCGAGATGGTCATCGAGAAGGCCAAGCGCCTGGTCGAGCACAAGAAGGATGTGGTCATCCTGCTCGACTCGCTCACCCGCCTGGCCCGCGCCTACAACACCGTGGTGCCGGCCTCCGGCAAGGTGCTTACCGGCGGTGTCGACGCCAACGCCCTGCAGAAACCCAAGCGCTTCTTCGGCGCCGCCCGCAACATCGAGGAAGGCGGCTCGCTGACCATCATCGCCACCGCGCTGATCGACACCGGCAGCCGCATGGACGACGTGATCTACGAAGAATTCAAGGGCACCGGCAACATGGAACTGCACCTCGACCGCCGCATGGCCGAGAAGCGCGTGTATCCGGCCATCAACGTCAACCGCTCCGGCACCCGCCGCGAAGAGATGCTGATGAAGGCCGACGTGCTGCAGAAGATCTGGGTGCTGCGCAAGCT
The DNA here is from genome assembly GCA_008501585.1 of Pseudomonadota bacterium. GTDB lineage: Bacteria > Pseudomonadota > Gammaproteobacteria > Burkholderiales > Rhodocyclaceae > Nitrogeniibacter. The sequence continues at coordinate 31,947 of QQUN01000072.1, read as the reverse complement.
GCTCTACGGCATGGACGACATCGACGCGATGGAATTCCTGCTCGACAAGGTCCGCCAGACCAAGAGCAACGGCGAGTTCTTCGACGCCATGCGTCGCTGAACCGCGCCCGCGCCACACCGCACGACGCCACCTCCGGGTGGCGTTTGCGTTTCCGGCCCCGGGGAAACCCCGCTTGCCGAGCGCCGGCCCTGCGGCAATCATTTGCGCTTTACATCCCACGCCACCGCCCATGACGACACCGCGCGCACAACTCACCGCCCTCTTCGAGGCCGCCCTGGCCGCGGCCGATCCGGCCCGGATCATCCCGCCCGCGCTCGACGCACTCACACCCCCTGCCGGCCGCATCGTCGTCATCGGCGCCGGCAAGGCCTCAGCCGCCATGGCGCAGATCGTCGAGCAGCACTGGGCCGACCATGCCGACCGGATCAGCGGCCTGGTGGTCACCCGCGACGGCCACGCCGTGCCCTGCCGCCACATCGAGATCGTCGAAGCCGCCCACCCCGTGCCCGACGCACGCGGTCGCGATGCGGCCCAACGCATGCTGGATGACACCGTGCGCGGCCTGACCGAAAACGACCTCGTGCTCGCCCTCATCTCTGGCGGTGGCTCTGCCCTGCTCGCATTGCCGGCGCCGGGCATCACGCTCGAAGACAAGCAGTCGATCAGCCGGGCACTCCTCAAGAGCGGCGCCACCATCGGCGAGATCAACACCGTGCGCAAGCACCTGTCGGCCATCAAGGGCGGCCGGCTGGGGCTCGCCTGCCGGCCGGCGAAGCTGGTGACCTGGCTGATCTCCGATGTCCCCGGCGACGACCCCTCGCTGATCGCCTCCGGCCCCACGCTGGCCGATCCCGGCACCTGCGCCGACGCGCTGGCCATCCTCGCCCGCCACCGCATCGAGATCTCCGACGCCGTGCGTCACCACCTCGAGCGCGGCGCCGGCGAAACGCCCAAGCCGGGCGATGGCCGGCTCGACAACGCCGAGGTCCGCTGCCTGGCCACGCCACAGATGGCGCTCGAAGCGGCCGCCGCATGCGCCGAATCGATGGGCCTGCGCGCCCACATCCTGTCCGACGCCATCGAGGGCGAATCGCGTGATGTCGCCTTCACCCACGCCGCCATCGCCCGCCAGGTGGCTGATCGCGGCCAGCCTTTCAGTCCGCCCTGCGTGCTGCTCTCAGGCGGCGAAACCACGGTCACCGTGCGTGGCACCGGCTGCGGCGGGCGCAATGTGGAATTTCTCGCGGCCCTGGCCCACGCCTTGCGCGGCCATCCGCAGATTCATGCCCTCGCCGCCGATACCGATGGCGTCGACGGCGGCGCCGAACTGGCCGGCGCGATCATCGACCCGCACACCAGCGAGCGTGCTCGCGCGCTCGGCCGCCCGATCCTGGCCGTGCTCGACGACAACGACGGCCACGGCCTGTTCCAAGCGCTCGGTGACAGCCTCGACACCGGCCCCACGCTCACCAATGTCAACGACTTCCGCGCCATCCTCATCACGGCGCCAGCGTCCTGACCGCATCAAGCACCTCGAGAAAGCCCGCCAGCAGCGGGCTGACCTCGCCGTCAGCCACCGCCACCGAGAGCGAAAACACCGCCGCCGGATCGGCAATCGGCAGGTAGCGGGCGCGCGGAATGTGCACGCACTCCAGCTGTGCCGGCAGCAGCGCGATGCCCAGACCGGCCGCCGCCAGCCCGATCTGGGTGGTGGCCTCGCGCGCGGTCTGGACGATGCGCGGCTCGAAGCCGGCATTGCGGCACAGCTGCTGCAACAGACCCGGCAGGCCGGTGCCCACGTCGGGCGGAAAGGTGATGAAGCCTTCGTCGCGCAAGTCAGCCATGCGCACCGCACTACCCGTCGCCGCGGGATGGCTGGCGGCCATCACCAGGCGCAGGGGGTCACGGCCGATCTCGCGCAACACCACGCCCTCGGTCGCCATGGTCGCGGTGTGGCGAACAAAGCCGACATCCAGCCGCCCCTCGCCGAGGGCGCTGAACTGGTCGCGGGTAAACATCTCGCGCAGTTGCAGATCCACCGCCGGATAGCGCGCCCGGTAGCGGCGCAGCACGTCACCCAGCACCGCGCTATAGGGCATTGACGAGGTAAAGCCGACCCGCAGGCGCCCCGCTTCGCCGCGGGCGATGCGGCGCACCTCGTCGGCCGCCGCCGCCGTGTCCGCCAGCACACGACGCGCCCGCGCGAGCAGGTGCTCACCGGCCGGCGTGAGTGCCACCTTGCGCTTGCTGCGCACGAACAGCGCCGTGCCCAGCTCATCCTCCAGCGCGCGGATCTGGATCGACAAGGGTGGCTGCGCCATGTGCAGGCGCTCGGCGGCACGGGTGAAGTTCAGCTCCTCGGCCACGGTCACGAAGTAGCGCAGGCGGCGCAAGTCCATTCATATCTCCACGATATCGTTTTGTCGCTAAATATATATTGGACCGCGTTTTTCTGTCGATTTAGCATCCCCCACACTCACCACATCGACTGCGCCCCGCATGAGCACGACCTCCACCGCCTCGCCGAATGACACCCGCCCCTTCCTGCAGGCGGGCACCACCGACTACCGGCTGGCCAACCTCGCCGTCTTTCTCGGTGGCTTCGCCTGCTTCGCCATGCTCTACGGCACACAGCCGCTGCTGCCGCTGCTGGCACAGGTGTTCGGAGCTTCGGCCACCGAGGTCAGCCTGTCGGTGTCGGTCAGCACCGGCGCGCTTGCGCTGGCGCTGATCCCGGCCAGCCTGTTGTCGGACCGCTTCGGGCGCGGGCCGATGATGACGCTGTCGCTCGCCCTGGCCGCCGTGTTGTCGTTGCTGTGCCCGTGGGTGAGTTCCTTCAACGAGCTGCTGGTGCTGCGCGCCCTGCTCGGCGTGGCGCTGGCCGGCCTGCCGGCCGCCGCCATGGCCTACCTCGGCGAGGAGGTCGCGCCCAACGCGCAGGGACGGGCGATGGGCCTGTATATCGCCGGCAACGCCTTCGGCGGCATGACCGGCCGCTTCCTCACCGCCTGGGTCACCGACATCGCCAACTGGCAGATCGCCTTGCTGGTGCTCGGTATCCTCGGCGCCGTCGCCGCGCTGGCTTTCTGGTTCGGTCTGCCCGCCTCGCGCCATTTCCGCCGCCGCTCGATCTCGCCGGCCCAGGTGCTGGCCGACACCCGCGCCCTGCTGCGCGACGCCGGCCTGCCGTGGCTGTTCCTGTGCGCTTTTTTGCTGATGGGCAGCTTTGTCGGCCTCTACAACTTCGTCACCTTCCGCCTCGTCGCCCCGCCCTTCGGCCTCGGGCAAACCGCCATCGGCGCCATCTTCCTGCTCTATCTGGTCGGCACCTGGTCGTCGGCGTGGGTCGGTCAGCTGGTCGACCGCATCGGCCGCCGGCAGGTGCTGTGGATCATGGCCGGGCTGATGCTCGCCGGCCTGTTGCTGACCCTGCCGGCGCAGCTGGGCTGGGTGGTGCTCGGCATCGCCGTGTTCACCTTCGGCTTCTTCGGCGCACACACCACTACCAGCGGCTGGGTCAGCCGGCGCGCCGGCGCCAGCCGCGCACTGGCCGCCGCGGTGTACCTGTCGAGCTACTACCTGGGCAGCAGCGTGCTGGGCACCACGGTCGGCCTGGCCTGGGAGGCTGGCCGCTGGCCGGCGGTGGTCGGCCTGCTGGTCACGCTGGTAGCCCTGGTGCTGCTGGTGGCCCGCCACCTGGCGCGGATCCCGCGCATCGCCGCTCAGGCGGCGTGACAGGTGCGCAGCACCTCGAGAAAACGCTGTACCAGTCGCGGTGGGCCGGGGTGGCGCAGCACGAAGGCGTGCCAGTCGCAGTGGTAGTGGAAGCTGTGCGCGCCCACGCAGCGCATCGCGCCTTCATCCACGAAACGCTGCGCATAGTGGGCCGGTAGAAAGCCCAGGTAGCGCCCCGACAGGATCAGCGCCAGCGTGGCCTCCTGGTCGAAGGCCCGCGCCGTCGGCTGCAGGCCGAGGCGCCAGAAGGTTTCCATGTTGGGCGAGTGATACCCCAGCCCGACCAGCGCCGCCGCCCGGATGGCGGCATCGTCGGGGGTGCCGCCACCGGCCAGCAGCGGATGTGTCGTCGCCGCGTAGAGCAGCATCGGCTCGCCGAACAGGCTGACCGAATCGAAGCTGTCACTGGCCCGATGGAAGGGTTGGACGCCCAGCTGGAAGCGCCCGTCGAGCAGGCCGGATTCCAGTTCGCTGCTGTGCGCCACATGCAGGTTGATGCGCACCGCCGGGGCCTCCGCGCCGAAGCGCCCGATGGCCTCGGCCAGATGGCAGTCCGGATTGGTGACGAACTTGTCGAACACCGCCAGGCTCAGCTCGCCACGCAGCTGCGCATGCAACTCGCCGATCTCGGTGCGGAAGGCATCGATCTGCACGATCAGCCGCCGTGCCGAGGCCAGCACCGTCACGCCCTCCTCGGTCAGCGCGAAGCCGGCCCGGCCCCGCTCGCACAGGCGCACCCCGAGCCGTTCCTCCAGCGCCTTGAGATGCCGGCTGATCACCGAACGGCTGATGTTGAGCCGCAACTCGGCGGCGGCCAGCCCGCCGGATTCGGCAATGGCGATGAACACGCGCAGCAGGCGCAGGTCGGCTTCGGCCAGGTGGTTCAGCAGGGCGCGGGGCTTCATGGTTTCATAGATCCGAAACTTAACTGACGATGATTGTAGTTTTATGCACCGTTCAGCGCGACTAGCATGACCCAACCCTCTCTGGAGACCGGCATGAACCCGCTCGACGCCTACTGGATGCCCTTCACCATGAACCGCGCCTTCAAACAGGCGCCGCGCATGATCACCCGCGCCCGCGGCCACTACTACACCACCGACGACGGCCGCGAGCTGCTCGACGGCTTCTCGGGCCTGTGGACCTCGGGGCTCGGCCACTGCCACCCGAAGATCGTCGCCGCGGTGCAGGCGCAGGTGGCCGAGCTGGACTACGCCATGGGTTTCCAGATGGGCCATCCGAAGGTGTTCGAACTGGCCAGCCGCCTCACCGAGATGGCGCCGGCCGGCTTCACGCAGTGCTTCTTTACCAACTCCGGCTCCGAGTCGGCCGACACCGCGCTCAAGATCGCGCTGGCCTACCACCGCGCCCGCGGCGAGGGCCAGCGCACCCGGCTGATCGGGCGCGAACGCGGCTACCACGGGGTGAACTTCGGCGGCATGTCGGTGGGCGGCATCCCGGCCAATCGCAAAGTCTTCAGCGCTGCGTTGCTGCCGGGCGTGGATCACATCCGCCACACCCACTCGCTGGCCGACATGGCCTTTTCGCGCGGCCAGCCGGCCTGGGGCGCGCATCTGGCGGACGATCTGGAGCACCTCTGCGCGCTACACGACGCCAGCAACATCGCCGCACTCATCGTCGAGCCGGTGGCCGGCTCCACCGGCATCCTGGTGCCGCCCATCGGCTACCTGCAGCGCCTGCGCGAGCTGTGCGACCGCTACGGCATCCTGCTGATCTTCGACGAGGTGATCACCGCCTTCGGCCGCGTCGGCGCGCCCTTCGCCGCCGAGCGCTTCAGCGTCACGCCCGACATCATCACCACCGCCAAGGGCATCACCAATGGCGTGGTGCCGATGGGCGCCGTGCTGGTGCGCGACGCCATCTATCAGGCGCTGATGCAGGGCCCGGCCCACACCGTCGAACTGTTCCACGGCTACACCTACTCCGGCCATCCGCTGGCCGCCGCGGCCGCACTGGCCACGCTCGATGTCTATGCGGAGGAAAACACCTTTGCCACTGCCCGCGCGCTCGAGCCGGCCTTTGAAGAAGCCCTGCACGCGCTGCGCGACGCGCCGCATGTGGTCGACATCCGCAACGTCGGCCTGATGGGCGGGGTCGAACTGGCACCGCGCGACGGCGCGCCGGGCGCACGTGGGTATGAGGTGTTCCTCAAATGCTTCGAGGCGGGCGTGGTGATCCGCAACGGCGGCGACGTGCTGCAGTTCTCGCCCTTCCTCAACGCCACGCCCGACGAGCTGGCGCAGATCTTCACCACGGTGCGCCAGGCGCTCGCCACCACCGCCTGACCTTCACACAGGAATCGACCATGGATACCCTTGGCCACTACATTAACGGCGAACGCCGCCCCGACACCACCCGCACCCAAGCCGTCTTCAACCCCGCCCTCGGCCGCCCGGTGCGCCAGGTGGCCATGGCCAGCCAGGCCACCGTTGAATCCGCCATCGCCGCAGCCGCCGACGCCTTCCCCGCCTGGCGCAAGACGCCGCCGCTCAAGCGCGCCCGCGTGCTGTTCCGCTTCAAGGCGCTGCTCGAGCAGCACGCCGACCGCATCGTCGCCGCCATCGTCGAAGAACACGGCAAGGTGTGGGAAGACGCCCACGGCGAGCTGGCGCGCGGCATCGAGGTGGTGGAATACGCCTGCGGCGCGCCGGAGCTGCTCAAGGGCGAGCATTCGCGCGATGTCGGGCCGGACATCGATTCCTGGTCCGAATTCCCGCCGCTGGGCGTGGTGGCCGGCATCACGCCCTTCAACTTCCCGGCCATGGTGCCCATGTGGATGTTCCCCATGGCCATCGCCTGCGGCAACACCTTCGTGCTCAAGCCGAGCGAGAAGGACCCGTCGGCCGCGCAGATCCTCGCCGAACTGCTCACCGAAGCCGGCCTGCCGCCGGGCGTGTTCAACGTGGTCAATGGCGACAAGGAAGCGGTCGACACCCTGCTGACCGACCCGCGCGTGCAGGCGGTCAGCTTTGTCGGCTCGACGCCGATCGCCGAGTACATTTATGCCACCGGCACCGCCCACGGCAAGCGCGTGCAGGCGCTCGGCGGCGCCAAGAACCACGCCATCGTGATGCCCGACGCCGACCTCGACGCCGCCACCAACGCCCTGATGGGCGCCGCCTACGGCTCCTGCGGCGAGCGCTGCATGGCGATTTCGGTGGTGGTGGCCGTCGGCGATGCAGTGTCCGACGCACTGGTGGCCAAACTCGCGCCGCGGGTGCGCGAGCTGAACATCGGTAACGGCAGCACGCGCGGGCTGGACATGGGCCCGCTGGTCACCGCCGCGCATCGTGACAAGGTGGTCGGCTACATCGACACGGGCGCCACCGAAGGCGCGGAGCTGGTTGTGGATGGGCGCGGGCTGACAGTACCGGGCGCCGAAGAAGGCTTCTTCGTCGGCGGCACGCTGTTCGACCGCGTCACGCCGCAGATGCGCATCTACCGCGAGGAAATCTTCGGCCCGGTGCTGGTGGTGGTGCGCGTCGATTCGCTGGAAGACGCCATCGCCCTGACCAATGCCCACGAGTTCGGCAACGGCACCTGCATCTTCACCCGCGACGGTGCCGCCGCGCGCTACTTCAGCGATGCGGTGCAGGTCGGCATGGTGGGCGTCAATGTGCCGTTGCCGGTGCCGGTGGCTTGCCAGAGCTTCGGCGGCTGGAAGCGTTCGCTGTTTGGCGACCTGTACGCCTACGGCCCCGACGCGATCCGCTTCTACACCCGGCGCAAGACGCTGACCCAGCGCTGGGCGGTCGATACCGTCGGCAAGGCGCAGTTCGCCTTCCCCAGCAACGGCTGAGAGCGCTTACCGGGCGGCGAACCACTCGGTCAGGAAGCCGACCAACGCCTGCACCTTGGCCGACAGGTGCCGGCGCGTCGGGTACACCGCATGGATCGCCAGCGGCGGCGGTTCCCAGTCGGTCAGCACCGCCACCAGGCGGCCGCTGTCGAGCAGGGGCTGGACGAGGAAATCCGGCACCTGCACGATGCCTCGACCGCAACTGGCCATCTCCGCCAGCAAGATGCCGTTGTTGGCACGCACCGCACCATTGACCCGCACCGCAATGCTCTCGCCATCCGGCCCCTGAAACTGCCACAGACTGCCGGAGGCCGCGTAGCTGTAGACAAAGCAGTCGTGCTCGGCCAGCGCCTCCGGGTGGGCCGGCGTGCCCCGCGCCGCGAGATAGGCCGGCGAGGCGGCGAGCATCAGCCGCGCCGAGTCGATGCGCCGCGCCACCAGGTTCTCGCTGCCGAGGCGACCGACGCGGATCGCCAGGTCCAGCCCCTCGTCGATGAAATCCGCCACGTTGTCCGACAGCGCCACATCCAGCGTCACCTCGGGGTAGCGCTGCAAGAAAGCGGCAAACGCCGGCGCCAGCCGATGCACCGAGAAGGCAATCGGTGCTGACAGGCGCAGCCGGCCCGACGGGCGCCGCGCCTCGCCGGCCATCACCGCCTCGGTCTCGTCCAGCTCGGCCAACCACTGCACGCAGCGCTCGAAATAGGCCTGGCCGGCGTCGGTCGGGCTCACCTTGCGCGTGGTGCGGTTGAGCAGGCGCACGTTCAGATGCGCCTCCAGCTGTGCCACCTGACGGGAGATGGCCGAGGTCGACAGCCCCATCCGCGCCGCCGCCGCGGCAAAACCGCCCGCCTCCACCACCTCGCAGAAGGCCCGCATGGCCTCGATCCGGTCCATTCAACTATCCCGCCAATTGCAACAGTGAATTGATGGTACGCCAGTTTATCCACGAACAAGGGATGACTAGAGTTCACTTCAACGCGCGACATCGTGTCGCGCTCCCGACAGAGAGGCGTTCATCATGCAAACCCGTATCGACACCACCGCCCTTGGCATTGCCCTGCTCCGCGTCACGCTGGGCGTCATGTTCATTGCCCATGCCCTGCTCAAGATCGTGGTCTTCACCCTGCCCGGCACCGCCGGCTTCTTCGAATCCGTCGGCCTGCCCGGCGCGCTGGCCTACCTCGTCACGCCGATGGAACTGCTCGGCGGCCTGGCGCTGGTGGCCGGCCTGCAGACCCGCTGGGTGAGCCTGGCCCTGCTGCCGGTATTGCTTGGCGCCGCCAGCGTTCATGCCGGCAACGGCTGGGTGTTCAGTGCCGCGAACGGCGGGTGGGAATATCCGGTCTACCTCGCCATCGCCGCACTCGCCCAGGCCCTGCTCGGCAGCGGCGCCTTTGCCCTCGACAACCTGCGGCTGCGTCAGCATGCGCTGATCGGCCAGACTGCCTGACCCCCAACGCAGCACAACCCAACGGAGACCACCATGAAACTGTATTTCGCCCCCGGCACCTGCTCGCACTCCCCCCACATCGCCTTGCGCGAGGCGGGCCTGCCCTTCGAACTGGTGCGGGTCGACCTCAAGACCAAGCAGACCGCCGACGGCCGCGACTATCTGGCCATCAACCCCAACGGCTATGTGCCCGCGCTGGAACTCGATGACGGCACCATCCTCACCGAAGGCCCGGCCATCGTGCAGTACATCGCCGACCAGGCGCCGCAGAGCGGCCTCGCCCCGGCCAACGGCACGCTGCCGCGCTATCAGCTGCAGTCGCTGCTCGGCTTCATCAACTCGGAGATCCACAAAGGCTTCTCGCCGCTGTTCAAGCCGGACACGCCCGAGGCCACCAAGGCCACGGCCAAGACGCATCTGGCCAACCGCATCGGCACCATCGCCCAGCGGCTCGAAGGCCAGGACTACCTCACCGGCAGCCAGTTCACGGTGGCCGACGGCTACCTCTACACGGTGCTCGGCTGGGGTCAGTTCGTGGGGGTGGATGTGAGCCGCTGGCCGGCCATCACCGCCTTCCTGGAACGCGTCGGCGCCCGCGCGTCGGTCAAGGCCGCGCGCGAAGCCGAGGGCCTCAACCGCTGAGCCCATCCCGCCCGCCCCGCCCGGGGCGGGCACACTGGAGACCCGCCATGCCTTATCTGCACCTGCGCCTCGCGGCCGAAGCCTCGGACACGCTCGCCGAGCGCACCAGCGCCGTGCTGCTCGAGCACACCACCGCCCTGCTCGGCAAGAAGCCGGAAGTCACCTCGGTCACCGTCGAATTCGTCGATCCGCGCCGCTGGCGCATCGGTGGCGTCCGCCTCGCCGACACCGGCCGCAGCGCCTTTCACCTGGACGTGAAGATCACCGACGGCACCAACACCAAGGCGCAAAAAGCGGTCTACCTGCGGCGCGTGTTCGACGATCTGGCCGCGCTGCTGCCCGGGCTCGATCCGGCCAGCTACATCGTCATCGACGATGTGCGCGCCGACGCCTGGGGCTTTGGCGGCCGCACGCAGGAAGCGCGCTTCATCGACAGCCAGTCGCTGTAGGCCGGCTGCGTCACGGGCGGCCTTGCGCCGGTGGCCCGCACGCCGGCAGGCCGCCGGTGCTCGCCCCTCAGGCGCCAACCGGCAGCAATGCCCCGTCCTCTGCCTCATCGATCAACCACTGCTTGACCACTGCGGCAGCCGGTCGGAGGTCGAGCTGGCGGTGATGAACCACGTAGTAACCACTGGCAAGCGGCAAAAAGGATGGGAATGGCGCAATCAGTGCCCCGCCGTTGACCTCGGCTTCGACCAGCAGCGGACTGGTCATGATCACCCCTTGCCCCTGCTTCGCTGCTTCGATCGCCATCAACGACTGGTCAAAGTGGATGCGCGGGATGGCGGCCATCCGCGCCTCACCGATGCCGCTGAATGCGCCGAGCCATTCGTGCCAGTGGGGATGCATGGACGTCACCAGCAGCGTGGCGCGCACCAGATCATCCGCGGCTCCCAGTGCAAACGTCTTCGCGTAATCGGGCGCGCAATAGACATGAGCCGAATCCTTGAACAACAGGGTGGCATCGAGGTCGGGATTGGGCTCCGCGAAGTAGCGAACCGCCAGATCGATGGATTCGCGCTCGAAGTCTACCGCCACCATCGACGCGTTCAGATGCAACTCGAGTTCCGGATGCTGGGTCAGCAATCGCGCCATTCGGCCGGTGAACCACTTGGCGGCAAAGGTCGGCGGCATGGATAACGACACCGCCATCCGTCGACTGGCCCTGACTTTCTGGCTGGTGTCGGCAATCAGCACCAAGGCCGGCTGGATCCGTTGCCAGTACTTTTTCGCCTCCTCGGTAGGCTGCACTTGCCGAACCCGACGGATGAACAAGGCGACACCCAGCCATTCTTCCAGCTTCTGAATCTGCTGCCCGACCGCGCCGGGGGTCACGCACAGCGCCTCCGACGCAAGAGAAAAACTGCCGCTCTGCATAACAGCATCAAACACAACCAGTGCTTTGAGAGGGGGATATCGGTTCATGGCATAGAAAAACTATAGCGTACGCCATATTAAATGATTTGCCGGTGCATCGGCCCACCGCCACAATCGCCGCACACCTTCCACGCGTCCCACGGCACGCGCGCCGGATCGGACAGCCCGCCCCCGCCGCCACGGAACTGACGGGCCGACCGGTGGCGCACAGCGACTGGAGAGAACACCATGAATCGAGTCAGCGGTCAGAATCCCACGGTCGGCACGGTGCGCGCGCTGTGCTCGGGGTGTGACATCTACTGTCAGGTCAACGTCGAGATTCCCGCATCGGGCCGGGTTGGCGACGTCCGGGTCAAGGCCATCGACCCGCGCCCGCTCAAGGCCAACATCTGCATGAAGGGCGTGCATGCGCCGGAGGGGCTCAGCCACCCCAAGCGCATCATGCAACCGCTTCGCCGGGTCGGCCCGCGCGGCGCCGGCCAGTGGGAAACCGTCAGCTGGGAGACCGCGATGAGCGACATCGCGGACCGGCTTCAGACGATCGTCGACACCCATGGGCCGGAGGCGCTGGCGGTGTCGACCTCGCCCTGGAACACCCAGACCGACAATGGCGCCTGTCGCCGCTTCATGAACCTGCTCGGCTCGCCGAACTGGATCAGCGGCGTGGCGCTGTGTGCCGGCAACACGGCCGCGGTCAACCGCCTGGTCTACGGCTGGTACCCCTTCCCCGACTACACCCAGACCCACTGCATCGCGCTGTTCGGGCACAACCCCAAACAGCACTCCTGGACCCCGATCTACAACGCCATCCGCCGTGCGCAGGACCGGGGCGCCAAGCTGATCGTGATGGATCCGCGCAAGAGCGAGAGCGCGGAGCGGGCCGACCTGTGGTTGCCACTGAAGCCCGGCAGCGACGCGGCCATGTGCTTTGGCTGGCTCAAGGTCATTCTCGACGAGGGACGCTACGACGCGGATTTCGTCGCCCGCTGGACGACCGGCTTCGACGCCCTTCGCCAGCGTGTCGACGCCTTTCCCCTGTCGCGCGTGGCAAAGCTCACCGGGGTCGATCCCGAGCTGATCGCACAGGCCGCGCGCCTGTATGCCGGCAGCTCCCCGGCCGTCATTCCCTGGACCCCGGTGACCGACCAGCAGCGCAATTCGACCTCGGCGATCCGCCTGATGTGCACCCTGCGCGCCATCTGCGGCAACCTGGACGTCCCCGGCGGCGAACTGCTGCACGGTTTTCACCCCGATATCGTCAGCGAATCCGAACTCGAGATGCACGACGCCTTGCCGGCCGCCCAGCAGGCGAAGCAACTGGGCGCCGACGCGCATCCGGCCTTCACTTACCGCGCCGCCAGCGCGCTCAAGGCGGCCAGCCGGCGAGTGTGGGGGCACGACTGGCCGAACATCGTCAGCGGCGGCATGATGGCCACGCCCAGCGCGGTGTTCCGCGCCATGGCCGAAGGCGCCCCCTATCCGGTCAAGGCCTTCTTCAGCCTCGGCAACAACACCCTGATGAGCTTCGCCAACATGCAGCTGATGGAACGGGCGATCCTCAACCAGGATCTGGTTGTCGCCTTCGAACACTTTCGCACCCCCACCGCCCAGCTTGCCGACTATGTGCTGCCGGGCGACGCCTGGCTGGAGCGCAACGCCCTGTCGGACAGCTTCGGCTGGACGGCGATCTACCGGCCCTCGCAACAGGCCGTCGCGCCGCCGGGCGAATGCCGCGGGGCCTATGACTTCTGGCGCGATCTCGCCCACCGGATGGGTCTCGGCACGCACTTCCCGTGGGAGAGCAACGAGGCGCTGCTCGACTACCGTGTGCACAAGCTCGGCATGGATTTCGCCACCTTTGCCGAGAAGCACCCCTACCACATGCACACGCCGCAGTACCGCAAGTACGAAACCACCGGCTTTGCCACACCGAGCGGCAAGGTCGAGCTCAGCGCCAGCGTGCTCGGCGACATGGGCTTCGACAGCCTGCCCTACTGGCGGGACGATCCGGCACCGCATGCCGACTATCCGCTCACCATGTTCATGGGCGTTCGCGAGGACGAATACTTCCAGACCGGGCACCGGCACATCGCCTCGCTCAGGGCACGCAACCCCGAGCCGCAGATGTTCATTGCACCCGACGATGCCGCGGCCCTGAATCTCGCCGCTGGCGACTGGGCCTACGTGGAAACGCCCCAGGGCCGGGTCCGGCTGCGAACCGACATCCGCACCGACATGCCGCGCAGCGTGGTCCGCGTACCGCACGGCTGGTGGCTGCCCGAGCGGGCAGAGGGCGACGGCAGCCTGAGCGGTGCCCGGGATCATGCCGATGCACAGATCTCGCCCGACGACCCGGCGCATCTCGACCAGGAACAGGGCATCCCCCATTTGCGCGGCGTCGCCTGCCGCGTGCGGCGCTGTGCCGATCAGGAAACCTGAGGATCCGGCAGCGTCCAACCGACACGATCAAAAAGGAGCCATGCCCTTGCCATTAAGCCAGTACCTTGAAGACTTCACCGTCGGACAGACATTCGGCTCCGGCCGACTCGAGATCGACGCAAACGCCATCAAGCGCTTTGCCGCCGACTTCGATCCGCAGCCCTTCCACCTCGACGACACACAGGCCGGGGACACCCTGTTCCAGGGCCTGGCCGCCAGCGGCTGGCACACCGCCGCACTCACGATGCGGCTGCTGGTCGACAGCGCCTTCCGCCCGGCCGGCGGCGTGATCGGCGCCGGCGTGGAGTCGCTGCAGTGGCCCGCGCCCGTGCGCCCCGGCGATGTTCTGGAGGCCGAGTCCGAAGTCCTCGAGGTACGACCGTCCAGATCGCGACCGGAGCAAGGCATGCTCAAGCTGCGTATCACCACCACCAACCAGGACGGAAAAGTGGTCCAGACCTTCATCGCCAACCTGGTCGTCAAGCGCTTTGTGCCATAGTGGCCAGACGGTCCCCCTCTTGATCCGACTCTTTTTTCATCGCTTCAGGCATTCACCATGACAGACACCCCATTGATCCTTCGCTCCGAGGCCGACGGCATCCTGCAGTTGACCCTCAACCGCCCCTCCCACCGCAATGCGCTTAACGGCGAGATGTACCTCCAGCTGGCCGATGCCATCGACTCGGCCGCATCGAACCCCGACATCCGGGTCATCGTCCTGCACGGCAGCGGCGGCTACTTCACCGCCGGCAACGACCTTACCGACTTCGTGCCGCAGCCCGCAGAACTGCTGGCCATGCGGCTGTTTCGTGCGGCCGCACGCTGTTTCAAGCCCATCGTCGCGGCGGTTGAAGGCTGCGCGATCGGCATCGGCACGACCATTCTCGGACATTGCGATTTTGCGTTCGCTGGCGCCTCCACGCGCTTCGCCGCGCCATTCGTCAAGCTCGGCGTGTGTGCCGAGGGCGCGTCCAGCCTGTGGCTGCCCCAGGTCGCCGGCGACAAGCGGGCGGCGCAAATCCTTTTGCTGGGCGAGCCGTTCAGCGCCCAGCAAGCCGCTGACGCGGGTTTGCTCACCGCCGTCGTCGGCGATGGTCAGGCCATCGTCGAGGCCATGGACCATGCCGCGCGCCTGGCCGCCCTGCCGCCCGAATCCGTTCAGGAAAGCAAGAAACTCATGAAGGCACCGCGGTGCGCGAGCGTGCTGGAGACGATCGATCGCGAGGAGAAGGCGTTTCTCGCGCTGCTCGGAAAAGCACCGGCGCAGACGGCCATCTCGGCCTTCCTGAAGCCTCGAAACGCCTAGGCGCTGTAAGCTGTCCGCTCTGTCACCGCCCCGGGCACGCCCGGCCAACACGGCCACGCGCGCCTTCGGCACAACAACGCCCCGAACGAGAGAATCCGCCCATGCTCGACAAACGCCAGTTCTTCATCAACGGCCGCTGGGTCGCCCCCGCCGTCGCGCACGATCTTGAAGTCATCGACCCCGCCACCGAGGCCGCCTGCGCCGTCATCTCGCTCGGCAGCGCCGCCGACACCGATGCCGCCGTCGCCGCCGCCCGCGCCGCCTTCCCGGCCTGGCGCGACACGCCGCTAGACGCACGCCTGAGCCACATTGACACCCTGCTGCGCATCTACACCGAACGCGCCGACGAGATGGCCGCGGCCATCTCGCAGGAGATGGGCGCACCGATCAGCCTCGCCAAGGCTGCCCAGGCCGCTGCCGGCGCCGGCCACATCAAGAGTTTCCTGCGCACGGCGCGCAGCTTCGCCTTCGAGCGCACGTTGGGCGAACACGCGCCGAACACCCGCATCCGCTACGAGCCGATCGGCGTGTGCGGCCTGATCACGCCGTGGAACTGGCCGATGAACCAGGTCACGCTCAAGGTCGTGCCCGCGCTGGCCGCTGGCTGCACGGTGGTGCTCAAGCCCTCGGAAATCGCCCCGCTGTCCTCGATGCTGTTCGCCGAGATGATCGCCGCCGCCGGCTTCCCGGCCGGGGTGTTCAACCTCGTCAATGGCGACGGCGCCGGCGTGGGCACGCAGCTGTCGGGCCATCTGGACGTGGACATGATCTCCTTCACCGGCTCGACCCGCGCCGGTATCGCCATCTCCAGGAACGCCGCCGACACCGTCAAGCGCGTCAGCCTGGAGCTGGGCGGCAAGGGCGCCAACCTGATCTTTGCCGATGCGGATGAGAAAGCCGTGGTGCGTGGCGTGCGCCGCTGCTTCAACAACTCCGGCCAGTCGTGCAACGCACCGACGCGCATGCTGGTCGAGCGCAGCATTTATGAGCAGGCCGTCGCCACCGCCGCCGAAGTGGCACGCGGCACGGCCGTCGGCCAACCCGGCCAGGAAGGCCCGCACATCGGCCCGGTGGTCTCGGCCGCCCAGTTCGACAAGATCCAGCGCCTGATCCAGGCCGGCATCGACGAAGGCGCCCGCCTCGTCGCCGGCGGCCCGGGCAAGCCCGAAGGCCACGACACCGGCTACTTCGTGCGCCCCACGGTGTTCGCCGACGTGCGCAACAGCATGACCATCGCCCGCGAGGAAATCTTTGGCCCGGTGCTCAGCATCATCCCCTTCGATACCGAAGACGAAGCCATCGCCATCGCCAACGACAGCCCCTACGGCCTCACCCACTATGTGCAGACGCAGGACCCGGCCCGCGCCAAGCGCGTCGCCAGCGCCTTGCGCGCCGGCATGATCGAGGTCAACGGCCAGCCGCTCGGCGCCGGCGCGCCCTTTGGCGGCTACAAGCAATCCGGCAACGGCCGCGAAGGCGGGGAGTGGGGGCTGGAGGAGTTCCTGGAGGTGAAGGCGGTCAGCGACTGGCAGTAAGCCGCCGAACCGCCCAACCGATCACGGGGTCCGGCGTCAGGCGACCCCGGCCGGCGTCGTTGCGGGATCGCCTTCACGCGATGCGGTGGCCAGCGCCACGCAGCAGCCGGCCAGAATCGCGGTGGGATCGATCAGGGGCAAGCGGGCTTCGTCGGCAGCGGCCAGCTCGATGAGTGGCAGCTCGGTGCAGCCGAGCACCGCGACCTCGGCGCCTTGCGCTTGCAGGTGTGCGATCGACGCGGCCAGGTGCGCGGCGCATTCGCCCGAGGTAAAACCGGCCTTGACACCCTTGGCGCCGTAGATCGACGCCATCACGCGCTCCTGAAATACCGCGTCCGGCACCACCAGTGTCAGCCCGGAGGCCTCGACGACGCTCTTGTACACGCCACTGGCGACCGTCCCCGACGTAGCCAGCAGGCCGACCCGGCTGACGCCGGGCAGGGTCTCGCGAATATGGCGAACCACTTCAGACAGCATGTTGACGATCGGGATGTCCAGATAGGGCTGGATCCGGTCGACATAAGCATGCGCGGTGTTGCAGGGGATGGCGATGGCGTTGGCGCCGTCCGACTTGAGGCGCATGCAGGTGGCCAGCAAGGGAATGGTCGGATCATCGCCGCTGCCGATCAGGTTGGCGGTGCGGTCGGGGATCTGCGGATTTTGCTCCACCACCATCTTGATGTGGTCCTGGTCGCGGGCGGCGGTGGTCAGCTTGACCACCTTGCGCATGAAGTCGACCGTCGCCGCGGGGCCAACACCGCCGACCACGCCAAGCTTGAACTCCCGCTGCGGTGCGGCGGCATCGATCCCCAGCGCGTATTCGGCATACAGCAGATTCGAATCGAGCAGCGGCACCGGCACGAGCGGACGCAACGAGTCGATGAGCACCGGGATTTCGGTCATCCCGGGCACGATGACCTCGGCCCCGGCATCGATCAGGTGCAGGCAGGCGTCGAGCAAGCGTTGCAGGCACTCGCCACCGTGGTGCCCGGCCCGCACGCCGTTGGCTCCGTAGATGGCCTGCATGACGGTGTTGGCCTGCGTGTCGTCGTCCGGATAGACAATCTGCGCAAACTGGCCGAGTTCGCGCTCGAAGATGCCCGTGCGCTTGAGGTAGGTCGAGGTGAGTACGCCAATCTTGCGCACCCCGGCCAGCTCGGTGGCGAACTGCCGGCGCAGGGCATCAAAAACGCTGACCACCTGCAGCGCGACCTCCGGCGTGATCTCGCGCAGAAAGGTATGCGACAGAAAGCACGGCACCAGTGCGGTGTCGATCCCGCGCGCCTCCATGTCCTTGAGCGCGTTGTAGACATAGAACTTGCGGCGCGTCGGGTCGTAGTTGCCGTCGGCCACGATGGCGCCCTCGCCGAAATGCCGCTGCTCGAAAGCGATGTCGGTGCCGTTCAGGCTGGCACTGCGCTGCGCGGTCCGGATCATCTTCAGCAAGACATCGGCGCCCCCCAGGGCGCCCAGCCCACCGACGATACCGAAACGTCGTTTTTTCTGATCCATGAATTCGTGATGCGCCACAAGCTTGATTCCGTTCATGATGACAGAGGGCCGGCAGCAGATGCTTGGCGAAGCGCCAATCAAACCACAGCCAGCCCCCTTGGGACGAGCGATTGACCGCGCGGCGCTTACGACACGGCCCGTGCCGTTTCGGTGACCGGGCCAGCATGCTCACCCGTCGCCGACGTGCCCAGGTCGTCGGCCCGCAACACATGGGCGGTGTCATACACGTCCTGGTCGAGCTGGCCTTCGCTGCGCGCCACGGTGACGCTGACCGCGCAATCGCCGGCCACGTTCAGGGCCGTACGCGCCATGTCGAGCACGCGGTCGATACCGGCGATGATGGCAATGCCTTCGAGCGGCAGACCGACCGAGGCCAGCACCAGCGACAGCATGATCAGGCCGGCGCCCGGCACACCTGCCGTGCCGATCGAGGCCAGCGTGGCCGTCAGCACGATGGTCATGAACTGGCCGGAACTCAGATCCACCCCGTAGGCCTGCGCGATGAATACCGCACACACGCCCTGGTACAGCGCCGTGCCGTCCATGTTGATGGTCGCACCCAGCGGCAGCACGAAGCTCGACACGCTGCGCGGCACGCCCAGGTTGCGCTCGGCCGCCATCATGGTCACCGGCAAGGTGCCCGAGCTGGACGTGCTGGTGAAGGCCACCATCACCGGCTCGATACTGCCCTGGAAGTAACGCACCGGATTGAGCCTGGCCAGCAGGCGGATCATGCCGCCATACACCACCATGGCGTGCACGAAGCACCCCAGATAGACCATGGCGATGACTTTCGCCAGCGGCGCCAGCACGTCCATACCGTAGGTACCCGCCACCCACACCATCAGCGCGAACACGCCGTAGGGGGCAAACGAAATCACCACCGAGGTGAGCTTGTACACCACTTCGGCGGCGGATTCGAAGAAGGCGCGCACCGGCTTGGCGGCGTCGCCGGCCAGCGTGATGGACAGGCCGAACAGGATCGCGAAGACAATGATCTGCAGCACGTTACCGGTGGCCAGCGCCTCGACCGGATTGGTCGGCACCACGCCAAGCAGGATGTCGATCAGGCTCGGCGCCTCCTTGGCGGTCACGGCCTTGGCCGACCCCAGGTCAACGCCCACCCCCGGCTCGAACACCACCGCCAGCCCGAGGCCGATGGAGATCGCCACCGCGGTCGTCGCGAGGTAGAGCGCCACCGTCTTCAAGCTGAGCCGCCCCATGGTCGCCAGGTTCTGCAGCGACGCCACCCCGGTGACCAACGACACGAAGATCAGCGGCACGATCAGCATCTTGATGCCGCGAATGAATAGATCGCCCAGCGGTTTGATGCTCTTGGCGATGTCTGCGTTGCCCGTCTGGTTCAGCAGCACGCCGATTACCAGTCCGGCGACGAGCGCGATGAAGATCTGCTTCCACAGCTGCATGCCCTTCCAGAACGCGAATACGCCGCGCGATGGGGCCGAGTGATGTCCGGTCATTCTTGTCTCCTGGTCTGCCCATTCGAGATGAGGGCAGTGTCTGTTGGGGTGGCGCGCCGATGCCTTGCGCCACGGTCGTGTCAGCGGCCTGCCCCACGCTCGGGACGGCCGACACGAAGGGTTATACGGCGACGCCCCGGCTTTGCCCAATTCTTCTTTTCGATGCGTCATGCAGAATTTGCATGACGCCAACCCGGCGCGCTGGCGCGGGGTGTAATCTGCGCACTGACACGCGCACCCTGGCGCCAATGGAATGCTCCCGATGGAAATGAACTGGCTCGAGGATTTCCTCACCCTGTCGGTCACCCGCAACTTTTCGCGGGCGGCCGAGTTGCGCAACGTCACCCAGCCGGCCTTCAGCCGGCGCATCCGCAACCTCGAGTACTGGGTCGGCGCGGTGCTCATCGACCGCAGCCTGTTCCCGGTCGGGCTGACCCAGGCCGGCGAAGCCTTCCGCAAGACCGCGCAGGAAGCGCTCGACACCCTGCGCCTGGGGCGCGAAGAGGCGCAGGGCCTGGTGCCGCGCGCCGGCGAGGTCGTTTCCATCGCCGCCTCGCACACCATTGCGGTCAGCTTCTTCGGCGATTGGCACGCCCGGCTTCAGGCGCAGATCGGCCCGGTGCGGGCGCGGGTCATCGCCGACCATGTGGCCGGCTGCGTCGAGGCGCTGATCTCCGGCTCCTGCGAACTGATGCTCTCGTACAGCAGCCCGGCCTTGCCCACGCTCGCCGAGATCGGCCGCTACCCGTCCGCCACCCTGGCCTGGGAACGACTGATCCCGGTCAGCGCCCCCGACCAGGACGGCCGCCCCAAGCACGACCTGACACGGCGCACGACCATCCCCTATCTGTGCTATTCGAGCAACAGCTACCTCGGCCGGGTGACGGCCGCGGTGGTCGAGCGCGAAGGCCTCGCCAGCCAGCTGGAGTTCAGCTACGAATGCTCGATGTCCGACGTGCTCAAGCGCGGCGCACTGGCCGGCGCGGGCATTGCGTGGATTCCCGAACTCGCGGTACGCGACGAGCTGGCCGCCGGGCTGCTCGTCCAGTCTGGCGACGAGCGCCATACCGCACCGCTGGCCATCACGCTGTTCCGCCAGCCGGAACCCACGCGCAACGAAGTCGAACGTATCTGGGCGGCGTGCGAGCCCGACCCCCATGCCGGCGCGGCATAGCGAATTCGCAATCGGCATCAACTCCCCGTTGCGAAGTGCGCAGAATGTGCCGCTCCACCACTCGGCACACGACCATGTCCAACACCACCCGCACTGAACACGATCTGCTCGGCGACCGCGACGTCCCGGCCGATGCCTACTGGGGCATCCACACCCTGCGCGCCATCGAGAACTACCAGATCACCGGCCGTCACATCGGCACCTACCCCGAACTCATCAAGGCACTGGCGCTGGTCAAGCGCGCCGCCGCCGAGGCCAACCGCCAGCTCGGCCATCTGGACGACACCCGCGCCGACGCCATCGCCGCGGCCTGCCGCGACATCGAGGGCGGCCATCTGCACGACCAGTTCGTGGTGGACGTCATCCAGGGCGGCGCCGGCACCTCCACCAACATGAACGCCAACGAAGTCATTGCCAATCTGGCGCTCGAGAAGCTCGGCCGCGGCAAGGGCGACTACAAGGCCCTGCACCCGCTCAACCATGTGAACATGGCGCAGAGCACCAACGATGTGTATCCGACCACGCTGAAGCTGGCGATCGTTTTTGCCATTCAGGAACTGCTCACCGCGATGGCGGCCCTGCACGACGCCTTCTCGGCCAAGGCGACCGAGTTCGCCAAGGTGTTGAAGATGGGCCGCACCCAGTTGCAGGACGCGGTGCCGATGACCCTCGGCCAGGAGTTCATGACCTACGCCATCATGGTCAATGAGGACATGGCGCGCCTGGAAGAGGCCATTGCCCTCATCCAGGAGGTCAACCTCGGCGCCACCGCCATCGGCACCGGCATCAACACCGACATCCGCTATGCCAAGCTCGCCACCGAGCTGCTGTCCGAGTTCTCCGGTGTGCGTCTGGTGCCCGCCCACAACCTCATCGAGGCCACCCAGGACACCGGCTCCTTCGTGCAGCTGTCGGGCGTGCTCAAGCGCGTGGCCTGCAAGCTGTCCAAGGTCTGCAACGACCTGCGCCTGCTCTCCTCCGGGCCGCAGGCCGGCTTCAACGAGATCAACCTGCCCGAACGCGCGGCGGGCTCGTCGATCATGCCGGGCAAGGTCAATCCGATCATCCCCGAAGTGGTCAACCAGATCGCCTTCGAGGTCATCGGCAACGACATGACCATCACCATGGCCTCCGAAGCCGGCCAGCTGCAGCTCAACGCCTTCGAGCCGATCATTGCCCACTCGCTGTTCAAGAGCATCGAGCACCTGGCCGCCGGCTGCCGCACGCTCACTGACAATTGCGTGGTCGGCATCACCGCCAACGTCGACCTGCTGGCCGAACGCGTCCGCTGCTCCGCCGGTCTGGCCACCGCGCTGAACCCGCATATCGGCTACGAGCATGCCACCTGGGCCGCGCGCGAAGCGCTGCGCACCGGGCGCAGTGTCGCCGAGCTGGTGCTCGAAAAAGGCTTGATGACGCAACAGCAACTGGATGACGCGCTGCGCCCCGATGTGCTGACCGCGCCGCGCGCCGCCTGAGCCACCGTTTTGGGCCCGCCAGCCTGGGGAGCGCGCATGCGCGGGCAGGCGGGACCATTTCTCTTGCCCCACCAATGACAAAGCCGCCGGCAGTCTCCTGCCGGCGGCTTTGCTTTTTGCGCGAGCCCGGCCTGGCCGGGCCCGGGCGGTCTTACACCTCGACGGTGTCGGCCACGCTCTTGAACTCTTCGATCTGGTCGAAGTTCATGTAGCGATAATTTCGACCATTGATTTTATTGCGTTTTTCCGCAAATTTCTTAGACGTGTCTAAGATTTTCTCACAGGCACCGGCGTAGCAACCGGGGTCTCCTTGCTGCGCAGGTATCGATTGTGGCTGCTCTCGGTGGTGTGGCCGAGCAGCGTGCGGCTGTCCAGGCCCTGGGCCTTGGCGTCGGTAGCGGCCGCGGCGCGGATGTCGTGGAAGTGCGCATCCTCGACCTTGGCTGCAGTGCAGGCTCTCTTCCAGTGGCCGTAGATCGTGGTGTAGGCGAGCAGCGAGCCGTCGCGTTTGTGGAACAGCGTGAGGCCTTTCACTGACTTGTGCAGGGTACGTGCCTGGGCGATAGCAGCCTCGAGGTCGGGGCTCATCGCGATCAGCACACGGTTGCCGGTCTTCTGCTGCTTGATGAACACGCCTGCCTCGGTGATGTCGGCGTAGCGGATGTTCATCACGTCCCCGATCCGCTGGCCGGTGATATAGGCCAGGTCCATGAGGCATTGCAAGGTTGGTGATGCCTCGACGCGGATGCGGGCGAACTCGTCGGCGGTGATGTAGCGGTCGCGCTTCTTGGTCTTGAACTGCTCGATGTCGCGCACCGGGTTGGCCTCAACGATCCCCCATCGCACCGCGCGCTGAAACATGCCTTTCAGAAACGAGCGCAGCAGATTGGCCATGCTTGGCTTGTCCTTGTTGCCATCCAGGAATCTCGCGATATGGTGCGGTTTGATCTGTTGCGGGGTGAAGTCGGCGAACGCCTTGAGCACATAGCGCGAACATGTGGTGTAGTTCTTGTAGGTGCTCGCTGCGACGGTCTTCTTCATGTCGGCGAGTGTGCGGCTCACCAGCTCGTCGATCGCGCCGCTGCCCTGCGCTGCAGTGAGCCGCGCGTACTCGACCAGTGCATCGTGCAGGTTTCCCGCGAGGCGCGTCCATTTGTTCTGGCGGACGAGGTAGTATGCACCGTGCTTCTGGTGCATCCAGCGGGGCAGCGATCTGCTCATCTCCATGGCCTCAACTGTGGTTCTTTCACCGGTGCCTTGCTAGGTCCGCCTAGCCGAGCCATGATAATCGTTTGCAAAACCCGCGGCCATCCGTCGGCGCCTACCATGTAGGGGATGCATTCCCGGTCCAGCCAGCGGCGAACTGCCGACGGCCGTCTCAAGCCGGTCAGTTCGATGAGGGTTTCCCTGGTGGCAATCAGATCAGGCATGGCCCACCCCGCCTTCCATCTCGATGAGCAAGTCGAGCATGTGGCGGGCCTTCTTCAGGTCCTCGACGCCGTTCTTGGCGCGCCAACGGCTCACGTACTTGATCACTGCGCCTTCAACGAACCCGATACTGTTGCGGTGGATGTACTCGACCGGCTGGATCGCCATGTCTTTGTAATGCGTACCTCCTACCTGGGTAGCCAGTGCGCTGGCTTTCTCTTGTGCAGATTGGTTGTTCACGCATTCGCCGCTGCAATCAGGGCAACGACCGCCCCAACCGTCTTTCAAGCAGTTTGGCATTTCGCTTTCCTCTTCATGGCTTCAAGCAATAGGTCTTGCACCTCGCGCTTCGATTCGCGGCGAGCCATCACGAGCTCATCCACGGTGTCGGCGGCGACGATGTGGTAGATGAATACCGGGCGGTCATGCCCGGCCTGCGCCTGGCGCGTAGGGCCGATGCGCTCGATGATTTGCTGGAACTGCTCCAGATCCCACCAGTGGCTGAAGAAGGCCAGGATGTTGCCGCCGTCCTGCAAGTTCAGACCGTGGCCGGCGCTGGCCGGGTGGGCGAACAAGACCGGGATCTTCCCGGCGTTCCAGTCGCGTATGGTTTGCGGGTCTTTGTCCAGGGTGCGGCCTTTGGGGAAGGCTCGCTGCAGGCGGGCGAGGTCGCTCTTGAAGTGGTAGGCCACCAGTACCGGCATGCCGGCGGCCTCCTCGATCACGTCCTCCAGCGCTTGCAGCTTGGTGTCGTGGATGTCGGCCCAGGTGCTGCATGTGTCGTCGGTGTAGATGGCGCCGTTGGCGAGCTGCAAGCACTTGATCGTTTTGCTGGCGGCGTTGAAGGCTTCCACCTCCGTGCCGCAGTCGAGCGCGAGGAACATCTCGCGTTCCATGTCGCGGTACAGGCGCCGGGCCTTGGCCGGCAGCTCGACGCGGATCACATTGACGATGGGCTCGGCGATGTCGAAGTAGTCGCGCGCGTCGAGCGACAGGCACAGGTCGCGCATGCGGTCTTCGATCTGCTCCTGGGCGAACGGCAAGGGCTCAAGGCGCGTCGCGTGGCGGTCGCTGCCCACCTGAATGGACTGGAACCAGCGGGCCTTGAACGCTTCGAAGCTGCGCCCCAGGCGCACGCCCTTGTCCAGGAACCACGCCTGCCCCCACAAATCCTGCAAGCCGTTGGGGCTGGGCGTGCCGGTCAATTCGATGAAGCGATCGACCTTGCAATGGGCGACGCGGGCGAGCGACCGCGCGCGCACCCCGCCCTGTCGCAGACGGAAGGATTTGAGCTTGGTGCTCTCATCGGCGACGATCTTGCGAAACGGCCACTTGTCGCCGAAGTGCTCGACCAGCCATGGCAGGTTGTCGTAGTTGGTGGCGTAGATCGTCGCCGGCCGCTTGAGCGCGGCGCGTCGCTCCTCGGGCGTGCCGACGACGGCCGACACCTCGACGTTGCGCAAGTGCGCCCACTTCGTCGCCTCGTCCGGCCAGGTGCTCGCGGCCACGCGCAACGGGGCCAGCACTAGGGCCGGGCCGGGCTCGGTGATCTCAAGGATATCGAGCGCGGTCAGCGCGGATACCGTCTTGCCCATGCCCATGCCGGCCCATACGGCATTGCGCGACACGTCGATGACGTGGTCGATGACCGGCTGCTGGTACTCGCGAGGGGTGAAGGCTTGGCGGGTCATGGGCGGCACTCCAGATAGGCGCGGATCACTTCCGCCGCGACTTGCGGGACGATGGCATTGCCGTAGGCGCGCAGTCGTCCCACGCGGCCGGATACCCCATGAGCCAGCGGGAATGTGCCGGGTTCAACTGGCCGCCACTTTCCATCCCGGCAGAAGAGCCAGTCAGCATCTGCCCAGAAGCCGTTAAGCGGGCCGGGCCGACAAGCGCCACCATCTGCGACAGCGGCACGCCCGTGTCCTGTGGCCTCGGCGGTTTGACGCCCCGGCTGTGATCCTGCGCCGTCGTCGTCGCCCAGCCCGCCAGATTCGCTTGCCGTGGCAACTGATCCAGTCGCGCCTTGCCGTCCGCTCTCGGCTTGATGTCCGCGCCCGAGTCCTTCCAGTCCCTGGTGGTGGTGGTGGTCCAGCCGGCCATCGATGCCACCGCGTTGAGCGTCTGACAAACCTTCGCCCCGGACGGGCGCGTTTTCGCCAACGGGTCCGCTGGCGTCCGCCCGCCGCTGCCGTCCGACGCGCTGGCTGTCGGCCACGAACCACAGGCGCTGTCGGATGTGCGGCGCACCGACGCCCGCAGCAGGAACACCGACCGGCGCGCAGGCGTAGCCGATTCCTTCCATGTCAGCTTGTACAAGGTCGAGCCAGTCGTGGCGAATCGCTGCTTCAACCTGCTCGCCAAAGACGACGCCAGGGCGGCACTGCTCGATGAGCCAGTGCCAGTGAGGCCATAGGTGCCGCTCGTCGAGCATCCCAGCACCCGCGCCAGCCACGGAGAAAGGCTGGCAAGGGCAAGACCCCGTCCACACTGGGCGGGCGTCGGGCCATTGGGCCAAACGAAGGGCCGCGCTCCATCCGCCGATGCCGGCGAAGAAATGGCACTGCACGTATCCGGCGAGATCGTCGGGTGCGACATCCAGAATGCTCCTCGTATCCACGTCGCCCGGCGCGATGTGGCCGGCTGCGATCAGGTTGCGCAGCCACTGGGCTGCGTAGGGGTCGAATTCGTTGTAGTAGGCGGTCACGCCACCACCTCGATGCCCGCCTCGCTGAACATGGCCGAGGCGCTGCGCATGTCGTCGGCCCAGCGTTCGGCGAAGCCCTCGGCTGCCGGCGCATGCACGACCCGGGCGATACCGGCCTGGATGAGCTTGGCGGCGCAGCGGGCGCACGGCGGATGGGTGAGGTAGATCGTGCAACCCTCCACCGTGCGCGGCGCGAACAGCAGCGCGTTTTCCTCGGCGTGGATGGTGCGGCGCAGCTTCTCGTCGCGATCGACGACCACGTCGGCCACCGCGCGCGGGAAGCCGTTGAAGCCCAGCGACACGACGCGGTTCTTCGGATCGACGATCACAGCACCCACACCCGTGCTCGGGTCTTTGCTCCACGTGGCGATGAGTTGGACCAGTGCCAGCATGCGCAGATCCCATTTGGTCATTTCACGCTCCACTTGATGCTGCCGGTAACAAGGACGACGGCAAACAGAAACCACCCCCAACCCGGTGCCTGCTTGTAGACCAGCCATGCGGCGAAGCCGAAGAGCGAGATCGGGATCGACACGTAGAGCGCGGTGATGAAGAACTGCCTCATGCCAGCACCTCCTCGACACGCTCGCAGGAATCCACGATCTCGACACACTGACCCATGCGGCGCATGCGCTCGTGCTCGCGCACCTGGTGCGGCTTGGGTTTCTCGCCGGGGGCCTTGAGCTCCACCCACAGGCTACGGGCCGGGCGGCCGATGGTCTCGCCGGTCTGCGGGAGCATCACAAAGCGGTCGGGTGCGCCGTGGCGGCCGATCCATTTGACCTTGCGCACCTCGCCGCCGAGCGCCTTGACGCGATCGACGAGGTATTGCTCGATGGTGCTTTCTCTCATTCCGCCATCCTCCAGGCGCGCAGCAATGCGTTCTTCCAAGGGAGGCCGGTGCGGCGGTAGAGCCGGAACAGCCGGCGGGCAAGGGCGAGACGTTGCAGCATTTGGTGGGCTCCTAGTCTTTGCGGTAGCGATAGGCCTCGAAGCCGGCCGCAGCGAGCGGCAGGCCGTCGGCCCAAGGGGGGTTGGCGGCCATGAGCGTGGCCAGGTGTTCGTGGTTGAACTCGGGCGAGTCCGGGGCTTCGGTGATCAGCTCGTCATGCACCGAGAGAACGATCGGGTAGCCGGCCGCTTCAATGGCCGGCATATTGGCGGCGAGCACGTCGCGGGCGGCCGCCTGAGTGATGTTCTCGGCGAGCTTGCCGCCGTAGGTCTTGAGGCGGCACCACTTGCGGCTGTACTGATTGACGCCCATGTAGCTGAGCTGGCCCTTCTCATCGACCTGCGGGCTGGGGTAGCAGAGCACGCGCCCGGACGGCAGGCCGATGCGCAGCCAGTTGCCGTCGCGGCGCAGCTTGACCTTGCGGCAAGGCACGGTGACGCTGGGGAGTGCGATGGCACGGCCGGCTGCGTCCTTGAGTTCGCCCCACCAGGTGGCGGTCTCGGCATGCGCGAGGCGCCACAGGCGCTTGAGCGCATCGCAGACGATGAAGGTCTTGTCAGCAAGGCCGAAGGTCGAGCGCTTCTGGCGCTTGGTCCAGCCAAGGAACTCGTTCGCCTGGGCGAGTACGTCGGCGGGGATGCTGGGCCATGCGGCTTCGGCCATGGCGTCGAGGTCGATGCCGTAGGTGGCCGCCCCGGTGATGAAGGCGCCGACGCCACCCTCGTAGCCGAGCATGAGCTCCATCACTTTGCCGATCTGGCGCTGATCCTTGGTGACGGCTTCGACCAGGATGGCGAAGGCCTTGGCGTAGGCCAGCTTGTAGAGGTCCGGCCCGGTACCGGCGTCGAAGGCGCGGAAGGCGGCGAGCTTCCAGGTCTCGCCCGCGAGCCAGGCGATGCCGCGGCCTTCGATGTTGGATAGGTCGGCCACCACCAGCTTACGGCCGGCCGGCGCCACGATGCAGCCGCGGATCGCGGAACTGGCGAGTTCCATGACGTTGCCGAAGAGCAGATCCTCGGCGTCGGCCTTCATCGCTTCGATGCCGAGGTCGATCTGATCCTGCTTGAGCGTGGGGCGCGGCAGGTTCTGCGGCTGGAAGGTGCGGCCGGCCCAGCGGCCGGTGCGCATCGCACCACAGAACTGCAGCGTGCCGCGCAGGCGCCCGTCGGCACTGGTGGCATTGGCGAGCGCCTTGTACTTGCTGGTGCTGGTGGTGCTCGCCTGCAGGCGGACGGCCAGCAGCTCGCGCAGTTCGGCGGGTAGATCCGGGTCGGCGATGCGCCGCTCCAGGGTGCTCTTCTGCATGTCCGGCAACTCGATGCCGTAGGCGTCCAGCAGGTGGCGGAGCATGGCGTCGCGCTGGGTGGCGGCCCGTACGGCGGCGTCAGTCAGCTCTTGGGCACGATGCGCAAGTGTGGCCTTGGCCTTGTCGGTGGCGCGAATGGCAGCCATGGCCATAGCCAGATCCACGGCCACGCCGCGATCATTGATGCGCTGATCCAGATGCCATAAATCGAGTTCGTCGCCTTGATAGTTCCAGCGGGGGAGCTTGCGATCAACCTCACGCATGGCCTCGATGTCGAGCCCGGCGTAGCGGACGAAGCGTTCCCATTCGGCGGGGTGGGTTTCACGGGTGGCCCTCCTGATCTTGCTGGTAGCGGGGCGCGGCTTGCAGAAAAGGTGGATCAGCTGCCGGCCGTCCTTGTCCTTGGCCTTGTCGGTCGATACGCTGAGGATGTCGCACAGCTTGTCCAGGGCGCCCGGCAGCGAATGCGCCAGTGCCTTGACCATGGTGTCGCGCCAGCGGGTGCGGTCGGTCTGCCAGTAGTGGTTCAGCACCGTGCGATCGAAGTGGGAGTTGTGGGCGCAGATCAGCACGTCAGGGTTCGTGAGTGCGGCGTAGAGTTCTGCCGGGATCTCGCTGCCCGTCGTCCGATCCCACACGCTCACCGGCGCGTCGTCGAGCGCGTAGGCGAAGAGCATGATCTCCGCGCTTTCGGCGTAGGCGTGCGTGCCGTGGGTGATCGGCACGTCGCAGAACGTTTCGAGGTCGAGCCAAAGGGTGGTCATGTCGTGTTCCGTGTTCGCTTTGAAGACTGGCCGGGTCCGGGGCCGGTAGTCAGCCGGCTTCCCTTCGGTGACTAGCCCGCGCGACCTTGCGCGCCCGGCCAGTCTTCAAAGCGCCCCGCGGCACGTGGCCGCGAGGCTGGCGGTTACACCAGGTCGCCGGCTTCGGTGCCTTCGGCGATGTCGTCGAATTCATCTTCGGACGCCGCACCGCCGCCCGCGAAGGCGTCGCCGTCGCGCAGGAACTGCACCCCGCGCAGCGAGGCATTCACACGCTTGCCGTAGTTGTTGTCCTGCGCCCACAGCTCGACGCTGACATTCACGTAGCAGCCGGCGTAGGGCTTGCCGTCCTGCTCGGTGAGCGGGCTCTTGTCCTTGTCGATGACCAGCGGGCGGGTGACCGCCCGGGAGCTGAGGTAGAGGTTGCCGGGGAAGCCGTCGTAGTTGCTCTTGAGGTCTCCGTCGTGCAGGCAGACCTTGTCCTGGGCACGCATCTGCTTGAGGATGGCGTCGGCCTTGGCGCCCCACTTGTCCTTGGCGACTTGCTCGATGCCTTGGTTCAGGGTCTTGACCTGGGGGTCGGCGGGGTCGAGCAGGAAGGAAGCGGAAAAGGCCGGCTTGCCTTCGCCATTGACGGTCTTGGCTTCGAACAGCACGGGGAACGCGAGGCGCACATTTGCGAGTTTGATCTTCACGATTCGATCTCCTTGGGAAGGTGGAAGAGTTCGGGGTACTGCTGCTTGATCCGCTGCGTGGTTTTCTCGATGGCCTTCTGTCTGCGCAGCGGATCGGCAGCAGACGGGGCGGTCTGGTAAGCCTTCACCAGCGCGTCCCGCGCGTCGGCGGGGAGCACGTTGGCGATGGATGGGCGTTGCGGCCTCATACGAGATCCGCCACGGTGTCGGTCTCGTCGGCGAACTCATCGACGGCGGCCTGCATGACGAGCGCCGGGCGCTTGTCGGATTCCGGGGCCACGCTGGGCGAGCCGTCCGACTGCGTGATCAGCGCCTGCAACTTCGGCCACTGGCGCGGGCCGATGTCGCCGGCCTTGTGCAGTTTCTCGGCACTGGTCGGGCTGATCAGCTTGAGGTCGTACATCTGCTCGAGCTTCAGGCGCATGGCCTTCATCGTGGTTTCGACCTCGGCGTCGTCAGCCCAGCGGCGGGCACCGCGCCGGCCTTCGACCAACTTGAAGCCTGGCACCGCACGACCGGCGAGCAGTTCGCTCTCGGCCTTGGCGCGGATCGCCTTGCACCAGGCTTCCACCAGATCGACCGCACCGAGCAGATTGCCCAGCGTGGTGTTGTCGAAGCTGCGCTCGGTGGCGTGCTCGATCTGCGGAGCAACAGGCTCGGAGGTATCGACGAAGTCGTCGGCCACGGTGGCGAGCACGTGGTCGGTCAGTGCCGGGCAAATCGCCTTGGCCTTGCAGAAACGGCAGGCCTTTTCCGCCGGTCGGCAGTGATGCACGTAGGCGCCCGGCTTTTCGTGATGCAGCACTTGCAGCGCGTGGTAGGCGCGCTCCTTCACGTGCTCGGCGAACTCGCGCAGGGCCTCGATCGAGCACACCCACTCACTGATGTGGTCGAGCCGGGGCTGCACGATGACCAGGCGCACGCGCTGGAAGTCGCCCAGGAACTCAAACTCAGCGAGCGCTGCCAGGGCGTAGATCGACAGCTGCTCGTTGTCGTCAGCATCGACCTTGACGCCGCGGCCGTATTTCAGATCGACGATGACCAGTTCCTCGCCGGCCAGGATGACCGCATCGGACGTGCCCTTGGCGTCGGGTTCGCCGGTGATGGCTTCGACGCTCAGGCGCTGCTCGACCATCAACTCGCCGCCGATGGCGCGCACGTAGTCGAGGTACTTCTGCACGTGGGCGGCCATGTCGTCGGTGACATCCCACCCCTTGCCATTCACATGGATGACGTTACCAACGTAGGCCGCAGCGTCTCGGCCATCGGTGAGCGCCGCGGCGGCCAGTTCGTGCGCGGCGGTGCCTTCGTCGGCAAAGTCGCTGGATTCGTCCGGGCAGCTCGCTTCAAGGGCGACGCTGCCAGGGCAGTGCAGCCAGCGGTGCGCGCTGGAGGGGGAAAGACGTGCGTGGGTGCTCATTCGGCCACCTCCTCCTCTTCGGCTTCGACCTTGATGAATTCGCCGGCGGCGTCGAGGGCGTACCAGACATCAGGCTCGATGCCGTTCTCTCCGACCTTGCTGGCGCGGATGTGGATCAGGCGGCCGTCATCTTCGTCGCGGTAGCAGAGAACGATGGCGCCGCCGGCTGCTGCGCGGGCACGACCCTGGATACCCAGGGAGGCTGCGACGGATTCGGCACCTTTCACCTCGGCCGCCGAGTAGTCGCCGGTGTTCGTGGCCGCCGACCGGTAGCCGGTGTTCGTGGCCGCCGACCGGTAGCCGGTGTTCGTGGCCGCCGACCGGTAGCCGGTGTTCGTGGCCGCCGACTGGTTGCCGGTGTTCGTGGCCGCCGACTGGTTGCCGGTGTTCGTGGCCGCCGACTGGTTGCCGGTGTTCGTGGCCGCCGAGTAGTCGCCGGTGTTCGTGGCCGCCGACCGGTAGCCGGTGTTCGTGGCCGCCGACCGGTAGCCGGTGTTCGTGGCCGCCGACCGGTAGCCGGTGTTCGTGGCCGCCGAGTAGTCGCCGGTGTTCGTGGCCGCCGACTGGTTGCCGGTGTTCGTGGCCGCCGAGTAGTCGCCGGTGTTCGTGGCCGCCGACCGGTAGCCGGTGTTCGTGGCCGCCGACTGGTTGCCGGTGTTCGTGGCCGCCGACCGGTAGCCGGTGATGATGGTCTGCTCGACGGACTTATCCAGCTTGCCCAT
>QQUN01000046.1 GCA_008501585.1 Pseudomonadota bacterium | reverse complement strand
GCGCCCGGCAAAGGTCGTTCTGGCATTCTTATGGCTGTTCATCCGGTTGGACTCCTTGGGTTACTGAAGCGTCGAGAACTCCAGTCTCCCAGATCCTTCCGGATGAACAACCTATTGAAACATCACAGCTAGGGCGTGATCACGGTAGACCCATCAGCCCCGCTCGCCTGCCTTGGCGCCCAGTGCAAGGCGGCGCAACGCAGCAATGGGGGCCAAGGCATTCGGGCCCAACGGGACGAATGGATCTACTGCGAACACGCCCTGGGCTCGCACTGACTGTAATTTGCGTTATTGATTTGATGGAACCGCAGCATGCCGATTGAAAACAAGGCTCCCGGAAAGGATGTCTCGGAAGAGGATCTGCTCACCAAGTTTCCGCTGGCGGCAAAGAAAAGCCCGGCGCACCGCTCCCGATTCGTGGTGCAGGGCGTGGAATTTGGGGGGGAGCTGGTGCCGATCTTTGCCGGGCCGAACATGGTTGAATCCGAGGCCCTCATCGTGGCGACCGCGAAAGCGGTCAAGGCCCACGGCGCACACTTCCTGCGCGGGGGCGCGTTCAAACCGCTGAGCTTCCCCTATCGTTCCGAGAAATACACCGAGACGCGCGAGCAGGGCTTGGCCTGGCTGAAGCGCGCGCGTGATGAGGTGGGTATTCCGGTTATCACCGAGGTCATGGAGGAGCGCTTCGTCGATGCGGTGGCCGATGTGGCCGACATCATCCAGATCGGTGCCCGGAACATGCAGAATTTTCCCTTGCTGACACGGGTCGCCAAGACCGGAAAGCCGGTCATGCTCAAACGCCACTTCGGCTGCTCCCTGCGCGACTGGCTGGGGGCGGCAGAGTACATCCTGATCGAAGGCAATGCGCAGGTGATCCTGTGCGAGCGGGGCGTCAGCGCCGCGCACACCCACCGCAGCTCCTCGCGTTTTCTGCTGGACCTGCAGGTCGTGCCCGCGGCGCAGGAGATCACCCACTTGCCGGTGGTGACCGATCCGAGCCACGCCACCTTCTGGCGGCCCTGGGTCAAGCCGATGGCGCTGGCGTCAATTGCGGCGGGCGCCGACGGCGTCATGCTCGAGGTACACCCGGACCCGGACAATGCCGCGGTCGACCCCCTGCAACCCATCGACTTCGACGCCTTCGGCCGGCTGATGAACGACATGCACGCGGTGGCGCTTGCGGTCGGGCGCCGTGTGCGCGGATGACCGGGCCGGCATGCCGGGTGTCGCCGAGCGCCTGCCCGCAGCGGGCGGCAGTTGCCGTTGGCGGCCGCTGACATGAGTACGCGCGTCCCGTTCATCGACAACACGCTGGTGCTGCCGGCCGGCGAGTTCGCGGCCATCATCGGCGCGCATCCCTCCAGGGGGGCGCGCTCGCCCGTGTTGTGGAATGCGGTGTATGCGGCCTTGGGGCGGTCGTGCCGCATGGTGCCGTTCGATGTCGCCCCGGACCGCCTGGCAGAGGTGCTGGCCTGGCTCGACGCCTACCCCGCGTTCGTTGGCGGGGCGGTGGCGGTTCCGCATAAACAGGCTGTCGCGGACTGGCTGGGCGCTGCGCGCCTGGATCCGGGGGCGCAGGGCATTTGTGCGGTCAATGCCTTGTCGCGCGATGGCCGCGGTCAGTTGCGCGGCGCCAACACCGACGGCCTTGCCGCGGCCCAGGTTCTGCACGAGGCCGGGCTGGCCGCGACCGATACGGTGCTGGTCCTCGGCTTTGGCGGGGCGGCCCGGGCGGTTGTCAATGCGGTGCGCCAGCAGGTGGCGCGCGTTGTCGTGGCGACCCGTCGTGTCGACGACCCGGCTGCCGTGGCGCTGTCGCGCTGGATGGGCGTTGAGCTGGTGGCGCCGGCTGCCTGCGGCGACGTCCTCGGGCAGGCGACGGTGCTCATCAACGGCACGGTGCTCGGGTCGGCGCCCGAGCATGTCGACGCCTGCGCGCTGCCGCCGGATTTCACACGCCATGTCCGGCAACTGAGGCTGGCGTTCGATGTCGTCTATCAACCCGCCGATACGACCTTTCTGAAGGCCATGCCTGCCGGTGTCGTTCGCCTGGGCGGCTCGCGCATGAACCTCCTGCAGGCCGTTCTCGGGTTTCAGCGGGCGCACCCGGAGGTTGCCGAAGAGGTCATCGAGCCGGTCATGTCACAGGCCGCCCTGGCGCCACCACCCCGCCAGGGGAGGGCGCCATGACCCGGGCCGCACCGCGCCCGATCGACTGGGACGACTATTTCCGCTCCGCGGAGCAACTGTTCCGCCAGGGCCAGTTCTCGCTGCTCTGGTCGTCCTTGCAGACGGTTGCCGAGCGCGATGTTCCCCAGGCCCGCCTGCCGAGCTACTACTTCTACCTGCTGACCTGCGCGCTTTATGGCGTCGGCGATCTGGACAAGGCCCGGGCCCTCAATCGCCGGATCGACTTCAGGTTCCACCCGACGATTCGATACCGGCTGTGCCTTCGGCTGGGCGATTTCGCGACCGCCCGGCGCCTGCGTCGGGCCCACGATTACACCGAGAGCGAGCAGGCCGACTTCCGTTACACCCTGGGGCTGCACTGCCTGTCAAAGGGCAAGTACCGCCCCGGCTTCAGGTTCTACCAGGAGCGCCATCGCGCCATCAACACGCCCAAGAGCCTGGTGGCGCCCCTGCAGTACCACTACCTGACCCAGGACCCGGCCGACGATCCCGATCTCATCGTGCTGGAGCAGGGCATGGGGGAGGTGCTGATCAGCCTGCTGCACATCCGGGCGGCCGGGCGCCATGCGCAGTCGACATTCTGTGGCATGGCAAAGTATCGGCGGCTTGTCGCCCGCTACTTTCCGCAGGCGACCTATCACAGCACGCTCGACGCGTCGGCCTTCGAGGGCCGGCACGCCATCCTCGCGGTCGATTTCCTGCAGCGGGCCTGGCTCGGCAGGCGGTCGCTTGCCCCCGGCGCCGTGTTCGACACCCCGCTTCGCTCGCGGCATGACCGGCCGGTGTTCGGCATTTGCTGGCGTGGGGGCTCGGCGCAGAATCGCCGGGAGGCGCGGCACATCCCGCTGCCGTTCTTTGTCCAGTTCCTGCCCAGGGAGCATGAGTATCTGGTGCTCCAGTACGATGTATCGGACGAAGAAAGGGCGTTCCTTCGGTCGCACCCGAACATACAGATCCCATTTCTCGACCTGACCGCCGATGCCTTGGCGACCTTCGACCTGGTACGGGCGCTGGCGGGCGTCATCTCGGTGGCCGGGGCGAACTGGCACCTCGCCGGTGGCGCCAACATTCCGCTGCTGGCCATCATGCACGACACTCCCCACTGGTTGTGGGGCCGGCCGGCCGATGCCCGCTCGATCTATCCGGGCGCAACGACGCTGGACAAGGGGGCGCTCTCGCTCCCGGCAGTGGCGGCGTGGAGTCGTCCCGTGCTCGAGGCCTGGCATGCCCGTGACACGACCGGGCCGGCCCCGGGCACCCAAGCATCCGATCGCCCGGTGTTCGTGACCGGTCTTCCGGGCATCGGGCTGTCGCGGGTGATGGCGCGGCTTGCGCAGCAGGGGCTCTGGGGCGCCGCGGACGCAGCGCAGGACGGCCAGGCGGCCATCGATGCCCACGAGAACCCGCGGGTGCGCGACCGGCTGATCGTCAACATCCTGAAAAAGCTGGGCGCCCATGAGGACTGTGTCGTCTTCCCCCCCGTGCCGGAGCGACTGCCCCCCTTTCCCTGGCTGCGTTTCCAGATCGAGAAGGCGTTGCGCGAGCAGGGGTGGGACGGCACGGCCGCCTGGGCGCTGGCGGATTTCCGGCTGGCACCGCTGTGGCCTCTGTTTGCCCGGGCCTATCCGGACGCGACCTGGGTGGTGGTGACGCAGGATGCCGACCAGGTGTGCCTGACGCTGACCGACACTCCGCGCTTCTCGCGCCATTCGACCAGCCCGGACTATTGGAAGATGTTCCTGAACGTACTGGGCGACCGGCTCGCATCGCTGTGTCGCAGTGGCGAGCGCGTGCTCACCGTCCCGGACGACCCGTCTGCCGACGACATCCAGACGGTGATGGCAGGGCGCCCAGTGGGCCGCTGAACGGCCCCTGCCGATCAGCGCGCCATGGTGTCGCGCCAGGCGGCCAGTTCGGCCGCCACTGTCCGGGCCAGATCTGCCCAGTCGCCCGGTGCGCGCTGGCGGGCCAGCTTGAGTGAGGGGTACCAGGGGGTGTCGCTGCGCTCGATCATCCAGCGCCAGTCCGGGCGGGTGCTCAGCAAGATCCGGCCCGGCCGGCCGGCAACGCCGGCCATGTGGGCGGTCGACGTGCACGACGAGATGACGAAATCGCAACTCTCCAGGACCGCCAGAGTATCGAGGACATCGGCGCCTTCGGCCTCGACCGCGCCGCCCACGTCGTGGAGGATCTCACCCAGGCCGAGACTGGCGATCTCCCCGCGCCCGGGACCGACCTGCAGGGACACGAAGCGCAGCCCGTGGACCGCCAGCAGCGGCTGGAGTACGGCCAGTCCGGGGGAGCGCAGCGCGTCACCGGGAAACTCCGGGTTGCCACGCCAGCACAGCCCGACCACCGGGCGGTTGTCGTTGCCGCGCACCCGGGCGCGCCACGCCGCCACGCGCTCGGCGTCGATGAGCTTGCCTGGCGATGGCGGGCAGATATCGTCCGGCCTCACGACGCCCAGGCAGTGCGGCAAGGACATCAGCGGCACCCAGGCCTGCGAGTGGGGCAGTGGCTGATCCCAGTCGAACACGTCGGCTTCGGGGAGGAGGCGGCGCACCGCCGAGAGCGTGGCCGGCTTGCCGGCGAAAATCACCCGTCCGCCCGGTCCTGTCGGAATCTGCGGCAGGAAGCGGAGGAACTGCAGGGTGTCGCCCAGCCCCTGTTCGTCGAGGATGAGCAGCGTGCCGCCGGTAACCGGCTGCCCGTCCCATCGCGGCTTGTCCGGGCCGGGCGTGCGCAAGCGGAGCGCGGCATGGCGCTGCTCGAAATGTGGCCAGGCTTCGCCGTAGCGGCCGGCGAGGAGCAGGGACCAGGCCAGGTCCCAGTGCAGCGAGGGGGTGTCCGCGGCCGCCAGCGCGCGGCGCAGGCAGGCAACGGCCGCTTCGATCTCCCCCCGTCGTTTCAGGAGATTCCCCAGGCACTGCAGCGCCTGCGGGTGTTCCGGCCGGGCGGCGAGCACGGCGCGGAAGTCGGCCTCGGCGCCCGCGTCGTCGCCCAGTTCGCGGCGCACATGGCCGCGGTCCATCCGAGCCCCGACATGCTCGGGCGCCCGCTCGAGGATCTGCCCGTACACCGCCTGCGCCTCGGCATAGCGTCGGCCGCGGTGCAGGCAGAGCCCCCAGCGGTAGTCATCGCTGAGCTTGGGAGCGGGAACGGGCGTGCCGGCCGCGGCCCGGCCGATCGCGGCGAGGAGGCGGTCGGCCTGGCGGGCCGCGTGACGGGATTCGATGAAGCGGGCGGCGGCCTGGCCCTTGTCTGAGGCCTCGACGCGCCACTTGTAGGCGCGCTCCATTGCCGCCAGCACGGCCTCCACCGTGCTCTCGCCCCAGCCGGCGGTGCCGGGATCGTCGTTGAGATCAATCGGCGCATGCTGCTCGGTGAGTACATAGGCATGCTCGCCCAGCAGGTCGAGGTGGCCGGTATTGGCCGACAGCACGGTGGGCAGTCCGCAGGCCATGGCCTCCATGATGGTGTGCGGCGTGCCGTGCGTTGCGCGGCCGGGAAAGACGGCGAGGTCGCATTCGCGCAGCACGCCGGCCATCTCGCCATGGGGCACCCG
The DNA here is from genome assembly GCA_008501585.1 of Pseudomonadota bacterium. Lineage (GTDB taxonomy): Bacteria > Pseudomonadota > Gammaproteobacteria > Burkholderiales > Rhodocyclaceae > Nitrogeniibacter. The sequence continues at coordinate 75,024 of QQUN01000046.1, read as the reverse complement.
GCCCAGGTCGATCACCGCCTCGGGTGCAATGCCGTTGCGGGCCAGCCAGGGGGCCAGTTGCAGTGCGCCGTCGGTACCGTCGGGGAGCCCGTCGACATGGGGCGAGGCGGCCAGCGCCTGCGGTTCCGCCGGCGGGGACTGCCCCCAGGTGCAGACCAGCACTGCCTCGGGGTGGCGCTGATGGAAGGTGCGGAAAGCGGCGATGAGCAGGTCGTGGCCCTTGCGATAACTCAGCGGACCGCCGCAGAAGATCGCAAAGCGATCGGCGAAGAGACCGCGGCGGGGGGCGGGGTGAAACACGGCGGGATCGATGCCGGGGGGGCAGTGGAGCACATTGGTCAGACCGCGGTCGCGGAGCATGCGGGCATGCCACGACGAGCCGGCGATGATCAGCGGCAGGGCGGCCGCGCGCTGCAGCGCCGCCGGGGGAATGTCGATGTGGGCGAAACGTGCCAGGCCGATATCGGGGCGCCCCGGGGTCTGTTCCATGGTGTGGCTGGCGCACAGGCGCTCACCCAGGGCATGCAGCACCGGAAAGGGCAACGGCCGGCCGGGGTGGCGTGCGACGAGTGCGCGGCTGCGCTCGGACTCGGCCAGGGCCGGCGCCAGCAGGCGGCGGCGCAATGGGTCTGTGGCCACATGCGCCGGCGCGTCGAGCAGGACCGGGCGCACACCCTTGAGGCGCATGTGCAGTGCCAGGTCGAACGCCTGGCTGCCCGCGCCGTCCGGCGCAGCCAGGGGCAAGGCGATGCCGATGCGTGTCATGGTCGGGCGGCCTCCTGACCCGCGCGGACATAGCCGAGGGTGTCGAGCATGTCGCCGGCGATGTTCTCAAAAACGGCGACTTCCTCCGGGCTCAGCGTGTCACGCCAGCTGCCGACCTCGCCACGGCGGTAGTGTGAGTCGGCGTCCACCTCGCCGCGCCGGCGCCCCCCGGAGAGCCGTTCGAAGCTGGCTGCCTGCAGGCAGTGGGCCACCGGGTCGCGATCATGCGGGGCACCGAGGAAGCGGAACAAGCGCGCCGCCTGCGCCTCGGGGGCGGTGTGCATGTCTTCGTAGCGCAGTTCGAGATACCCGTCGCGCCCCTGGGCGAAGGCCCGCGCCAGCGTGATGCGCTCGCGCCATCCCTTGGCGTACTCGCGCACATAGTCGAGGCGGCTCCATGACGGGTCGAGCTGGGTGTGAAAGCGGGCATGGCCCGAGGCCGCGGCGTCGCGCCCATCGCGAATGACGTGAATGAAGCGCGCCTGGGGGAAGATCTTCCATAGCAGCGGCAGGCGAGTGAGGTTGTCGGGCGTCTTTTCGCCGATGGCCACCAGGGCGCCGGGGTCATGCGTGCCGAGATTGGCCTGAACCAGCGCCACGAACGCAGCCCGCAGGACCGGCATCAGCATGTCTTCGTCCGGCCCGGTCACCGTCGGCGCCCAGGTGGCGTAGCTGGCGGCTCGGCGCTGGGTGTAGTGCGCCACGGTCTGACGCAGTCTGGGGGCCAGATCGTTGGCGAAATGCGATTCCCCGAGGCAGGCCACATTGGCGTGGGCATCGAGCAATTGCTGTATCCACGTGGTGCCTGAGCGGGGCAGTCCGCCGACAAAGAACACCGGCAGTGTGGCCAGATGCGCTGCCAGCTGGCCGGCGGGCTGGCGTGGGGCGGGCGTGTTCATGTGTTGCCTTCTGAGGAATCGGCGCACGCTGGCATGGCGCCGGGCTGGATGTCCACCAGGTCGAACTTCCACAGCCACATCAGCGCCTGGACGCCCCGCGCGGGGGGCAGGCCGGCCTGGGTGAGCAGCGAGCCGACGGTGTGCTGGGCGCCGCGGCTCAGGACATCGAGCAACACGGCCGGTGCCTCGCGGGCGACCGTGTGCGGGGCAAAGGCGAAATTGGCCACGGTGAGTGACATGAGTACCGGTAGCCGGGACGCGGCATCTGCACTGGCCCGTACCGGCCAGGCTCGGCCGAGGGGCTCGGTGGCATAGTGGGCAAAGCGCCGGAATGGGTCGTCGCGCTGTGGCCAGGGCCGTGCGGGGGCCTGCGGGTGCCGGTGGCGGATCGCCGCCAGGTGGTCGGCGAGTTCGGCGTAGCGATGCAGGATGACCGGCCAGTCGAATTCGGCGGCGGCGCGCGCGCGGCCGGCGGCGCCCATGCTCACGCGCAGCGCGGGATCGTGTGCCAGGCGACGTAGCGCCTGTAGCAGGGCCTGCGGTGCCACGACGGTGGACAGGCTGGCGCTGCCGATGTAGCGGTCATAGCCGCCGAGGCCGAGGGCATGGCGCAGCGCCATCTGCGTGCCGGCGCCGGCCGGCGCAAGCGCGGTGGGAACCCGGAAGCCGTCGATACCGTCGCGCACCGTGTCCTTGTAGCCGTTCCAGTCAGACACCACGACGGGCAGGCCGGCGGCCATGGCTTCCACCGGGGTCAGGCCGAAGGTTTCCTGGATGTTGTCGGAGAGCGAAACAAAGACATCCGCGCCCTGCCATGCCTGGCGGTAGCGGGCCGCATCTGCACCGTCGACCTGGATGAAGCGCACACTCGGCGCCAGGGCCTGCTGTGCGGCGAGGAGGGCGTGGCGCAGGGTGTCGCCGGGAAAGACGCCGGCCTCGATGCACACCAGCGGCGTATCCAGGGCAAGCTTCTCCAGCGCTTGATAGAGCGGCGCCGGACTGGCCTTGGCATGAAAGGCGAGCCGGCCGGCAAAGAGGAATGCCGTGTCGTCGGCGCGCAGGCCGAGCGCGGCACGCGCCGCGATGCGCTCACCGGTGGTGGTGGTGAAGGCCGGGACATTCACGCCGAGGGGAATCACCGGTCGTTCGATGTCGACAAAACGTGTCGCACCGATCGTCTCCCGCCAGTAGGCCCGCATGTCGTCATGCAGGCCGCTGATCACCGTGTGTGCCGCCTGCGAGGTGCAGATGAGCGCATCCCAGGGCTGAAAGGGGGGCAGGATCATCTCGGCCAGTCGATCCATGGTGTCGGCCGAACAGAGCGTGTGCGTCACCCCCATCAGGCTGAATGCCGCCGGACGGACCAGGTTGCGCGCAGCGGCGAATGCCGTGGCGGGGGGCGCCGGGTAGTAGAGCGTGCCGGCGTCGGCGGCCGCGCGCCAGTCGGGCAGGGTGCTGTGCTCGATCTGGCCGGCAAAGCCATCGGCACGCAACTGCCTGGCCATGGTCTCGGCCGCTTTGCGCCGCCGGACGACGCCGTGCACGGTGGCGGTCGGCCAGGTGCGCGCGACGCCGGTCATGAAGGCCTTGCCGGCCGACTGCCGGCCCATGATCTTCTGGTCGGTCGAATAGGCGTCGCCGTCGTAGTACAGCGCGAAGGGCAGGGCTGCGCTCATGGCCGTCCGTCCGGCGCGCTGTGCGGTTGGGTCAGAAAATCGATCCAGGCCGGCAGGCAGTGCGTGCGTAGGTCGTGGTGGCGCACGACGAAGTCCCGTGCCCGAGCCCGAATCGATGTGTGCGCCTGCGGATCGGCGAGCGCGCCGGCGACACGCCGCGCGAGGCGGTCCGTGTCGAAGAAGTCGGTCAGCAGGCCGGTGTCGCCGTCTGTGATCATCTCCTGTACCGGCGCCGTCGCCGAGGCGACAACGAGGCAGCCGCAGGCCATGGCCTCGAGCAGGGACCATGACAGCACGAATGGGTAGGTCAGATAGACATGTGCGGCGGAAACCTGCAGTACCTTCAGGTAGTCAGCGTAGGGCAGCTTGCCGAGGAAGTGGATGCGTGTCCTGTCGATCCGGTCGCCGAGTTCGGCGCTGTACTGCTGCCGGTAGCTTTGCCCGGCCGGCAACCGTTTGCCGTAGCTGACCTCGTCGCCGCCGACGATGAGGATCTGCGCCGCCGGACGCAGCGCCTGCAGCGCGGGCAGGGCGCGCATGAAGCTGTGGAAGCCGCGGTAAGGCTCGAGATTGCGGGCCACGAAGGTGACGATTTCATCGCCCGCGCGGAAAACCTGTCCGCCGACGGTCAGCACCGCCTGCGGATCCGGGCGGGCCTGGGTGGTGTCGACGCCTTCATGCAGCACACGGATCCGGGGCTGGTACTCGGCGGGGTAGCGTGAGCGCTGCCACAGCGTCGGCGAGATGCCGGCATCGCATTGGGTCAGGCCGAGCAGCTGGGTGCTGTTGCGCAGATGCAGCGCGGCCCGGCCATCGATGGTGGCCGGATACGCCGGATCGAAGCCGAAGTCGCCGCCGTCGGTGCGGAAGAAATACTCGCAGTAGTGGATATGCCGTGCGTCGGGAAACAGCTCGCGCAGAAACAGGGCCTCGCCCCAACCCGGGTGCACGACGACCACATCGGGGGTGAAGCCGGTGGCCTTGAGCTGTGTGGCTGCGCGAAACAGGGCCTGGCCGCGCCGCACATGGGTTTCGAAGTCGCGCAGATAGCGGTGGGTCTGCGCGCCGCTGCCACGGGGCGTGGGGTAGGCCACGACCGTCAATCGCGAGTGCATCGCCCGCCCCGGCCTGACGGTGGCTGCATCGCCGATGCCGATGACCTCGTGCCGCGGGTCCTCGGCCAGTGCGCGCGCGACATGGCGGAACTGCCCGGGGAAGTTTTGGTGAACGAAGAGAAAGCGCATGTCGATGCCTGAGCCGGTCGCTCGGCATTTTACGGCAAAGCGACCCCGGCGCTGCATCCGGTCGGGGCCCCGTGGCGCCCGACCGCCGGGTGCCGGGCATGTTCTGTCGCTGCGCACGGCTGTCATGGTGATTCCAATGGCATGGGTCGGTGGCCGCCGCCATGCCCGCAAGGCTGGGCCGCCACGACAGACGTCAAGGTAGCCTGTGGAAAAGTTTTGAGATAAATTTGCGCCAGATCAAGTTCGCCATTCTCGACCGCGCTCAGTGGTCGGGCCAAGCTACCAGCGCTGCGCATCGCCTCGACACCGCGCAACGTGTTCCCGCAGGGAGGATTACCCCGTCATGCCGTTCCCGTTCCGGCGCAAAGCCCCCATCGTCCTTGCCGCCGCCGTGCTCACCGGCTGCGCTATCAACCCGCAACCCCTGCAGATCGACGATCTACGCGCCATCACCCGCGCAGACTGGCAGAAGGCGCAAGCCGACGTTCCTCCGCTCACGGCCCCCCTGGGCCTCTCCGAGGCCATTGCCCGGGCGCTGAAGTTCAACCTGGAGCACCGCGCCCACCAGCTCGAGGCGGCCCATGCGGCCGGCGTTCTCGAAGCCGGTCGCTTCGACATGCTGCCCAAGCTGGTGGCTGGCGTTGGCTATTATTCGCGTGACGAGGACCTGGTGCGCGATTCGATCAATGCCACCACCCGTCAGCCCAATCTGTCCAATTCCATCAGCGCCGAAAAAGAGCACACCGTGGCCGACCTCGGCCTGACCTGGAACTTGCTCGATTTCGGTGCCAGCTACTACACCGCCCAGCAGAACGCCGACCGCCTGCTGGTGGCCGGTGAACGCCGCCGCCGCTCCATGCACAACCTCATCCAGAACGTGCGTGCCGCGTTCTGGCGCGCGGCCAGCGCCCAGAAGCTGGAAGCAGCCGTGCTTGAGAACATCTCGCTCGCCGAATCCGCGCTGGCCGATGCCCGCAAGATCACGGACGAGCGGATCAAGGCGCCGGCCGAGATGCTGCGCTACCGCCGTGCGCTGATCGAGAACCTGCGGACCCTGGAAGCCGTGCAGCAGGAACTCGGCCTGGCGCGGGTCGAACTGGCGGCGCTCATCAATCTGCCGCCCGGCACCCGTTACCAGCTGGTCGAGCCCGCTGCCGCCGAACTGGCGCCGCAGCCGCTCACCCTCAAGCTCGAGGCCATGGAGGAAATCGCCCTCACCCGCAACGCGGACCTGCGCGAGAGTGCCTACAACGTCCGCATCGCCGCGGCCGACACCCGCAAGTCGTTGCTCCAGCTCTTCCCCGGCATTTCCTTCAACTACAGTCTGAATTACGACGATGACCGGTTCCTGGTGAACAATTCCTGGAACGAAGCCGGCCTGCGCGTCAATTTCAACCTGTTCAACCTGCTCTCCGCCCCGGCCCGTCTCGATGCCGCGGAAAGCAACGAACGGGTCCACGAAGCGCGGCGCATGGCGTTGCAGATGGTCGTCGTGTCGCTGGTGCACCTGTCCGCCCAGCAATACGACAATGCACTGCGCCAGTACCAGCGCAGCGAGGAACTGTCCAGCGTCGACAACGACCTGCTCGACCTGTCCCGTCGCGCCGCCGAAGTGCAAAAAGACAGCCAGCTGAGCCTTGTTGCTGCCCGCACCACCGCGCTGTTGTCGGAACTGCGCCGCTACCAGGCACTTGCCGCCGTCCATGCCGCGGCCAGCCGGGTGCAGGCCACGCTCGGACTGGAGCCGGCGATCGGCAGCCTCGACGACATGGCGCTTCCCGACCTGACCAAGGCGATCGACGACGCCCTGCGTACCTGGCAGAAAGACCCGCTGGCCGCCGCAGCCGCGATGGACGGTGCCACCATGGCCTCGCCCGATACGGCCGCCGTGTCGGGCGAGGCCGAGAGCCGGCCGGTGCAGCTGGCCGAGCGCCGGTAGTGTCGCGCTCAGCCCGCATGCGCGGTGTGGCCGCGGCGGCGCTGCTGGCTGCCGCCTTCGGCGCCCATGCCGCCCCGCCGTCGAGCCCGTCGGGCGCCTCGGCCCCGACGGCCCCGGCGCTGGACAAGTTCGACATCCGCGCCCAGCTCTCGCCGCGCCGCTATACGACGCTTGCGGCCGAGCTCGGTGCCAAGGTCAAGCGCATCACGGTCAAGGAGGGCGAGCGCATCAAGGCCGGGCAACTGCTCGTCAGTCTGGACTGCGTCATTCAGGCGGCACAGCGCGACAAGGCCAAGGCCGCACTCGCCGCCGCCGAGCGAAACTACGCCGCCAACGCCCGGCTCAATGAGCTGAACGCGGTCGGCAAGGTCGAACTGGATACCTCGATTGCCGAGCGCGACAAGTCGCGGGCCGACCTCGCCCTGATCCGGGCGACGCTCTCCAAGTGCACCATCCATGCCCCGTATTCCGGCCGCGTGGTCGAGCAAAAGGTGCGCGCCGAGCAGTATGTGGAGCCGGGCACGGCATTGCTGGACATCCTCGATGACTCCGCGCTGGAGCTGGACTTCATCGTCCCCTCGCGCTGGCTCGCCTGGTTGAAGCCCGGTCATACCTTCCGCGTGTTCATCGATGAAACCCAGAAAAGCTATCCGGCGCGTATCCAGCGTCTTGGTGCGCGGGTCGACCCGATCAGCCAGTCGGTCAAGGCCAGTGCCGTGATCGACGGCAGTTTCAGCGAACTCATCGCCGGGATGAGCGGGCGGATCGAGCTGACCCCGCCGGGCGCCGCCGCGCAATGACAGCACATGGGCACAGGGAATTCACGAATCGCGCGTTCCTGCCGATAACACCTATCAGGCACGCAGATGCGGGGCTCACGGCCCCGCACATGCGGCGGCCAAACCCGGTTGCCGACTGAAGACATTGAATCATTGCGTCCGGCAGGCATGCCGCACGCGAACGGAGCTACAAGCATGGACCGCCTCTACCGCACCGTCTGGAGCAAGATCAGCAACACCTTTGTCGCCGTCGGCACGCAGGCCAGCGGCCAGGGCGCCGGGCTGGTGCGCCCCGGACCCGGCCTGATGCAGCTCGAACCGCGACTGGTGTTCGATGGCGCGGCGGTGGACACCTTCGCCAGCGCTGCCATCGACGACGATGCGACCGTCCAGGGCGGCGAAGGGGCCGAGGCCGACATCGCGCTGCCGCTGGGCGATGTCGTCTTGAGCGAAGGCGCGCTCAGCCAGGCGCAGCTGGACAGCCGTAACGATGTGAACCGGGCCGGCATGCAGCAACTGGTCGATGCCCAGGGGGATGCCCGCGAGGTAGTGATCATCGACAGCCGCCTGCCCGACCTGGCCGGGCTCCTCGGCGAGCTTCGTGCCGGCACGGATGTCTGGCTGCTCGACGCCGGCGGAAGCGCCCTCGACCAGATCAGCACCATCCTCTCCGGCTACCAGAATCTCGACGCCCTGCATCTGGTTTCCCATGGCAGCGAGGGAGCAGTCTATCTGGGCGCTGAAACCATCTCATCTGCCACGCTGGTCGACCAGGCGAACATCCTGGCCGCCTGGGGCGGTGCGCTGAGCGTGTCCGGCGACATCCTGCTCTACGGCTGCGACATTGCCGTGGGCGAGTCCGGCATGGCCTTCATGAGCGGCTTTGCTGCCGCCACCGGCGCCGACATTGCCGCCTCGGACGACCCCACCGGCGCGAGCGCGCTCGGCGGCGACTGGGATCTTGAAACCCGCTACGGTGCGGTGAGCGCGCAGGCGGCGGTGGCGCCCGGGTTTGCCGACTATGACGGGCTGCTGGGCGTAGTCACGGGGACGAGTGCTGGAGACAGCCTGACCGGCTCGCCCGGCAATGACACGATCTACGGCCTGGGCGGCAACGACACGATCTCGGCCCTGGATGGGGACGACCTCGTCTACGGCGATGAGGGTAACGACACGGTCTATGGGGGGGGCGGTGTTGACACGCTGTATGGCGGTGTCGGCAATGATTTTCTCTATGGTGGAACCGGCGACGACTTTCTCTACGGCGAGGACGGCAACGACGCTGTGAGCGGTGCTGACGGCAACGACACGCTCTTTGGTGGCGCTGGTCGTGACACCGTGATTGGTAGCAGTGGCGACGATTATCTGGTCGCTGGCGACGGGGACGACTGGGTGTGGGGCGGCAAGGGCAACGACCTCATGTGGGGCGATGACGGCAGTGACACGCTCAGCGGCGGCGCGAACAACGATACGATCTATGGCGGCGATGGCCATGACGTGCTCTCCGGCCATAGCGATGCCGACTTCCTCTATGGGGGCAACGGCAATGACGTCCTCCGGGGCGGTGCGAACGTCGATGTGCTCTTCGGTGGCGCCGGTGCGGATACATTCACCGGCTCCGTTTCCAATCACCACACCGATTCCGACGTTGGCGACACCCTCGGCGATCTGGAGGCCGACGACGTCATCGTGGTGACCGGCGTCGGCACCACCACCAACCTGACGACCGCCAATGTCCGCTTCAACGGCGCCGGCTTCCTTGAGGTGGACACCAACGGTACGGACTTCTCCACGGTCGAGATCCGCTGGACGCTGGGCAACAACGCCGGCAGCAGCCTGCAGGTAGACACGGTCACGACCGTGGCCGGCACCACGACGATTACCTTCAAGGTGGCCAGCGCCACGCCGGCGTCGACGGATGCCCCCGCGCCCATCGAGGAGCTCATCCCCACCCCGGTCTGGCCGACCGACACGAGCCTGCCCTACACCACGCTCGAGACCCGAACGCAGGATGTCCCCAGCGCGTCTCCGGGCCTGGGGGCCGGGGCGACGCTCAGCACACCGGGCAACCTCGGCCTGGGGAGCCAGGTCGTTGGCGGCACCACCAGCGGATCGCCACTGGCGGCGATGCTGGGCACGTCGGGGCCGAATGACCGGGGCGGCGGGCTGTCCGCCGTGTTCGGGCCGTTCACCACGGGCGGCACGTCCCTGCTCACCTCGTTCTACGGGATGCCCTCCTGGCTGCCGACGGCCGGGTTCGGCGACAGCCTTGCGGACCGGTTGAACGCGGGCCTGGGCGGCCTGCTCGGTGCCGCCGGTGGATTCGCCGGCGACCATGGCGGTCTGCGCGGAACGGCGGACGGTGCCGGTACCGCCGTCAGCCCCGATCCGGATCGCGGTGTCAGCGAGCAGCCCACCGGGCAGCCTGGCGTCGAGGGGGGCGCGCCGGCCGATGGTGAGCAGTCGGCCGACGAGACCCGCGCCGCCGGCGACGACCTTGCTGTGCTTGCCGCGGCGCTGCGTGATCCGCAGGTACGCGGCGAAGGCGCCACCGGCAAGCCGGCGCTCAGCGAGCAGTTGCGTCACAACAGCACGGCCGGACGGCAGGCCGAGCGCGACGCCTTGCGCCAGCATGCGCGGGCAGGCGCGACGGCACCGCCGACGACGAGCGGATAAGCGTCGGGTTTGGATCCGCTCGGTGCGTGGCGGGCCGTGGGCGCCGGCCCCCGCGTGTTGCTGGCCTGGGAGCTGGGCGAAGGCCTGGGGCATGCCGCCCGACTGCTTGGCATCGCCGAGCGCCTGCAGGCCGCGGGCTGCGCGCCGGTGGTCGCAGCGCGCGACCCCGCCGCCCTGGCCGAGCGCTATGCGGCGGCGGCGATTCCGGTCATTGCCGCGCCGCCACATCGCAGTTGCTTTGTTGGACCGGGGCGGTTTCGCGCGGCGACCTTCGCCGACATCATGGGCGTCTGCGGTTATGCCGACCCGGCACAACTGGCGACCGTCGTCGCCGCATGGGCGGTCTTGCTCGAGCAGCTCGCGCCGGCGCTCGTCATTGCCGATTATTCGCCGCTCCTGTCGCTGGCCGCCTTCGGGCAGATTCCGCTGATCGCCGTCGGCGACGGCTTCGTGAACCCGCCTGGTTTGCCGGGGGGCGGGTTTCCGCCGCTGGGCGACGAAGCGGCGCCGATCTGGAATCCGGCCGACTTGCTCGAGACGGCCCGCAGGGTCCAGGCGTCACGCGGCGTGCCGCAGCCCGAGAGCCTGCCGCAGATCATCGCCGGCCAGGGGCAAATCGTCTCGGTCCCGCGCGAGCTCGACATCTACGCCGCTACCCGGCTGTCGCCAGCCGCCGGACCATGGCAGGTACCGTCACCGCCGCTGTCCGCCCCTGCCGATATCAACGTGTTCTCCTATCTGCGCCTCAAACACCCGCTGGCGCGCCAGCTGCTCATGGTGCTGGCCGAACAGCGCATCCCGGGTGAATGCTATCTGCACGACGCCAATGCCGAGTGGGTCGCCATGCTGGAACAAGCCGGGATTCGGGTACACTGCCGGCCGCCGCCGCTGCGCGAGGTGCTCGCCCGTACGTCGCTTCTGATCCATCACGGCGGCATCGGCTCGACCGAGGAAGCAGCCCTGGCCGGCCGGGCCCAGCTGTTGCTGCCGCGACACCTGGAGCAGGAGCTGAACGTCCGGCGGGTGATGGCCAGCCTGCCGGGGGTGGTCACCGTGCGGGCCGGCATGCGCGCCGAGCAACTCCGGCGCCGTCTGCCCGCCCTGGTCGGCGATGTAGGGTTGCGGGAGAGGGCGCTGGCGACGGCGTCGCGCCTAGCATCGCGGCAGGGCACGGCCTGGCAGGCGCTGGCGCAACGCATTGAAGGGCTGCTGCATTTCCGGCTACCGTCGACCTGACACGGCCCGGGCGAAGCGCGGCCTGAGTGTCGTGTCGTTTTCCATTACTGTTGCCGAGCTAACTTCGAGACATCTTCGTGTCCCAGCCATCACACCCAGAGCAGACCGGTGAAACCGCCCTGCTGCATCTGCTGCAACTCGGGCGACGGGCGCGTGCGGCGGCGTCCGCTGCCGAACTGGGCTTCATCGCCACCAATGAAACCCGGGCGCTGCTGCCGTACCGGCAGGCGGTGCTGTGGCTCGCCGACGGCGGCGTGACGACGCTCTCCGGCGTGGCTGCCGTGGAGGCCAATGCGCCGTATGTGCAATGGCTTGAACGGGTTGCCGCTCAGCTTCGCGAAACGCGTCCCGCCGCGCCGCAAACCCTGACCGCCGCCGACCTGGCCGCCGACGACGCGGCGCAGTGGGCCGAATGGTGGCCGGCGCATGCCGTGTGGCTGCCGCTGCCCGCCTCCGGCGATGGCGCCTCGCCCGGTGCCTGGCTGTTTGCGCGCGACACCCCGTGGCGTGAAGGGGAGATCGTCCTGCTCACCGAATGGTGCGCCTTGTGGACCCAATCCTGGCGCTTGTGGCAACCCCATGAGCGGCGTGGGCTGATGGCTTCGCTGCGCGAGGCGTGCCGTGCCTTGCTGCCGACGCGTGCCGCATTGCGTGCCCTGTGCCGTCCGCTCGCCTGGGGCGGGCTGGTGCGCGCCTTCTGGCGGCGGCCTGCCCGCCGCTGGGCCCTGCTCGTCGCGCTGGCGCTGTTTCTTCCGGTGCGCCTGACCGTGCTGGCGCCGGCCGAACTGGTGCCGGCGCATCCGGCGGTCATCCGTGCGCCGCTCGACGGCATCGTCGACCGTGTGCTGGTGCAGCCCAACCAGACGGTCACCGCGGGCACGCCGCTTTTCGAGTTCGACCGGACCACGCTGCAAAGCCGCTTGCTGGTCGCCGAGCAGGCGCTTGCCACGGCCGAGGCGGAGTATCGGCAGTTCGCCCAGCAGGCGGTCTTCGACGGCAAGAGCAAGGCGCAGATTGCCACGCTGCAGGGGCATATCGAGGAGAAGCGGGCCGAGGTGGCGCTCGTTCGGGATCTCAACGCGCGTGCGGCGGTGACCGCACCGCAGGATGGGGTGATTCTGTTCGACGATCCGAACGAATGGGTGGGCCGGCCGGTGAGCACTGGCGAGCGGGTCATGGTGGTTGCGGCCCCTGGCGATGTGGAGATCGAAGCCTGGCTGTCACCCGCCGATCTGATCGACTTTCCGGAGGCGGCCACGCTCACCTTGTATCTCAACGCCCTGCCTTTTTCTCCGGTCGACGCCCGGGTTCGCCATATCGCCCATGAGGCTCAGATCCGGCCCGAAGGGGGCTATGCCTACCGTTTGCGGGCCGATCTGGCGCCTGGCGCCACGGCGCCACGGGTGGGGCTCAAGGGGTCGGCCCGCATCACCGGTGAGCGGGTGCCCCTGGTCTATTGGGTGCTGCGCAAGCCGATCGCGGCGCTGCGCGCCTTTGTGGGCTACTGATGGGAGTGGCCATGGCCATACCGGGGGCACGCGCCGGAACACGCTCCGACGCCCTGCCACCGCTGCGCGAGGAGCTTTCGCTCCATGCCAGTGCGCCGGCGGCCGACGGCTCGCCCGCCTGGGTACTCCAGGACCCGGTGCGCAACCTGTTTTTCCGTATCGACTGGCTGGCGTTCGAAATCCTGGCACGCTGGCAGGCCGGCACGCCCGGTCGCATTGTCGAGGCCCTGGCGCGGGAGACGACGTTGCAGGCGAGCGAGCGTGATGTGCGGCAGGTCCTCGATTTCCTCCGCGCGAACGAACTGCTCGCACTCTCCGACGCCGGGGGCAGCACCTGGCTGCTGGCGAAGAAGGCACGCAGCGAACAGCGCTGGTGGCAGGTCTTGGTCCACAACTACCTCTTCTTCCGCCTGCCGCTCTTCTATCCGGATCGCTGGCTCGAGCGCACACTGCCTTGGGTCGCACCCTTCTTTGGCCGTGGCTTCTTCCTGCTGACAGCGCTGGCGCTGCTCACCGGCGTGATCGCCGTGGCCCGGCAGTGGGAGCCCTTCGTCGCCACCCTGGTCGACACGTTTTCCTGGCAGGGGCTGGCGAACTATGCGCTGACGCTGGTGGTCGTCAAGTTTCTTCATGAGCTTGGCCATGCCTTCACGGCCAAGCGCTATGGTTGCCGTGTGCCGACCATGGGGGTGGCCTTTCTGGTGCTGTTTCCCATGGCCTACACGGACGTCAACGAGACCTGGAAGCTGCGGGATCACCGGCAGCGCCTGCGGGTGGGCAGTGCCGGAATCCTCACCGAGCTGATGGTCGCCGCCTGGGCCACGCTCGCCTGGGCGCTGCTGCCGGACGGTGCGCTGCGCAGCGCCGCCTTCCTGCTGGCCACCACCACCTGGGTGAGCACCGTGGCGATCAACCTTTCGCCCTTTCTGCGCTTTGATGGCTACTTCATTCTCATGGACTGGTTGCAGATGCCCAATCTGCACCCGCGCGCCTTTGCGCTGGCGCGCTGGCAACTGCGCGAGAGCCTGTTCGGCACCGGTGAGCCGCCGCCCGAACAGATGTCCGCTGGGCGCCGCCGCGGCCTGATCCTCTTCGCCTACCTGGTGTGGGTCTATCGCCTGGTGGTCTTTCTCGGCATCGCGCTGCTCGTCTATCACATGTTCGCCAAGGTGGTCGGCATCGTCCTGTTCGCGGTCGAGATCTTCTGGTTTCTCCTGCGGCCGATGTTGCGCGAGCTGGGGCTGTGGCGGCAGCGCTGGCATGCGTTGCGCCGGGGGCGGCGCTGGCGACGCACGTGCTGGATGATGGCCGCTCTGCTGCTGCTTGGCGTCGTCCCCTGGCGGGTCCAGGTCGGTGGGGGGGCGATGTTGCGCCCGGCGCAGGCCTTTCCGCTGGTGGCACCGGCGGCCGCCCAGGTGGTGGCACTGCCGGTGCCCGCGGGCGGCACGGTCGAGGCGGGGGCGCCGTTGATGGTGCTGGCGTCGCCAGAGCTGGCCAGCCAGCAATCGGCCGCCGCGGCGCGCGCACAGGCGCTGGGCTGGCAGGTGGCCGGCGCCGGTTTCGACCCCGAGTGGCGCAACCGGCAACTCGTGCTGCAACAGGAGCTTGCCGTGGCGCAGGCGCAGCAGGCAGGCCTGGCCCGGGAACAGGCGCGCCTGCTTCCGGTGGCGCCCTTTGCCGGCCGCTTGCTCGATTTGCCGCCCGACCTGGCGCCCGGGCAATGGGTGGCGCCGAAGCAGCGCCTGGGCGTGTTGGTCGACCCCTCCTCCTGGCAGGTCGATACCTATCTTGGCGAGCAGGAAATCGAACGCATCGCCGCCGGTGCCGGCGGGCGTTTCTTCCCCGAGACCGCCGGCAAACCCGTGCGTGTCGTGCGTGTGCTCCGCATCGACCGGGACGCGACACGGATCCTGCCCGAGCCCATGCTTGCCGCCCCGCATGGCGGCGAGATCCTGGTCCGTGAGCAGAACGGCCAGCTGATCCCGGACCGCGCGCTGTACCGTGTTACCCTCGCCGTCAATGACGGGGGTGGGCTGACGCACGCCGAGCGCGGCCATGTGGTGATCGACGCGGCGCCGCGCACCCTTTTTGCCGAATTCCTGGAAAATGCGGCCGGTGTGTTGATTCGGGAGAGCGGGTTTTGAGCGCGAGCGCCCCCCTCAAACGGCCTCTGCCACGCAGGCGGCGCCGGGCAACACAGGTCGATGCTTGGTGGGCTCTGGAGTGAATGTTGTGATGCGCTGTTGCGGGGTGGCCCGATGAGGCTGAATCTGAAGGTGCCGTTCGCCGAGAAGGACCAGGCCAAGCAGCTCGGTGCGCGCTGGGATGCGGCGCGCAAGACCTGGTACATCGAGGGCAAGACGGATCTTGCGCCCTTTGTCCGCTGGTCGCCCAGCCCGCACGATGGCGCCGCGCCGCCGCCCAAGGCCGCGCCGGCCCGGCGCCAGGTCGCGTCGCGGGTCCAGACTGGCGCCAACTATGTCGAGCACCCCCGTGTGTGCGACTGCGCGCCGTGGGAGGTCTGCGACGCTTGCCGACCCTTTGCGCTGAGCGGCTGAGGCGCGGTCCGGGCATGGAGATCGTTGCGGTCATCGACTTCGAGACGACGGGCCTGTCGCCGGCGCAGGGCGACCGTGCCACCGAGGTGGCGGCGGCGATCGTGGAAGACGGCCGGATCGTCGATCGCTACCAGAGCCTGATGAACGCCGGCGTCCCGATTCCGCCCTTCATCGAATCCCTGACCGGCATCTCCAACGCCATGGTCCGCGCCGCGCCGCCCGCCGGCGAGGTGATGCAGGCGGTGGCCGATTTTGTCGGCCACTACCCGCTGGTGGCCCACAACGCTTCATTCGACAGCAAGTTCTGGGACGCCGAGCTGGCGCGGATCGGGCGGCGCCGGCAGCAGGCCTTCGTCTGTTCCCTGCTGCTGTCGCGCCGGCTGCTGCCGCAGGCGCCGAGCCACAAGCTGGGCGCGCTGGTCGAGTATGCGCAGCTGCCGGTCGCCGGGCGTTACCACCGCGCCCTGGCCGATGCCGAGATGGCGGCCAGCTTGCTGCTGCGCCTATCCGACGAGTTGCGTGCGCGCCACCGGGTGGCCGAGGTCTCCGTCGACCTGTTGCAGCGCATCCAGCGCACCCCCAAGGCCCAGCTGGCCCGCTGCTTCGTCTAAGCCGCCGACTCAGGCACGCTCATCAATCCACTGTCGCGCTGTACACGCTTCTCGATGGCATGACGCTGCACGTGCACCGCGCCGGGGCTGAGCAGCGTGAAATGCGCCCGCGCCCGGGTGATGCCGGTGTACAGCAGCTCGCGGGTGAGGATGGGGGTGGGTGTCTCGGGCAGGGCAAGCGCGACATGCTCGAACTCCGAGCCCTGCGACTTGTGCACCGTGAGCGCAAAGACCGTCTCGATGGCCTGCAGCCGGCTGGGCAATACCCATTTGATGCCCGCGCCTCGCTCACCGGCGGGGAAGGCGACGCGCAGCGTCCAGCCCTGGGCCGTGGCGTCGGGCAGCTCGAGGGCGATGCCGATGTCGCCGTTCATCAGGCCCAGGCCGTAGTCGTTGCGGGTGACCAGCACCGGCCGGCCGGCATACCAGCCCTCGGTGGCGGCGATCAGGCCGGCCTCGTGCAGTGCGGCGGCAATGCGCGGGTTCAGGCCCGCCACGCCCCAGGGGCCGCGGCGCAGCGCGCACAGCAGCTGGAAGGCGGCGTGGGCGTCGAGCACCTGCTGCGCCCAGGCGTCGAAGGCTTCGGGGGCGGCGGTGAGCGCCGGCCGTTGGCGGTGCAGCGTCTCCAGGTAGTGGCGATAGCCGCGCCGCTGGCCGGGCGGGGCGCCGCCGTCGATGACCAGCGTGCGGAAGCCGGCCTCGGTGCACTCGGCACCGGCCAGGCGGGTCAGGTCGGTCGCGCCGCGCTGCCAGAGGGCTTCGACCCCGTCGACATCGCCGTCATTGACCCGCTGCGCCAGTTGTCCGATGCCGCTGTCGGCGTGGAAGCGGTGGCTGACCCGCAGCATGGCGATGGCCTGGTCGAGCGGCGTGCCGGCCGGGTCGATGAGTGCCGTGTCCAGCGCGCCGCCAGTGGCCTGCGCCAGCCAGGCGGCGGTGGCCGGCGTGTAGTGACCCGCCGCGGCGCGGGCGCACAGCTCGCCGAGCACCGCGCCGGCCTCGACCGAGGCGAGCTGGTCCTTGTCGCCGAGCAGCACCAGACGCGCGCGCGGCGGCAGGGCGGCGAGGACAGTGGCCATCATTTCGAGGTCGACCATCGAGGCTTCGTCGATCACCAGCACGTCGAGCGCCAGCGGGTTACCCGGATGGTGCCGAAAACGGCGGGTGTCGGGCCGGCTGCCGAGCAGGCGGTGCAAGGTGGTGACCGTGCGCGGGATGGCCTCGCGGATGCTCTCGCCGTGGGCAAGGGTGTCCAGTGGCAGCCGGGTCACGGCGCCGGCAATCGAGGCATTGAGCCGCGCCGCGGCTTTGCCGGTGGGCGCGGCAAGGCGGATGCGCAAGGCGCGCGGCCGGGCCGGGTCGGCCAGCGCCAGGGCCTGCAGCAGGGCGAGCAGCCGGACGACGGTGGTGGTCTTGCCGGTGCCGGGGCCGCCGGTGACGATGCTGAACGCGCTGCGGGCGGCCAGCGCGCAGGCCAGCCGCTGCCAGTCGGCGGTGCCGGCGGCGGGCGGGGGGAAGAGCGCCGCCAGCGTCTGGCGCAGCGGCGCCTCGGGCAGCTCGACCGGGGTGCGCAGGCGCTGGTCGATGCCCTGGCGCACCGCCTGTTCGTACTGCCAGTAGCGCCGCAGGTAGAGCCGGTGGCCGACGAGCACCAGTGGGCTGGCGCCGTCGCCGTGGCCGACCAGCGCCTCGCAGCGCAGCGCGGCCAGCCAGGCCTCGAGGGTGACCGTGCGCAGCACCGCGCCCGGCAGGCGCTCGGCCGGCGCGGGTTCGGCGCCATCCGGTGGCAGCGACAGGGCAAAGGCCGGGTCGGCCAGCGTGGCGGCCAGGTCGAGGCAGACATGGCCGCGGCCGAGCTGGTGGCTGGCCAGCGCGGCGGCGAGGATCAGCAGTGGCGGGGCGGCGGGCACCTCATGGCGCAGGAAGGCGGCAAAGGCCCCGTCGATCGGGCGCAGCCAGCCGCGCTCG
This sequence comes from Pseudomonadota bacterium, assembly GCA_008501585.1. GTDB lineage: Bacteria > Pseudomonadota > Gammaproteobacteria > Burkholderiales > Rhodocyclaceae > Nitrogeniibacter. The sequence goes on along the minus strand of QQUN01000046.1, from coordinate 57,165 downwards.
GTCCAGTCGGCCAGCACGGCGGCCATGGGCGCGGCGGTGTCGGTCAGGGCGAGCATCAGGCAGCCTCCGTTGCCGGGCGGGCGGTGAACAAGGCGTCGAGGGCGTCGATCAGCGCCCGCGGCACGTGCTCGACATGCAGGCCCTGGCTGGCGGCGTTGCTGCCGCGCAGGAACAGGTACACCGCGCCGCCGACATGGCGCGTGTAGTCGTAGTCGGGCAGGCGGGCGGTGAGCAGCCGGTGCAGGGCGAAGGTGTACAGCACGTATTGCAGGTCGTAGCGCGCCTCGGCAATGGCGGCCGTGAGCGCGGCCGGCGTGTAGGCGGTGTCGTCGGGGCCGAGCCAGTTGGATTTGTAGTCGGCCACGTAGTAGCGCCCCTGGTGTTCGAACACCAGGTCGATGAAGCCCTTGAGCATGCCGTTGAGCTGGTCGGGCTGCAGCGGCGGGCGGGCCATGCCGCCGAGGGTGTGGGCACACACCAGCCGGTCGAGGGCGAGGGTGTCGACCGCATGCGCCTCGACCCAGAACTCCAGCTCGGCGACGGCGCCGTCGAGCGTGGCCAGCGACATCTCGGTGCCCGGCAAGCGCCAGCGGGTGGTCAGGAAGGCGCTGAGCCAGTCGGCGAGTGCGTCGGCCCAGGCTGCCCAGCCGCGTGGTTGGCAGCGCCGGGTAATGGCTTCGCGCAGCAGGGCCGGGCTGCTGGCGGCGGCGGCGAAGCCGATCCGGGCGGCCCATTCGAGCAGTTCATGCAGGAAGCTGCCGACCTCGGCGCCGCGCGGGAAGCCGTGCAGCGTGCCGGAGCCGGCGGGGGCAGCGGGGCGCGCCGGTGCGGGGGCATCGGGCGTGGTCTGCAGTTCGGCCAGCACGTCCTCGTCGGGGGTGTCGGCGGCGGGGCGACTGGCCGGCTGAGCGCCCGCTCGTCCGGTCTTGATCGCCGAGTAGCTGGCGACCCACCAGTGCTCGCGCACCGCGCGCCGCGGCTGGCGGGCCGGGCCGGGGGCGATGTGCTCCGTGGCCGGGGGGAGCCGGTCGGCCGTGGGGGGCGGCGCGGGGCTGACGGCGATGGCGGTGCAGCCGTCGGCCAGCTCGGTGAGGGCGGCGGCGAGGCCGTCGGGGGCGATCGGCGCGCCGCCGCCGAGCAGGGTGCCGAAGGCGCTCTTTTCCAGCCCGGCGATGGGCGCCAGGCCGACCCAGGTGGCGTGGCGGGCGCGGGTGAGGGCCACGTAGAGCTTGCGGATGTCTTCGCCCAGGCGTTCCCGGTCGGCGCGCTGGCGGATGGCCTCGTCGCCGTCGAGATGCAGGCGCAGCCGGCCGTTGGCGTCGTGGGTTTTCAGCGGCAGGTCGCTGATCGACACCTCGCGGTAGCTGCAGGCGAAGGGCAGGAAGACCAGCGGGTATTCCAGGCCCTTGGACTTGTGCACGGTCACCACCTGCACCAGGTCGGCGTCGCTCTCGAGGCGGATCTGGCGCGCGTCGCTGCCGGCGCGGGCGTCGGCGCGCAGTTCGGCGAGGTGGCGGATGAGGGCGTGCTCGCCGTCGATCTCGGCGCTGGCCTGCTGCAACAGCTCGGCCAGGTGGAGCAGGTCGGTGAGGGCGCGCTCGCCGCTGGCCTGGCCCTCGCCGGGGGCGGCGATGAGGCGCGCTGGCAGGCCGAAGTCGTTGAGCAGGCGGCGCAGCATCGGCAGCACGCCCTGCTGGCGCCAGCAGTCGCGGTAGGCGCGGAACTGCAGCACGCGGGCTTCCCAGGCGGTTTCGTCGTGGTTGAAGGTGTCGAGGGTGGGCCAGTCGAGGGCCAGCGTGGGGGTGGCCAGGGCGGTGCGCAGGCGCTGCGGGTCGTCGGGCTCGGCGCAGGCGGCGAGCCAGTGTTGCAGGTCGGCGGCCTGCGCTGTGGCGAGGACCGAGTCGCGGTCGGACAGATACACGCTGCGCACGCCGCGCACGGCCAGCGCGCCGCGGATGGCGGCGGCCTCGTTGCGGTTGTTGACCAGCACCGCCATGTCGGCCGGGCGCAGCGGCTGCGTGCCGTCGGGGCCGACAAAGGCGGCCTCGCCGGCCTGGCCGAGGGCGAGCAGGCGCACCATCTCGGTGGCGCAGGCCTCGGCCAGGGTTTGGATGTAGCTGCCCTTGGCGACGGGCTTGCCGTCGTCGGCCGGGGCCAGCCACCAGGCGGTGAGTGCGGGCGGTGTCTGGCCGGCGAGGCGGAAGGCGGTCTTGCGCCCCTGTGCTTCGGCATCGACGAAGGGCACGGGGTTGTCGCCCATGGCGTTGAACAGGAAGGCGCCCTCGCCGTCGGGGCGGTCTTCGGCAAAGCGGAAGCAGCGGTTGGCGGCGGCGACCATGTCGACGGTGGAACGGTAGTTGCGGGCCAGGGTGTGCAGCCGGCCGGCGCAGGCGCGGCGGGCGACGAGGTAGGTGTGGATGTCGGCGCCGCGGAAGGCGTAGATCGCCTGCTTGGGGTCGCCGATGAGGACCAGCGCGGTGTCGGCCGGGGGCGCGGCGATACGGTAGATGGCGTCGAAGATGGCGTACTGGACCGGGTCGGTGTCCTGGAACTCGTCGATCAGCGCGACCGGAAAGCTGTCGCGGATGCGCCCGGCCAGGGCGGCGCCATTGGGGCCGGCGAGGGCGGCGGCGAGCCGGGTGAGCAGGTCGTTGAAGCCCATCTGCGCGCGGCGCTGCTGTTCAAGCGCGAAGCGTTCGGCGACCCAGTGCGCGGCGTGGATGAGCAGGTCGTTGCGCGCCACGGGCAGCGCGGCGAGGGCGCCGTCGAGCGCGGCGAGGGCGTCGAGCGCGGGGTGTTGCGGCGGCGTGCCGTCTTTCCACACCTCGCGCAGCCCGGCGTCGGTGAGGCGGGTCTTGGCGGCGTCGGTGAGGCCGGGGTCGAGGCTGTCGGGGTCGTCGCGCCAGGCGGCGAGGCGGGCCAGCCAGCTGTCGTAGTTGTTCTTCTTGAGTTTGGTGCCGTTGAAGGCCTTGCGCTCGCGGGCGTCGTCGAGCAGGGCTTGCAGCGCATCTACCCAGTTAGCCCAGGGGGCCTTGAGATCTTGCAGCGCGGCGGCGCGTTCGCCGAGCACGCGGTGCAGCAGCTCGGCCGGGGCGGCGTCGGCGCTGGCCAGGTCGCCGGTGTGGCCGATGAGCGCGCCGATCTCGGACTGCAGGGCCTCGGGGGTGGCCCACCAGCGCAGCACTTCGGCGGCGGCCTCGGTGCCCAGCGGCACCATGTGGCAGCGCCAGTAGTCGCGCACCACTTCGGCGAGCAGCTCGCTCTGGTCGGTTTCGAGGGCCTGGGTGAACAGGCTGCCGCTGTCGAAGGCGTGCTCGCGCAGCATGCGGTTGCACCAGCCGTGGATGGTGGACACCGCCGCTTCGTCCATCCACTCGGCGGCCAGCTGCAGGCGGCGGGCGCAGGTCGGCCAGTGGTCGGGCGGGATGTCGGCGCGCAGCGCGTCGAGCAGGGCGTCGCCGGTGGGGGCGTCGTCCGGGGTGGCGAGGAAGGCGTTGGCGGCGTCCGAGAGCCGGTGGCGGATGCGCTCGCGCAGTTCCTGGGTGGCCGCTTCGGTAAAGGTGACGACCAGGATCTCGGGCGGGGTGAGCGGGCGGGCAAAGGCGGCCTCGCCGCCGTGGCCGAGCACCAGGCGCACATACAGGGCGGCAATGGTGTAGGTCTTGCCGGTACCGGCGCTCGCTTCGATGAGCTGGCTGCCGGTGAGCGGGAAGCGGAGGGGGTCGAGTGAGCGGGGCGTCATGTGTCGGGCCGCTCCGTGGGCTTGACGGGCATGGCGCGCTGCAGCGGGCGCAGCAGGGTTTCGGCCAGCTCGGCGAACTCGCCGTCGTCGGCGAGCGCGTCGAAGCTCGACCACACGCGCTGCAGGTAGGGGCTCTCGCCGAGTTCGCCGGCGCTGTTGTAGCCGGGTTCGAACACCGCGCGGGCGGCGTGGGCGGCGCCGTCGAGCAGGCGCGCGCCGTCGGGGCCGCTGGCGGCGGCGGGCTTGGGCAGGGCGGCGAGCCAGGCGAAGGCGGTGCGCACGGCCAGCGGCAGCGGGCGGCGCATGCCCTGCTGCCAGGCGCCGAGCACGGTGGCGAGGTGCTGGCGGGCGGTGTCGGGGTCGAGCGGCTCGAGGGTAATGCTGCCGGCCTTGCTGATGACCTCGGTGGTGAGGCCGTCGCCGACGAGCTGGCCGGCGAGATGGCTGACCCAGTGGTGGATCATCTTGTCGCCGCGGTATTTGCGCTGCTTGATCAGCGTGCTGTTCTCCAGCACCACGCGGCCGTGCGCGCCGTCAGCATTGCGGCGCAGGCCGCCGAGCCAGTCGGCGATGGCCAGCGGCTGGCCGGCCAGCGTGTGCTCGAAGTGGATCTCGACATCGTCGGCCACCGGCTCGGGCCAGCGGGCGAGGGCCTCGGCGTAGGCGTCGAACAAGGTGGCCATGGGGGCGAGCAGGGCGCTGGCGGTGGCTTCGCCGAAGGCGCCGGCGGGCAGCTCGCCGCGGCGCCGGATGCGCGCCAGGGTGGTGCTGCGGGCAGCCTCGAGGGGGTGCCCGTCGGCGATGGCGGCGACCTGGGCATCGATCAGCTCGGCTTGCAGGGCCCAGGTGTCGAGGCCGTCGAGTTCGAAGGGCTCGACATCCTCGCTGGTGGGGTCGTCGCCCTCGAAGCGGACCTTGAGCCGCTGGCGGAAGAAGGCCTTGACCGGGTCCTTGAGGAAGTCGCCCAGCTCGCGCAGGCTGAGCGGTTCGTCGCGTGCCATCAGCGGCAGCGTCGCCGGCGCGGTGGGGGCTGGCGGTGCGTTCCCCTGCCACTCATGGGCGTAGGTGAACAGCGGCGAGGCCTCGGGTGTGGCGGGGAAGTAGTCGCGGCTGAAGGGCTGCAGGCGGTGCTCGATGGTGAGGGCGTCGAGCAGCGGCGTGCCGGCGTCGGCGCTACGCCAGCCGGCGGCGAGGTGGTCGCGCAGCTGGCCGACGAGCACCGAGGGGGGGCGCGGGGTGTTGTCGTGGATGCTGCGCCCGACCCAGGAGATGTGCAGCCGGTCGCGCGCGGAGAGCAGGGCTTCGAGGAACAGGTAGCGGTCGTCCTCGCGTCGGGAGCGGTCGCCGGGGCGGTAGTCGCGGCCCATCAGGTCGAAATCCATGGGGATGCGGGTGCGCGGGTAGTCGCCGTCGTTCATGCCCAGCAGGCACACCTGGCGGAAGGGGATGGCGCGCATCGGCATGAGGGTGGCGAAGGTGACCGCGCCGGCGAAGAAGCGTTGTGACAGGCCGCGCTCGTCGAGGCAGCTGAGCCAGTATTCCGCGGCCACGGAGATGGGCAGGGCGTCGTCCAGCGCGGCCTCGTCGGTGGCCTCCTGCCAGCGCTGCAGGGCGGTGTCGAGCTGCATCAGGCGGAGGGCTTCGTCACCGTCGTCAGCGGCGAAGAAGTCGGTCATGAGCTGGCGGAAGCGCGCGCACCAGCCGGCCACGGGGGCGGGGTCGCGCAGGGCCTGCCAGGTGGTGTCGAGGTGTTCGAGCAGCTGTACCAGCGGGCCGAGCGCGGCGGCGTCGAGGCCGCCGACCTCGCCATAGGGCTCGATGCCTTGCCACGGCTGGGTGTTGTCGCCGGCGGCGTAGCCGAGCAGCATGCGGCGCAGGCCGAACAGCCAGGTGTTGGGGGCGGCCTCGGCGGTGCCTGGAGGCAGATCGAGGCTGCGGCGGTGTGCGTCATGCAGTGCCCAGCGCACGTTGGCGCCGCGGATCCAGCGGTGCAGCAGGGGCAGGTCGCCCTCGGCGATGCCGAAGCGCGCACGCAGGGCGGGCACTTCGAGCAGGTCGAGCACCTGGCTGGCGCCCAGGCGCGACTGCGGCAGGTCGAGCAGCAGGGCGAGGGCGGCGAGCAAGGGGGTGTCGTGGCGGCGGCTCTGGTCGGCCAGGCTGAACGGGATGGCGCGCGGGTCGTGCGCGTCGAGCAGGCCGAACACCGCCTTGATGTGCGGGGTGTACTGGTCGATGTCGGGCACCATCACGATCACGTCGCGCGGGCGCAGCGTGGGGTCGGCGTTGAAGGCGGCGAGCAGCTGATCGTGGAGGATCTCGATCTCGCGTTGCGGGCCGTGCGCGACATGGAAGCGGATCGAGGTGTCGCGCGCCGGGTCGACCGGCCCCCACTGGGCGCGGGTTTCGGGCAGCGGGCGCAGGGCGCGGATGTCGTCCTGCAGCTGGCCGAGCAGGTGGGCGGTGCCGGGGGGCGAGAACAGGTCGATGCGCTGGCCGATGGCGTCGAAGTGGCGGGCGTAGTGCTGGCGGGCTTCGGCGCTGTCGTGTTCGTCGAGCAGGGCGATGAAGTCGCGCCCCTGTTTGCCCCAGGCGGCCAGCAGCGGGTGGGCGTGCAGGTGCAGGAGAGCGTCGGACAGCACCGCCGGTGCGCCGGTGCGCTTGCGCTGGCGGGCGGCCTCGCCGCGCAGCAGGTCCTTGCCGGCGACGATGTCGGCCCAGTAGTGCTCGCAGGGGTTCTGCACGCACATCAGCACCTGCGACCAGCGGCCCAGCGCGGCGAGCACTTCGAGCGACTGGCGCGGCAGCGAGGAGATGCCGAACACCATCACCCGGCGCGGCAGGCCGGCGGGGCGGGGGGCGTCGCGCCAGGCGTCGGCGGCGGCCATGAAGGCGTCGTGCACCGAGGCCCGGCCGGCGCCGGACGCGGTGTCGCCCACATCGGCCAGCACCGCGCGCCACAGTGCGGCCTGCCAGCGCTGGTCGTCGGCCAGCGGGCGGGCCTGGCCGCTGGCGTCGATCAGCACGTCCTCGCCGGCGGCCCAGGCGGCCAGCCAGTCGGCACGGTAGACCTGGTACTGGTCGTATAGATCGGCCAGCCGCTCGGCGAGCTGGAAACGCTTGCGCAGGTCGCTGTCGTGGTCGAGAAACCGTTTGAGTGGGGCATAGTCCGGCGTGTCGAGCCGGGCCGGCAGCAGGCGCATCAGCCGCCATTGCAGGCGGGATTTGTCGAAGGGCGAGGTTTCGGGCACGGCCTCGCGCCCGAGCACGGCGCGGTAGGCCTGCCACAGGAAGCGCGAGGGCAGCAGGAAGTCGAGCCCGGCGGCAATGCCGCAGCCGCCGGCCTGCGGGTCGGCGGCCAGCGACAGGCGCAGCCACTGGGCGATGCCGTTGCTCTGCACCAGCACCACCTCGCTCTCCAGCGGCGCCAGCGGGTAGCGCCGCATCCAGCTCACCATCAGGTCGCGCAGCGACTCGGCCTGGTTGCCGTGAACGAGCATGAGGCCGGTGGGCAGGTCGGACGGGGTGAATGCAGAAGTCATCGACAGACGGGCGGCGGACAGTGGCTGAAGGATAGCCGAAGCGCGTGGCCCTGCGGGCGGCGGTTGGCCTCAGCAAAAAAAGAGGCGGCCCGCAGGCCGCCTCGCGCGCGGTTGCCGCGGCCTCAGGCCACCGGCACCGGGGTGCCCGAATTGACGCACAGCGAGTGGTTGAGGGCGATGATGGACTTTTTGTAGTCCTCGCGCTCGATGATGAACTGCATGTTCACTTGGCGCAGCGTCTGCGACACGCAGTTCACATTCACCTGCGCATCGGCCAGGGCTTGCGCGGCGCGGGCCAGCACGCCTGGGATGCTGATGTTCGAGCCGATGGTGCACACGATGGCGCTGGGCTTGACCGTCACCACCTGGTAGTTGGCTTCCAGTTCGTCGATCAGCGCGCGGGTGACCGAGCGGTCCCACAGCAGGTGGGCGATGGAGTTGGCGTTGGTGGCCTTGAGGATGTAGGAGGCCTTGTGGCGGCGGAAGATCTCCATGATGCCGAGGTCGAAGCCGACGGTGCCGACCATGCTCGGGTCGTGGATCTCGACCAGCGTGACCTTGTCGCTGCCGGTGACGATCTCGACGCGGGCGCGCTCGCCGACGTAGTCCTTGGTGATCAGCGTGCCGGGGTGTTCGGGCTCGAAGGTGTTCTTCAGGCGGATGGGGATGCCGGCGCGCTCCATCGGCTTGGCGGCCTTGGGGTGGATGGCTTCCATGCCGACGTCGGCGAGCTGGTCGGCCACATCGTAGTTGGTGGCGCCGACGATCACCGCGTTCTCGAGGCCGACGATGTTGGGGTCGGCGGAGGAGAGGTGGAACTCCTTGTGGATGACGGCCTCGGTCGGGCGCACCTCGACCGCGATCTTGCTGAAGGTGACCTCGGAGTAGCCGCGGTCGAACTCGCGCATGATGCCCTCGACGCCCTTGGTGTAGCCGGTGGCCACCACCACGTTGCTGGCCAGGTCGAGGCCCTTGAAGCTGTTGTGGATGCGCTCGTCGATGGTCCACGCCTCGTCGTCGTGGAAGCCGGCGAGGTCGAGCAGGATGGCATTGACGCCGTTGGCCTTGAGCATCTCGACCGCGTTGAAGGCGCTGTGCGACTCGCCGATCGAGGCCAGCACCTCGCGCGCTGCCAGCAGCACGTCGGCGCGGTTGAGGTAGCCGCTGGCCAGCACATGGTGCATGGCTTCGAGGTATTTCTTGGCCTCGCCGATGCGGGTGTCGACAAAGGCGTCGGCCACCTCCAGCGGCAGGCCCAGTTCGGCAAAGCCGGCGTTCAGCGCCTTCAGGCTCGTCGCCAGGCCGTTGAGCGCGCCGTGGTAGTCGTCGCCATTGGCAAACAGGGCGTAGATGCCCGGCTCGCCGGTTTTCTTGTGTTCGAGCAGCTGGTTGGTCACGCCCGAATAGGCAGACACCACATAGATGCGGCCGTTGATGCGCGCCTTGTCGTACAACATGATGTGCCGCAACACATCGCCAAACGCCGACATCGACGTGCCACCGATTTTTTCAACCGAGATCATGGGTGCCCCCGAGCTGTGCATGACATCAATCCCGTATCCAGGAGGGATTGACCGAAAACCCGGTAGTTTAAAGGATTGTGCGGCGTTTTTTGTGATTGCGTGGTAAGCGGCGGGGTCACCGCGCCGGGCCGGCGCCCGCCATGCCGGAGGGCGCGAAGCGGGCCTGGCGCCCGGCCGCCATTTCGTTACATTCTTGCCGCAGCGCCGGCACACAGACGGCGTGATAAGCTCAGCGCCCCCTGTGTCTGCAGGTGCCCATCGTGTCGCTGCTCTCCAGCCTTCTCGTCCTCATCGTCGCGGCGCGGCTGCTGGGGCGCCTGTTTGCGCGATACAAACAACCCGAGATGATCGGCGAGATCCTCGCCGGCATTTTGCTCGGGCCCGCGCTACTCAACCTCATCACCCCCAACGCTGCGCTGTCGGGGGTCACCGAGCTGGCGATCTTCCTGATCATTCTCAACGCCGGGCTCGAGATCCGCTTTGCCGACATCCTCGAGGCCATGCGCGGGCGGGGACTGCTGCTCGCCGCGCTGAGCTTCCTGATCCCGTTCATCGGCGGGGCCGCGGTGGCCGCGGCCTACGGTCAGGACGTGATGCGCATGATCTTCCTCGGGCTGTGCATCTCCATCACCGCCTTGCCCGTGGCCGTCAAGCTGCTCGAGAGCCTGGGCATCCTGCACACCCGGGTGGCCAAATACGCACTGGCCACCGCCGTGGCCAACGATGTGGCTGCGCTGTTCATTCTCGGTATCGTGCTCAACATGCCGCAGAGCCTGAACCTGGCCGACGCCGCCGGCGCCGTCGGTATCGCCACGCTCAAGCTCGGCGCGCTGGCGCTGGTCGTGCTGTCGATGAACGGCTTGCTCACCTGGCTGGACAAGCGCGACATCTCCATCCACGCCGTGCCCGAATCGCTGATCCGCGTCTTCGGCCCCGAGGCATTGTTCGGCATCGTGATCATCTTCGTGCTGGTCTTCGGCACCATCAGCGAGGCGCTCGGCTTCCACTTCGTGATCGGCGCCTTCTTCGGCGCCCTGTTCCTCGACAAGCGCCACTTCCTCGCCTCGCGCTACGAAGACCTGCGCGCCACCCTGGCTTCCATCACCAGCGGCTTCCTCGCGCCGATCTTCTTCGCCTACCTCGGCCTGGAGTTCCACCCCGAAGCCTTCAGCGAGTTCGGTTTCCCCGCCGTCGTCATCGTGGTGTCCATCCTCACCAAGCTGTTCGCCGGCTGGCTGGGTGGGCGCATCGTCGGCATGGCCAACCGCGAAGCCATCGGCCTCGGGTGCGTGCTGAACGGCCGCGGCGTGATGGAACTGGTCGTCGCCGGCATCGCCTACCAGAAAGGCTTCATCGGCCCGACGATGTTCTCCACGCTGGTGCTGATGGGCATCCTCACCACCTTTTTGACGCCGATTCTGTTCAAGCAGGCGTTTCGTGGGGATCGGTTGGTGAAGTATCGGGGCGAGGGCGCTGGTTAAAAAAACAGCGATGGTTTGCGCCAAATGTCGTATGTCTTGGCCTGACCCAGCGCCCGTGGCAGGCGCTCCGACCGTGGCCCTTGTGTCGGCCATTCTTGATCATGGATGATGTTGCTGGGTTATTGATTTGACATTGCTCTGGCGCCCTTCTAGTCTGCCTGCTTTTGAACCGACTTAATCCGACACCTCTTCCAAACAAGGCTTCCCATGTTGTCGAGAACCTGCGTTGGCGCACTTGCCATATTGCTTGTGCCCCTCATGGCTACGGCCGAGACGTGCGAAGTGCCGCGTTTTACCGAGTTCGTGCCCGGTGCTATGGGGCAGGCTCAAAACGAACGCTTCTCCGTTGAACTCGCCATGCAGCCGGTTGCGATTTTTCGCATTCCAGCAGGCTTCTCGAAGTGGGGCAGCCAGCCCCATGGCAGTGTGGTTTTCGGCAATCACTCGGGGGGTGTCAGTGGCGGCATCGCCTACGAAACCATGGAGACCGTCGCCCCGCACCGTGCAGGCGCAAGCCCTGCCGATTTCTACCGCGCGATATTTCATGGCCTGGACAAAATGGGTTGCGACTATCTGGCCGGGCTCCAGCTAGCGCAGCAGGACTATCGACTGCATGCGTCCTTCGGCAGCGCTGCCGAAGTCTTTGCCTATGGCAAGGGCGACAGACACCATTTCTACGTGATCCGCGCAGACCAACCGAACTACGTTCTTAACGGACTCATCCGGGGCATTGATCGCGCCGCATTCGAAACCATCCTGTCAGCCGTTCAGATTCAATAGGGAGGTGTCATGGATGCCATCACGCAAGAAGAAAGTACGGAAGTACGCGATGTCCTGTCCCGGTTCTATGGCCCGGTCGCCAGAACGTGGGCGATCACCCCAAACACCTACGATGTCCTCGGCCGAATGATCACCGCAAGCGAAGCATGTACCCGCGCGATGCATCTCGTCCCCCGGCCATGGGACGTATCCAGCCCCGTAAAATGGGCCAAGCGTCAAGTACGGCAAGCCATCGTCCGCTACCTGAAAACACCGGAAGGCCAGCACTATCTCACGTGCATGAAAGTGGCGGCGAACAACTTCCGGATGGATTTCGAAATGGCGTCGCACGGGCTTTAGTTGTTCGGTGCAGATCGGCGGTTCCAGCGTGAACAGCAAACATGTCGCGGCGGAACCGTTCAAATGAGTTCAGATGCCTCAAGAAGCCGTGTGGCGACGGAGGGCAGGCCGTTGCGCTCGAAGGCGTCGGCGAAGGCTTCAGGAGACAGGGGCGGGCGCTTGCGGCGCTGTCGCATTTTCTTCAGTGCAGTGATCGCGGGGATGTAGTCGAGATCGAGCTGGCTGACGATGAAGCGGTCGGGATGGATGACTTCGATCCCGAAGGGTTCGAGCGCGGGTTCGGGGAAGTCTCTGAGGTTGAAGGTGATGATGCAGTCTGCGTGGCCGGCGATGGCGGCAGCCAGTACGTGGGCGTCGTTGGGATCGGGGAGGGTGAGGCAGGGGAGGATCTCAGCGATGGCCGGCTCCGGCACCTCCCAGTCGAGCGCGGCGCAACGCATATGGTCGCGTCGAGTGAGGAGTTTTCCGGCCAGTTCAGGCCGATCTGCCTCCAGATTTCGAATCCACTCCTGCTCGATACGCTCGCTCCACTTGGCGGCAAACAGGCCGGTGCTTGCCAGGCTGAGGAGCGCATCGCAGGTCAGGATGGGATAGAGGGTGTTGGCATCGAGCAAGGCGGTGAAGTTCGCGTGCCCTGCCATCAGTAGTCGAGCCCCAGATCGTCGGCGTCGCCAGCCATGGCGTCGAGGGCGGCTTCGCGTTCGGCGCGCAGCTTCTGGCGGTAGCTTTCCAGATCGGAGACGGTGATGCGTCGGTGGGTGCCGACCTTGTGGCAGGGCAGACGGCCGGCGTCGATTTCCTTGATCAGGAAGGGGCGGGACACGTTGAGTACGCGGGCGGCTTCAACCGTCGAGAGTTCGTGGTCGTTGGGTACCAGCGTGAAGGGTTTGCCCTGGCTCATCAGACCCAGGACCTGACCGATAACACGCAAGGCGGCCGGCGGCAGTTCGAGTGTGGCGCCCTCGTTGCCATTGGCGACCAGCCTGATCGATGGGGCGCGGGAGCGGTCGAGCGCTTCCATGATGCACTTTTGCGCAGCGAGTGCCATCTCCTGCTCTGCCGTCGTTTCCAGGCGTGGCAATGCCTTGCTCGGGCGTTTGATGGTTTCCATGATTCTCCCCATGTCGTTTTTCATTGTCATGCCGAGGGCACGACATTCGGCGCGCTTGCTGGGCGAGTTTTTAAGTGAATTAAACGCATTAAACGCATTAAACGCATTAAACGCATTAAACGCATTAAACGCAATAAATGCAACTTGGTGCGACGGTTGGCGCGTCTATCCGTGCGGACGGATAGACCGGCGCAGTGCGTTCGACACCCAACTCCCTCAATGAAAATCCCGACTGCGCGTGGTCAATTCCGCCATCCAGTCCGTCAGATCCACCAGCCGTTTCGCCAGCACATGCACCACGCGACCGTCGCGTTGGAGTTGGCCGTAGACGCCGAGCAGGCGGGCGCCGAGGAGGATCTGGCGCTGGCGTTCGGCGAGGTCTGAGTAGACGACGATGTTGCTCATGCCGGTTTCGTCTTCGAGGGTGACGAAGACGATGCCGCTGGCGGTGCCGGGGCGTTGGCGGCAGGTGACGATGCCGGCGGCGCGCACGAGGGCGGCGTGGGGCAGGTGCTGGAGGGTGTCGGCGGGGAGGAAGCGGCGCTCGGTGAGTTGCTCGCGCAGCAGGGCGAGGGGGTGGCGGCCGAGGCTGAAGCCGAGACTGGCGTAGTCGGTGAGGATGGTTTCGCCTTCGCTGGCTTCGGGCAGGCGCACGGTGGCTTCTTGCGGCGGGGCGGTGTCGAAGAGATCGCCCTGGCGGTGCAGGCCGCTGGTTTGCCACAGCGCAGCGCGGCGGTGGCCGCTGAGGGCTTTGAGGGCGTCGGCGGCAGCGAGGCGGTCGAGGTCGGCGCGGCTCAGGTCGGCGCGGTGGGCGAGGTCGTGCAGCGAGGTGAAGGGGGCCTGGGCGCGGGCGGCGTCGATGCGGGCGCCGGCCGCATGGTTGAGGCCGGCGATTTCGCGCAGGCCGAGGCGCACGGCGGGGCGCGCGTGCAGGGCGCCGCTGGGCTCGAGCGTGCTGTCCCAGGTGCTGCGGGTGATGTCGACCGGGCGCACGCGCACGCCGTGGCGCTGGGCGTCGTGCACCAGTTGGGCGGGGCGGTAGAAGCCCATGGGCTGGCTGTTGAGCAGGGCGCACAGGAAGGCTTCGGGCTCGTGCCATTTGAGCCAGGCTGAGGCGTAGGCGAGCAGCGCGAAGCTGGCGGCGTGCGATTCGGGAAAGCCGTATTCGCCAAAGCCCTCAATCTGCCGGCACAGGGCGTCGGCAAATTCCTGCGTGTAGCCGCGCTCGGCCATGCCGGCGCGCAGCTTGTCCTTGAACTGCTGCATGTGGCCTTTGCGCCGCCACGAGGCCATGGCGCGGCGCAGCTCGTCGGCCTCGCCGGGGGTGAAGCCGGCGGCGACTTCGGCCAGCTTCATCACCTGTTCCTGAAAAATCGGCACGCCCAGCGTGCGTTCGAGCACGGCGCGCACGGCGGTGGGCAGCCGGTCCATCTCGCGTGCGGCTTCGGCGGGGTGGTTGCGGCGGATGAGGTAGGGATGAACCATGTCGCCCTGGATCGGGCCGGGCCGGACGATGGCCACTTGCACCACCAGATCGTAAAACTGACGTGGTTTGAGGCGCGGCAGCATGCTCATTTGCGCGCGTGATTCGACCTGAAACACGCCGACCGAGTCGGCATTGCACAGCGCCTCGAAGGTGGCGGCGTCGTCGGCGGGGATGTCGGCCATTGTCACCGGCGTGCCGCGCCGCTGGCTGACCAGATCGAGCGCGCGGCGGATGACCGAGAGCATGCCCAGCGCGAGCACGTCCACCTTGAGCAGGCCGAGTGATTCGAGGTCTTCCTTGTCCCACTGGATGACGGAGCGCTCGGCCATGGCGGCGTTTTCGACCGGCACCAGGCGCGCCAGCGGGCCGTCGGAGATGATGAAGCCGCCCACGTGCTGCGACAGGTGGCGCGGCGTGCCGACGAGCTGCTCGGTGAGCGCCAGCCATTTGGATACGCGCGGGCTGGCGGGGTCGAGGCCGATCTCGCGCAGGCGCTGGGGGAGCTGGTCGCGCTTGTCCCACCAGGCCATGGAGCGGGTGAGGGCGCTGATCTGCTCGGGGCTGAAGCCGAGCGCGCGGCCCACGTCGCGCACGGCGCCGCGGGTGCGGTAGCGGATGACGGTGGCGGCCAGCGCGGCGCGCTCGCGGCCGTATTTGCGGTAGATGTACTGGATGACGATTTCGCGCCGCTCGTGCTCAAAGTCGACATCGATGTCCGGCGCTTCGCCGCGTTCGCGGGAGAGGAAGCGCTCGAACAGCAAGGCCGCGCGCTGCGGGTCGACCTCGGTGATGCCGAGCGCGAAACACACCACCGAGTTGGCCGCCGAGCCGCGCCCCTGACACAGGATGCCCTGGCTGCGGGCGAAGCAGACGATGTCGTACACCGTCAGGAAGAAGGGCTCGTAGCGCAGCTCGGCGATCAGCGCGAGCTCTTTGTTGGCGGTGCGCGCCACCTCGGCGGGCACGCCGTCGGGGTAGCGGGTGAGCAGCCCGGCCTCGGTGAGGCGGCGCAGATAGGTGGTGGCGGTGTCGCCGGCGGGGACGACCTCTTGCGGATACTCGTAGCGCAGCTCGCCGAGCGAGAACTGGCAGCGATCGGCGATGCGGGTGGTCTCGGCGAGCAGCTCGGGCGGGTAGAGCCGGGCCAGGCGCAGCGGGTGGCGCAGGTGGCGCTCGGCGTTGGGGAACAGCCGCCGGCCGGCCTCGAACACGGTGGTTTTGTGGCGCAGCGCGGTGAGTGTGTCTTGCAGCGGGCGGCGGGCGCGGCGGTGCATGTGCACATCGCCGGCGGCCACCAGTGGCAGGGCTGCCGCGTCGGCCAGCGCACGCAGGCGGGCGAGGCGGGCGGTGTCGTCCGGCCCGCTGTGCAGCTCGACGCCGACCCAGCCCCGGCCGGCAAAGCGCTCGGCAAACCAGCGCGCGTCTACCTCGGTGGCGGCCTCGTGCGGCAGCCAGAGGGAGAGGCAGTCGGGCAGCGCGGCGGCGGGGGCGAGGGCGTCGATGTCGCCGCGGCTGAGATGGTAGCTGCCCTTGTCGGCGCGGCGGCGGCCGAGCGTGATGAGTGCCGAGAGGTTGCCGTAACCGGCGCGGTTGCAGGCCAGCACCACCAGCTTCAGGCCGCAGGCGAGGGTGAATTCGGCGCCGTAGATGAGTTTGAATTTGGCCGGGTCGGCATTGAATTTTTCGGCGGCGAGCTTGAGGCCTTCATGCGCGCGCACCGCGCCAGCCAGCGAGCATTCATCGGTGATCGCCAGGGCGCGATAGCCGAGTTGCCAGGCGCGCTCGACCAGCTCTTCGGGGTGCGAGGCGCCGCGCAGAAAGCTGTAGTTGGACACGCAGTGCAGCTCGGCGTAGGCCGGCCGCGAAGCCCGTTTTGCCGAATCAAGCGAACTGGCCATGCAGCCACCAGCCGTGGGCGTCGCGGTAGATCCACAGCCACGCGCCCTGCGTGGTGGTGGCAACAAAGTAGTCCCGGCGCAGGTCGCCGGTGGCTTCGTCCTGGTCCCACCAGCCGCTCTCCAGGCGCTCGGCGCGAGTCAGCAGCTTGAGCGCGGCGCCGGCGTAGGTGGGCCGGCCGGCGACTTCGTGCAGCGCCTGCGGTTTGGCGTGCAGCCACAGCGGACGCGGCGGGGGGGCGGTGTCGGGCGCATCGGTCGGCTCGGGCCAGGGTACGGCGCGGGTGGCGCACTCGGGGCGGTGGTCATCGTGCACCGCCAGGCCGTGCACGGCGGCGTCGCCGAGGCGGGCGCGCAGGCGTTCGATGACCGGGGCGATGTTGCCCGCGTCTTGCTGGCCGAACAGCGCCACGCTGCTGCCGGCCATGGCCTGCGGGGCGTCGGCCTGCAGTTGCAGTTCGGTGACCGGGGCGGCGAGGCGATGGCGTTCGAGCTGCTCGCGGGCGACGCGGATCAGGCGCTCGCTGTCGCGGGTGAGCGAGGCAAAGCCGAGCGGCAACTGCGTGGCGGGGATATCTTCGTGGTCGAGCACCAGGGTGCAGGTGGTGATGCCGAGCTGTCGCGCCTGCAGCCAGCCGGCCAGCGCCATCAGCAGGCGGCGGGCGGCGAAGAGCAGATGATCGGCCACCTCGACCTTGGCCGGCAGCTCAAGCCGCTGCACGAAGCGCTCGGGGAAGGCGAAGGGCGGCTGGGGGTCGGGCAGTTCGCCGCGCGCCTGCGCCAGTTGCAGCGGCAGGGCCTGGCCGAAACGATGGCCGACGGTGGCGCCGGGCAGGGCAAAGAGCTGCGCCAGCGTGCGCAGGCCAAGCGCGTGCAGGCGGCGTTCGGCGGCGTCGCTGAGGCCGAGCACGTCGACCGGCAAGGTGGCGAGGGCCGCCTGCCAGTGCGCGACGGTGCTGTCGGCGTGGGTGAGCCAGCGAGCGGCGAGCGGGGTGGCGGCGAGGCCCAGGCGCAGGCTCAGGCCTTGCGCTGCGGCGCCGTCGCGGATTTTGCCCAGCAGCGGTTCCAGCCCGCCAAACAACTGCAGGCAGCCGCCGATCTCGAGCAGCACGGTGTCGGGCGGCGCGAGGCTGACCGTCGGGGTGAAGTTGCCGGCCCAGCAGGCCAGCGATTCAAGTGCAGCGACTTCGCGCGCGCGCTGGCGCTCATGCGGGCGCAGGCCGGGCAGCAGGGCGAGGGCGTCGGCCAGGCGCTGGCCGGGACGCACGCCGGCCGCGGCCGCCGCGGTGTCGGCCGCGACGATGCGCTGCTGCGCAATGGCGACCGCCGGCGCAGGCAGGGCCAGCACCTCGACGGGGAGACGGAAAAAATGAATCGCCAGCCACTGCATGGGTCAGGGCCGTCAGGCGACGTGCGGCTCCCGGCGAACAGGTGTGGCGGCCGGCGCGCCGCGGGTCAGCCGCGACCACGGCAGCGGGCGCTCGATGGCGAGGCAAAGCGGCTTGGCCAGCGGCGGGCCGCGGCGCTTGAGGAGCTCGACCTGCACGCCGCTGTCGCTACCGCGCAGTGCGAGGCGCAGCGGGGCGGGCGAGGGCTGCGGGGCGACGCGCTCGGGGCGGAAGACGAGGCTCAGGCAACGGGTGCTGCTGCTGGCCAGTTGCAGGCGGCGCAGGGCGCGGGCGTCGGCGCTGGGCAGCCAGGCGAGCAGGGCGGCCAGCGCGCCGCTGCCAAGCAGTTGTTCGCACGCCCAGGCGGCGTCGGCGCCTTCGGCCTCGACCACCAGCAGGCGTGACAGCGGCAGGCCGAGCCCCTGCCAGGCCGGGGCGTGCACTTGCGCCGGCGGGGCGACGATGACGATCCAGCCGGCCTCGGCCTCGAGCTGGCGCAGGGCGGGCAGGAACAGGCTCAGCTCGCCGATGCCGAGGCCGCCGGCGAGCACTTCGGTCAGCCCGCCACAGGGCCAGCCGCCGTCGGGCAGCACCGCGTCGAGCGCGGCAAAGCCACTGGCCAGCGCCGCCTCGGCATGAGGCGCGCAGCCGCCCCCGCGCCACAGGTCGGCACGTTGGAGCAGGGCATCGAGGGCGGCGGGTGAAGCGGACATGAGGGGGGCAAAACACGCGGGGAATGCTCTCATTGTTGTCGCTGGGGCGCGGGTGTCAAGCGGCGGTGCGGGCGGCAAAAGCGTGCTTGAGGGCGCGATGCCAGTGGCGGCGCGGGAGGCGTCGGTGTCGATAAAATTTGTGTTTGAGGCGCGCGATCACGATCGCGCCACGGGGCCCGGTGTGGAACCTTGAATGGCTGTCCGTGTCTGCCAGGTTTGCGACGTCTTGATGCCGTGTCGGGTCGGCTTTGGCCGACCATGACGGGTTGAAACCCGCCCTGCGGGGGCGACAATGATCAGCGCGCGACCGAGCGCGCTGTCAGGAGAATGCAGTTTGAGCGATACGACCAATGCCTCTGTCGAGATGCCCGCGCTGAGCATCGATGTGGTCGCCGATTTCGTGTGCGTGTGGTGCCATGTGGGCACGGCGCGGCTTCAGGCCGCGCTGGCGGCGCTGGCCGAGCAGCGCCCCGACGTGCAGGTGGTGCTCCGCCACCGGCCGTTCCTGCTCGATGCGGACATGCCGGACGCGGGCCACGCCTACCACGAGCACCTGGTGCGCAAGTTCGGCAGCATGGCGGCGGTGAAAGGCTTGCAGGCGCAGGTGAGCGCAGCGGCCGAGGGCAGTGGCGCGCACTTCAACTTCGCGGCGATCAGTCGCCGGCCGTCGACGGTCAAGGCGCATCGCCTGATCCTGCGTCTGCAAAACGCGGGGGCCGAGGCCGGCCGGGTGGATGCGCTGGTGGCGGCGATCTTCCGCGCTTACTTCGAGCAAGGGCAGGACATTGGCCGCAGCGAGGTATTGGCCGCGCTGGCAGCCGACGCCGGCCTCGGCGCGCCGGACCTGGCGGCCTGGCTGGATGGCGCCGAACTGGCGGACGACGTGCAGCGCCAGCACCACGCGATCAGCGCCCGAGGGGTTAATGGCGTGCCCTGCTTCATCCTCAACGATTCGGTGGGCCTCAGCGGTGCGCAGCCGGCCGAGGTGCTGTTGCGCGCGATGCGGGACGCACTGCCCGCCGGGTGAGGCGCGTCCCTGCCGGTGATGCGCGCGATGTCGCGGGCACGCCCGGCGCAAGAAAGGCTTGATCTCAATTTGTAAATAAGATAGATTCGCATTTGCATTGTGCGGTGCGGAGCCGCGCTTGTGCCCGGATCGAGTGCGCTTGATCCAGAACAAAATTCCCCGATAGCCAGCCATCGCCAGCCAATCGTACTCAACCCCTTCGCTGAAGGATGGTGCGCAGGTTGCGCACAGGCTGAGCGTCCCTGCCCGGACGATGTGTCGCCGGGTGCCGGAAGCGTCCCGCCAGCGTTCGCTGCGCCACCTGGCCGGCGAGCCGGGATGGCTGGTCTGTGTCTTCCCCTGTCGCCGGGCTTTGGCGCTTTTGCTGCAGGGCGACATGAAAGACAAAACCGTCAAGACCAAGATCCCCGCGAGTTTTCGCGTTCAGACTCGAACCCAGGCCGGCGCCGTGGCGCGTACCGGGTTGGCGCTGGGGGTGTCCACTGCCGTGCTGATGCCGGCCGCGTTTGCGCAGTCGGGGCAAACCCAGCAGCTCGCGCCGGTGACCGTGGTGGAGACCGCGATCGACCCCAATCCCAATGCTGAACCGGGCGTGCCCTACAAGGCCAAGACCTCGGGCGACGAGCGCCACACCCGTCCGCTGGCCGAGACGCCGCAGACCATCACCGTGCTGACCCAGCAGCAGATGCTCGACACCGGCCGCAGCGACCTGCGCGACATCCTGCGCGCCCAGCCGGGCATCACGCTGGGCACCGGCGAGAACGGCAACGCCTTTGGCGACCGCTACATCATCCGCGGCCAGGAAGCGCGCAGCGACGTGTTTGTCGATGGCCTGCGCGACCCCGGTATGACGGTGCGTGAGAGCTTCGCCGTCGAGCAGCTGGAGATCACCAAGGGGCCGAGCTCGACCTTCGCCGGCCGCGGCGCCACCGGTGGCGCGATCAACGCGGTGACCAAGCAGGCCACCACCGATGTGGACTTCACCAAGCTGTCGGCCGGCATCGGCACGGACGACTATCGCCGCCTGAGCGCCGACACCAACTATGTGCTGACCGACACTGCCGCCATCCGGGTGAACCTGCTGCACGGCTACCAGGACGTGCCCGACCGCGCCCCGGCCGACCGCGAGCGCAACGGCGTGGCGCTGTCCTTCAACATCAAGCCGACCGAGAAGCTCGACATCACGGCCGACTACTACCACCTCGACGCCATCGACAAGCCCGACCTCGGCTCGTGGCTGGTCAACGGCAAGCCGCAGACCAATATCCCGGTGTATGCGCAGTCGGGCGACTTCCTCGAGTCGACCGTCGATACCTACACCCTGCGTGCCAAGTACCAGATCAGCCCCAGTGTGCGCGTCACCAACCTGACCCGCTACGGCACCACCGACAACGGCTATGTCGCCACCAGCGCCCGCGCCACCACCACCCACGCCACCAACCCGGGCGGTGTATACGACACCGTGGTGCTCGGCACCCACCAGGGCTGGCAGGAGGTCGAGTACTTCGCCAACCAGACCAACCTGTATGTGGAGCAGGACATCGCCGGGATGAAGCATGAGTTCATCTTTGGCCTGGAGTTCTCCGACCACAGCGTGCTCAACGGCCAGTACAACACCAGCAACGCCTCGAACTGCGTCACCAGCGGCCGTGGCGGTGGTGCCAGCAACAGCGGCTGCATCGTCGATGCCTCGGGCAACTATGTGGCCGGCATCGACAGCGTGCTCAACCGCCAGGTCAGCCGGGGTGAATCGGACATCGACTGGAACGTGAAGACGATCTCCCTGTCGGCCATGGACACCGTCGACCTGAACGACAAATGGACGCTGTTCGGCGGCCTGCGCTATGACCGCTTCGATTACCGCACGCTGGCGGGGACGACCACCAAGACCGAGTGGGAACTCGACGACGGCCTGTGGAATGGCCACCTCGGCCTGACCTACAAGTTCCGCCCCGACGCCAATGTGTACTTCACCTACAGCACCGCCAGCGATTTCAACGGCGGCGAATCGGACGTGACCTCCTGCGACTATGGTGGCATCTGCGTGCCCGCCACCGGCCCGGGCGGTACCTTGAGCACGGCCGAACGCCAGGCGCTGTTCGCGCAGAGCAAGCCCGAGCTGTCCGAGAACATCGAGCTGGGCACCAAGTGGAACATCAACAACGGCCGCATGCTGGCCACGGCCGCGGTGTTCCAGGTGACCAAGCGCGATGTCATGGAAGTGATTGGCGGCGCCAGCTACACCGACATCGGCGCCATCAACTCGGGCAAGTACCGGGTGCGTGGCGTGGAATTGTCGCTGGCTGGCGAAGTCATGCCCAAGCTGACCGCGCAGGGCGGCGTGGCCTTCATGAACGCCAAGTGGCTGCGCTCGCAGGACAGCACGCGCGTTGGCAACGGCTTGTCCAACTTCCCCGAGACCACCGCCTCGGTGCTGCTCAACTACCAGGCCACGCCGAAGTTCAGCTTTGGCGGCAACGTGACCTACCAGAGCAAGAAGTTCTCCGGCACGCCCGAGTCGCCCGAGTCGCTGAGCATCAAGGTGCCCGAATACACCGTGCTCGACCTGTTTGCGACCTACAAGATCGACCGCAACACCAGCGTGCGCCTGAACATCGGCAACGTCACCGACGAGTCCTACTACCTCGCGGCCTATCGCTCCGGCGCCATGCTCTACATGGGCGATGCCCGCAACGCCCGCCTGACGCTCAACTACGACTTCTGAGCAAAGCGGGTGTCCCGCGCCGGGCCGCGTGGCCCGGCGTTCTTGCATTGATGGGAGCGTCATGGCCGCACACGCCACGCTGGACCACATCCCGCGCGACATCCTCTGCGCCGCCGACTACGAAGCGCTGGCGCCGCAGTTCATCGCCGCGCCCGCGCTGGCCTATATCGCCGGCGCCAGCGGCGAGGAGCGCACCCTGCGCGCCAACCGCCGCGCCTTTGACCGCTGGCAGATCCTGCCGCGGCTGCTGCGCGATGTCACCGCCGGGCATACGCGTACCACGCTGTTCGGGCGTGCGTGGCGGCATCCCATCGCGCTGGCGCCGCTGGCCTACCAGACGCTGGTGCATCCGGCCGGTGAGATCGACACCGCACGCGGTGCCGCTGCCGCCGACGCCTGCCTGACGGTGAGCACGCTCGCCACCTGCCCGATCGAAGACATCGCCCGCGCCAGTGAAGGCGAGAAGTGGTTTCAGCTGTACTTCCAGCCCAAGCGCGAGGCCACGCTGGACCTCATCCAGCGCGCCGAGCAGGTCGGCTATACCGCGCTGGTGGTCACACTCGACGCCTCGGTGCAAAGCCCCAGCCGGCGGGCACTCCGCGCCGGCGTGTTATTGCCGGACGTGGTCAATCTGGCGCGCTACGGCGCGGCGCCGCAGCGGGCGCTGGCCGCCGACGCGAGCGTCATTTTCCAGGGCGCGATGCGCGAGGCGCCCACCTGGGCCGACCTGCGTTGGCTGCTGTCGGCCACCCGCTTGCCGGTGCTGGTCAAGGGCGTGCTGCGTGCTGACGATGCGCTGGCGCTGGGCGAGGCGGGCGTGGCCGGGCTGGTGGTGTCCAACCACGGCGGCCGCGCGCTCGATGGCGTGCCCGCCAGCCTGGCTGCGCTACCGGCCATCCGCCGGGCGGTGGGCCGCGACCTGCCGGTGCTGCTCGACAGCGGTGTGCGCAGCGGCAGTGACATCTTCAAGGCGCTGGCCCTGGGAGCTTCGGCGGTGCTGGTTGGCCGCCTGCAGGTGTACGCCCTGAGCGTGGCCGGTGCGCTGGGCGTAGCGCATCTGCTGCGCACCCTGCACCAGGAGCTTGAGCTGTGCATGGCCATGGCCGGCTGCGCCACGCTGGCCGATATCGATTCTTCCCTGATCTGCGAGAGCGCTGATGTTGATCCCGATTGAAAACGTGTTGAGCAAGGCGGAGGTGAAACGCTTCCGCGAGCGGCTCGACGCCGCCAACTGGCAGGACGGCCTGGCCACCGCCGGCACGCTGGCGCGGCAGGTGAAGCGCAACGCGCAACTTGACGATGCGTCGCCGCTGGCGGTGGAGCTGGGGCAGGCCATATTGCGCCGCCTCGGCGAGACGCCGCTGTTCGTCTCGGCCGCCTTGCCCGGCAAGATCTACCCGCCCAAGTTCAACCGCTACGCCGACGGCGGCACCTACGGCGCGCATGTCGACAGTGCGGTGATGCATGTGCCGGGCACGGGCGTGTCGCTGCGCACCGACCTGTCGGCCACGCTGTTTCTCGCCGAGCCGGACGAGTACGACGGCGGCGAGCTGGAGATCGAAGGCCCCTTCGGCATCCAGGCGGTCAAGCTGGAGGCCGGCGACATGGTGCTCTACCCGTCGAGCAGCCTGCACCGCGTCACCCCGGTGACCCGCGGCGCCCGGGTGGCCTCCTTTTTCTGGATCGAGAGCCTGGTGCAGAACGATGGCGCACGCACCGTGCTGTTCGACCTCGACCAGGCCATTCAGGGCCTCAATGCCACCGTCGGCGCCGACGACCCGCAGCTGCTCAAGCTGACCGGCGTCTATCACAACCTGCTGCGGCTCTGGGCCGTCACCTGAACCGGGCTTCGCGCGGTTTTAACCATGGAGAACACAATGATCAAACGCCTCGCCGTCGCGCTGGGTCTGTCGCTGGTGGCCGTGGCCGCCAGCGCCGAGGACGCCGTCCTCAACCTGTATTCGGCGCGTCACTACCAGACCGACGAAGCGCTGTACGAGAACTTCACCCGCCAGACCGGCATCCGCATCAACCGCATCGAAGGCAACGAGCAGGAGCTGCTCGAGCGCATCTTGGCCGAAGGCGACAACAGCCCGGCCGACGTGCTGATCACCGTCGACGCCGCGCGCCTCGCACAGGCCGAGGCCTACGGCATCTTCGCCCCGGTGCAGTCGGCGGTGCTGGAGGCGCGCATTCCGGCGCATCTGCGGTCGGCGCACTGGTTCGCCTTTTCGACCCGTGCGCGGGTGATCATCTTCAACCAGCGCAAACTCAAGGCCGCCGATGTGCCGACCTATGAATCGCTGGCCGACCCCAAGCTCAAGGGCCTGCTGTGCAGCCGCTCGGGCGCCCACCCGTACAACCTGTCGCTGGTCGCCTCGCAGATCGCGCACCACGGCGAAGCGGCCACCGAAGCCTGGGCGCGCGGCATGGTGGCCAACTTTGCGCGTGCGCCCAAGGGCGGCGATTCGGACCAGATCAAGTCGGTGGCGGTGGGCGAGTGCGGCGTGGCGGTGTCGAACAGCTATTACCTGGCCCGCATGATGGCCTCCGAGCGGGTCGAGGAGCGCAACCTGCTCAAGCGGGTCGGCATCGTGTGGCCCAACCAGGGCGCTTATGGCACGCATGTGAATGTGTCCGGCGGCGGCATGGTCAAGACCAGCAAGAACCGCGCGGCGGCCGTGGCCTTCCTCGAATACCTCGCCAGCGACGAGGCCCAGCGCTACTTCGCCAACGCCAACAACGAGTGGCCGGCCGTGCCGGGGGTGAAGATCGACAACCTCGACCTCGACGAACTCGGTCGCTTCACCGCCGACACCCTGCCGCTGCCCACGCTGGCCAACAACCTGGTGGCGGCGCAAAAACTGCTCGACCGCGCCGGCTACCGCTGATCAGCGCAATAGCACGCCCGGCAGCCACATCGAGAAGGCTGGGATGTAGGTGATCAGCAGCACGCCGACGGCCAGCACCGCCAGCGCCGGCAGCACGGCGCGGGCGACCTCGCCGATCGGCTTGCCGAAGCGGTAGGAGGCAAAGAACAGGTTCATGCCCACCGGCGGGGTCAGGAAGCCGAGCTCCATGTTGGCCAGGAAGATGACCCCCAGGTGCACCGGGTGCACGCCAAAGGCCAGGCCGATGGGCACGATCAGCGGTGTCACCACGATGATCGCCGAGTAGATGTCCATGAAGGCGCCCACCAGCAGCAGCAAGCCGTTGAGCGCCAGCAGGAAGACCCACGGCGAGGCGATGCTGGCCTGCACCCACTCGGACACCTGGTCGGCGATCTGCGCGTCGATCAGGTAGTTGGTGAAGCCCAGCGCCATGCCCAGGATCAGGATGATGCCGCCGACCAGCAGGCCGCACTCGGCCATCACCCGCGGCACATCGCGGGTGAGTGACAGGTCGCGGTAGATCAGCACCTCGACGATGAAGGCGTACAGCGCGGTGAGTGCGGCGGTTTCGGTCGGCGTGACCAGGCCGCTGGCCAGCCCGCCGAAGGTCACCAGCGGAATCGCCAGCTCCCACCTGGCGGCCTTGAGCGCGGCGAGCGCCTCGGCCGCGTCGAAGGCCGTGGGCGCCGTGTCCCTGGGCTGGCGCCAGATGCCCAGCAGCACCAGCATCGTGGTCATCACCGCGGCCGGCACCACGGCGGCGAGCAGCATGGTCTCGATCGGCTGGCGGGCGATGATGGCGTAGAGGATCAGCGGCAGCGCGGGCGGGATCAGCACGCCGAGCGAACAGCCGCTGGTGATCAGGCCGATGCCCGCGCGCGCCGGGTAACGCACGCCTTGCAGCAGCGGCATGAGCAGCCCGCCGAGCGCCAGAATGGTGACGCCCGAGGCGCCGGTGAAGGAGGTAAAGAAGGCGGTCAGCAACACCGTGACCAGTGCCGCGCCGCCGCGGAAGCGGCCGAACAGCGCGCGGAAGACGCGGATCAGCCGCGCCGGCGCGCCGCCCTCGGCGAGGAAATAGCCGGCCAGCGTGAACAGCGGGATCGCTGGCAGCGAGGGATTGACGGTGAGCTGGTAGTGGTTGAGCGGGATCGCCGCCAGCGGCAGGTCGTCGCCCGCAAACAGCCACAGCGCGACCCCGCCGAGCACCACGAACACCGGCGCACCCAGCAGCACCGCCAACGCCAGCAGCGCGACCACCGGCGTCGCCGTGCTGAGGGGTGCCATGCCGAGCAGGCCGGCCGCCACCGCGAGGCTCAGCGCCCGGTCGGCCAAGCGCTCGCCCGAGCGGATCCACAGCCGCAGCGCGATCAGCGCAAAGCCGGCCGGCATCACCGCCTCCACCCACCACACCGGCACGCCGTAGGCGAGCAGGTTGCCGCCCTCGCGCTCGACGGCAACGAAATCCCATGCCGCGCTGGCGAGCACGCCGGTCACCGCCATCGCCAGGCCACCGGCTGCGGCGCGATGCACCCAGCGGAAACGCTCGGGCAGCCAGCGGCCCAGGCCGGCGATGCTCAGCAGCCGCCCCTCGCGCGCGGCCACGGCCGCGCCGAGCATGCCGACCAGCAGCACGCCGTGCTGCACCAGCGCGGCGGCGTTGGCCACGCCCACCGACAGCGTGCTGCGCAAGGCAATCTCGAGCACCGGCAGCAGCACCATGGCCGCCAGCACCAGCGACAGCAGGGTGTCTTCGACGCGGTGCACCCGCCACCACGGGCCGGCGCGTTCGGAAGGGGCGTCGTAGATCGGCGGGGAATCAGCGGGACGGGGCATGGAAGCATCCGGCGAGGTGCCCGGCCAGGCAGGCACCCGGTGAGGGCGGGGGGCGGCTTACTGGTTGCGGGCGCGGTATTCGGCGAGCAGGCGGGTGACCTCGTCGAAGGTCTCGGCGGGCACCAGCCGGCCGCGGATCTGCGGATAGACCGATTCGGCCAGTGCCTGCCAGGCGGCCATCTGCTCGGCGTTCGGCCGGGTGACCTTGAGCCCGCGCTTGACCATCGCCGCCACCGCCTCGTCCACCTCGGTGCGCGCTTGTGCGCGCATCTTCTCGCCCGCCACGCGGGCTGCCTCGCGCAGCGCCGCCTGGCCGGCCGGGCTCATGCGCTCCCAGGCCTTGCGGGTGACCACCAGCGCGCCGACGATGGGCGCCCAGTTCAGTTCGAGCATGTACGGCGCCGGGCCGTTGAACTGCGCCGCCAGCGCGTAGTAGGGCGTGGCCGGCACGACTTCGATCAGCCCGGTCTGCAGCGCGGGGAGGATGTCGGCCGTCTCGAGCGACACCGGCTGGTAGCCGAGCGCCTTCATCACTTCCAGCTGCTCCGGCTCGCCGGCCCAGGTGAACATCTTCATCGACTTGAAGTCCTCCGGCGCGGCGGCCGGCTGCTGCGAGAAGAAACGCACCCAGCCCGCGTCACCCCACGACAGCACCACGTAGCCCTTGTCGAAAAAGCGCTGCTCCATGGCCGGGCGCAACTGCTCGCGCACATGGTCGACCTCGTCCCAGCTGCGGAACATCAGCGGCAGGGTCTGCAGCGCCGACACGCTCGGGTCGATCTCGCGCAGCCCGACCACCGACAGCAGCCCGCCGTTGAGCTGGCCGATGCGCATGCGCTTGACGGTGTCGGACTCGCCGCCCTGGGCGCCGTCGGTGAACACGATCAGCTTCGATCCGTCGCCTTGCGCCACCCGCCACGCCTCGCCCATTTCGAGCAGCGCGCGGTGGTAGAGCGAGTTCTTGGGCGCCAGCGTGCCCAGGCGCAGCGTCACCTTCTCGGCCAGGGCCGGGCCCGTGGCGAGAACGAGCAGGATCAGGAAGAGGCGGCGAATCCGGTCGGGCATGCATTACTCCAGGAACAGTTCGTCGACACGCCCCTGCAGCCAGCGGGCGCGGCGTTGAAGAATCAGGGTTTCGAGGCGATGGGCAGGATCGGCGTCGGCATCGATGGCCAGTGCGGTGTCGAGCAGGGCGAGGAATTCGGCGCGGTTCTGCTCGGCGACCGCCACGGCTTCGGCCAGCGCCAGATACGGTCCGGCCTGGCGGCCGTGCGACAGCGTTATCGCCGCGTCGAAATGCCGGCGTGCCGTGGCCGCGGGCGCGGCCTCGCCGGCGCGCGACATGGCAAACGTGATCATGAAAGTGTGCAGCGCCCCGGCGTCGAAACCCGGATCGAGTGCCAGTGCCCGGTCCATCATCGCGCCCACCACCGGCAGGTCGGCGACGGCTTCCGGGGTGTCCGTGGACAGCGCGATCGCCGCCGCCCAGGCTGCCGCCGTCCAGTACAGCGCAGGCACGTCGGCGGCCCTGGTCGGGGCGAGGGCCGCCTCGGCCTGGGTGCGCAGTGCCGTGTCGATACCGGGGTGCGCCACCGCCAATGCCCGCAGGCCGTAGCCCCTGGCGCGCACATACAAGCGCCGTGCGCGCTCGCGCTGGGCAAAGGCAGCGTCCACATCCTCGGCCTCGATCTCGTCGGCGCCTTGCTGGACAAAGCCGTAGGCGTACTGCGTGAAACCCCGCGCCGCGCCCAGCAGCAAGCCGGCGTGCTCGGGCCGTTCGGCCAGCAGGCTCTCCATCAGCTTGAGCGAAAACGGCGCTGCATCGCGCACCAGCGCCGGGTCGTCATCGGCGCTGAACGTCGCCCCCGAGCCCGCCAGCGCATCGCCCAGCCGGTCCACCGCCAGGTGCTGCACTGAACAGGCGCTCAGCGTGCACGCCACCATCGTCAGGACTGCCGCTCGTCGAAACACCATGCGCCAACGCGCTCCGCAAGGAGAGAAGAAGGCGCGAGTCTATGAAGCGGAGTGGGGTGGGGGCAAAAGAAGTTTTTGTTAAACCACCGCCCGGGTGGGCGGTGCCACAACGAAAAAAGCCGCGGGCCCGGGGGCCTGCGGCTTTCGAATTCGTTGGTGGTGATGGGCAGAATCGAACTGCCGACCTATGGGTTATGAATCCATCGCTCTAACCGTCTGAGCTACATCACCGCCGAGCCCGGCATCCTATGAGAGCTTTCGAGCGTTGTCAAGGGGTTGCGGGCGCTTTTGTTGGTGTCCCGCCAGCCGCGCGGGGCTGGATTTGGCGTGTCGAATCAGGCGCTTGCATTGACTTTTCGGGGGGCTTCGGCGACCATCTTTGCCTTGCTGACAAAGGGTTTCGCCGTGGGCGAAACGGTTCGGGTCCTGCTTTGATTCCTCGTTTGACTGCCCTGATTGCCGTACTGGCTGCGGCGCTGCTGTCGTCGGTTGCCCTTGCGCAAAGCCTGCGCCAGTTGCCGGAGGATATGGTGGTGACCACCATGGTGGCGCGCGGCGGCGCGTCGGTGATGCTCGGTGAGCGGCAGGTGATGCTGTCGCCGGCGGCGCAGGTGCGCACGGCCGAGAACATGATCGTTGTGCCCTCCAACCTGTATGGCAGCTATGTGGTGGGCGTGAAGACCGATTTCCAGGGGCAGGTAAACCGGATCTGGATCCTTTCGCCGCAAGAGCGTGCTGCGCTGGCCGCACGCAAGAAGTAAGAGGCGAACATGAAGAAAGTTTTCATCCGCACCTTCGGGTGCCAGATGAACGAGTATGACTCGGACAAGATGGTCGATGTGCTCGGCGCCGAGGAGGGGATGGTCAAGACCGACACCCCGGAAGACGCCGATGTGATTTTGTTCAATACCTGTTCGGTGCGCGAGAAGGCGCAGGAACGGGTGTTCCATGATCTGGGCCGGGTGCGCCTGCTCAAGGAGCAGAAGCCGGGGCTGATCATCGGTGTGGGCGGCTGCGTGGCGAGCCAGGAGGGCGACGCGATCGTCAAGCGTGCGCCGTATGTCGACCTGGTGTTCGGCCCGCAGACGCTGCACCGGCTGCCGCAGATGATTGCCGAGCGCAAGCGCTCGGGGCGTTCGCAGGTGGATATCTCCTTCCCCGAGATCGAGAAATTCGACGCCATGCCGCCGGCGCGGGTGGACGGGGCGAGCGCGTTCGTGTCGATCATGGAAGGCTGTTCGAAGTACTGCACCTTCTGCGTGGTGCCCTATACCCGTGGCGAGGAGGTGTCGCGCCCGCTGGATGATGTGCTGACCGAGGTGGCGACGCTGGCTGCGCAGGGGGTGAAGGAAGTGACCCTGCTGGGCCAGAACGTGAATGCCTGGCGCGGCACGCTGACCAAAGGCGGCACCGAGACGGGCGATTTCGCCTTTTTGCTCGAGTGCGTGGCCGAGATCCCGGGTATCGAGCGCCTGCGTTACACCACCTCGCATCCGCGCGAGATGACACCGCGCATGTTCGCGGTGTACGAAAAGCTGCCGCAGCTGGTGTCGCATCTGCATCTGCCGGTGCAGTCGGGCTCCGACCGCGTCCTGGCGGCCATGAAGCGTGGCTACTCGGTGCTGGAGTTCAAGTCCGTGGTGCGCAAGCTGCGCGCCGCGCGGCCGGACCTGTCGCTGTCGTCGGACTTCATCGTCGGCTTCCCCGGCGAGACCGAGGCGGAGTTTGAAAAGACCATGCGGCTGATCGACGAGGTCGGCTTCGATGCGTCGTTCAGCTTCGTGTATAGCGCGCGGCCCGGCACGCCCGCCGCCGATCTGGACGACCCGGTGCCGCAGACCGAGAAGCTGGCCTGGCTGGCGCGGCTGCAAAAGCGTATCGACGAGCAGGCGCAGGCGATCAGCCAGGCCATGGTCGGCACGGTGCAGCGGGTGCTGGTCGAGGGGCCGTCGAAGAAGTCGGCCGACGAGCTGGCGGCACGCACGGACAACAACCGGGTGGTCAATTTCGTGGGCAATCCGCGCTTGATCGGCCAGTTCGTCGATGTCACCATCTCCTCGGCATTGCCGCATAGTCTGCGCGGCGACATCGTGACGCGGGAACACTGAGTGGCAAAATCTCTGGAGCTGGTACTCGAGCCGCTGGACAACACCCGGCTCGTCAATCTGTGCGGCACCCTGGACGAAAACCTGCGCCAGATCGAGGCGGCCTACGATATCGCCATCGCCCGGCGCGGCGAGCATTTCACGCTGCTCGGCCAGCCGGCCAAGGCGCAGCGGGCGGTGAACGCGCTCAAGCATTTCTACGCGCAGTCCAACGAGCACCTGAGCGTGGATGACATCCAGCTCGGGCTGATCGAGCTGGCCAACGCCGGCGAACTGCACGACAACGCGCCGACGCTGCTCACCCGCAAGCCCGACCTGCACGGGCGCACGCCGCGCCAGGTGCAGTACCTCAAGCAGATCCAGGAATACGACATCACCTTCGGCATCGGGCCGGCCGGTACGGGCAAGACCTTTCTCGCCGTGGCCAGCGCCGTCGATGCGCTCGAGCGCGAGCATGTCGAGCGCATCATCCTCACCCGGCCGGCGGTCGAGGCGGGTGAGCGGCTGGGCTTTTTGCCGGGCGACCTGACACAGAAGGTCGACCCCTACCTGCGTCCGCTCTACGACGCGCTCAACGACCTGCTCGGCTTCGAGCGGGTGGGCAAGCTGTTCGAGCGCGGCATCATCGAGATCGCGCCGCTGGCCTTCATGCGCGGGCGCACGCTCAACCGGGCCTTCATCATCCTCGACGAGGCGCAGAACACCACGCCCGAGCAGATGAAGATGTTCCTCACCCGCATCGGCATTGGCGCCAAGGCCGTGGTCACCGGCGACCTGACCCAGGTCGACCTGCCGCGCGGCACGCGCAGCGGCCTGCGCGAGGCCTGCGACATCCTGGCCAATGTGCGCGGCATTGCCTTTACCGAATTCCTCAAGGAAGACGTGGTGCGCCACCCGCTGGTGGCGCGTATCGTCGAAGCCTACGAGCTGATGAACAAACGCCGCGAGAAGGCCGCGCGGGAGCAAAAAACGGAGCCCCCCCATGACGACGAATGAGCAGCCGTCCTTCCATGCCATCGACAGCCGCGGGCGCAGCCGCGAGCTCAAGGCCGAGGCGATCACCGTGCGCTGGCCCGATGGCCGCTCGCTGACGCTGGCCCTGCCCTTCGCCGACGAGGGCGACATCGAGCTGCAGGCCGAGGCCGCCGCAGGGGTGCCCGTCATCACGCTGAAACCCGGTGCCTGTAACCTCGTCATGCTGGATGTCGCGGTGCTCGAGGAAGGGGTCGATCTCGACGATGAACCCGAGCCGACGCTGACCCTTACGGTGCAGAATGCCGTGCCGGAAGAGGAGGAGCGCAAGCGCCTGCGGCCGAAGAAGAAGCTGCTGCGCCAGTGGGCGAATGCCGCGCTCATGCGCGACGCGAATGTCACCCTGCGCTGGGTGGGCGAGGCCGAGGGGCGCAAGCTCAATGCCGACTTCCGCGACAAGGATTACGCCACCAATGTGCTGACCTTCGTCTACGATGAGACGGACGGGGCGCTGACGGGCGACGTGGTGATCTGCCTGCCGGTGGTGGTGCGCGAGGCCGAAGCCCAGGGCAAGTCGCTGACCGCCCATCTGGCGCACCTGGTGGTGCATGGCATGCTCCACCTGCAAGGCATGGACCATGAAGATCCGGTCGAGGCCGAGGCCATGGAGGCGATGGAGCGCGAGATACTCGCCAGCCTGGGCTACCCCGACCCGTATGCCGAATAAGCCGATCACCGAACCGTTTTTTCTGTTGTGAGTCTGACCCCCTGAATGGATAACCCCCCGAGTCGACCTAGTTTGCTTGACCGCCTGTCGGCCCTGCTCTCACCCGAGCCGGAGGACCGCGACGAACTCGTCGGCCTGCTTCACTCCGCCTTCGAGCGCAACCTGCTCGATGCCGATGCCCTGTCGATCATCGAAGGTGCGCTGCAGGTCTCCGACATGCAGGTGCGTGAAGTGATGGTGCCGCGTGCGCAGATGGACATCATCCACCTCGACGCACCAATGGACACCATCGCCACCAGCGTCATCGACACCGCCCACTCGCGCTTTCCGGTGGTGGGCGAGAACCGCGACGACGTGCTCGGCATCCTCATGGCCAAGGATCTGCTGCGCTATTTTGCCGGGCGCGAGTTCGACCTGCGCGACATGCTCCGCCCCGCGGTGTTCGTGCCCGAGTCCAAGCGCCTCAACGTGCTGCTGCGCGAGTTCCGGGTCAGCCGCAACCACATGGCCATCGTGGTGGACGAATACGGCGGCGTGGCCGGCCTGGTGACCATCGAGGACGTGCTCGAGCAGATCGTCGGCGACATCGAGGACGAGTTCGATTTCGATGAAGTCGAAGACAACATCCGCCTCGACCAGCAGGGCCGCTACCGGGTCAAGGCCACCACCGAAATCGAGGACTTCAACGAAGCCTTCAACCGGGATTTCAGCGAAGAAGACTGCGACACCATCGGCGGTCTGGTGATTCGCCACCTCGGCCGCCTGCCCAAGCGCGGCGAGGTGATCCAGCTCGATGGTCTGCGCATCCAGGTGCTGCGCGCCGACAGTCGCCGGGTACACACCCTGCAGGTCGAACTCGGTCCCAAACCCGCGCCCGCGGAGTCCTGATGCGTCTTCGCCTGCCTGCAGGGGCGATGCTCGCCGGCATCGTCTCGGTCCTCGGCTTCGCGCCGTTCCAGCTGTTTCCGGCCACGCTGCTCAGCCTGGCGATCCTGTTCGGCCTGTTGGCGCGCCAGCGCCATGCCGGCAACGGCTTTGCCATCGGCCTGGCCTGGGGGCTGGGCGCGTTCCTCGGCGGGGTGTCGTGGCTGTATGTGGCCTTGCACCAGTTCGGCGGCATGCCCTCGGTGCTGGCCGGGTTCAGCATCTTTTTGTTCTGCGCCTACCTGGCGCTGTGGCCCGCGCTGGCCGGTGCGCTGTTCGTGCGCTGGCGCAGTGGCCGCTCGGCCCGTGACGCGCTGCTCGCCGGCGGCCTGTGGGCGCTCACCGAGTGGCTGCGCGGCTGGGTGCTGACCGGCTTTCCGTGGCTGGCCATCGGCTATTCGCAGACCCCGCCAAGCCCGCTCGCCGGCTTCTTCCCGGTGCTCGGGGTGTATGGCGTCAGTGCGCTGGTGGCCATGCTGGCGGCCGGGCTGGGGATCGTGATCCAGCGCGGGCCGGGCCGGCTGACGCCGTGGGTGGTGTCGGCCGTACTGGTGCTCGGCCTTGGCCAGGGGCTGCGCTCGGTGGTGTGGACGGTGCCCGACGGCGAGTCGATCACCGCGGCCCTGGTGCAGACGAACATCGAGCAGGACCTCAAGTGGCAGCCCGAGCGCCTGCAGCACTGGCTCGACCTGAACCTGGAGCTGGTGCGCACGCATCCGGCCCAGCTGGTGGTGCTGCCCGAATCGACCCTGCCCATGCTGGCCGACCGCCTGCCCGCGGGCTACCTGGCGCAGATGGCGGCCAGCGCGGCGCGGCATGGTGGCGACGCCATCGTCGGCGTGTTCATGCGTGACGCCGAAGGCCATATCTACAACGCGGCGATGAGCCTCGGGCAATCGGCCTCGCAGCGCTATGCCAAGCAGCACCTGGTGCCTTTTGGCGAGTATTCGCCGCCGAGCTTCGACTGGTTCTACGAGCTGGCCAAGATCCCGATGTCGGACCAGACCAGCGGCGCGCCGGATCAGCCGCTGATGCAGCTGGCCGGTCAGCGCCTGGCGCTGAACATCTGCTACGAAGACACCTTTGGCGAGGAGATTCGCCGCCGCGCGGGCGAGGCGAGCATTCTGGTGAACCTGTCGAACCTGGCCTGGTACGGCGACTCCTTCGCCCAGCCGCAGCATCTGCAGATTGCCCGGGTGCGCGCCATGGAGACCGGCCGGCCGATGCTGCGCGCCACCAATACCGGCATGACCGCGGCCATCGGGCCCGATGGGGCAGTGCTCGGCGTGCTCGCGCCCTTCACCCGCGACGTGCTCACCGTGCCGGTGCAGGGCATGACCGGGCTGACGCCCTACCTGCGCTGGGGCGATGCGCTGGCGCTGGGACTGGCCGTGCTGGCGATGCTGCCGGCGGTGTGGCGGCGCTGGCGTCGATGAGCGCGGCGCCGGCATTTTGGCCCTGCTGGATGCCCGCTCATGACAAAAGGCACGATCGCGCTTCGACATCGGGCGTTTAGCCAGTAAAATCGGCGTTTTGCTTCTCTTGCGGCCCTCGCCCGGCCGCCAAGCTCATGTCCGTACACAAACCGACGTTTCAAGAAGTCATCCTCCGCCTGCAAAACTTCTGGGGCGAGCGCGGCTGCGTGCTGCTCCAGCCCTACGATCTGGAGGTCGGCGCCGGCACCTCGCACACCGCCACCTTCCTGCGCGCCATCGGCCCCGAGCCCTGGAATGCGGCCTATGTGCAGCCCTCGCGCCGCCCCAAGGACGGCCGCTACGGCGAGAACCCCAACCGGCTGCAGCACTACTACCAGTTCCAGGTGGTGCTCAAGCCCTCGCCGCTGAACATCCAGGAGCTGTATCTGGACTCCTTGCGCGCGTTGGGCATCGACACCCATGCGCACGACATCCGCTTTGTCGAGGACGACTGGGAGAACCCCACCCTCGGCGCCTGGGGCCTGGGCTGGGAGGTGTGGCTGGATGGCATGGAGGTGACGCAGTTCACCTATTTTCAGCAAGTCGGCGGCATCGACTGCAAGCCGGTACTCGGCGAAATCACCTACGGCCTGGAGCGTCTGGCGATGTATCTGCAAGGCGTCGAGAACGTGTACGACCTGGTCTGGTCGATCGCGCCCGATGGCCGGCCGGTGACCTACGGCGACGTGTACCACCAGAACGAGGTCGAGCAATCGACTTACAACTTCGAGCACGCCAACGTCGACTTCCTGTTCTCGCTGTTCTCCGGCTACGAGTCCGAGGCCAAGCGACTGATGGAAGCCAACCTGGCGCTGCCGGCCTACGAGATGGTGCTCAAGGCGGGCCACTCGTTCAACCTGCTCGATGCGCGCGGCGCCATCTCGGTGACCGAACGCGCTGCCTACATCGGCCGTATCCGCAACCTGTCGCGCAGCGTCGCGGCCGCCTATTTTGCCTCGCGCGAGGCGCTCGGCTTCCCCATGCTGGGTGAGGCCCAACCGAACTCCAAGGAGGCCGCGTGATGTCCAACGCGACCCTGCTCGTCGAGCTGCTCACCGAAGAACTGCCGCCCAAGGCCCTGCCGCGCCTGGGCGAGACCTTCGCCCGCTGCATTCTGGAAGAACTGGTCGCCCGCGGGCTGGCCGATGCCAACGCCGCCTGCCGGCCGTTTGCCTCGCCGCGCCGCCTGGCGGTGACCATCGCCGGCGTGCGCGACACCGCCGCGGCGCGTGAAGTGACCGAAAAGCTGATGCCCGTCGCCGTGGCGCTGGAGGCCGACGGCACGCCCAAGGCGCCGCTGCTGAAAAAGCTCGAAGCCAAGGGCATCGACATGGCCGAGATCGCCAAGTTCGAGCGCCGCATGGACGGCAAGGCCGAGGCGCTGTTCTATACCAGCCTGGTGCCGGGAGCGAGCCTCGACGCGGTGCTGTCCGAAGTGGTCGGCATTGCCGTCAAGGCGCTGCCGATTCCCAAGGTGATGCGCTGGGGCGCCGGTGAGGCGCAATTCGTGCGCCCGGTGCACAAGCTCATCCTGATGCACGGCGACCGTGTGGTGCCGGGCCGGGTGCTCGACCTCGACGCCGGCAACGTGACCATGGGCCACCGCTTCATGAGCCGCGGCGAGCTGGCGGTGGCCAACGCCGACGCCTATGAGGCGACGCTGCTGGCCGAAGGCAAGGTGATCCCCAACTTCGACGAGCGCCGCGCCAACATCGACGCGCAGCTGACCGCCGAAGCGGCGGTGCAGAATGCCAGCCTGGCCGACTACGCCGACCTGCTCGACGAAGTGGCCGCGCTGGTCGAACACCCCACGGTGTACGTGGGCGAGTTCGAGGCCGACTTCCTGGCCGTGCCGCAGGAATGCCTGATCCTCACCATGCGCGCCAACCAGAAATACTTCCCGCTGTTCGATGCGCAGGGCAAGCTGCTCAACCGCTTCCTGATCGTCTCGAACATGCATCCGCAGGATCCGTCGAACATCATCACCGGCAACCAGCGGGTGGTGCGCCCGCGCCTGGCCGATGCCCGGTTCTTCTTCGAGACCGACCGCAAGCAGCCGCTGGCCGCGCGTATCGAGCGCCTGGGCAATGTGGTCTATCACAACAAACTGGGCAGTGTGCTGAGCCGGGTCGAGCGCCTCGAGGCGCTGGCCGGCAAGATTGCTGCCCGCCTGGGCGCCGACGAGGCCGCCGCCCGCCGCGCCGCCCGCCTGGCCAAGGCCGACCTGGTCACCGACATGGTCGGCGAGTTCCCCGAACTGCAGGGCATCATGGGCCGTTACTACGCGCTCAATGACGGCGAGGGCGAGGTGGTCGCCAACGCGGTGCAGGCGCACTACCAGCCGCGCTTTGCCGGCGACGCGCTGCCGCAGGGCAATGTCGCCGCCGCCGTGGCGCTGGCCGACAAGCTCGACGCGCTGGTCGGCTTCTTCGGCATCGGCCAGGTGCCGACCGGCGACAAGGACCCCTTCGGCCTGCGCCGCGCGGCGCTCGGCGTGCTGCGCATCCTGATGGAAACCCCGCTGCCGCTCGACCTGTCGGCGCTGGTGGCCGACGCCGTCCATGGCTTTGGCGCCGCTCAGCTCTCCGAGCCGGTGCCCGAGGCGCTGCTCGGCTTCATGCAGGATCGCCTGCGCCATCTGCTGCGCGAAGCCGGCCACGCCGCCGAGGAAATCGACGCCGTGCTGGCGCTCAACCCGATGCGCATCGACCGGGTGCCGGCGCGCCTGGCCGCAGTGGCTGCCTTCCGTGCCCTGCCCGAAGCCGAGGCGCTGGCCGCGGCCAACAAGCGCATTGTCAACATCCTGAAGAAAACCGATGTGGCACCGGGCGAGCCGGATGTGACCCTGTTGCAGGAGCCGGCCGAGAAGGCGCTGTTCGAACAGCTCAACCAGATCTCGCCGCAGGTGACGGCCTGCTTCGACAATGAAGACGACGCCGAAGCCCTGCGTGTGCTCGCCGGCTTGCGTGCGGCGGTGGACCGCTTCTTCGAAGATGTCATGGTGATGGCCGAGGAGCCGCTGATCCGGGCCAATCGCCTGGCCCTGCTGGCTGCGCTGGCACGGCACATGAACCGCGTGGCCGACCTGTCGCGGCTGTCGGTCTGAGACGCATCGCCGACCGGGAGGCGCGCGCATGAAAATGATCATTCTTGATCGGGATGGCGTCATCAACCAGGACTCCGACCAGTTCATCAAGTCGCCCGAGGAGTGGATCCCCATTCCCGGTTCGCTCGAAGCCATTGCCCGGCTCAACCAGTCGGGCTGGCGGGTGGTGCTGGCCTCCAACCAGTCCGGCGTGGGCCGTGGCCTGTTCGGCATGGATACGCTCAACGCCATCCACGCCAAGATGGTCGATGCGCTGGCCCAGGTCGGCGGGCGGCTGGACGCCATCTTTTTCTGCCCCCATGCGGCCGATTCCACCTGCGACTGCCGCAAGCCCAAGCCCGGGCTGCTCAAGCAGATCGAGGCCCGTTTCAATGTGGACCTGAACGGTGTGCCTGTCGTTGGCGACAGCCTGCGCGACCTGCAGGCCGGCCGGGCGGTGGGCTGCCAGACGTATCTGGTGCTCACCGGCAAGGGCGAGCGAACCCGCGACGACCCGGCGCTGCCGCCCGAAACGCAGATCTTCCCCGACCTGTCCGCCGTGGTGGACACCCTTTTGCTGGACTGAGCCGGCCATGCCCCTGATTCGTTCCACCCTGTTTGCTGTCGTGCTGGTCTTCATCACCCCGGTGTTTGCGCTGGTCGGCATGCTCAGCACGCCGCTGCCGCCGCAGATGCGCTACCGCCTCATCGGCGGCTGGACGACCATCGCCATGTGGTTCATCCGTCACTTGCTGGGCATTCGCCATCGCGTGATCGGCGCCGAGCATATTCCGGCCGAGCCGTGCGTGGTGCTGTGCAAGCACCAGTCGGCGTGGGAGACCATCGCGCTGCAACGCATCCTGCCGCCGATCTGTTTCGTGCTCAAGCGCGAGCTGCTCCGCCTGCCGTTCTTTGGCTGGGGCCTGGGCAAGATGCCGAACATCGCCATTGACCGTGCGGCCGGCAAGGATGCACTCAGCCAGGTCACCGAGCAGGGCAAGGCGCGCCTGAGCGAGGGCTTCTACGTCGTGGTGTTTCCCGAAGGCACGCGGGTCGCGCCGGGCGAGACGCGCCGCTACAAGCCGGGGGGTGCCTGGCTGAGCACCAAGGCCGGTGTGCCGGTATTGCCGGTGGCGCACAATGCGGGCGACTGCTGGCGCCGCAATGCCTTCATCAAGCAACCGGGCGAGATCGTGGTGAGTATCGGCCCGGCGATCGATCCGGCCGGCCTGACGCCCGATGAGGTCAACCGGCGCGCCGAGGCGTGGATTGAAGGCGAAATGCGTCGCCTGTTCCCGGCGCACTATCCTGACGACTCCGTGCAGGGGACGGCCTGAGCGCCAGAGCGTCTTTCGTTGATGTCCGCTCGTCGCCCCCAACGACGGCCTGTTCATCGTTGCCAACGCTCGCCATCGCCCGAGCCATGGTTGTGCTGTGCGCCTCGATCAGACCGTCTTTGGTGCGCCGCTCGGCCGCGCCCGAAAAACGCTCAGGCTCTGAGCCTGCGGTTGCCGGCGTGACCGCGCACCGGATCGGCAGAGGCTCAGCCGGTGGCGATGTGGTGTCATCAGCCGGCGCCTGCCGCGTGACGGACAGATAAAAAAAGACCCCGCCGAGGCGGGGTCTTTCGACATCAAGTCAGTTGCCGATCAGGCAGCTTTCTTGGCGCCGGCTTTCTGGGCGGTGCCCACAGCCTTGACGGTGGCGCTGGTGGCAGCGGCAACGTTGGCTTCGGCGATCTCGGCAACCTGCTTGGCAGCCTTGTTCATGCTGTCGTAGGCCGAGTTGGCAGCGGCGATGGCGGACTTGACGGCAGCCACGGCCACGTCGGAGCCGGCGGGAGCGGACTTGGCAGCCTTGTCCAGCGCTTCGGCAACGCCCTTGTTCACTTCAGCGATCTGGCCTTCCATCAGCTTGGACACTTCGTCCTGGCTCTGGGTGGCGATTTCGTAAACGCTGCGAGCGTAGGCAACCATCTTTTCGACAGCCGGCTGAGCCAGGGTGCTCTGCAGGGTCACGAACTCCTGCGCATCCTTGACGGCCATCAGGGCCTTGGTGTTGGCCACGCCGTCTTCCAGGAAGACGCGGGCGGTGTTCAGGTTCAGGGCGGCCAGACGCTCGGCGCTGGCGAAGGCGGCATTGGCCAGGGTCAGCACGGTTTCGATGTTGGCCTTGTTGGTGGCGGCGAATTGCTCGGGGGTCGCGAACATGGGTTTCTCCTGAGTTAAGTGATGATCACAAAATGCTGCGATGCGTCATGGTTCGGATTATAGGCGTGGAAATTCGGATGTCAACCGGGATGTTGCGACGCACAACCGGGGTGTGTGGAAAATAATTGATACAAAACATGCGCTTGCAGAGCGCGTTTCAAACGCGTGTTTGCGCTGCTTTTGGGTCGGGCGGGTATGCAGGTCGGGCGGCGCTGCTGCAGTGTGTCAGCAGGATGTTGCCGGGGTGTGACGGCGCGCTGGCGTGCCGCGGGGTGCGGCCTGGCCAGGGGGGGGGCGGGGCCGGCGGCGTGGCCGGCCCCGGGGGGATCAGCGGTGCTTGAAGTCGGGGGCCCGCTTCTCGACAAAGGCGGCCATGCCTTCTTTCTGGTCGTCCAGGGCGAAGGCCGAGTGGAACACGCGGCGCTCGAAGAGCAGGCCTTCGGAGAGGCCGGACTCGTAGGCCCGGTTGACCGATTCCTTGATCATCATGACCACCGGCAGCGAGAAGCCGGCAATGGTTTCGGCGGCGGCCAGGGCTTCGTCGAGCAGCTTGTCGGCGGGCACGATGCGCGATACCAGGCCGGCACGCTCGGCTTCCTCGGCATCCATCATGCGGGCGGTGAGGCACATGTCCATGGCCTTGGCCTTGCTGACGGCGCGCGGCAGGCGCTGGGTGCCGCCGGCGCCGGGCAGGATACCGAGCTTGATTTCCGGTTGGCCGAACTTGGCGGTGTCGGCAGCGATGATGATGTCGCAGGCCATGGCCATTTCGCAGCCACCACCCAGCGCATAACCGGCAACGGCCGCGATGATCGGCTTGCGGCAGGTCTTGACGCGCTCCCAGTTGCGGGTGATGTAGTCGCTCAGGTAGGCGTCCATGTACGAGAACTTGGCCATGGCGCCGATGTCGGCGCCGGCGGCGAAGGCTTTTTCGGACCCGGTGATGACGATGGCGCCAATGGCGTCGTCCGACTCGAAGGCGTCCAGCGCGGCGCCGACTTCGTCGACCAGCACGTCATTGAGGGCGTTGAGGGCCTTAGGCCGGTTGAGGGTGATGAGGCCGACACGGCCGCGCGTTTCCACCAGGATGTTCTCGTAGCTCACTGCGTTTCTCCTTGTGTTGTCGATCGGGCGGGGCCCGTCGGGGTTGTTGTGGGGTCAGGGCGCGGTCTTGGGCTGGATGACGGCGCGTACCCGGCTCGAGCCACCGGTGGTGGCGGACTTGGAGCCGCTGTTGGTGACGACGTATTGACCGGTGTAGCCGTCGTACTCGATGAATTCGCCGCGCACTTCGTCCTTGCCGCTGGTGACATGGGCGCGGATGTAGAGGTGAGTCATCTGGGTGCGGCCGTCGTACTCGATGCGCTCGGCGCTGCCATTTACATACTCGCCGGTGCCGTCGCGCTTTTGTTTGAACCGGGCCAGGCCGTTGCCGTGGCTGGTGGCGATGCCCTTCTGGAAGCCTTCGTCGTCCTGGGTGACGGTGAGGGTGTCGCCGCGGATCTCGAGCGTGCCCTGGGTCAACACCACCTTGCCTTCGAAGAGGTGGATTTTCTTGCGTTCGTCGACGGTGACCTTGTCGGCTTCGATGTTCACCGGCTGGGTGCGGTCGGCGCGCTCGGCGAGCGCATGGCCGGCCCAGAGGCTGGCGGTCAGGGCGAGCAGACAGAGGCGAGTATTCATGGTTGCTTCCGCTTGATGGGCAGGTTGGCGACGACGCCGCCGGTGAGGGTGATCTCGCCAAACAGGTTGCTGGCGCTCATGCCGTTGCTGTGCACGACGGCACCGTCCTGGGTGAGCACGACCGGGTCGACCGATTTGGCCTGTTCGGTGTTGGGCCACAGCACCAGCGTGTCGGAGGCGTAGGTGGCTACCGGTTTGCCGGGCAGGGTGCGTGCGGCGCGAACCTGGCCTTTGAGGTCGACCCGTTCGCCGTCGTCGCGGGTGAGGCCGTGGTCGGCGGTGAGGCGCAGCTGCATGCCGTCGCGCAGGTAATGCACCACCGGGTCGGTCAGTTCGGATTGCGCCTGGGTGGGAAAGTGCGTCATCCGCTGTGCGTCGATGGTGTACTGCGGTGCACCGGTGAGGTCGAAGCGGGTCAGCGCCATCTGTTCGATGATGACGTCGGGGCCGCGCAGCGCCTCGGGTGTGGGGGCGGTGTTGGGGTCTTCACTGACCCGGTCGAGCCAGATGCTGCCGGCGGCCAGCGCGGCGAGGGCCGCGATCGGGTAGAGATGTTGGGCGTTGACGCGCATGCGCGGGCTCTAGATGACCTTGGCCAGCATCAGGTCGTGCATGTTCAGCGCGCCGACGAGAATGCCCTCTGCGTCGACCACGAGCAGCTGGTTGATGCGGTGGCGTTCCATCAGCTCGGCGGCTTCGGCGGCCAGCGCGTCGGGGCCGATGCTGCGCGGGCTGCGGGTCATCAGCGTGGCGAGCGGGGCGTGGCGGATGTCGTCGGTGCCGGCCAGGGCACGGCGCAGGTCGCCGTCGGTAAAGATGCCGGTGGGACGGCCGTCGGTGCCTGCAATGATCGCCATGCCCATGCCGCCGCGCGACATTTCGAGCAGCGCGTCGGGCACGCTGGCTGCCGGGGAGATCAGCGGCAGGGCCGGGCCGCTGCGCATGACGTCGCGTACATGGGTCAGCAGGCGTCGGCCCAGGGCGCCGCCGGGATGGCTGCGGGCGAAGTCGGCCTCGCCAAAGCCGCGCGCATCGAGCAGTGCCACCGCCAGGGCGTCGCCCATGGCCAGCGCCGCGGTGGTGCTGGCGGTGGGGGCGAGGTTGAGCGGACAGGCCTCTTCGCTGACGCCGGCATCGAGGTGCACATCGGCCTCGCGGGCCAGCGGCGAGCCGGCATGGCCGGTAATGGCAATCAGCCGCGCCCCTTGGCGCTTGACCAGCGGCACGATGGTGAGCAGTTCGGCGCTGCTGCCCGAGTGGGACAGGGCGATGACCACATCGGCCGAGGTGATCATGCCCAGGTCGCCGTGGGCGGCCTCGGCGGCGTGCACGAAATAGGCCGGCGTGCCGGTGCTGGCCAGGGTGGCTGCCAGCTTGCGCCCGATGTGGCCGGTCTTGCCGATGCCGGTGACGACGACGCGCCCCGCCGCGGCCAGGATCAGGTCGACGGCGCGCGGAAATGCCGCATCCAGCCGCGGGATCAGGGCGGAAATGGCGTTGGCCTCGATGGTGAGGACGCGGCGGGCCTGCGCCAGGCAGGCGTCCGGCGAAAGGGCGTCGGGGCGGGGCATTGGGGTGGGCCGAAGATTGCGGTTAAACTTGGACGAAAAAGTATATCAGAAGGCCGTGGCCGCCCTTTCGGCCCGATGCCCGGCGGATTGAGGACGGCTGGCTGAACGCATGGTCAATACCCTGGAACTTGTCCTGTTGCTGCTCGCCGCTGCCGTGCTGGTGGTGGGCGTGTTTCGCAGCATCAACCTTCCGCCGGTGCTCGGCTATCTGCTGGTCGGCGCGGCGGTGGGGCCGCATGCCCTGAACCTGATGGAAGACTCGACCGGCGCGCGCCATCTGGCGGAGTTCGGTGTGGTGTTCCTGATGTTCTCCATTGGCCTGGAGTTCTCGCTGCCGCGGTTGGTGGCCATGAAGCGCATCGTGTTCGGTCTGGGCGCGGCGCAGGTGGCCGGTTCGATTGCGCTGGCGATGCTGATCGGCTGGGCGCTGGGGCTGGGACTGCTGACCAGCTTTGCACTGGGCAGCATCCTCACCATGTCCTCGACCGCGATCCTGTCCAAGCTGCTGACTGACCGGATGGAGCTGGAGTCCCGCCATGGGCGGGAGGTCATCGGCGTGCTGCTGTTCCAGGACATTGCGGTGGTGCCGCTGCTGATCCTGATCCCGGCGCTGTCGCAGTCGGGCGACACCTTGTTTGCCACCCTGTCGGTCGCAGCACTCAAGGCCGCCGCCATGCTCGCCCTGGTGCTGGTGTTCGGCCAGCGCCTGATGCGCGCCTGGTTCACGCTGGTGGCGCGGCGGCGCTCGGGTGAGCTGTTCATGCTCAATGTGCTGCTGATCACCCTGGGGCTGGCCTGGTTGAGCGAACTGGTGGGCCTGTCGCTGGCGCTGGGCGCCTTTCTGGCCGGCATGCTGATTTCCGAAACCGAGTACCGCTATCAGGTGGAGGAGGACATCAAGCCCTTCCGCGATGTGTTGCTGGGACTGTTCTTCGTGACGGTCGGCATGTTCCTCGATGTGGGCGAAATCCTGCTCAACCTGCCGGCCGTGCTCGGCATGGTGCTTGCCCTGCTGGTGCTCAA
Organism: Pseudomonadota bacterium; assembly: GCA_008501585.1. Lineage (GTDB taxonomy): Bacteria > Pseudomonadota > Gammaproteobacteria > Burkholderiales > Rhodocyclaceae > Nitrogeniibacter. The sequence goes on along the minus strand of QQUN01000046.1, from coordinate 12,940 downwards.
GCTGGTGGTGGCGGCCGGGGCCTCGCGTGCCTTCGGCGGGACGCCGGGCACGGCGATGCGCACCGGCCTGTGGCTGTGTGCGGGGGGCGAGTTCGGCTTTGTGCTGATCTCGCAGATCGATGGCCTTGATCTGCTCCCCCCGGCGTTGTTGCAGGTGACCGTTGCGGCACTGGTCCTGTCGATGCTGGTGGCGCCGCTCATCGTGCAGGTCAGCGACAAGCTGGTGATGCGCTTCGTGGCCTCCGAGTGGTTGATGCGCTCGATGGAACTGACCCGCGTGGCCGCCCAGAGCCTGAACACCACCGGCCATGTGGTGATCTGCGGTTATGGGCGCAGTGGCCAGCACCTGGCGCGCTTCTTCGAGCAGGAGGGCGTGAGCTATGTGGCCCTGGACCTGGACCCGGAGCGTGTGCGGGAGGCCGGCGCGGCGGGCGACACGGTGGTCTATGGCGATGCGGCGCGCCATGAAACCCTGCAGGCCGCCGGTGTGATGCGCGCCAGTGCGGTGGTGGTCTCGTTCTCTGGCGTCGATGCCGCGCTACGGGTGATCCACCATGTGCAGGCCATCCGGCCAGGCCTGCCGGTGGTGGCGCGGGCCGTAGATGAGGCGGAGATGGCCAAGCTGTCGGATGCCGGGGCGGCCGAGGTGGTCACCGAGGCCTTCGAAGGCAGCATCATGCTCGCCTCGCATGCGCTGGCGCTGATCGGCGTGCCGCTCAACCGGGTGCTGCGCCGTATCCGCCAGATCCGTAACCAGCGCTATGCGCTGATGCAGGGCTTGTTCCATGGCGCCGACGACGCCTCTGACGGGCCGGAGTCGCAGCAGCTGCGCTTGCACTCGGTGGCGATTCCGCCGGGGGCCGGGTCGGTGGGGCAGACCATTGGCGAGATGGATTTTTCGGTGCTGAACGTGAGCGTCTCGGCGGTGCGCCGGCGCAACATCCGCGGCCTCAGCCCCGGCCCGGAGACCCGGATCGAAGCCGGTGATGTGGTGGTGCTGCTCGGCGTGCCCGGCAATCTGGAGCTGGCCGAACAGCGCTTGATGCAGGGCGTTTAGGCGGATGTTTCAGTAGGCTGCGCAGACGGTGTAGAAGTTACCGTCGCCTTCGTTGGCCGCCGTCAGCGCGATCAATGTGCCATCGGCCTGCAATGTGCGTACCGCTCCGGTATTGGTCACGCCGTCGTCCATGGTGGTGTCGATCTGGCGGGCGAAGCGCGTGGTGAGGCCGCCGGAGCACACATAGAACTGGCCGGGGTAGTTCGCTGCGTTTGATGTCGGGTTTTCACTGCTGACGCCGATGCGTCCGTTCTCGACGTTCAGTTCCGGGTAATTGGCATCGGCGACGGCGGTTGCGCCCGAGGCCAGTCCGGCGAGGCGCACATGCTGCCAGAACAGGAAGGATTCGTCGGTTGCGGTGGTCGAATCCCAGGCGCCGTTGATGCGACTGTTGCCCGCACTGTTGGCAGGGGTGGTGGCCAGGGTGCCATTGACGTGGTCAGCGACGCGCGGATCATCGCCGGGCAGGAAGCGGAACCGGTCCTGGTAGCCATAAACCATGGTTGAGACGCTATTGAATTCCTGCACCAGGCTCTTGACCTTGGCGCTGTTGATCAATTCCTGTCCCTTCAGCACGCCGCCGAGCAGCAGGCCGATGATGACCAAGACGACTGCGATTTCAACCAGGGTGAAGCCGCGCTGTTTGCTTCGGGGGGTGCTTTTCATTGATCGGTCTCCAGGAGGCATCAAGGATAAAGCAAGGAGCGTGCCGATCTATTTCAAAGGTAATAGCCGCCATGCGGCTGGAATGGCGAGAAAAGTGACGAATCGTTGACAGCTGGTGTCGAAATGTCGACGGTCGTTGTCATTCTCTCGTCACTTTGCCAAGGTCGGGGTTTACGTAGCGTCGCTGCCGCGGACATTCACTACAATGGCGGCATGACTCGCGACAAGCTCGGCTCCCCCCCCCGATGGCTGGCGCCATGGCGCTGGTTCGGACGCGCACCGAGCCGGCTGCTTGGCGCATCACTGATCGTGCTGCACCTGGGCATGTTGCAGGGGGTCGAGTCCCTGGCCGGGCGGACCTTGCTGCTCGCGCACCTTGGCGTATTCCTGATCTGGCAGCCGGTGGTGCGCGGCGGATACCGCCTTGCCACCCGCGATGTCCTGGCGATGGTGGCGGCCATCGTGGTGTTTCTGCTGACCATGTCCTGGGGCGTGCTGGCGATCTGGTTGATGGTGCTGGCGGGCGTGATCGGCGGTGGGGCGTTCGCCGAGGTGACGGCGCGGGGGCGGCTGCCGTATCAGCTGGCGGTGGCCTACCTGGTGTGCAGCCTGTTCATGTTGGTGCTGCCGCGCGTGGTGCCGGTGCCGGTGGCCGAACGGCCCCTGTTCGACGTGCTGGCCCTGACGGTGTTGCCGGCCCTGGCGCTGGTGGTCATGCTGCTGCCGGCGGCGCGCGAGGCCAGCCGTCGCCCCGGGGCGATCGACTTCCTGTCGGCCATTTTGTTGTTTCTGGTGCTGGCCCTGAGCACGCTCGGCGGGTTCGCCTTCATGTGGCTGCTGCACCTGCCGTATCTGGTGGCGCTGGTGACGGCCCTGTTTGCCATGGCCATGGTGTTGTTCGTGCTGGCCTGGGCCTGGCATCCGAGCATCGGCGGACCCCAGCTGGGGATGGTCTTCGCGCGACGGGTGTTGTCGACCGGGCTGTCGTTCGAGGAATGGCTGCACGAGCTGGCCAGCGTGTCGGTGTCGGCCGAAACGCCCGAGGCGCTGGCCGACCAGGCCTGTCGCCGGATGCTGCGCATCCCCGGCGTGTGCGGCGGGCATTGGCGGCTGGCTGAAGGCGAAGGGGGGTTCGGCGAGCCCGCCTCCGTGGCGCGTCAGCTGACGCAGGAGGGCTTGACCGTCACCTTGTATCTGCGCCGTGCGCCCAGTCCGGCGCTGAGCTGGCATTTCAGCCTCATGGTGCGCATGCTGGCCGAGTTCTGCCGCGAGAAGCGTCATGCCCGGCAGCTTGAGACGCTCTCGTATCTGCGGGCCATTCACGAGACGGGCGCGCGCCTGACCCATGACGTGAAGAACCTGCTTCAGTCACTCAATACACTCTGCTATACCGCCGCCCGGTCCGAGGTGGACGAGGCGGCGTTGCGCACCCTGGTGGCGCGCCAGTTGCCCGTCATCACCCGGCGCCTGGCCAGCACACTGGAGAAGCTGAATCATCCCGAGGCATTACCGGGGGAGTTGGTGCCGGTCGTGGTGTGGTGGCAGGACATCAGTGCCCGCCATGCGGCGAGCGGGGTACGCTTTGTCGCCCAAGGCGATTTCGATGGCGAGCGGGTGCCGCTGGCCGTGTTCAACAGCGTTGTCGATAACCTCGTGCAGAACGCGCTGGACAAGCGCTTGCTGGCCCCCGGGCTGGCCATCACGGTGCGCCTGTCCGGCGGGGCAGGACAGGTGGCGCTGGAGGTCGAGGACGACGGCGAGGCCTTGCCGGTGGCCTTGGCCCGCCAGGTGATGCGGGCGCCGGTGGCCTCGCAAAGTGGACTCGGGATGGGCTTGTACCAGGTGGCGCGTCTGGCCGACGAGGCCGGCTACCGGCTGTCGCTGAGTTGTAACCGCGACGGTGCGGTGCGCTTCCGGCTCGATCAGACCGCCGCGGCCTGAGGCGGGGAAGCGGTGTCGCGGGGCGCGCGACCGAGCAGGCGGTAGGTGATGACCTCGCCCTTGCCCTTGATGCGCAGGACGGTGCGTTCGTCGAAGGCGAAGCGCTGGGACAGGTGCATGTGGGTGCGCCGGTCGCACTGGATGGTGTCGGGCGGGCCGTCGCCACTGAGCCGGCTGGCCATGTTGACCGTATCGCCCCACAGGTCGTAGATGAACTTCTTGCGGCCGACCACCCCGGCGACGACCGGTCCCGTGCCGATGCCGATGCGCAGCGCCAGCGGTACGCCGACCTTCTCCGACAGTGCCGGCAGGCTGTCGCGCATGTCGATGGCCAGTTCGGCAATGGCCGCGCAGGGGTCCTTGCAGCGGCTGTCGAGGCCGCCGGCCACCATGTAGGCGTCGCCGATGGTCTTGATCTTCTCCAGGCCGCGTTTTTCAGCCAGCGCGTCGAAGCGGCAGAACACTTCATTGAGCATGGCGAAGACTTGCGGCGCGCTCAGGCCACTGGCGATCTGGGTGAAATTGACGATGTCGGCAAACATCACCGAAACGCTGGCGAAGTCGTCGGCGACGGTGTCGTCGCTGATCTTGAGCCGGGCGGCAACCGCGCCGGGCAGGACGTTGAGGAGCAGACGTTCCGAACGCTCCTGCTCGGAGCGAAGCAGGTTCATGGCTTGTTCGAGTCGTGCCTGCAACTTGCGCTTCTCCTCGAGCGCAAACCGGACCAGGGCGTAGACGATCCCGGAGATGGCGATGAAGTTGAGCGCGAAAAACAGGACCGAGGTCCGCAGCGAGACCGCGGTGGCCGCGTCGAGCGGACCGCCGATGTCGACCAGCAGGTAGTCGAAGAAGCCGGTCAACGCGGTAAAAAAGACATAGGCGAAAAACCAGGGCATGGATTCGCGCAGCCCCATCACGAACACCGCGCCGATCGGCGCGATCAGGCCCCACAGGATGACGCCCGAGCCGGTGATGAAGTTGCCCATGCTCCATTGCGCCACGAAGGGGAAGAACAGGAAGAGCGCGAACTGGCTGAAGCGGAACCAGGTGAAATTGCCGCTGTGAATGTAGTAGGCCAGGTTGAGCGCGAGCAACACCTGAAACAGGAAGGGCAGTGTCGACGACAGCTTCGGGCCAGTGAGCCAGTAAAGCAGCAGCCAGACGCCCGACGCGATGCTCATCAGGCCGGTGGCAAAGACCAGCAGCGACTTGCCCAGGCGGGTCTGCTCGTCGTCGCCCGGGCGCACGCCCGCATTACGCAGCCGGGCGGCGAAGCTCTGGGTGTGGTAGGACAGGTCGTCGGTTGACTCTGAAGGCATCGCGGTGACTGAGACTACAAGGCGCCGGCCTGTGCCATGCGGGCAAGCAGCAGCGGTCGGCCGATCCATACAACCATATCATCAAAGGTGGTGGTCGGCTCGCCGTCTTCGTAGGTGGCATCGCTGACCCCCTCGTAGTTGGCATTGGCCCCGTTGGGGGTCAGGTCCGGCCCGGTGGAGTAGACCAGTGCCACTGCCAGGGTGTTTTTCAGCACCTCGGTGCCGCTGTATGACGATACCGTGATCGGGTTGCCGTCGTGGTCGATCAGCTTGATCTGGTCGGCATAAACGGTGTCGGCACGAATCCGGAAGCCAGGCATGGTGCTGGCGAAGGCACGGTCGACCCGGTAGCGGAAGTGCCCGCTCCAGGGGTCGGACTCGGCGCTGCGGGGCAGGCCCCAGGCGTCGATGGGCGGCAGGCCGAGGGTGCGCCACGGCAGCATGCCTTCGGTGTCGACTTCGCACAGCCCGGTAGCGGCATCGATCTCTTCCTCGCCGTAGCGCGGATCGGCCGGATTGCGCCGGGTGCCCGGGCAGGGCAGGCGGCCGTAGGCAATGGCGTGGCCGATCAGGGCGGCCCGGATGTCGTCGAGCAGCGCCGTGGTGTGGTCGCGTTGCTGTGCTGCCAGCCGTGCGCTGAAAGGCACCAGCAGCGCCGCTGCAAGGATGGCGAGGATCAGCAGCACGATGGCCAGTTCGGCGAGCGTGAAGCCGCGTTGCGCCGGCATGGTCGGGCGGTTCAGGGGATGCATCGGATCACGTCGGTGGTCGGGGCGGTGCCGGCATAGGTGGCGGGCCCGGTAAAAGTGCTGGCCGTGGTGATGGCCGAGATGTTGGGACCTTCGAAGTAGGCTTCGGTGTCGGCGATGCCATCGGCCCGGTTCTGGCTGTCGAGCCGGTGGCCGGCGAAGGCGACGATGGCCACGCACGGGCGCACGATGCCGGTGTCGTCGGCCCAGCTCAGGCAGGCGCTGCCGTCGCGGCAGCGCAGGTAGCGATACTGGCCGTGCCAGGGGGCGGTTTCGCGAAGGGTGTCGTTGGCAGCGACCTCGTCGGAGGTAAGCGCGCGCGCCATGAGGGTTTCGTAGGCGGTGACCTCGGAGGGGGTCATCGGGGCGGGAAATGTGCCGACGTCGACCAGGCCGACCGGGGTGGCCTGGGTTGGTGCCGGCTGGGGGTGGTGCGTGACGGCGGCCTGGAGGCGGGTGTTCATGTTGTTGATGGCGGCCACAAAATCGCTGCGAACCAGCAGCCGGGCGTCAAAGATGTCATCGGCCGAGAGCCAGATCAGGGCGTCGTTGTTCGACGCGCTGGCCGGTCGCCCACGGGGCAGGCTCACCGGCTGGCTGGATGTGGGGGCGGTTGCGGCGCTTTCGAGGTAGGCCTGCAGCGCGAGCGCTGCGTTGGCATTGCCGCCGCAGCGATGCGGGCCGCTGGCGGTGCGTGCCTGGTTCGACAGCGGCCGGCCGGGTGAAAAAACGACCGCGGCTGCCCGCTGGTCGGCGTGGGCCGCGGGGTTGAGCGGCCGGGCGGTATCGGTGATTTCGAACTGTCCAGGGGTGTCCCAATCCATGCTCGGTCCCTTGGGGTTGTTCTTGAACGGGCCTGCGACGGCGTACCACAGGCACTCGCCATCACCGTCCCGCAGGGGCGACATGCCGAGCGTGCGATAGGGCAGTCGGCCGACGGCGAAGTTGCCCGCACTGCCGCAGACGCCGGCCGCGTTGCCATCGCCGCTGGCCGAGTCGGTGTCGGGGCAGGGGAGATAGCCGACGGTTTGCCCCGGGTGTGAGAAGGGGTAGCTCTGAGCGTAGGCAATCAAGGCTGCCCGCGCACGGGCCAGCTCCGCCATGGTGGCTTGCTGGCGGCGGGCGATGACCTGCTCTGCCAGGGTATTGCCGCCGAGCATCGCCGCCATGCCGCCGATCAGCAGCAGCACCAGCAGGGCAGGCAGGATCAGGCCGTGCTGGCGGGTTCTCATCGGGGGTGTCGTTCGATGGTGATGGCCGGGGCGCTGCGGCCGGCTTCGCCGACGGTCTGCCAGACCGGTTGCCCGTCGGGGCCGGCCACCTGGGCCCGTTGCGTGCCGGCCGGCACGTTGCGCTGCGGCTGGCCGTCGATCCAGACCGTGGCCGGGCCTTGATTGCGGCGGACGATGCCGTCGACGCGCTGGGCGGGGCGCGGCTGGGCCGGGGTGTCGTTGCGGTCGAGTGCCGCGCGGGCCTCGGGGGTGAAGAACAGGCGTCCGAGCGCGGGCTCGGCCAGGGCGCCGGTACTGCAGGACAGGCCGAGGGCGATGAGCAGCGGCAGGCGGTGGCGGTTCATGCGGGCGCCTCCGGTTGCAGCGTGAGCCAGCGCAGTTCGCATTCGCCGTCGAGCCCCGCCTGGTCCGCCCGGCGGGTCAGCCGGCAGCTGTCGGTGCGGACGATGGCGGTGCTGACGCGGCGCAGGTCGTCGAGCAGGCGCAGCAGCACTTCGCTGTGGCGGACCTGCAGGCTCAGGCGCATGCGGCTCTCCATCCAGGGCAGGGCGCTGGGCGTGTCGGCCTCGATCCGGCGCTGGGGCTGAATCTCGTAGCTGATGGTGTCGATGCCGTGGCGCCGGCGGGCGGCGTCGAGGGTCTCGACCCACTCGAGCCGATGTTCCGGGCCGATCAAGCCCTGCCGGACCAGCGCGTCATAACGGTCGATGGTCTGGCGCACGGCATGTTCGTCGGTGCGAGCCTGGAGCAGTCGCTGGTTGGCCTGGTTGTGTTGCTGGCGGATGCGTTCGTGTTGTGTGGCCGCCGCCGTGGACTGCGCGTGCGCCAGCCAGACGGCGGTGGCGCCGAGGGCCAGCAGGGTGATGGCCAGGAGCAGCGGCCAGCGCAGTACGTGCAGGTCCTGGGCGCGGATCATCTGGCGCCCTCCACCGCGTAGCTGACTTCCAGCCGGGGCGGCGCTGCCGGGGCGGCGCCGGTGGTGGTGCTGCGGAAGGCCTTGTCGGACGCCAGCTCGACCGGCATGCGGGTGACACGGGCGGCCTTGCCGGGCGGGCGGGCGAGGTCGGCGAGGAAGCTGTCGGCCGTGGCGATCATGGCCCGGCGTTCGGCCAGCATGGGGGGCGGCAGACTGAGTTGGGCGCGCCCTTCTGCCCGGGCCTCGTTGCCGTTGCCGGGCGACTGCGCACCGGCCTGCCACTGGATCGCCTCGAGGGTGAGTTCGGGGTGGGCGTCGAGTGCGTGCGACAGATGGCTCAGCCAGGGGCCGGGAGTCGGATCGTTGTGCTGCAGGGTGGCGAGGGTGTCGAGGGCGCCGCGCAGGTCGGCCAGTGGTGCCGGCAGGGGCGGGAGTTCGGCTTGCAGTTGCGCCAGGTGCGCCTGGAGGGCGACATTCTGGACGCGCAGCTGCTGGGTTTGCTGGTCGAGCGCGTCGGCGTCGAACCACAGTTTGGCGGCAAACAGCAGGGCCGCCGCGCACAGTGCGACGCCGGTGCCGATGATGGCCTGGCGGGCCTGCCAGAGGCGGAAGAGGCGTCTCTCCGGCGCGGGTGCCAGTTGCAGCTGGCCGCTTTCGCGGACCATCCAGTGCAGCAGCATGGGCAGCGCCGTGCTGCCGGTGGGCGGGGCGTGCAGGCCGATCTTGTCGGCCATGTCGCCGAGATCGACATGGTGGTGGCTGCGATCGTCGGTGTCGGCGAGGGCGGGGGCGAGCTGCGCGTAGTCGGCCGCGTTGCACAGCAGGTAGATCGGTAGCCGGCCGGTCCTGGGCAGCATGCGCTGGCCGGTCAGGTAGGAGTGGGTCTTGAGGATTTCGCCGGCGCAGCGAGCGGCGGTATCGGCGTTGATTTCGGTCAGCCCCGGCGCCAGGCGGCTGAAGCGCAGATGTCCGTGGTCGATGAAGGTCTGGCGCATGCCGCCCGGTGCGAGGGTGACCAGCAGGCAGCGCTCGGTCGGCCGGGCCAGCCGCTGGACGAGGCTGTCGAGCAGCAGGGCGACGGAGTGAATGCCAGTGAGCGGGGCGTTGGCGGTGCGCAGGACCTGGAGCCACGGATCGACGATGGCCGGCCGGGTCAGGGCGACGAACAGGAAGCGTTCGTCGTGGCGGCGACCGCTGCGGTCGTGCCCCACCGACAGGGCGCCGCTCAGCGGGGTGCCGAAGAAGGTCTGGCTGCGCTTGCGCTCGAGCATGGCCTGGCGGTCGGGGCCGCGGACGCTGGGCAGGGTGTCGGCGTGGAAGCCCTCTTCGACGAGGTCGACCAGCAGGGTGTACAGGCCACCGCGGGTCTGGCGCACGGCGTCGGCAAAGGCGCGGATGCCGGCGTCGTCCGCCGGGTAGTGCCCGGCAGGGACGATGCTGCCGTGTTGCCAGCGGAAGCTGTGCAAGGCGTTGGCGTCGAGGTAGAGCAGGTGGCGAGTGGGCATAGGCTAGATCGGGAGCCGGGTGATGATGTCGTAGACCGGCCCCAGCACGGCCATCATGATGCCTAGCAGGATCGCACCGAGGATGATCATCAGCAAGGGTTCGATGATCGCCTGCAGGCGTTCGACCGCTTCGCGCACGTCGCGATCGTAGAAGTAATTGACGTTGGCCAGCGCGGCGTCGAGGGCGCCGGTGTTTTCGCCCACCCGCAGCATGCGCACGACCAGCGGCGGGAACAAGGGGGTGGCGGCGAAGGCGCCGGAGACGCTGTGCCCCTCGGCAATGCGGTCGCGCACCCGGCTCAGGGCGTCGGCCACGAGGGTGTTGCCGGCGACGGTCTCGGCCGACTTGAGGGCGTTGACGATGGGGATGCCGGCGCCGTACATCATGGCGAACAGGCCGGCAAAGCGGGCGAGGATGATCTTGCCGCGGATCGGGCCGATCAGGGGCACGGCGAGCATCAGGCCGTCCCAGTTGCGACGCGCCGAGGGGCTGGTGGCGATGAGCAGGCGTGTGGTGGCAATGCCGGCGGTGAGCAGCAGGAGCAGCAGCCACCACCAGTCGGCGAGCAGCTCGGAGGCGCCGATCAGCAGGCGGGTCTGCAGGGGCAGGGTCTGGCCGGCGAGGCGGAACAGGCTGCCGAGCTGGGGGACGAGAAAGAGCAGGGCCACGGCCAGGGCGGCGGTGATGATGACCGTGACGATCAGCGGGTAGATCACCACCCGCCGGCCGAAGGCGGCGAGCTCGTCTTCGCGCTTGATGCTTTCCATCAGCTCGCGCAGCACCCGCGGCAACTGGCCGGAGGTTTCGCCGGCGCGCAGCAGGGCGCAGAACACCGGGTCGAACACCTGCGGATAGTCCTCCGCGGCGTCGGACAGGTTGCGTCCGCCCTCGATGCTCTCCACCAGGCCGGCGACGATTTCACGGAAGCGGGTGTGTTCGGTGGAGTCGCGCAGGTCGGCCAGGCCTTCGAGAATCGGCACGCCGGCGCGGGTGAGCTGTTCGAGATGGAAGCAGAAGTTGATCAGCTCGCGTCGTGGAATGCGGCTGTTGTGCCACAGGCGCGCGCCCTTGAGCGGCTGGCCGTTGATGAAGTCGAGGTCCATGCGCTTGAGGCGCATTTCGAGATCGACCAGGTTGGCGGCGTCCATTTCGCCGCGGATGTGGCGCCCCTCCGGGGTGACCGCTTTGTAGGCGAACATCACCATCGGTGGGCGCGGCTCAGGCCATCCGCTCGGTCAGGTCGACCACGCGGGCGAGTTCGTCGAGGGAGGTGACGCCGTCGAGCACCCGGCGGATGCCGTCTTCGGCCAGCGCGCGGTAGCCCTTGGCGCGGGCGGCGTTGCGGATCTCGCGCACGCTGGCGCGGCGGGCGACCAGTTCGTCCATGTCGCTGTCCATGCGCACCAGCTCCATCAGGGCGGTGCGGCCGCGATAGCCCTGGAAGTCGCAGCGCGGACAGCCCTTGGCGCGATAGAGCGTGGGTGTGCCGCGCTCGGGCGGCTGGCCGATCAGGCGGCTCTCCCAGGCTTCCGGGGTATAGGGGTCGCGGCAGTGCGCACACAGCTTGCGCACCAGGCGCTGGGCGACCATGCCGATGATGTTGCCGGCGAGCAGCTCGGGCGAGATGCCGATGTCGAGCAGGCGGGCGATGGCGCCGATGGCGGAGTTGGTGTGCAGGGTGGAGTACACCTGGTGGCCGGTCATGGCGGCGCGGAAGGCCATCTGCGCGGTTTCGGTGTCGCGGATCTCGCCGACCAGGATGATGTCCGGGTCCTGGCGCAGCATGGCGCGCACGCCGTCGGCAAAGTCGAGCTTGACGGCCTCGGACACGGAGGTCTGCCGGATCATGCCCATCGGGTACTCGACCGGGTCCTCCAGGGTCATGATGTTCACGCCCTCGGCGTTGATGTGGCCGAGGATGGAGTACAGCGTGGTGGTCTTGCCGCTGCCGGTCGGGCCGGTGACCAGGATCAGGCCTTCGGGCCGGGCGATCATGAGCTTGAGCAGGTCGAGCTGGGCCTCGGACAGGCCGAGGCCGTCGAGCGGCACGATGCCTTTTTGCCGGTCGAGCACGCGCAGGACGATGTTCTCGCCGTGGATGGTTGGCTGCACCGAGACGCGGAAATCGACCGGCCGGCCGCTGATGTTGAGTGAGATGCGCCCGTCCTGCGGCGCGCGGGTCTCGGCAATGTTCAGGCCGGCCATGACCTTCAGCCGCACGGCCATCGCCGCCCAGTACGATTTGTGCAGCGAGCGCACCTGACGCAGGATGCCGTCGATGCGGTAGCGGATGCGCAGGAAGGCGGCCTCGGGTTCGAAGTGGATGTCCGAGGCGTCGCGCTTGACGGCGTTGGCCAGCAGGGCGTCGATCAGGCGCACCACCGGCTGGCTGTATTCGTCGGTGGTGGCGGCCAGCGAGCGGATGTCGATCTCGCCGGTTTCGATCTCGTGCAGGATGCCGTCGATCGACAGCTGGTGGCCGTAGTACTGGTCGATGGCGCGGGCGATTTCGGAGTCGCCCGCCAGCAGCGTGTCGATCACGATGTCGTCGGCCAGCATGCCGCGCAGGGTGTCGAGCGCCACCACATCGTTGATGTCGCCAATGGCGACGGTCAGCCGGCTTTCCTGGGCGTTGAAGTGCAGCGGCAGCAGGCGGTGGCGTTTGGCCAGCTCCTGCGGGACCAGGGCCAGGGCGTCGGTGTCGGCGATGGTGTTGGCGAGGTCGACGCTCTGCTTGCCCAGGCTCTCGGAGAGGGCGTCGCGCAGCGCGGCCTCGGAGACGAAGCCCAGGTCGATCAGCAGGCGGCCGAGCGGACGGTCGACCCGGGCCTGCTCCTGCAGCGCGATGCGAAGCTGGTCTTCGCTGATCAGCCCGGTGGCGATCAGCGTTTGCCCGAGTGGCGCGTGTCCCGGGGTGTTGGGGGCGTTCATTGCAGGGCCTCCGTCAGCGCATCGCGCCGGGCCAGGACCGGTGCCGGGTCGAACACGGCGGGGCGGTCGCGGGCGGCCGCCAGGGCCTGGCTGTAGTAGTCGCGGGCTAGGCGCCGCTCGCCGAGCTGGTCGAGGCTGACCGCCAGGTTGAACAGATAGTCCGGATTGTCGGGCGAGAGGGTGTGCGCCTGAAAGTACGCTTGCTGGGCTTCGGCCCAACGGCCTTGCTCGGCCAGGACATTGCCCAGCGAGAACGCGGCCACGGCGGATGAGGGCTGGTCGGCGAGTGTCTGGCGCAACCCGGCTTCGCGGTCCTCGGACGGCGCCTGGCCGGTGGTGCTCAGCCCGGCGATGGCGATGGCGTTGCGGGGGTCCGCGGCGAGTGTGCGGCGGAACCATTGCGCCGCCTGGGCGGGCTGGCCGTCACGCAGGGCGATGGCGCCCAGGCCGTTGAGGGCGTCGGCGTTGTTCGGGTCGTGCTGCAGGTGCGCCTGGTAATGCCGGAGGGCGGTGGCCAGGTCGCCAGCGGTGTAGGCCCGGTAAGCGGCGGCGAGGTCGGCCGCGACGGCCGGGGCGTGGGCCTGGGTGCGGCAGAACTGCGGCGTGCTGGCCGGATCGGCGGC
>QQUN01000052.1 GCA_008501585.1 Pseudomonadota bacterium | reverse complement strand
GCGCAGGCCCTGCTCGATGAGATACAGCCCCAGCGCCTCGATGAAGGTCGACTTGCCCACCCCCGGCACGCCGGAGATGCCCACCCGCATGGCACCGCCGGTGTGCGGCAGCAGGGCCTCGAGCACACGGCGCGCGCGCGCGCGGTGATCGGGCCGCGAGGACTCGATCAGGGTGATGGTCTTGGCCAGCGGGCGCAGCTGTCGCGCGACCACGCCATCGACCAACTGCTGGTCGATGGGGTCGAGTTCGGCGGGCATGTGGGGCATGTTCATGAGGATGCGGGCGATCTGTCGGGGTGGCCGGCGGCCACCGCCGACAGCATAGCCGCTCAGGCCGCGGCGCGCGCCTGGCGGATCTGCGCCAGCACCTCACGGGCCGCCGTCTGGATCGGCGTGCCCGGCCCGAAGATGCCCTTGGCACCGGCGGAGCGCAGGGCATCGTAGTCCTGCGCCGGGATCACGCCGCCGACGAAGACGATGATGTCGTCCGCCCCCTGCGCCTCGAGATGCTTGACGATCTCGGGCACCAGGGTCTTGTGGCCGGCGGCCAGGCTGGAGCAGCCCACGGCGTGCACATCGTTCTCGATGGCGTGGCGCGCGGCCTCTTCGGGAGTCTGGAAGAGCGGGCCGATGTCGATGTCGAAGCCGAGGTCGGCAAAGGCCGAGGCCACCACCTTGGCGCCGCGGTCGTGCCCATCCTGGCCGAGCTTGGCGATCATGATGCGCGGGCGACGCCCCTCTTCGGCCACGAAGGCTTCGATCTCGGCCTTCAGCGCCTTCCAGTCATCCTGTTCTTCGACCACCGTGGCATACACCCCCGAGACGACCTGCGGGTTGGCGCGGAAACGGCCCCACACGGCCTCCAGCGCGTCGGACACCTCGCCCACCGTGGCGCGCAGGCGCACCGCCTTGACGGCCAGATCGAGCAGGTTGCCCGCGCCGGTCTTGGCGCATTCGGTGAGCGCGGCCAGCGCGGCATCGACCGCGGCCGAATCGCGCGTGGCGCGGATCTTCTTGAGGCGTGCCACCTGGGCTTCGCGCACCTTGTGGTTGTCGATGTCGAGGATCTCGATCGGGTCTTCCTTGGCCAGCTTGTACTTGTTGACCCCGACGATCACGTCCTTGCCCGAGTCGATGCGCGCCTGCTTCTCGGCCGCGCATTCCTCGACCTTCATCTTCGCCCAACCGGCCTCGACCGCCTTGGTCATACCGCCCATGGCCTCGATCTCTTCGATCAGCGCCCAGGCCTTGTCGGCCATTTCCTGAGTCAGCGATTCCATCATGTAGGAACCGGCCCAGGGGTCGACCACGTTGCAGATATGGGTCTCTTCCTGGATCACGATCTGGGTGTTGCGGGCGATGCGCGCCGAGAACTCGGTCGGCAGCGCAATGGCTTCGTCGAGCGCGTTGGTGTGCAGCGACTGGGTGCCGCCGAACACCGCGGCCATGGCCTCGATGGTGGTGCGCACCACGTTGTTGTACGGGTCCTGCTCGGTCAGCGACCAGCCCGAGGTCTGCGAGTGCGTGCGCAGCATCATCGACTTCGCGCTCTTCGGGTTGAACTGCTTCATGATCCGCCACCACAGCAGGCGCGCGGCGCGCATCTTGGCGATTTCGAGGTAGAAGTTCATCCCCACCGCCCAGAAGAAGGACAGGCGGCCGGCAAACTTGTCCACATCCATGCCGCTCTTGATGCCGGTGCGCACGTACTCCAGGCCGTCGGCCAGGGTGAAGGCCAGCTCGATGGCCTGGTTCGCGCCCGCTTCCTGGATGTGATAACCGGAGATCGAGATCGAGTTGAACTTCGGCATGTGCTGCGCGGTGTAGCCGAAGATGTCGGCGATGATCTTCATCGACGGGGTGGGCGGATAGATATAGGTGTTCCGCACCATGAATTCTTTGAGGATGTCGTTCTGGATGGTGCCCGAGAGTTTGTCCTGGCTCACGCCCTGTTCCTCGGCGGCCACGATGTAGCCCGCGAGGATCGGCAGCACCGCGCCGTTCATGGTCATCGACACCGACACCTTGTCGAGCGGGATGCCGTCGAACAGGATCTTCATGTCCTCGACCGAATCGATCGCCACGCCGGCCTTGCCGACGTCACCGGTCACGCGCGGATTGTCCGAATCGTAGCCGCGGTGCGTGGCCAGATCGAAGGCCACCGACACGCCCTGGCCGCCGGCGGCCAGCGCCTTGCGGTAGAAGGCGTTGGATTCTTCGGCGGTCGAGAAGCCCGCGTACTGGCGGATGGTCCACGGCCGGCCGGCATACATGGTGGCCTGCGGCCCGCGCACGAAGGGCTCGAAACCCGGCAGCGTGTTGGTGTACTCCAGCCCCGCCACGTCCTCGGCGGTGTACAGCGGCTTGACCACGATGCCTTCGGGCGTGACCCAGTTCAATGCCGACGGATCGTTGCCCGGCGCCGTCTTGGCCGCGGCCTTGTGCCAGTCGTCCAGGGAAAACTTCGGGGTTTCAGGCGCCTTCGACATGCTTACCTCTCTGATCAGCGGCTCCGGCCAGGTCGGCACCGAGCCCGCGTATGTTCTGCTTGGGGTGAGGCGGCGACTGCGCCGCCCGCGATAACCGCGGGCGGCCGTCGGCGCCCTGCGCTAGCATCCCTCCCTCTCCGCCGCCGAAGCGACGCCCTCTTTGTGACTGGACGCTGCACAGGATCTTGACTTGCAATGGCAGGATAATACTTTATCCATAATTATGAATGCAAGAGGAACCGGATTCGCGTTATCATGCTACGCGCAACCCGGCTCATCGTTAACCGTCGGTGCGCATTTCGTCGCAACCGGCCACCGTATGCCACGCCAAGGTCACCCCGAGAGGAGACAGGTCCACATGAACGCAACTCGCATCGCGCCCATGGCGCTGTACCAGGAAGTCGCGGAGCGCCTGCGCGAGCGGATCTTTGCCCATGAACTCAAACCGGGCGCCTGGATCGACGAGCAGGCCCTGACCGAACACTACGGCATCTCGCGCACGCCGCTGCGCGAGGCGCTCAAGGTGCTCGCCTCCGAGGGGTTGGTTACCCTCAAGCCCCGGCGCGGCTGCTATGTCACCGAAATCTCCGAGCGCGACCTGGACGAGATCTTCACCGTCATGGGCCTGCTCGAAGGCCAGTGCGCCCGCGATGCGACGCGCACGGCCCGCCCGGCCGATCTGAAGCAACTGGAAAAGATCCATGCCGAACTGGAGCAGGCGGCCAGCTCGGGGGACATCAACGGCTTCTTCGAAGCCAACCAGGCCTTCCACCACGAGGTGCAGCGCATTGCCGACAACCGCTGGCTGCAGCACGTGATCGAAGACCTGCGCAAGGTCATCAAGCTGTCGCGCCACCATTCGCTGTTCAGCGACGGCCGCCTCGAACAGTCGCTCACCGAGCATCGCCGCATCCTCAAGGCCATGCTGGCCCGCGACGCCGATGACGCCGATCTGGCCATGCGCGAACACATCGCCAGCGGTCGCAAGGCACTGGCCCGCATCGCCGCCTCGCGCACCGAGGCGGCCTGAGCGCTTGAGCGGCGCTCAATACGGCTGGCCGAACTGCAGGTAGAAGCGCAGCTCGTTGATCTCCGGCGACATCCCCGCCCCCAGGTACAGCGGCCCGAGCACCGTGTCGGCACCGACAAACAGCGACGCGGAGCGGAAGACGCCGTCATCCGCCCCGGCCGAGGCATAGGCGCGCAGGCTGGCCCACTCGTAGGTGGCGCCCACGTACACGCCGCGGCCCAGCGAATCGGGCAACTTGCTGATGCGCCGGTACCACGCCCCGCGCAGCAGGAAGACCTGATCCGCCGTCAGCTCGCCGTAACGATAACCCGACAGCAGAAAGGGACCCCCCAGCGCCGTGCGCGCCGCGGCCGGGAGGTCGCGATCGGGGCTGCCCGATACCAGGGCCCCGAGCTGCGCGCTGTGCTCCTGGTAGGAGAAGGCGGCCGAGCCGTTGAGCGCCGTCAGGGTGTAGTCCTGGTCACTGCCGAAACGCTGGTGGTGACGCTCGACCTGCAAGCGGGCCGCATAGCCGCGACGCGGGAAGAACGGGCTGTCGAGCCGGTCGAGCGTGGCCGAGGCCTCCAGCCAGCCGGTATTCAGGTCCACCGCGGGATACAAGGCCAGGCCCGCCAGCACCTCGGCGCGCTGGGTGCCGCGACGCAAACCGACACGCGCCTCGCCCCACTCTCCCATTTCATAGCCCAGGTCCAGGCCCAGCGTGCGCTCGCGGATCTTGTAGTCGGCCAGCTTCTTGCCGTCGACATAGACCGGCGTGGCCCGCGCCTGCGCCTCAACCGACGGCGCCAGAAACCACGCTGCGTTGAGCCCCAGCGGCTGGTACAGCTCGGTCCGGAAACGGTTGGTGGTGCCCAGTTGAAGGTCGGCGTCGAGGCGTGCGCCCCAGCGGTTGAGCCAGCGCCGCGACACGCCGGCGTAGAGGCCGACGGCGCCATCGCCTTCAAAATCCGCTGACAGCCCGCCGCCAAAGCGCAGGAAGGTCGGGCCCCAGGATTTCTCGGCGGCCTCGATGTGCAAGTCCGCCACCGCGCCGTCGCGCACCAGGCTGTAGCGCAGGCGCTCGAAGTCGCCGCCGCTGTAGAGCCGGTCAATGCGCGCCTCGAGCACCTCGCGATCGAGCGGACGGCCTTCCAGCGCCTGCAGCCGCGCGGCCACCGCGCCGGGCGGCACATAGCGCAGGCCGTCGACATGCACCTGGCGGATCACCGGTTCCGGCAGCCGCCAGCGTGCCTGGCGCTGGCGCTGCCACGCCGCAAAGGTATCGGCATCGACACTGAAGCGCGCCAGATCGGGGGCGGCACGGCGTGCAGCCGCCTCGCCCAGCGGAAGGGTTTCGAGCACGCGGTCGAAGTCCATCGAGGTGATGGTGCCCAGATCGACCTGCACCAGCGCGTCATCCGGGCCGAGCGTGGCCAGCTGCTGGGCCACGTTCTGCTCCAGCGCCAGATTGATTGCCTGCAGCACGATGTCGGTGGCCGACTGCAGGCGCTCGCGCGCCATCGGCGGCGTGCCCAGGTTGACCGCAATGACGCGCGACCCGCACAACCGGCGCCCTTCATCGACCGGCAGGTTGAGCACCAGGCCGCCATCGACCAGCAAGCGCCCCTCACGCTCGATCGGCAGGAACACGCCGGGCACCGCCATGCTGGCGCGCATGGCCCGCCATACCGGCCCGTCGTTGAGCACCACCAGGGCGCCGGTTTCCAGATCCGTCGCCATGGCGCGGAAGGGCAGCGCCAGGGTGTCGAAGTTGCTCAGGGCGTCGGCCGAGCCGATCAGGCGCTGCAGGAAACGATCCAGTTCCTGCCCGGCAATGGCGCTGTGAGGCAGCAGCACCCGGCCCTTGCCATAGCCCAGCGACAGCGCGCTGCGGTTGCGCGAGGCATCCTGCTTTTCGCGGAAGGGCTGCAGGTCACGCGCCACGGTGTTGGCAAAGATCGCATCCCAGTCCGCCGCGCGCACCTGGCGCTCCATCTCGTCGAGCGGCACGCCGGCCGCGTAGGCGGCCGCGACGATCGCGCCCATACTGGTGCCGACCACGCAATCGACCGGGATGCGCATCTGCTCCATCACCTTGAGCACACCGATATGGGCCACGCCCCGCGCGCCGCCGCCCGAGAGCACCAGGGCCACGCCCCCGTCGGCCGCCCGCGCCGGCAGGGTCTGCATCAGACAGAGCAACAGGACGGCAAGGCAACGGACAAACATGGTGTGACTCGGCACGGCAGGAAAGGGCGCCAGTCTAGCCGGTCGCCGGGTGAACGAAAAACCCCGGCCTGAACTGCGGGCCGGGGTGTGGCGTATCGCGCGGCACAGGGGCCGCGCGGTGCGTCAGTGCGAAGCCGCGGTCGCGGCCCCCAGGCCGGTCTGGGCACGCACGTACTGGTCGCCGAAGGCCTCACGCTCGGCGGCCGCATCGCGGCTCGAATCGAGGTTGGACACCACGATTGCCGACAGGAAGGCCAGCGGCATCGAGAACAGGGCCGGCTGGGTGTAGGGGAACAGCGCCTCGGCATAGCCGAACACGTCCACCCACACCGACTTCGACAGCACCACCAGGGCGGTGGCCGAGAACAGGCCGATGTAGCCGCCGGCCAGCGCGCCGCGCGTGGTCAGCCCCTTCCAGTACATGGAGAGGATCAGCACAGGGAAGTTGGCCGAGGCGGCCACGCCGAAGGCCAGCGCCACCATGAAGGCGACGTTCATCTTCTCGAAGGCCAGGCCGAGCAGCACGGCCACGATGCCCAGGCCGATGGTGGCGATCTTGGACATGCGCAGCTCGGCCTTTTCCGAGGCCTGCCCCTTCATGATCACCCGCGAATAGATGTCGTGCGAGATGGCCGAGGCACCGGCCAGCGCCAGCCCCGCCACCACCGCCAGGATGGTGGCAAAGGCCACCGCCGACAGGAAACCGAGCAGGATGTCGCCGCCAACCGCCTTGGCCAGGTGCATGGCCACCATGTTGCCGCCGCCGATGATGGCGCCACCGATGGCGCCGCCCTCGAAATACTCGGGGTTCTGGCCAACGATGATGATTGCCGCCAGGCCCATCAGCGCCACGACGTTGAAGAAGTAGGCGACGATGCCCGAGGCGTAGAGCACCGACTTGCGTGCCTCCTTGGCGTCGGTCACGGTGAAGAAGCGCATCAGGATGTGCGGCAGTCCGGCGGTACCGAACATCAGGCCAAGACCCAGCGAGATAGCGGTCACCGGATCCGCCAGCAGGCTGCCGGGGGCGAGCAGCTTCTCGCCCAGGGAGTGCACCGAGATGGCGCGCGAGGTGAGCACTTCAAAGCTGAAGTCGAACTGGCTCAGCGCCAGCAGCACCACCGTCGTGCCGCCGAACAGCAGCATGCACGCCTTGATGATCTGCACCCAGGTGGTGGCCACCATGCCGCCGAAGGTGACATACACCATCATCAGCGCACCGACCAGCACCAGCGCAACACCATAATCGAGGCCGAACAGCAGCTTGATCAGCTGCCCCGCGCCAACCATCTGCGCCACCAGGTAGAAGCACACCACCACCAGCGAGCTGGCCGCGGCCATGGTCCGCACCTTGCCCTGGTTGAGGCGATACGCGGTGATGTCGGCGAAGGTGAACTTGCCCAAGTTGCGCAGGCGCTCGGCCATCAGGAACAGGATCACCGGCCAGCCCACAAAGAAGGCAATCATGTAGATGTAGGCGTCGACACCGCGGGTGTACATCATGGCGGTCAGGCCGAGCAGCGTGGCGGCCGACATGTAGTCACCGGCAATGGCCAGGCCGTTCTGCGCGCCCGAGATGCCGCCGCCGGCGGTGTAGAAATCGGCCGTCGACTTGGTGCGGCTGGCCGCCCAGTAGGTGATGCCGAGCGTCATCAGCACAAACAGGATGAACATGCCGATGGCGGTGAAGTTGATCGGCTGCTTGGTGGTCTGGCTGATCGCATCGCCGGCAAAGGCCGACACGGAGACCAGGCTGGCGCTCAGCGCGAGCGAACGCATCCATGTGAGAGCACGCATCATTTGCCCTCCCGCGACGCGGCGTCGATGATCGCCTTGTTCAGGTCATCGAACTCGCCATTGGCACGGCGCACATAGACCAGCGTCAGCACCCAGAAAACGACGAACTGGAACAGCCCGGCAAGAATACCGATGGTGACGTTGCTCCCGGCAAACGGGCGCTGCGCGAGAAAGTCGGGCGCGAACGCCACGGCCATCACGAAACTGAAGAAAACGACAAAGACAATCGCCGACAGAAACCACGCAAATCGCCCCCGAGTGCTCACCAGGCGGGCGAACTGCGGATTGTTGCGAATGTGCGCATAAGCAGTGCTAGACATGCTGCGACCTCCCTTCCCAGAAAAAAACCATCAACAATGGTTCCGGAGTCGATCCGCCCTGGCAGGTCTGTCGCGCCCGTGCCTCCCTGGCACATGCGCTCGCCCCCTTGTTCCCGGATCAACGCCCGATGTTTCGTGTCGCGATTCAGATCGCGATCGTGTGGTTGGCGGCATGATATATCATGCACAAGACCCCATACCAGAGCGTATGGCTATTTTTTTGCGGTCGCAGCAAATATCGCGTCAAACGACCGACGAACGGCAACCTGGTCATGCTGCGCCGCGCAAAATACTTGATCAGGATCAATTTATGGGACAGATCATCGAGCATCGCCACGGGCAGACCCTGACCATCCGCCTGAGCCATCCGGGCAAGCTCAACGCCATCGATGCCAGCATGTGGATCGCACTGCGCGAGTGCCTGGCGCGAGCCGCCACCGACGACGACGTCCGCTGCATCATCCTGCGTGGCGACGGCGACGACGCCTTCGCCGCCGGCGGCGACATCGAGGAATTCCGCACCGTGCGCGCCACCGTGGACGACGCCCTGCACTACCACGACACTCTGGTCGCCTCGGCGCTTGAGGCCATCCGCCACAGCCCGATTCCGACCGTCGCCGCCATCCGCGGCGCCTGTGTCGGCGGCGGGCTGGAGATTGCCGGCTGCTGCGACATCCGCATCGCCGGCGAATCCGCCCGTTTCGGTGCGCCGATCAACCGGCTGGGCTTTTCGATGTACCCGGGCGAGATGGCCGGCCTGCTGGCGCTGGTCGGACACGCCGTGGTGCTCGAGATCCTGCTCGAAGGGCGCATCTTCGACGCCCGCGAGGCCATGGCCAAAGGCCTGCTGACCCGTGTGGTCGACGATGAGCAGGTATTTGCCGAAGCCGACCAGACGGCCGCACGCATCTGCGCCGGCGCCCCGCTGGTGGCGCGCTGGCACAAGCAGTGGGTGCATCGCCTGAGCCACGACCGGCCGCTGTCGGTGGCCGAGAAGCGCGCCGCCTTTGCCTTTCTCGACACCACCGACTACGCCGAGGGCATGCAGGCCTTCCGCGACAAGCGCCCTCCACGCTTCAGCGGCCGCTGAACGGCCCTGCGCACCATCACCCGAACGGACTAGTTTTCGGC
This sequence comes from Pseudomonadota bacterium, assembly GCA_008501585.1. Taxonomy (GTDB): domain Bacteria; phylum Pseudomonadota; class Gammaproteobacteria; order Burkholderiales; family Rhodocyclaceae; genus Nitrogeniibacter. Next base: position 78,375 of record QQUN01000052.1, on the reverse strand, counting down.
GCCACCGGGCGCCATCGGGCTTCACACGGCGGCGGAACACTGGACATCCCCCTTCAACGGAGCGATGTCCCATGATGACAAAGCACGCCCTGCTGGCCGCGCTGGCCCTCGCCGGCGCGCAGGCCGCCCACGCGGCCGCCCCCACCTACCTCGGCCACCTCTCGAGCGGCAGTTTCGCCGGCACCGTGGCCGCCGAAAGCGGCCCGTGGACGGACGGCACGAACTGGTCCCTGTGGACCTTCACCGCCGACCTCCTCGCCGAGGTGTCCATCACCGTCACCCCTAACCATGCCGACCTCGATCCCTACATCGCGGTGTGGTTTGGCACCGAGAGCGACACCACCCACTACGCCAACATGAGTTCGGACGGGCTGTCCTCGCTGTTCATCGCCGGCGCCGACGGCCTCAGCCCGTGGAGCACCGGTGGCGTCGGCGAGCCGGCGGCACTGTCCTTCACCAATGTCTACGGCGACGGCCCCTTCGTGCTGGCCATCGCCGACTACGCCGACGGCGTGGGCAGCGGCCCGCTGGCCTACACCATCACCGCCAGCGTGCCCGAGCCCGAGACCTACGCCATGTTCCTCGCCGGCCTCGGCCTGAGCGCGGCACTGCGCCTGCGTCGCCGCGCCTGACCCCCTGCCCCCCCAACCCCAAAAAACACTGGAGAGAACAATGAGCCTGCGTCACGACGACCACCTCGACATCATCCGCGAACTGACCCAGGGCGAGTCCGCCGGTCACATGGACCCGCACTGGAGCTTCAGCCGCCGCGGCTTCCTCAAGAGCAGTGTGGCCAGCAGCGCCGCACTGGTCATGCCCTTCGCCGCCCTGTCCGGCAAGGCCGCCGCCGCCGCCCTGCCCTACAGCCCCGACTACGGCCCGCTCGCCCCGGTGGCCGACGAGGTCACCGGCCTGCCGCTGCTGCAACTGCCCGCCGGCTTCAAGTACTGGTCCTTCGGCTGGACCGGCGACATCATGTCCGACGGCCGCCCCACCCCGGGCGCGCACGACGGCATGGCGGTGGTCGCCTCCGACGCCAACAAGATCGTGCTGGTGCGCAACCATGAACAAGGCGGCACCGGCGGCTCCTTCGCCTCGCCCAAGGTCACCTACGATCCGGCCTGCAACGGCGGCACCACCAACCTGGTCTTCGCACCGCGCCTCAAGCAGTGGGTGGGCGCCTACGCCTCGATCAGCGGCACGATCCGCAACTGCGCCGGCGGCCCGACGCCGTGGAACTCCTGGATCTCCTGCGAGGAAACCAGCAACGGCCTCCACTCCGGCAGCGCCTACACCAAACAGCACGGCTACTGTTTCGACATCCCCGCGGTGGGTGCCGCCAACCCGGTGCCGCTGACCGACATGGGCTGTTTCAGCCACGAGGCGATCGCCGTCGACCCGGCCACCGGCATCATCTACGAGACCGAAGACAGCACCCCCTCGGGCTTCTACCGCTTCCTGCCCAAGGTGCCGGGCAACCCCGCCGCTGGCGGCCGCCTGCAGATGATGCGCCTCGTCGCCGCCCACAACGCCAGCATCACGATCCTGGGCACCCAGTACGGCTACTTCAATACCGGCGCGGCCGGCATGGTCGCCGGCATGAGCTGGGATGTGGAATGGGTGGATATCGACGACCCCAACAAGCCCTTCGTCTCCGGCACCAGCTACGGCGGCGTCCGCGCCCAGGGCCTGGTGCAGGGCGCCTCGAGCATCGTCCGCGGCGAAGGCTGCTGGTACGGCAACGGGGTGATCTATGTGTGCTCGACCAGCGGCGGCGCCGCCGGCCAGGGCCAGATCTTCGCCTATGACCCGCGGCGTGAAACCTTCGCGCTGGTCTTCGAGTCGAGCGGTGCGAGCGTGGTCAACAACCCCGACAACATCGCCTGGAGCCCGCGCGGCAGCCTGATCCTGTGCGAGGACGGCAGCCGCGACCCGCAGATGATCCACGGCCTGACGCTCGATGGCACCGCCTTCCCGTTCTGCGCCAACAACATGGACTTCAGCGCCAACGGCATGGGCAGCTATACCCGCCCCTCCGGCCGCGTGTTCAACAGCAACTATGTCGGCAGCGAATCGGCCGGCGCCACCTTCCACAACGAGTGGCTGTTCTTCAACATCCAGACGCCGGGCGTGAGCTTCGCAATCACCGGCCCGTGGGAAAACGGCGCGCTGTAAGGCGACCGTCGGACCGAGGCCCCGCCCCGGCGGGGCCTCGGCTCAGAACGGGCAAAGGACGTGTCGCGCGGGTAGCCCGGCAACTGGCACGCCCAGTCGATCGACTCACCGCCTCTCAGCCGAACACGCTGTGCAGCATTTTCAGGCACAGCAGCACCAGCACCGCGGCAAAGATCTTCTTCAGGGTCGCCACCGGCAGTCGGTGCGCCAGCCGGGCGCCGAAGGGCGCCGTGAGCGTGCTCACCGCCGTGATCAGCACCAGCGCCGGCAGATAGATGAAACCCGCCGTATACGCCGGCGTCCCTTCCGTCCCCCAGCCGTTGACCACGTAGCCGAGCGTGCCGGCCACGGCAATCGGCAGGCCGATGGCCGCCGACGTGCCGATGGCGTTCTGCATCTTGATGTTGCACCAGGTCATGAACGGCACCGACAGCGAGCCGCCACCGATCGCCACCAGCGCCGACACACCGCCGATCCCCAGGCCCACGCCGGTCATGCCCACCGGCCCGGGCAGCCCACGGCTCGGCTTCGGCTTGATGTTGAGCAGCATCTGGGCCGACACATAGGCCATGAAGCAGGCAAAGAAGATGGCCAGCGGCTCGGAGTCCACATGCGAGGCAATGAAGGTCGCCCCGAAGGTGCCCACGAGGATGCCGGGCGTGATGAAGCGCACCACGTCCCAGCGCACCGCGCCGTGGCGGTGATGCGCCCGCAGGCTGGCCACCGAGGTCATCACGATACCCGCCATCGAGGTCCCCAGCGCCATATGCACGATCTTGTCGGCCGGAAAGCCCTGGGCCACGAACAGGCTGGTCAGCACCGGCACCATGATCCCGCCGCCACCGACACCGAGCATCCCGGCAAAAAAGCCGACAAAGGCCCCGAGCAGGGGATAGGACAGCCACCACAGGTCAACGCTCATGTGCCTTCGCGTCCAGCAATTGTTCGGTAATGAACCGCCATTCGTCCGGATCGACCGGCGTGATCGACAAGCGGTTGCCGCGCGCCAGCACGCGCATGTTGGCCAGCTCCGGCCTCTGGCGCAGTTCAGCCAGGCCGATCAAGCGCGTCTTGCGCCGGAAGCGCACGTCCACATTGAACCAGCGCGGCTGCTCGGCGCGGGACTTGGGGTCGAAGAACCGGCTCGTCGGGTCGAACTGGGTCGCGTCCGGGTAGGCCGGCGAGGCCACCTCGGCGATGCCGGCAATACCCGGCTCGGGGCAGCTCGAGTGATAGAACAGCACCGGGTCGCCCACCGCCATCTGGTGCATCATGAAATTGCGCGCCTGATAGTTGCGCACGCCATACCAGGGCACGGTCTGCGCCGGCATCGCGGCCAGATCGTCGATCGAGCAATCGTCCGGTTCGGACTTCATCAACCAGTAGCGCATGTCCCCTCCTGCAACACAGGGCGCTACTTTACCAGCGCGCCGCTTGAGCCGGGCCGGCCAAGCGACTAGCATGCGCCGATGCATCGCCCACTGACCCTGACCGGCATCGTGCTGCTGGCCGCCTGCGCCCACCCTGCCGCGGAACCGCCCACCCCGCGCCTGTGCCTGCGCAGCGACGGCGTGCCGACCCGGACGCTGCCCGCCACGCAATTCACCCTGGCCTGGATGCACTCGATCGAGAAGATCCGCTGGGAGGAGGACTGGCGGCTGGACGACGGCATGATGACGCTGCGCGAAGCGCGAGTGCGCGGCTCCGGCGCCGGCATGGAACCGCCCCCCGGCGCCCGCCTGGTCGACGGTGTGTGGCACTACCAGGTGCTGCGCCGCGAGCCGGCGCTGCACCTCACCCATTCGCCCTTCACTGCCGGTTACACACTGTGCGCCGCAGGCCGCTGCCAGCCGCTGACCGACTGGCTGCCGGGGCTGCCCGAGATCGCGCGGATCGACGTCGGGCAATGCGTGGCGGCGACAAAATGAAAACGGGTGTGGCCATTGCCACACCCGCTGGATGAGGTCCCCCGCGATGCCGACCCGACCGGGCATCCTGAACCTAGGGTTCAGGTGGTCGCTGTACCTGATGCTTCAGGCGCATCCGGCTTTGGGATGCGCACAACGGCAATCGTAGCGGTTCGCAACCATGTCGCATGACATTGGTTCAAGGAATCGACGGCCGACGCGAACACCGCAGGGGATTGATCTTAAAGGTGCCGAAAACGGCACTCAAAACAGCTTTTCCTGTTGCGCCAGGACATCGTCCAGACGCGAATTCATGGCATCGATTCTACGCTTCATGCCCGGCATGTCAAACCCGCCGGAGCGCTGGAATTGCAGATATTCATGGGCAATATTCAGGGCCGTCATGACCGCCAGTTTCTCGCCGGTGGCGCCGGTCTTTCCGCCCAGTTCGGACAGCTTGCTCTCGAGCACCTGCACCGCCGCCTGCAGCCCCTCGCGGTCTTCCGGCGCGCAGCCGACCCGGTATTCCTTGCCCAGCAGGATGATGTCGAGTGTGTCCATGTCGTTCAGCTCTCGGGCAGGGTGTCGAGCACGGCACTGACGCCACGCACGGCCGCATCGACCTTCGCGGCCAGCCGCTTGTTCTCTGCCTGCAGGGCAGCGATCCGCGATTTGAGCTCGCGGTTCTCCTGCTTCTGCGCATCGAAGTAGCGGATCAGTTCGTCCAGCTGCTGCTGGAGGTGGTCGAGTTCAGCGTCCATGGAGCAGATGGTAGTGAGCGGGGCCGGCCGAGGTCAAGCAACGTATGCACGGATGGCGTTTTCATGGGGCGCGCCGAAGCAGCGGGCCAGACGGTCGAGGTCCAGGTGCGCGGCCAGGCAGTCGGCCAGCCGGTCGAGATCGGCCTCCCGGCGCCCCGCCACATCGACCACCTCGGCCCCTGTCACGCCGGCCCAGTCCAGCAGCGCAGCCAGCGCCGCGGGCCGGTCGAACAGGCCATGCGCATAGCTGCCGAGCACCTGGCCGTCCGCGCTGATCGCGCCGTCGTTGCGCCCGTCGTCGAAACGCACGGCCGGGCGGGCCAGGGCCGGCCCGCGGCTCACGCCCATGTGGATTTCGTAGCCGGCCATTGCCGCCCCCTCGCCGAAGCACAGGGTGCCGCGCACATTGCTCAGCTGCTTGACCGACTCGAGCGTGGTCTCCATCTCGAGCAGGCCCAGGCCATCGCTACTGCCCGGCGCGCCCTCGACACCGAGCGGATCATGCAGGCGCGTGCCGAGCATCTGGAAGCCGCCGCAAATGCCCACCAGCTTGCCGCCATAGCGCAGATGCCGGGCAATGGCGGCATCCCAGCCCTGCGCCGCCATCCAGTCGCGGTCCGCCCGCACGGCCTTGGAGCCGGGCAGCACGATCAGGTCGGCAGGTGGAATCGGCTGCCCCGGCCCCACCCACTGAAAGTCCACCTGCGGATGCAGGCGCAGCGCGTCCAGGTCGGTGTGGTTGGAGATGCGCGGAAACGCCGGCGCCACCACCCGCAGCGCGATCTCGCCCTTCTCCGCCCGGGCATCGCCCAGCGCATCCTCGGCATCCAGGAACAGGCCGTGCAGATACGGCAGCGTGCCGATCACCGGCCGCCCGGTGCGCGCCTCGAGCCAGTCCAGCCCCGGCTGCAGCAGGCCGATGTCGCCGCGAAAGCGGTTGATGATGAAGCCCTTGACCCGCGCCTGCTCGCTCGGCGAGAGCAGCGCGAGCGTCCCGACGAGATGGGCGAAGACACCGCCGCGGTCGATGTCGGCCACCAGCACCACCGGGCAATCGGCCGCCTCGGCAAAGCCCATGTTGGCGATGTCGCGGTCGCGCAGGTTGATCTCGGCCGGGCTGCCGGCGCCCTCGACCAGCACGCAGTCGTAGGCGGCGGTGAGGCGGCTCCAGCTTTGCATCACCGCCGCCATCGCGGTTGGCTTGTATTGATGGTAATCCTTGGCCGACAGCGTCGACACCACCTGGCCGTGGATGATCACCTGCGCACCGATATCGGTGGCCGGCTTGAGCAGCACCGGGTTGAAGTCGGTATGCGGCGCCACGCCGGCGGCCAGCGCCTGCAGCGCCTGCGCGCGACCGATCTCGCCGCCATCGGCGGTGACCGCCGAATTGAGCGCCATGTTCTGCGGCTTGAACGGCGCCACGCGGCAGCCGCCACGCGCCAGCAGCCGCGCCAGGCCCGCAACCAGCGTGGTTTTGCCGGCATCGGAGGTGGTGCCCTGAACCATCAGGCTGGCGCATTCGTGCATCACGTACAATCCCGTTCTCGCAAAGTTCCGGATTATCCCGCAAGCGGCCGCGCGCCGTGCACTTTCGCCATGCCCCCGTTGACCCAACTGGCTCTTGCCCTCGCCGCCGGCGTGCTGCTCGACCGCCTGCTCGGCGAGCCGCGACGCTTTCATCCGCTGGTCGGCTTCGGCGCGCTGGCCAGCCGGCTCGAGCGGCGCCTCAACCGACCGCGACACGGCATCGCCCGCGGCGCGCTGGCCTGGTCGCTCGCCGTGCTGCCGGCGGTGTGGCTGGCCGGCTGGCTGCGCACCCTCGGCGCCGGCACGGCCGTCGCGGTCGATGTTGCGCTGCTCTACTTTGCCCTCGGCGGACGCGCGCTGATCGACCATGCCCGCGCCGTTGCCTTACCGCTGCGCAACGGCGACCTGACCGAAGCCCGCCGCCGCGTCGGCTGGATCGTCTCGCGCGACACCGCGGCGCTGACGCCAACGCAGGTCGCCGCCGCCGGCACCGAATCGGTGCTGGAGAACGGTAACGACGCCATCTTCGGCACCCTGTTCTGGTTTCTCGTCGCCGGCGGCCCCGGCGCCCTGTTGTTCCGGCTGGCCAATACGCTCGACGCCATGTGGGGCTACCGCACCGAGCGCTACCACCACTTTGGCCGGCTCGCCGCGCGTGCCGACGATGTGCTCGGCTGGCTGCCGGCCCGGCTGACCGCGCTCAGCTACGCCCTGCTCGGCGACACCCGCAACGCCCTGCAGTGCTGGCGCCACCAGGCCCCGCGCTGGAAAAGCCCGAACGCCGGCCCGGTGATGGCGGCCGGCGCCGGCGCCCTGCGCGTGCAGCTGGGCGGCGAGGCGCCCTATCACGGCACGATGACGCAACGCCCCACGCTGGGCCGCGGCGGCGCGCCCGACGCCGACAGCCTGGCCGACGCCATCACCCTGGTCGGCCGCACGCTGACACTGTGGGTCAGCCTCTGCCTGCTCGCCGGCGCGATGGCCTGGGGGCTCGGTCATGCTTGAGCACGGTGGCAGCCTGCGCGCCGCGGCGTCGGCCTATGGCATCCCCTTGGCCGACTGGCTGGACCTGTCCACCGGGATCAACCCGACCCACTATCCGCTGGTCTCGCCCCCGGCCCGTCTCTGGCACCGCCTGCCCGAACCCGACGCCAACCTGCTCGCCGCCGCCAGCGCCTACTACGGCAGCGACCAGTTGCTGCCGGTCGCCGGCAGCCAGGCCGCCATCCAGGCCCTGCCGGCCGTGCTCGCCGCCCGGCGCATCGGCCTGCTGACCCCGAGCTATGCCGAACACGCACACGCCTGGCGGCATCGCGAGGTGGTGCCGCTGGCCGCCGCGGCCATCGACGCCGCCGTCGATACGCTCGACGCCCTGCTGCTGGTGTGCCCGAACAACCCCGGCGGCGAGCACTTCAGCCGCGCGCAGCTGCTTGACTGGCACCGGCGGCTGCAGCGCCGTGGCGGCACGCTGATCGTGGACGAAGCCTTCATCGATACCGATCCCGCCGACAGCCTGGCCCCGCTGGCCGGCCAGCCCGGCCTGGTGGTCCTGCGCTCGCTGGGCAAGTTTTTCGGGCTGGCCGGTGCGCGTGTCGGCTTCGTGTTTGGCCCGGCCGCCCTGCGCGACGCGCTGGCCGAGCACCTCGGCCCCTGGACCCTGAGCGCCCCGGCACAAGACATCGCCCGTCAGGCGCTGTCCGACACCGCCTGGCAAGCCTGCATGCGTCGCCGCCTCGCGGCCGACGGCGCACGCATGGCCGCCTTGCTGGCGCGCCACGGTGGCCAGCCCCGCGGGCCGGCGCTGTTCAAATATGTCCCGACCGCCGATGCCCGCCACTGGCAGGCGCATTTCGCCCGCGCGGCGATCTGGGTCCGCGCCTTCGACGCCCCGCCGGCCGTGCGCCTGGCCTTGCCGGCCGACGAGGCCGGCTGGCAACGTCTCGACCTCAGCCTGCAACACGGCCGGCACGCCGGCCTGTCACTGGAGTAAGCCCCCATGCCCCGTCACCTCGCCATCACGCTGCTTGCCCTGGCCCTGCTGCTGCCCGCGACCCCCGGCCGGGCCGAGCTGGCACTGTCCGACGACGTCGGCCAGCAGCTCACCCTGCCCGGCCCCGCCCGGCGCATCGTTTCGCTGGCACCGCATGTCACCGAGCTGATCTACGCGGCAGGCGCCGGCCCGGCGCTGGTCGGCGCGGTCGACTACAGCGACTATCCGGCCGCGGCACGCTCGGTCAAACGCGTCGGCAGCTATGTGCGGGTCGACCTGGAGGCCATCGCCGCGCTCAAGCCCGATCTGGTCATCGGCTGGCGCAGCGGCAACCCCGCCACCCAGCTCGAACGCCTTCGCGCACTGGGCCTGCCGGTGTATATCAACGAACCGCGCAGCCTCGAGGCCGTGGCCCATTCACTGCGCCAGATCGGCATTCTGGCGGGCACACAGGACGAGGCCAACGCCGCCGCCGAGCGCTTTCTGGCCCACCGCAACGCCTTGCACGCCCGCTTCGCCGGCCGCGCGCCGGTGCCGGTGTTCTACCAGATCTGGAACCAGCCGCTGATGACCATCAACGGCCACCACCTGATCTCCGACGTGATCCGCCTGTGCGGCGGCCGCAACGTGTTCGACAAGCTCGATGTCCTCGCCCCGAAGATCGGTGTCGAGGCCGTCCTCGCCGCCGACCCGGAGGCCATCGTGGCCAGCGGCATGGGCGAGTCGCGCCCCGAATGGCTCGACGACTGGCGCAAATGGCGCACGCTGACCGCCGTGCAGCGTGACAACCTGTTCTTCGTGCCGCCCGACCTCATCCAGCGCCACACCCCGCGCATCCTCGACGGCGCCGACATGCTGTGCGCGCACCTGGACACAGCGCGCACACGGCGCACGGGCCAGCGATGACCCACCCGCGCCTGCCCGAACGCATCGTCTGCCTGTCCACCGAGACGGTGGAGGTGCTCTACGCGCTGGGCGAGTCCGACCGCATCGCGGGCATCTCGGGCTTCACCACCCGTCCGCCGCGGGCGCGCAAGGAAAAACCCAAGGTCAGCGGCTTCTCCAGCGCGCAGATCGAGCGGATTCTCGCGGTGCGACCGGATCTGGTGCTGGCCTTCTCGGACATGCAGGCCGACATCTGCGCCGACCTGATCCGCGCCGGGGTTGCAGTGCACGTGTTCAACCAGCGTGATCTCGACGGCATCCTGCGCATGGTGACCACCGTCGGGGCGCTGGTCGGCGCCCAGGCGCGCGCGGCCCGCCTGGTCTCGCAACTCGAGGCCCGTCTCGATGCCGCGCGCCAGGCCGGCGACGCACGCATGGCCCGGCTCGGCCGGCGGCCGCGGGTGTATTTCGAGGAGTGGGACAGCCCGATGATCTGCGGCATCCGCTGGGTGTCGGAGCTGATCGGGCTGGCCGGCGGCGAGGATGTGTTTGCCGAGCGGGCCATGGCGCCGGGCGCCGGCGCCCGGGTCATCGCCGACGGTGCCGAGGTGATCGCCCGGGCGCCGGACATCATCCTGGCCTCGTGGTGCGGCAAGAAGCTGCGCCCGGAGCACATCGCCGCACGTCCGGGCTGGGCCGCACTGCCGGCGGTGGCCGACGGGCGCATTCACGAGATCAAGTCGGCGCTGATCCTCTCGCCCGGGCTGGTCGCCATCGAGGCGGGTCTGCCGGCCATTGCCGCGGCACTCGACACGCTGGCGCCCCTGCGCGCCGGCTGAGCACGCCGGCGGTCAGTCCGCCTCGGCCGGCGCCACCGCCTCGGCGTAATAGCGGCGCCAGTCGTTGCGCGCAGCGCGCCACCAACGGCGATCGAACACGCGGGACAAGCCGGGCAGCGAGCGTTGCAGGTAGTGGCTCGCCGCGGTGGTGTCGTCCGGCTGGGGCATGCGCGGCGCCACGCCGAGCGCCACCAGGCGGTCGGTCAGCGTCGGGTGGAAGCTCAGACCCCGCTCCTCGCAGACCAGCGAATGCAACACCCGGTGCTGGGGCGCGGCATGAAACCCCGCCGCCACACCCATGCCCATGTCGCGGAAGGGGCGCAGGCTGGGGCGCGGCATGGCCGAGGCCTGCGACATCACCGCATCCCAGTAGTCGGTTTCAATGAAGTTGGCCTTCATGGCCACTTCCACCAGCGTGTCGCCCAGCAACTTGGCGCCGACCACGCGCGCAGCCAGCCGGTCGGCCTCGTATTCCTCGAGGTGGTTCAGCCGCACGGCGGCCATCAGGTCGGCCTCGGCCCAGCGTGAAAAGCCCCGGTCGAGCGCCTGCGCCAGCAGGCTGTCCTCGGCCGCAATCCGCTCGCAGACACGGTGCCACCAGGCACGCACATGTGCCCCCCAGGCCTGCCGCCCCCCGCGCTGCCGGTTGAGATGGGCCAGTTCGTGCGCCAGGATCGCGGCCAGCTGGCGGGGCGACACGCTGTGGACCAGCGGCAGGCCGATGATCAGCGTGGTGCGCATCGCCCCCCAGGCACCGTGCTCGGGGCGCTGGAAGACGGCAGCGTTCATTTCTGCGGAAATGCGGATGTTGCGGATCGAGGCGGTGCCCATGCGTTCGGCGAGGTTGTCGACCAGGCGGTACAGCGCCGGCGCCGCGTCACGGTCGACACGCACCCCCTCGACAGGCGGCGGCGGCACGACCAGCCACCGCAGCACGCGTGCCGCCATCCAGGCCAGCGCGCCGGACAGCACAACGGCACCGGCCTGCATCCAGAGCGGCAGGTGCGAATCGGTCAGCGCCAGTGACATCGCGGCCAGCGCGGCCACGGCCAGTCCCACGGCGACCATCGCCAGCACGGCCAGCGCCGCGGCCGCGCGCCAGGACAGGCGGCGGGCCAGGCGGCGAACCGTGGCGGCGGAACGGGGGCGGATGCGAGTCATGGCGCAGGCCGGCGTGAGGAAGGCACACTCTAACCGATTGAAATGACAATAAAAATACAACTTTGGTCATACGCGCCGGCGGCTGGGCACACGGCATATGCCGTCGCACTAGCGATTGCCACGGATCGGGCGCCTCACGCGACATTCGGTCGCAGGTCCGGCGTCACAGGGTTTTGCAATCGCCGGGCGGCCCATAAAGAAGCGGGCGACCAAACGGCCGCCCGCCCCCTCCCTCTCACACGCCTCAGGCGCGCTTTCCGATGACGTCCTGGCACCCGGCACGCAGGCCGAGCTGGTTGACCGCGGAAACGATGGCTTTCACCGACGCGGTGACGATGCTCCCGTCGATTCCGACCCCGAACACCGACCCCGCGGGCCCCTCGCCCTGCAACTCGATGAAGGCCACGGCCCGCGCATCGGACCCCTCGCCGATGGCGCGCTCCTCATAGCCGAGCAAACGGGCTTCCGGTGCCAGCGCATGCAGGGCCGCATCGATCGGACCGTTGCCGACGCCGCGCACCACCTGGTGGTGGCCATCGCGCACCACGCCCAGCTGGATGCCCTGCTGGTCGCCATGTTCGAACAGATGATGTTCACCATAGGCCACCACGTCGCGGTTTTCGAGATAGGTCCCGGCGAAGATGGCCCACAAGTCCTCGGCGCGCATCTCGCGGCCGGTGTCGTCGGTCACCGCCTGGACGGCATTGGAGAAGGCCACCTGCAGGCGGCGCGGCATCACCAGACCATATTCGGTCTCGAGCAGGTAGGCGATGCCGCCCTTGCCCGACTGGCTGTTGACGCGGATCACCGACTCGTAGGTTCGGCCAAGATCGGCGGGGTCGACCGGGAGGTAGGGCACGGCCCAGGCCGTATCGGCCCGCTGGACGGCAAAACCCTTCTTGATCGCATCCTGGTGGGAACCGGAAAACGCGGTAAACACCAGATCGCCAACATAGGGGTGGCGCGGATGGATGGGCAGCTGGGTGCAGTGCTCGACCGTGCGCGCCACTTCGTTGATGCGCGAGAAGTCGAGCCCCGGGTGGACGCCCTGGCTATAGAGGTTGAGCGCCAGGGTCACCAGGTCGACGTTGCCGGTGCGCTCGCCGTTGCCGAACAGGCAGCCCTCGACCCGGTCGGCCCCGGCCATCACCGCCAGTTCGGCGGCGGCCACGGCGGTGCCTCGGTCGTTGTGCGGATGCACCGACAGCACGACCGAATCGCGCCGCTCGAGGTGGCGGCTCATCCATTCGATCTGGTCGGCGTAGATGTTCGGCGTGCTCATCTCGACCGTCGCCGGCAGGTTGATGATGCAGGGCCGCTCGGGCGTCGGCGCCCATTCGGCGATCACGGCGTTGCAGACCTCGACGGCAAAATCGAGCTCGGTGCCGCTGAACACTTCCGGGCTGTACTGGAAGACGAACTCGGTCTCCGGCTGTTCGGCGGCCAATTCACGGATCAGGCGGGCATGGTCGATGGCGATCTGCTTGACACCGGCGCGGTCCTGATCGAACACGATGCGGCGGAAGTTGGGCGCCGTGGCGTTGTAGAAGTGGATGATCGCCCGGCGCGCACCGCGCACCGACTCGAAAGTGCGGCGGACCAGCGATTCACGCGCCTGGGTCAGCACCTCGATGGTCACGTCCTCGGGGATCTGGCCGTCGTCGATCAAGCCGCGGACAAAGTCGAAATCGGTCTGGCTGGCCGACGGGAAGGCCACCTCGATTTCCTTGAATCCGACAGCGACCAGGGTCTTGAACATGCGCAGCTTGCGCTCGGCGTTCATCGGCTCGAACAAGGCCTGGTTGCCGTCCCGCAGGTCGGTGCTCATCCACACCGGCGGACGGCTCAGGGTCGCGTCGGGCCAGGTGCGGTCAGCAAGCGGGCGGCCGCCCGGAAAGGGGTTGAAGGCGGGGTATTTTCGGCTCGGATCGGTCAACATCGGTCAGTGCTCCTCGATTCAAATTCAGACGTCATTCGGTTTCGGGTGGCCATAGGGCAACCGGACGGCCACGGCATCGAGGCCCGGTTGCCGGTGGGCAGTCGCAGGGAAAATCGAGGGGTCGAAGACATGATCGCTCCAAAGGCGCAAGGCGCCACGCATGACAACACACCGCGGGTGAGGCGGCGGCGGGGGGACAACAGGAGGGGGTGTGGGATTAGCTGCGCGGGGCGCGCAGCAGCAGACCCAGACCGTTGAGGGCGGTCAGGCGAGCGACCATCAGGGCGATGGCGGAGCGGGTCTGTTGCGACTTCATGGGTGCAACGCTAACGGGCCGGCGTACTGGCTGTCAATACCCCGGCGTCCGTTCGCGCTCAGATGCCGTTGATGCCCGGGTACCAGGCGTCGACCAGCTCACCGACACGGTAGCTCTGCAAGCCCTTGGCCGAGGCCAGCCACGTGTCGATGTCGGCACGTTGCGCCTCGGTGACCGAACCGCGACCGGCACAGCACACGAAACCGCTGTCGTCCCCACCGCCGTAGATCAGCCCGGCCGGATCGATGGCTTCGGTAAAGAAGGCCTCGTAAAAGGCATCGACCGCGGCCTCGTCGGCCCCTTCGGGGAAGCTCAGATCGAGATCGAACCCCAGTTCCTTGAACTCACCCACGCACAGCTTCTTGCGCAGGCGCGCACTACGCCGCTTACTCATTCAAACAGACTCCTGAATTACTGACCGCGAAAAAGCCGGCTCATGCCGGCTGCAGCCGAGGCGTAACACGCGGTTCGCGGATGGGCAGGTTGGCCACCGCCGCCAGCGCCGCCAAGGCCATGTCAGCGTACCACATCCACTGGTAGTCACCGGTCTGCGTGATCGCGATGCCGCCCAGCCACGCACCGAGGAAGCCGCCCACCTGGTGCGACAGCAGCGTCAGCCCGAACAAGGTGGCCAGATAGCGGGTGCCGAAGAGCTTGCCGACCACGCCGGCGGTCGGCGGCACGGTCGCCAGCCAGGTAAAGCCGAGCCCCGCCGCAAAGATGTAGAAGGTCGTGGCGGTCTTGGGCGCAAGCAGGTAGGCCACCACCAGCAGTGCGCGCGAGGCATACATCCAGAACAGGATGTACTTGCTGCGATAGCGCTGCACGCACCAGCCGGCATAGAGGCTGCCGGCGATGTTGGCCAGGCCGATGATCGCCAGCGACCAGCTGGCCACCTGTGCCGGCAGACCGCACAGGTCCACCTCGCCCGGCAGGTGGGTGACCAGGAAGGCGATATGGAAGCCGCAGGTGAAGAAGCCGGCATGCAGCAGCAGGTAGCTGCGGTCGGCGAAGGCATCACGCAAGGTTTCGCGCATGCCGCGCTCGGGGGGCGGCGCCTCGGTGCTGGCCGGCGCGGGCGGCGCCGGGCGCGCCCGCAGGGCACGTGCCATCGGCAGGGCCGCCAGGGTGATGACCGCCAGCGAATACATCGCGCCCATCCAGCCAAAGACGCTGATCAGCTTCTGCATCAGCGGCGCGAACACGAACTGCCCGAAGGAGCCGCCGGCGTTGATCACGCCGGAGGCCATGCCACGGCGGTGTGCCGGCAGCCGCTGCGAGGCGGCGCCGATGAGCACCGAAAAGCTGCCGGCCCCCGAACCCGCGGCCATCAGGAAACCGATCGAGAACACCATCCCCACGCCGGAATCCATCATCGGGGTCAGGGCCGCGCCGGCCGCCATCAGGATCACCCCCGCCGCGAGCGCCCGCCCCGGGCCGTAGCGGTCAGCCACCGCGCCGGCCACCGGCTGGATCGCGCCCCACACGAACTGCGCCACCGCCATCGCGAAGCTGATGGTGGTGATGCCCAGCCCGGTCGAGGTGTTGATCGGGGAGACGAACAGGCCGAGCGTCTGCCGCCCGCCCATGGTGATGGCGAGCAGGCCCGCCGCCAGGAGGATCAACCCCCATTGTTTCATTTCAGGATCGTCGCGCCAGCGCATGGTCAGTTGTCCTCGGGTAGAGCGGGCTTCAGGCGCAGCAGCGCCTCGTCCAGGGTTTGGTTGAGTTCGGCCACGAAGGCACGGTCAATGGCCGCCTCCAGGTCGCGCTGGGCACGGGCCCAGACCGCGTGGGCGCGGGCACGTTGCGCCACGCCCGCCGGCGTGAGGACCAGCAGCCGCTGGCGGGCGTCTTGCCCCGCGGCCTGCGCCACCCAGCCCGCCGACAGCAGGGGTTTGAGTCCGCGCGTCAGGGTCGTGCGGTCCATCTCGAGTCGTTCGGCCAGCGCCACCAGCCCCTGCGGTTCGGTGTCCAGATGCGCGAGCAAGGAATACTGGGTCAGGCGCAGGCCGACGGCACGCAGGTGGTGTTCATAGAAAACCGTCACCCGGCGCGTCAGTCGGCGCAGGCGGGCGCCGGTGCACGGCAGCGGCGGCAGGGGGGATGTCATGGTCGCAGGTCAAATAGGTGCATATGCACGTTATAGACCAGACCCGCCCCCGGCGGGAAGGACAATTCCTACGCGATCGCGCGCCAGGTGTCCGGTTCGACGCTCACACACCCGTGCTCGCCCGACACCGCCAGCGCGCCATCCTGCACGGTGATCTGCCAGGCCGTGGTGCGCACCACGGTGGCGGCCAGCGCCTTCACCTCCGGCTCCGGAAAGGCGATCACCTCGAGCGTGCGCAAGCGCGTCAGCTCGCGCTGCGCCCCCTGCCACCACAGCTGCGACGACGAACCGGCGTAGGGATGGACGGTCACGCGGTCCGCCCGCCCGGCGGCCTTGATGATGCGCCGTGCATCCGGCTGGCCGACGTCGATCCAGTGCGCAATGCGCCCGTCGAGGCGGGTCAGGCACAGGTCGGGCTCGTCGGGCTCGCACAAGGCGCTGGCCATCGACAGGCGCTCGTCGGCCTGGCGGGCAAAGGCCAGCACGCGCGCGACCAGGCGCACGTCGGTCTCCGACGGATGACGGGCCAGGGTCAGCGCATGGTCGGCGTAATAGTGACGGTCGAGATCCGCAATCTGCAGCTGGAATTTGAATACCGTGGACTTGAGCGCCATGCCTGCACCGCCAGAAGAAAAGGCGACATGGTACGCAGATGCCGGCCCGATGGGATGCCGCAGCGCAAAATAATCACCAACATCAAGGCGATATCCGTTATCATCCGGCCTCCCGTACGCGTCGACCAATCAGCGTACCGGCCAGAATCATTCAACTGGGCGAGGCGACCACCGTTCGCACGCCCACTTCCCCGCCAGCCTTGATTGGTGTCGCTCACCGTAGCGACAGGCCGTCGCTGGAGCAGAACACAATGCAATCCGAAAACACCTTTGCCGCCCTCGGGCTGGCAGAACCCCTTTTGCGCGCCCTCACCGAAGCGGGCTACACCACCCCGACGCCGATCCAGGCCAAGGGCATTCCCGCCGTGCTCGCCGGCGGCGACCTGCTTGCCGCCGCCCAGACCGGCACCGGCAAGACCGCCAGCTTCTCGCTGCCGATCCTGCACCGCCTGATGGAATCGGCCCAGCGTACCCGCACCGGCCGGCCGCGCGCCCTGATCCTGACCCCGACCCGCGAACTGGCCGCCCAGGTGGACGAGTCGGTACGCACCTATGGCCAGCATCTGCCGCTGCGCTCCTTCGCCGTCTATGGCGGGGTCAGCGTGTTCGGCCAGAGCAAGGCCCTGCGTCGCCCGGTCGACATCCTCGTGGCCACGCCGGGCCGCCTGCTCGACCACATCAGCCAGGGCACGCTGAGCCTGTCGGATGTCGAGATCCTGGTGCTCGACGAAGCCGACCGCATGCTCGACATGGGCTTCATCCGTGACATCCGCAAGATCATGGACAAGATGCCCGCCAAGCGTCAGAACCTGCTCTTCTCGGCCACCTTCAACGACGACATCCGGGCCCTGGCCGGCAGCCTGCTGACCAATCCGGCCAGTGTCGACGTCGCCCCGCGCAACACCACCGCGGAACGTGTCGACCAGTCGCTGATGCTGGTGCCGCAGAGCAAGAAGCGCGACCTGCTGGTGCACCTGATCCAGGAGCAGCAGTGGTTCCAGGTGCTGGTGTTCAGCCGCACCAAGCACGGCGCCGACCGCCTCGCCGAGCAACTGACCCGCGCCGGCATCCCGACCGCGGCCCTGCACGGCAACAAGGCCCAGAACGCCCGCACCCGCGCGCTCGACCAGTTCAAGCGCGGCAAGCTGCAGGTGCTGGTGGCCACCGACATCGCCGCCCGCGGCATCGACGTCGATTCGCTGCCGATGGTGGTGAACTTCGAACTGCCGAACGTGCCCGAAGACTACGTGCACCGCATCGGCCGCACCGGCCGCGCCGGCGCCGAAGGCAAGGCCGTGTCGCTGGTCTGCCCGGAAAACGAGATGAAGCAGCTGCGCGCGATCGAGCGGCTCATCCAGCGCACGGTCGAACGCATCACCGTCGGCGGCTACACGGTGGACGAAGCCAGCATCTCGCGCCAGCGCCCACCGCGCGATGCCAAGGCCCCGGCCCAGCGCAACGGCCACCGCCACGGCCGCACCAACCCGGAACAGCCCAACGGCCGCAGTACCGACGGCAAGCGCGGCCTGCACCCGCAGCGCGCGCCGCGCGACGGCCAGGGCCAGGGCCGCGACAAGCCGGCCGGCCGCCATGGCGGCCAGGGGCGCGATGCGCGCCCCCGTCGCTTCGGCAACGTCGACTGAGAACTTGTGAAGAAATCGTAGCGAGCAGGGCCGAGTGCAAGGCCTCAGCTGGAAACTACGCGAGCGAACGACGAGACATATCAAATAGATAGTCGAGGCGTGAGCGAGTGAGCAACGCAGCAATCGGCACGCGCAGTCGATTTATTCACCAGTTCTGAACGACAGCCCTGCGGGCCCTGGCCCGCACCCAGCACAAACGCCGGCCCAGTGCCGGCGTTTTCATTTCTGCCCGGCGCCCATTCCGCAAGGAAGTTTCCATACGCACGGGTATGTTTAGGCTACAATCTCCGGCTGCTGCACTGCACACCCGGAGGGAGCCGGCCCATGAACCACCTCGAACACTACGCCCAGAAAACCTGCACCGCCGCCGACGCCATCGCGCGGGTCCGTGACGGCGATGCCATCATCGTGCCCACCGGCGTCGGCGAACCGCCCGCCCTGCTCGGTGCGCTGTCGGACCAGCGCCACCGCCTGCACGGGGTCACCGTCAGCCAGATCCTGCCGCTGCGCAAGTTCGGCTACTTCGACGAAAGCACGCTTGACCATGTCCGCCACAGCGCCTATTTCTTCGGCGGCCCCTCACGCCCCGGCGGCCAGGCCGGCTGGATCGACTACATCCCCGCCTACTTCTCCGAGCTGCCGCAACTGATCGAGCGCGGCCTGACCCCGGCCGATGTGGTGTTCTCGCTGGCCTCGCCGATGGACGAGCACGGCTACTTCTCGCTGGCGCTGGCCCCGGACTACACCATGGCGGCCGTCAAGAAGGCGCGGGTGATCGTGCTGGAGGTCAATCCCAATGTGCCTTTTGCCTATGGCGACTGCCATGTGCACATCTCGCAGGTCAGTGCCGTGGTCGAGGACGCGGCGCCGCTGCTGGAAGTCGGCCTGCCCGAGATCGGGGCCGTACAGGAGGCGATCGGCAAATACGTGGCCGAGCTGATCGATGACGGCTCGACCCTGCAGATCGGCTACGGCGGCATTCCGGACGCGGTGGTGATGCAGCTCAAGCACAAGCACGACCTGGGCATCCATACCGAGATGATCGGCGACGGCATCCTCACCCTGGTCGAGGCCGGCGCGGTCACCAACCGCAAGAAGACCTTCCTGCCCGGCAAGATGGTGGCCACCTTCGGCCTCGGCTCGCACAAGCTCTACCGCTTCATGCACCGCAATCCGGCGCTGGAGATGCATCCGGTGGAATTCACCAACGACCCGTACATCGCGGCGAAGAACGACCGTCTGGTCGCCATCAACGCCACCATGCAGATCGACATGCTCGGCCAGTGCGGCTCGGAGAGCCTGGGCACCCTGCCCTACTCCGGCACCGGCGGCCAGGCCGACTTCGTGCGCGCCGCCAACCGCTCGCGCGACGGCAAGGCCTTCATCGTGCTGCCCTCGACCGCCAAGGGCGGCAGCATCTCGCGCATCGTCCCCACGCTGAGCGCGGGGACCCATGTCACCACCAGCAAGAACGACATCAACTATGTGGTGACCGAGTATGGCGTGGCGCAACTGCGTGGCAAGAGCGCCCGCCAGCGCTGCGAGGCCCTGATCGGCATCGCCCACCCGGACTTCCGCGGCGACCTGCGCGACCAGGCCCGGGCGCTCAAACTGCTGTGACTGCCACCCCGCCGCCGCTGGCGGCGGGACGCGCTGGCGCGTTCAACCGCGCTTGGGGACCATGATCTCGGCCTCGCCCGTGAGCACCACCGTCTCGCCGACGGTGCACACGGTGTCGAACAAGGCCTTGCGCTTCTCCGGGGTCAGCGACTTGACCGTCACCCGCGCCACCACCGTGTCGCCGATGCGCACCGGCGCCTTGAACTTGAGCGTCTGCGACAGGTAGATGCAGCCCGGCCCCGGCAGCCGGGTCCCGAACACGGTGGAAATGAAGCTGGCCGAGAGCATGCCGTGGGCGATGCGCCCGCCGAACATCGACGCCGCCGCCAGTTCCTCGTTGAGGTGCACCGGGTTGGTATCGCCCGACACGCCGGCGAACAGCAGGATGTCGGCCTCGGTGACGGTGTGGCCGTAGGCAGCGCTCATGCCGACGGTGAGGTCCTCGAATCGGTGCCCGTAGAATTCTTCGTAGTTGGTATCGGCCATCTGCATGCTCCTGTGAGGGGGTGCCTATTCTTACCACATGCGGGTGACACAGATCGACGCTGCGCCGCAGCGGCAATAAAAAACCCGGCCGCGGCCGGGTTTTTCTGAACGACGCGATCGTCGAGCTTACTTGCCGTTGACAGCGGCTTTCAGCGTAGCGCCAGCGGAGAACTTCGGCACGCTGGAGGCAGCGATCTTGATGGTCGCGCCGGTCTGCGGGTTACGGCCGGTGCGGGCAGCGCGCTTCGACACTTCGAAGGAGCCAAAACCCGTGAATGCCACCTTGCCGCCCTTGGCGAGCTCTTCCGCAATGATGTCGAGCACGGCGGACACGGCACGGTCGGCTTGCGCGCGCGAAACATCCATACGGTCGGCCAGCGCTTCGACGAATTCACCTTTGTTCATGTTGATCCTCGGATAGGAGTAGAAGGGGGGGTGTTTCCTTGCCGCCGATTCTAGCACCGAACATTCTTGCTTTGCGTCGCCAGATGCAAGTATTGACGGGGTTTTGAAGATTTGGGACGCATATTTTTACCTGTTGAACGCGGACGTCAACCCGTGTTTGTCAATTATTTTTTTGTTGCTGCATTGCAGCATCACGCATCGACCCCGGCCAGCCGGTCCTGGTGCTTGCCACCGAGCCCGAGATAGGCCTCGATTACACGCGGGTCGTCAGCCAGTTCGCGCGCCGGGCCACTCATCGCCACCTCGCCGGTTTCCAGCACATAGGCATGATCGGCCACCTGCAGCGCAGCACGGGCGTTTTGCTCGACCAGCAGGATCGACACCCCGCGCTTGCGCAACTCGCCGATGATCCGGAAGATCTCGCGCACGATCAGCGGCGCCAGTCCGAGGCTGGGCTCATCGAGCATCAGCAGCTTCGGGCGGGCCATCAGCGCACGGCCAACGGCCAGCATCTGCCGCTCGCCGCCGGACAGCGTGCCGGCCATCTGGGCACGGCGTTCCTTGAGCCGGGGGAACAGCGCATACACCTCGTCCATCGTGTCGGCGTGGTCGCGCAGGCCCATGCGATAGCGCTGGAAAGCACCGAGCACGAGGTTGTCCTCCACGCTCATCTCGCCGAACAGCTCGCGCTTTTCCGGCACCAGGTTCATGCCTCGGGTGACCATGCGCTCGACCTCGGGCACACGCTCGATCTGGCCGTCGAAAGCCACCTCGCCACGCGAGGGCAGCACGCCCATGATGGCCGACAGCAGCGTGGTCTTGCCCGCGCCGTTGGGGCCGATCACGGTCACGATCTGCCCCTCGCCGACGCTCAGGTTGGCGTTGTGCAGCGCCTCCACCTTGCCGTAGGAGACGCACAAGTCCTTCACCTCAAGCACATTCGCCATCACGCCACCCCGCCCAGATACGCTTCGAGCACCGCCGGATTCTTCTGCACCTCTTCCGGCAGCCCTTCGGCGATCTTCTCGCCGAATTCCATCACCACCACCCGGTCGACCAGGCCCATCACGAAGTCCATGTCGTGCTCCACCAGCAGGATCGCCATGCCCTCGCCGCGCAGCTTGCGCAGCAACTCGCCGAGGATCTGCTTCTCGCGATAGCGCAGGCCGGCGGCGGGTTCGTCGAGCAGCAGCAGGCAGGGGTCGGAACACAGGGCGCGGGCGATCTCGAGGATGCGCTGCTGACCCAGCGCCAGCGAGCCGGCGGCGTCGAACATGTGCTCGGCCAGGCCAACACGCTCGATCTGCCGCGCCGCCTCGGCCAGCAGGCGGGCCTCTTCGGCGCGGTCCATGCGCCACGCTGCGGGCAGCACGCTCTTGCTGCCGCGCATGTGGGCGCCGATGGCGACATTCTCGAGCACGCTCATCTCGGGCAGCAGGCGCACATGCTGGAAGGTGCGGCTCATGCCCAGGCGCGCCACCTCGCGGGCGGTCTTGCCGGCCACATCCTGCCCGCGGAACAGCACCTCGCCCGAGGTCGGCGTATCGACGCCCGAGACCTGGTTGAACATGGTGCTCTTGCCCGCCCCGTTGGGGCCGATCAGCGCCAGAATCTCGCCGGCGGCCACCGACAGGTTCATCTTGTTGTTGGCCACCAGACCGCCGAACTTGCGGGTGACGTCGATGGCCTGCAGCAGCACCTCGCCGGCCGCCGGCATCTCGCGACGCGGCAGGGGCGCCGCCCCGGCATCCACCGTGCGCCGGACGCCCCGATCGGGCCACCACCGGGTGAGAATCGGCCAGATGCCGTTGGGCGCGCGCTGCAGGATGATGACCATCATCACCCCGAAGACGATCACCTCGAAGTTGCCCGAGGCGCCGAACAGCGCCGGCAGCAGGTCCTGCAGCCATTGCTTGAGGATGGTGATCACCGCCGCGCCGATCACCGCGCCCCATACATGGCCGGCACCGCCGACCACGGCCATGAAGAGAAATTCGATGCCGATGTGCAGCCCGAAGGGCGTGGGGTTCACGAAGCGCTGCATGTGCGCATACAGCCAGCCCGAGGCGGCCGCATGCAGGGCGGCGATGACGAAGATGATCATGCGCGAGCGCGAGGTATCCACCCCCATCGACTCGGCCATCACCATGCCGCCCTTGAGCGCGCGGATGGCGCGCCCCTCGCGCGAGTCGAGCAGGTTGCGGGTGGTCAGCATGGCCACCAGCAGGAAGGCCCAGATCAGGTAGAAGATCTCGCCGCCCTGATCGAGCTCCCAGCCGAACAGGCTGATCGGCGGGATGCCGGTCAGGCCGGTGTGGCCGCCAAGCACCTCCATGGTGCCGAACAGGAAGTACAGCGAGATGCCCCAGGCGATGGTGCCCAGCGGCAGGTAGTGCCCCGATAGCTTGAGCGTCAGCGAGCCGAGCACCACCGCCACGATGGCGGTCAGCACCAGTCCGACGATCAGCGCCAGCCACGGCGAGCCGCCCGCCCAGGCCAGCCACACGGGCAAGGCCTCATGGGTGGTCAGCACCGCCGTGGTGTAGGCACCGAGGCCGACAAAGGCGCCCTGGCCGAAGGAGGTCAGCCCGCCGACGCCGGTGAGCAGCACCAGGCCCAGCGCCACCATGGCGTAGAGGCCGATGTAGTTGAGCAAGGTCACGTAGAACGGCGACAGCGTCACCGGCACGCAGGCGAGCAGCACCAGCAGCAACCAGGGCAGGGCGCGCACCAGCGGCACCTTGCCGGTGACCGGCGCCGGCGCGGCGGAGGAACGGGACTGGCTCATTCGTCTTCCTCCACATGATGGCTGGTCAGCGAGCGCCACACCAGCACCGGGATGATCAGGGTAAACACGATGACTTCCTTGTAGGCACTGGCCCAGAAGGACGAGAAGGCTTCGAGCAGGCCGACCAGGATCGCGCCGAGCGCGGCGATCGGGTAGCTGGCCAGGCCGCCGATGATGGCGGCGACGAAGCCCTTCAGGCCGATCAGGAAACCGGTGTCGTAGTAAATGGTGGCGATCGGCGCGATCAGCACGCCCGACAGCGCACCGATCAGCGCCGCCAGCATGAAGGTCAGCCGCCCGGCCAGCGCCGGCGAAATGCCCATCAGCCGGGCGCCGGCGCGGTTGATGGCGGTGGCGCGCAAGGCCTTGCCGTAGAGGGTGCGGCCGAAGAACAGCGCCAGCGCGACGATCAGTGCCAGCGAGGTGCCCACCACCCATAGCGACTGGCCCGAGACCATCATCGGCCCCACCGTAAAGCTGGCGTCGGAAAAGGCCGAGGTGCGCGAGCCTTCGGCACCGAAGAACAGCAGGCCAAGGCCGACCATGGCCACATGCACCGCCACCGACACGATCAGCAGGATCAGCACCGGCGCCTCGGCCACCGGCTGGTAGGCCACGCGATAGATCATCGGCCCCAGCGGCACCACCACGGCCAGCGTCAGCGCCACCTTGGCGGCCAGCGGCCAGCCCGCGGTCGGCACGGTCCACAACAGCGCCAGCAAGGCCAGCGGATAGAGCAGGTTCCAGCCCACCACGGCCGCCAGCCGGGCACCGCCGCCGCGGCGCAAGGCCGCGGTGCCGTCCAGCACCGTCACCGCCACGCCGGCGGCGAGCAGCAGCCAGACCGTACCGGGCAGGCGCCCCGCCTCGATCATGGCCAGGGTCAGCGCGCCATAGGCGACGAACTCGCCCTGCGGGATGAAGATCACCCGGGTCACGGCGAACACCAGCACCAGCGCCAGCGCCAGCAGCGCATAGATGGCGCCGTTGGTCACCCCGTCCTGGCCGAGCAACATTGCAATTTCAAAATCCATGGGACGAACCCCGTGTGCAGCCGGTCGTCAGCGCCTGCGCGCAACACGCCTCAAGAGTGGGTCGCGTCGAGCCGCCCCCGCCCGTGTCCGGCGGGGGCGCTCTCGCGTCATCGCGCGCGGCCATGCCGCGCGCCCGGGGGCTTACTTCACCATCTGCCAGGCGCCGCCCTTGATCTGCACCATCACGCGCGAGCGCTGGTCCAGGCCGAGGTGGTCGGTCGGGCTCATGTTGAAGATGCCGTGCGAGCCGGCCACTTCCTTCAGGCCTTCGAGCGCATCACGCATCGCTGCACGGAATTCCGGCGTGCCCGGCTGGCCGCCCTTGAGCGCGGCCGGCACGGCGGCGGCGAGCAACGCGCCGGCATCCCAGGCGTGACCGCCGAAGGTCGACACCGAGCCCTTGCCGAAGGCCGCCTCGTACTTGCTCACATACTCCTGGGCCGTGGCGCGCACCGGGTTGTCGGCCGGCAGTTGCTCTGCCACCAGCACCGGGCCGGCGGGCAGGAAGGTGCCTTCGCAGTCGGCGCCACACACGCGCAGGAAGTCATTGTTGGCCACACCGTGGGTCTGGTAGATCTTGCCGGCGTAGCCGCGCTGCTTGAGCGTCTTCTGCGGCAGGGCCGCCGGGGTGCCGGCGCCGGCGATGAGGATCGCGTCGGGCTTGGCGGCATACAGCTTGAGCACCTGGCCGGTCACCGAGGTGTCCGAGCGCTTGTAGCGCTCATTGGCCACGATCTTGATCTTGCGTGCTTCGGCGATGGCTGCGAACTGCTCCCACCAGCCTTCACCGTAGGCGTCGGCAAAGCCGATGAAGCCGACCGTCTTCACCCCGGCATCGACCATGTGCGAGACGATGGCGGTGGCCATCTGCTGGTCGTTCTGCGGGGTCTTGAAGACCCAGCGGCGCTTGTCGTCGACCGGGTCGACGATCTTGCTCGAGGCGGCCATGGAGATCATCGGCGTCTGCGTCTCGGCGGCCACGTCGATCATCGCCAGCGAGTTGGGGGTGATGGTCGAGCCGATCACCACATCCACCTTGTCCTCGGACACCAGCTTGCGGATGTTCTTGACCGCGGTGGTGGTGTCGGAGGCGTCGTCGAGGACGATGTAGTTCACCTTCTGGCCGGCGATGGTGGTCGGCAGCAGGGTGAGGGTGTTCTTTTCCGGGATGCCCAGCGACGCGGCGGGCCCGGTGGCCGACACCGACACGCCGACGTTGATGTCGGCCAGCGCGGCGCCACTGACAAAGGCCATGCCGAGGGCGGCGGCCAGAACGGTCTTGTGCATTTTCATTTTGTCTCCTCCTGGTTGTTATCGGCGCCCACCGGTGGTGCGCGGCGGCGCCAACGAAAAATTACCACATAACAAATGCGTTTGTTTTTATTAAATTCGCTCAATCACCAAGGCAATGCCCTGCCCCACCCCGATGCACATCATGGCCAGGCCATAGCGCCCACCGCTCGCCTCCAGCTGGCGCAGTGCGGTCAGTGCCAGTCGCGCGCCCGAGGCACCCAGCGGATGACCGATGGCGATCGCGCCGCCGTTGGGATTGACCTGCGACGCATCGTCCGCCAGCCCGAGCTGGCGCAGCACGGCCAGGCCCTGGGCGGCAAAGGCTTCGTTGAGTTCGATGACGTCCATCTGCGCGATGCTCAGCCCGGCCATCGCCAGCGCCTTTTTTGCCGCCGGCGCCGGGCCGATGCCCATGATGCGCGGCGGCACGCCGGCCGTGGCCATGGCCACGACGCGGCCCCGGGGCGTGAGTCCGTACTGCTCGGCGGCCTCGCGGTTGGCCAGCAGCAGCGCCACCGATCCGTCGTTCACACCCGAGGCGTTGCCGGCGGTCACCGTGCCGTCGGGGCGCACCACGCCCTTGAGCCGGCCGAGCGCTTCGAGCGAGGTTTCGCGCGGATGCTCGTCTACGCTGACCACCACCGGGTCGCCCCTTTTCTGCGGGATGCTGACCGGCACCAGTTCGCCGTCGAAGAAGCCGCGCGCCGCGGCGGCGGCGTAGCGCTGCTGGCTGCGCAGCGCGAAGGCGTCCTGGTCGGCACGGACGATGCCGAATTCGTCGGCCACGTTCTCCGCCGTCTCGGGCATCGAATCGATGCCGTATTCGGCCTTCATTTTCGCGTTCACGAAGCGCCAGCCGATGGTGGTGTCCTCGATCTTGGCGCTGCGCGAGAAGGCGCTGTCGGCCTTGCCCAGCACGAAGGGCGCGCGGCTCATGCTCTCGACGCCGCCGGCGATCATCAGCCGGGCCTCGCCGCAGCGGATGGCACGCGCCGCGGTGCCGATGGCGTCCAGCCCCGAGCCGCACAGGCGGTTGAGCGTGGCGCCGGGCACGTCGGCCGGCAGCCCGGCGAGCAGGCCGGCCATGCGCGCCACGTTGCGGTTGTCTTCGCCGGCCTGGTTGGCGCAGCCGTAGTAGAGGTCGTCCACCGCCGTCCAGTCGACGCCGGGGTTGCGCGCGATCAGCGCACGGATGGGAATCGCGGCCAGGTCGTCGGCACGCACGCCGGACAGGGCGCCGCCGTAGCGGCCGAAAGGCGTGCGAACGCCGTCACAGATCAACACGTCATGCAGCACATCAGTCTCCCTCGATGTGCCCGATGACGTGTCGCCACCGGCCCGCAGGCCGGTGCGCGCCGCGTCAGGCGGGCACGTTGGTGTTCTTGCGCTCGCCCAGCGTGCCGTGCACCCCGTTGAGCAGGATGCCGGTCACCAGCGGCGCCATGTCCTCGTAGGTCAGCGGGCCGTTGGCGCGCAGCCAGGTGAAGGTCCAGTTCATCATCCCGAACAGGATCATCGCCACGACCTTGTCCAGGCCCTTGACGCTGATGCCCGGTTCGACCGCCGCCACCGCCCGTGCGAAGGCCGCGACCACCGCCCGTTCCTTGTCGGCCACCTGCTGGCGCGGCGCCTCGTCCAGGTGTCGCACGTCCTGCACCAGCACGCGGTGATGGCTGTGCGCCGTGGCGTAGGTTTCGAGAAAACGGGCGATCAGCCGGCGCAGATGCGCCTCCGGCGGCAGCGCCTCGGATTCGACCTCGTCGACCAGATCCACCAGCGTGTCCATGTAGCTGTCCGCCACGCTGAACAGCATCTCCGCCTTGTCCTTGGCATAGTGGTAGAGCAGTGGCTTGGAGACGCCGCAGGCGGCCGCCAGCTGCGACATGGAGGTGGCGTGAAAGCCCTTGTCGGCAAACAGCTCCGCCGCCTTCGCGAGGATGGCGTTGCGTTGCTGGTCGTGGTTGGCTGCTTTGGTTCGTGCCATGAGTGTGTTGCCCGTTCGAATGCAAAACGCTCACCGTCGGGGCGACCATCTCAACGCTCGTCAAAACTGATGACGACCCGCTCGGTGAGCGGATGGGCCTGACAGGTGAGCACATAGCCGGCGTCCACATCGGTCTGCTCGAGGGCGAAGTTCTTGTCCATGCGGACACGGCCTTCGAGCACCTTGGCGCGGCAGGTGCAGCATACCCCACCCTTGCAGGCGTACGGCAGGTCCATGCCGGCGCCCAGCGCCACGTCGAGGATCGACGGGTCGTCCTTGCGGAAGGCCACCTCGCGGCGCAGGCCGTCCTGGATCAGGGTGATGGTCGCCGCCGCGGCATCGCCCGGCTCGGCATGATGGGTGGGCGCCGCGTCGGGCACGCCGAAGCGCTCCAGGTGGATATGGCCGGCGTCCATGCCGGCGGCCAGGAGCGCCGCCTCGACCTCGTCGATCATCGCGCCGGGCCCGCAGATGAAGGCCTCGTCGATGTCGTCGACCGGGATCAGCGTGTCGAGGAAGGCGGCCACCTTGGCCTGGTCGAGCCGACCGTTGAACAGGGGCACGTCCTGCGCCTCACGCGAGAACAGCGAGTAGAAGGTGAAGCGGGTCAGGTAGCGGTTCTTGATGTCCTCCAGCGCCTCGCCGAACATCACGCTCTTGGTGCCGCGGTTGCCATACACCAGGGTGAAGCGGCTGCCCGGCTCGCGCGCCAGCGTGGTCTTGATCAGCGAGAGGATCGGGGTGATGCCGCTGCCGGCGGCAAAGGCCACATAGTGCTTGGCATTGGCCGCATCGAGCGGGGCGTGGAAGCGCCCCTCCGGCGTCATCACCTCGACGGTGTCGCCGGCCTTGAGGGCGCCGCCGTTGACCCAGCTGGAGAACAGGCCGCCCTTGACCTGCTTGATGGCCACGCGCAGCTCGCCGTCATCGACACCAGCGCAGATGGAATAGGAGCGGCGCACATCCTGACCGTCGACACGGGCCTTGAGCGTCAGGTGCTGGCCCTGCACGAAGCGGTAGTCCTCGGCCAATTCGGCCGGCACGGCAAAGCGCAGGCTCACCGAGTCGGCCGTCTCGCGCCGCACTTCGGCAATCTTGAGGGGGTGGAATTTGGGGTTCATGCGCTCTCTCCCGAGCTTTTTCAGATCGGTTTGAAGTATTCGAAGGGTTCGCGGCAGTCTTCGCAGCGATACAGCGCCTTGCAGGCGGTGGAACCGAATTCGGACAGGCGCGTGGTGCGCGTCGAGCCGCAGCGCGGGCACGGCAGGGTGCGCGACATGAAGCGCACCACCTGGCCGCCGCCCGGCGCCGCCGACTGCGGCGGCACGATGCCGTAGGCGCGCAGCTTGGCGCGCGCATCGTCGGCGATCCAGTCGGTGCTCCAGGCCGGCGACAGCCGGGTCTCGACCGTCACCGCACCGGCGCCGGCCGCCTTGAGCGCATCGACGATGCTCTCGGCGATCAGTTCGGTGGCCGGGCAGCCGCTGTAGGTGGGCGTGACCACCACGCGCAGCGCATCGCCCTCGGCGACGACCTCGCGCACGATGCCCAGCTCGGTGACCGAGACCACCGGGATCTCCGGGTCTTCCACTGCGTCGAGCGCCTGCCAGGCCTGGGCTTCGGTCAGCATCGCGGTCACCACGTCGCGCCGGGGAAGCTGCGCGGCAGGTGCTGCATGTGGGCCAGCAAGTGGCCCATGTACTCGCTGTGGCGACCGAACTTGCCGTAGCTCTGGAAGGGCGTGCGCGCCGGCACGGTCAGCGTGGCCGCCTTGAGCACCGGCAGCACGGCGGCCTCCCACTCCGCCGCCAGTTCGGCCCAGGCCGGGCCGATGCCGGCGGCGGACACGGCATCATCCGTGGCGTTGGGGGCGAACAGCTCGTTGGTGTAGGGCCACAGCACGTCGAGCGCGGCCTGGGCACGGCGGTGGCTCTCCTCGGTGCCGTCGCCGAGGCGGATCACCCAGTCGCCGGTGTGCTCGGCGTGGTAGCGCGCTTCCTTCAGGCTCTTGGCGGCAATCGCCGCCAGCTCGGCATCGCCCGAGCCGCCGAGGCGCTCCCACAGCAGCAGGTTGAAGCTACCGAGCAGGAAGGCCTTGACGATCGTGTGGGCGAAGTCCGTGTTGGGCATCTCGCACAGCGTCGGGTTGCGGTACTGGCCCTCGTGGCGCAGGAAGGCCAGCGCGTCTTCGTCGCGCCCCTGCCCTTCGAGCTTGCCGGCGTGGGTCAGCAGCAGGCGCGCCTGGCCGATGAGGTCGAGCGCCATGTTGGCC
Organism: Pseudomonadota bacterium; assembly: GCA_008501585.1. Classification (GTDB taxonomy): domain Bacteria; phylum Pseudomonadota; class Gammaproteobacteria; order Burkholderiales; family Rhodocyclaceae; genus Nitrogeniibacter. Next base: position 48,620 of record QQUN01000052.1, on the reverse strand, counting down.
ATGGCCATGTCTTCTTCGAGCACCGGCGCGTGGCCGCACCACTCGGACAGGCGCTGGCCGTGGATCAGCGCCGCGTCGCCGAGGCGCAGCACGTACTCCAGGTGCTCGGGGGTGGTCTGCATCGTCATTTGCGCCCCCATCACATGTGGTCCACTTCGTCGGGCAGCTTGTAGAAGGTCGGGTGCCGGTAGATCTTGTCTTCGGCCGGATCGAACAGCTCGGGCTTGGCATCCGGGTCGGAGGCGACGATGTCCGAGGCCTTCACGGCCCAGATCGACACGCCTTCCTGGCGGCGGGTGTACACATCACGCGCGACCTGCAGGGCCATGCGTGCGTCAGTGGCATGCACGCTGCCACAGTGCTTGTGATCGAGGCCGTTCTTGCTGCGGACGAAAATTTCCCACAGCGGCCATTCCTTGCGTTCCATGATGTTCTCCGTTGTCGTCATCAAGCGGCAGCCTTCTCGCGGGCCGCCTGTTTTTCGGCGTGGGCAATCGCCGCTTCGCGCACCCAGGCGCCGTCTTCCCAGGCCTTGACGCGGGTGGCCAGGCGGTCGACGTTGCACTGGCCGTGGCCGTTCACCACGTTCCAGAATTCGTCCCAGTCGATGGTGCCGAAGTCGTAGTGGCCGCGGTCCTCGTTCCATGTCAGGTCGGGGTCGGGCAGGGTCACGCCGAGCACCTCGGCCTGCGGCACCGTGGCGTCGACGAACTTCTGGCGCAGGTCGTCGTTGGAGATGCGCTTGATGCCCCAGCGCATGCTCTGGCCCGAGTTGGGCGAGTCGGCGTCATGCGGGCCGAACATCATCAGCGACGGCCACCACCAGCGATTGACCGCGTCCTGCACCATCTCGCGCTGCGCCTCGGTGCCACCCATCATCGCCAGCAGGGCGTCGTAGCCCTGGCGCTGGTGGAAGGACTCCTCCTTGCACACCCGCACCATGGCGCGGGCGTAGGGGCCGTAGCTGCACTTGCACAGCGGGATCTGGTTCATGATCGCCGCGCCGTCGACCAGCCAGCCGATCACGCCCACGTCCGCCCAGTTGAGCGTCGGGTAGTTGAAGATGGAGCTGTACTTGGCCTTGCCCGAGAGCAGCGCCTCGGTCAGCTCGTCGCGCGACACGCCGAGCGTCTCGGCGGCGGCGTAGAGGTAGAGGCCGTGGCCGCCCTCGTCCTGCACCTTGGCCAGCAAGATGGCCTTGCGCTTGAGGCTGGGCGCACGGCTGATCCAGTTGCCCTCGGGCAGCATGCCGACAATCTCGGAATGCGCATGCTGGCTGATCTGGCGGATCAGCGTCTTGCGATAGGCCTCGGGCATCCAGTCCTTGGCTTCGATGGTCGCGCCGGCGTCGATGCGCGCGTCGAACTCGGCCTGGTAGGCGGCGTTCTCGACCGCATCGGGCTTGCCCTTGGGCTGCTGGCCGGGGATGTCGAGTGCTTGGGTATACATTGAGCGCTCCTTAATCAAATTTCAGCGGAGTGTGTGAAGAGACCGTCGCGAGCGGTTCGAGTCCGTTCCGAGAAGCGCAGCCGTACGGGTAGTACGGCGAGCATCGCAGGGGCGGAATCGAGCCGCGCAGTAGGTCTATTCATACACTCAGTCTTTGGGGCGGCGATCGATGACCCGCTTGGCCTTGCCGACGGTGACCCGCTCGATGCTGAACGGATCGCCGACGATGACCTTGGCGGACACGCCGATCAGGCTCTTGATGTGATGCGTCAGCTCCCTGGCCAACGCTTCCTTCTGTTCCGGATGACGGCCGACCGGCACCTCGGGGTTGGTCTCGACCTTCACCGTCAGGGTATCCATGTGGCCCTGCTTGTCGACCTCCAGCAGATACTGGGGCGCGAGCTTGGGCATCTTGCAGATCAGCTCCTCGATCTGGGTCGGGAACACGTTCACGCCGCGGATGATCAGCATGTCGTCCGAGCGGCCGGTGATCTTGGCCATGCGGCGCATGCTGCGCGAGGTCGGCGGTAGCAGGCGGGTGAGGTCGCGGGTGCGGTAGCGGATCGCCGGCAGCGCTTCCTTGCTCAGAGTGGTGAACACCAGCTCGCCCTCTTCGCCGTCGGGCAGCACTTCGCCGGTAATCGGGTCGATGATCTCGGGGTAGAAGTGGTCCTCCCAGATCACCGGGCCGTCCTTGCTCTCGATGCACTCGTTGGCTACGCCCGGCCCCATCACTTCGGACAGGCCGTAGATGTCCACCGCGTCCATGCCCGAGCGCTCTTCCATGGCCTGACGCATGGCGTGCGTCCAGGGCTCGGCCCCGAAGATGCCGATCTTGAGCGAGGTGCTCTTGGGGTCGATGCCCATGCGCTCCATCTCGTCGAGGATGGTCAGCATGTAGGACGGCGTGACCATGATGATGTCGGGCTTGAAGTCCTGGATGATCTGGATCTGCTTCTCGGTCTGCCCGCCGGACATCGGGATCACCGTACAGCCGAGCTTCTCGGCACCGTAGTGCGCGCCCAGGCCGCCGGTGAACAGGCCGTAGCCGTAGGACACATGCACGATGTCGCCGGCCCGCCCGCCCGAGGCGCGGATCGAGCGCGCCACCACCCGCGCCCAGGTGTCGATGTCGCGCGAGGTGTAGCCGACCACCGTCGGCTTGCCGGTGGTGCCCGACGAGGCATGCACCCGCACCACCTTCTCGCGCGGCACGGCGAACAGCCCGAAGGGGTAGTTGTCGCGCAGGTCCTGCTTGCCGGTGAAGGGGAACCTGGCCAGGTCGGCCAGCGTCTTCAGGTCGCTCGGGTGCACGCCGGCTTCGTCGAACTTCCGCTTGTAGTGTGGCACGTTGTCGTAGGCGTGCTGCACGCTCCACTGCATGCGCTTGAGCTGGGTGGCTTGCAACTCGTCGCGACTCGCGGTTTCGATCGCTTCGAGGTCGCCCGGCGCGGGCATCTTGCAGGTCATGGTTTGTCTCCTCGTCCCTGTCTCTGGTCTCGGCGGCGCCTGGTCTTTTTATGTCGCGCCGCCGCGTGGATGTCTTTACTGCGGGAACACCGCCCGGCCCTTGAGCCGGTAGCTCTTGCCCCGCATCACGGCAATGGTGGCGCCGTGCTGGTTGGTGACGGTGATGTCGTACACCCCGGTGCGGCCCGACAGCGCCACCTCGCGCGCCGTGGCGGTCAGCACGTCGCCCTCGCGCGCCGGCGCGATGAAGTCGACGCTGATGCCCGAGGCCACCGTCTGCTCGTTGTAGCTGTTGCAGGCGAAGGCAAAGGCCGAGTCGGCCAGGGTGGTGACGAAGCCGCCATGGATGATGGCGAAGCCGTTGAGCATGTCGGCGCGCACGGTCATGGTCAACGTGGCGCGGCCGGGGCCGACCTCGATGAATTCCATGCCCAGGCCGCGCGAGGCCTGGTCGTTGGCGAACATGGTGTCGCGCACCTGTTCGGCGATCTGCTGGGGGGTGAGTGTCTTGGCGTCCATGGGGCTCGTGTCAGTGGGCATGAAAGGTGGCGCCGGTCAGCGCCTTGCGTTGCAGCAGCGGCGAGAGGCGGTAGCGGGTATCGACATAATGCGCGCGCAGGTGGTCGAGCACCTCGGCGATAAAGGCCGGGCCGAGCCGGTCGGCCCAGGCCAGCGGCCCCAGCGGATAGTTGGTGCCGTAGCGCATGGCGGTGTCGATGTCGGCCGCCGAGCCGATGCCGGCGAGCACCGCGTCGGCCGCCTCGTTGGCCAGCATGGCCACCGTGCGCAGCGCCAGCAGGCCGGCCACATCATCGAGCTGGGCCACCTTGAAGCCGGCCGCCTGCAAGGTGCCGATCACGTCCGCCAGCGCGCCGCGGCCGCAGGGGTCGGCGGCGCTGAGGGTCAGACGCGGGGTCTTGGCAAAGTCCAGGCACAGGTCGAACAGCACCACATGATCGAAGCCGCTGTCGACCGCACGCCGGGTGGCGGTGCGCCCGTCGCTGAGCATCAGCCGCGCCGCGCCGATCTCCAGCCAGCCGTGGCCCGTGCCGGCGGTGCGCTCGACGGTGAGGCCCGCCTGTTCGAGACGGACGATCAGCGCCGCGGCGGGGCCGAGGTCGCCCACCACGCGCACCCGCCGCGCCGCCGGGGCGAGTGGCAGATCTGCCGGCGCCGGCAACGCAGCCCCCTCACCGTAGGCGTAGAAGCCCTGACCGCTCTTGCGGCCGAGGCGCCCGGCATGGACCAGTTCCTGCTGGATCAGATGCGGGGTGTAGCGGCTGTCGTTGAAGCAGGCGGCATACACCGACTGGCTGACCGCGTGATTCACATCGTGGCCGATCAGGTCCATCAGCTCGAACGGCCCCATCGGAAAGCCGCAGCCCTCGCGCATCACCGCATCCAGCGTGGCCGGCGTGGCGGCCTGCTCGGCCAACACACGCAGCGCCTCGCCATAGTAGGGGCGCGCCACGCGATTGACGATGAAGCCCGGTGTGGACTTGGCGAACACCGGCACCTTGCCCCACACACCGGCGGTGGCATGGACGGTCTGCGCCACGGCCGGCGCGGTGGCCAGGCCCGACACCACTTCGACCAGCTTCATGCGCGGTGCGGGGTTGAAGAAGTGCATGCCGACCACGTTGCCGGGGCGCGCCAGCGGCGCAGCCAGGGCGGTGATCGACAGGGAGGAGGTATTGGTGGCGAGGATCGCCTCGGGCGCGAGGATGGCCTCAAGCTCGGCGAACAGCGTCTGCTTGACGTCGAGCCGCTCGACGATGGCTTCGATCGCCAGCCGCGCATCCTGCGCATCGGATAGATTGCCGATCGGCAGCACCCGCGCCAGCGCCGCGTCGGCGGCCTCGCGGCCAAGCTTGTCGCGGCTGACCAGAAAGTCCAGATCCCTGGCGATGCCGGCGCAGCCACGCGCGACCGCCTCGGCCTGCATGTCATACAGATAGACGGTGTGGCCGGCCACGGCGGCCACATGGGCGATGCCGCTGCCCATGGCGCCAGCGCCGATCACCAGCACCTTGTCGGAGGTCTTCAACGCGCGCATCGCTCAGCACCCCGTAAAGCGCGGCGCGCGCTTTTCCATGAAGGCGGCCACGCCCTCGCGGTAGTCGTCCGACTGGCCACAGGCGCGCATCATGTCGCGCTCCATGTCGAGCTGGGTGGCGAAGTCCTGCGTCGAGCTGGCCCAGATGGCCTTCTTGGTCTGGGCAAAGCCGAAGGTCGGGCCGGCCGCCATCTGGCGGGCCAGCGCGACGACCGTCGGCATCAGATCGGCGTCGTCCACACACTTCCAGATCAGGCCCCAGGCTTCGGCCTGTTCGGCCGGCAACTTGTCGCCGAGCATCGCCAGGCCCATGGCGCGGGCGGGGCCCAAGAGGCGCGGCAGGCTCCAGGTGCCGCCGGTGTCGGGGATCAGCCCCAGCTTGCAGAAGGCCTGGATGAAGCTCGCCGAGCGCGCGGCGAACACCAGGTCGCAGGCCAGCGCCAGGTTGGCACCGGCGCCGGCGGCCACACCGTTGACGGCGGCAATCACCGGCATGTCCATCTCGCGCAGTGCCATCACAAGGGGCTTGTAGTTCTTCTCGACCGAGGCGCCCAGGTCCGGCGCGGCATCGCCGGCCGACACGCTGCGGTCCGACAGATCCTGCCCGGCACAGAAGCCGCGGCCGGCGCCGGTCAGCACCATGGCGCGCACCGTGCCGTCGGCGCGGCCGGCACGGATCGCGTCGAGCGCGGCGCGCACTTCGGCGTGCATGGCGTCGGTGAAGCTGTTGAGCCGGTCGGGCCGGTTGAGGGTCAGGGTGGCCACGCCCTCGGACATCTCGAGGGTGATCGTGTCGAAAACATGCGCCATGGCGTCGTCCTTGGTCGTCCGGGCCGGGGCCCGGGCGGGTGTCTCCTCCACCGCTCGCGTCGCGGCCTGCTCGGCAGCGTGCGTTCGGCAACCTATACTGCGGCGGTCGGTGTCAGGCTTTTTTCTTTGTTTGACCGACCGGTCGATCAACAGTAAAATTGATCTACGTCAAAAAAGCAAGTCCCGGATCAAAAAACGGCCGACACGCCCCGCCGAGGGGCCGTGCCAGGCCGCCGCCCTGAAGGAGACACCATGTCGCACCCGCTGTTCGAGAAGCACCAGGCCACCCTGGAACAGGCGCTCGGCGCCATCCGCTCGCGTGCCTACTGGACGCCGTTCAATGAAATGCCCAGCCCGCGCGTCTATGGCGAAACCGCCGACGCCGACGGCAAGGCCGCCATCGACGCCTGCGTCGGCCGCGAGTTCATGCTCGACCAGCCCGGCCAGCGCGGCTGGAGCGCCACCGAGCGCTCGCCCTATGGCGTGCCGCTGAACGTCAGCTACCCGGTGTGCGACACCGAGGCGCTGATCGCCGCGGCCCAGGCCGCCATGCCCGCCTGGCAGAAGCTCGGTGCCGCCGGGCGCACCGGCGTGTGCCTGGAGATCCTCGACCGGCTCAACAAGCGCAGTTTCGAGATCGCCCATGCCGTGATGCTCACCACCGGCCAGGGCTGGATGATGGCCTTCCAGGCCGGCGGCCCGCATGCCCAGGACCGCGGCCTCGAAGCCGTGGCCTACGCTTGGGACGAGCAGTCGCGCGTCGTGCCCGAGGCCATCTGGAACAAGCCGCAGGGCAAGAACCCGCCGCTGGTGATGAAGAAGCATTTCGAGATCGTCGGCCGCGGCGTGGCGCTGGTGATCGGCTGCGGCACCTTCCCCACCTGGAACACCTACCCCGGCGTGTTCGCCGCGCTGGCCACCGGCAACCCGGTGATCGTCAAGCCGCACAGCAACGCCATCCTGCCCGCCGCCATCACCGTGCGCATCGCGCGCGAGGTACTGGTCGAGGCCGGCCTCGACCCCAACCTGATCAGCCTGGCCGTGGTCGACAAGCGCGCCGACACCCAGGCGCTGGCCACCCACCCGGCGGTCAAGTCCATCGACTTCACCGGCAGCAACGTCTTCGGCCAGTGGCTGCTCGATAACGCCCGCCAGGCCCAGGTGTATGCCGAGCTGGCCGGCGTGAATAACGTGGTCATCGAATCGACCGACAACTACAAGGCCATGCTGCGCAACCTGGCCTTCACGCTCAGCCTGTACTCGGGCCAGATGTGCACCACCACCCAGGCCATCCTGGTGCCGGCCGGCGGCATAGACACCGACCATGGCCACAAGAGTTTCGACGAGGTGGCGCATGATCTCGGCGCGGCAATCGAGAAATTCCTCGGCGACATCAACGTCGCCACCGCGGTGCTCGGCGCCATTCAGTCCGACGCCACGGTCGACCGCATCAACGAAGCCGGCGCACACGGCAAGATCGTGCTCGACTCGAAAAAACTGGTGCATCCGCAGTTCCCCGACGCCGAGGTACACACCCCGGTACTGCTGACCTGCGACGCGGCGGACGAAAAGAGCTACATGGAAGAGCGCTTCGGCCCGATCAGCTTCGTCGTCAAGGTGGCTGATGGCGCAGCGGCCATCGCCTTGTCCGAGCGCATCGTTAAGGAACACGGCGCCCTCACCGTCGGCCTGTATTCGACCAGGCAGGACGTCATCGACGCCATGACCGACGCCACGCTGCGCGCCGGCGTGGCGCTGTCGATCAACCTCACCGGCGGCGTGTTCGTGAATCAGTCGGCAGCCTTCTCCGATTACCACGGCACTGGCGCCAACCCCTCGGCCAACGCCAGCTACTCGGACGCGGCCTTTGTCGCCAACCGCTTCCGTGTGATTCAGCGCCGTTATCACGTCGCTGAGTAAGTCGTGATGGGTGATGGGGTGATTGGATGCCGATCACCCATCACCGGATCACCCCATCACCGCCCATCACGAGATCCCACCATGCCCTGCTATGAAATCGACGGCCTCAAGCCGGTCATCCACCCCACCGCCTTCGTGCATCCCGATGCCGTGCTGATCGGCGACGTCATCATCGGCCCGCACTGCTACGTCGCCCCGCTCGCCTCGCTGCGCGGCGACTTCGGCCGCATCGTGCTCGAAGCCGGCTCGAATGTGCAGGACACCTGCGTGATGCACGGCTTTCCCGGCACCGACACGGTGATCGAAGAAGACGGCCATGTCGGCCACGGCGCCGTGCTGCACGGCTGCCGCGTGGGCCGGAACGCACTGATCGGCATGAACGCCGTGGTCATGGACAATGCCGTGGTTGGCGAAGCCACCATCGTCGCCGCCTGCGCCTTTGTGAAGGCCGGCATGGTGCTGCCCGCCCGCCACCTCGTGGCCGGCATGCCGGCCAAGGTGATGCGCGAGCTGTCCGAGCAGGAGATTGCCTGGAAGAGCGACGGCACCCGAACCTACCAGGAGCTGACCGAGCGCTGCCTGGCCACGCTCAAGCCCTGTGCGCCGCTCACCGAGATGGAGCCGGGCCGCGAACGGCTCAGGTTCGACGACAGCGTGGTGCCGCTGGTGGACCTCAAGAAAGGCGGCTGAACCCACCCGGCGTCGGACGACGCAATCGTAGGGCGGATAAGCGCAGCGCATCCGCCTTCGGTGCCCCATCGAGGCGGTGTTTGGCGGATGCGCCTTCGGCTTATCCGTCCTACGCCTCGCGCCGCCTTATCACGTGCTGCCCAACGCAGCCACGCCGACCCGTGCCACCTGGGCGTCCTCACCGGCCGTGACGCCGGAGACGCCAACGGCCCCGATCACCACCCCCTCGACCACGATCGGCTCGCCGCCTTCGAGCGGCACCACCGGCATCGACAGGGCGGCGATGCGGCCGGTGTTGACCATGTCCTCGAACACCTTGCTGGGCTTGCCGGTGAGCACGCAGGTGCGCGCCTTTTCGGGCGCCACCGCGGCGCTCATCAGCGGCGCGCCGTCCATGCGTTGCAGCCACAGCGCGTGGCCGCCGGCATCGCACACGGCGATGCTCACCGCCCACTGCTTGGCCACGGCTTCGGCCTCGGCCGCCGCGGCAATACGCTTGACGTCATCGAGCGTCAGCATGCGAATCGTTTTCATGATGTGTTCCCCCGTGTTCTCGTCGCTCACCGCTCGCCCAGGTCGCTGAACCGGATCGGCTGCGCCCCCTGCCACAACACCCGGCGCCCCATCGCCATCAGCTGCTCGCCCCCCTCGACCACGGTCAGGAAGTGGTTGCCGGCCAACTGCCCCATCTTGCTGGCGAAGCAGCTGCTGCCATAGGCGAACAGGATCTCGGTTTCGGAAAACCCGCCCGGATAGAGCAGCACATCGCCGCGCGAGGGGTGGCTGGTGTGGTTCTCGAAACCCAGTCCGGTATCGAAATCGCCCAGCGGCACCCACACCGCCTCGCCGCTCCAGCGCGAATGGATCGCCTGGTTGGCAAAGGGCAGCAGCGCCATGAAGGCCGCGCAGGTCTTCGGCGCGGCCGCTTCTTCCAGCCGGGCCACAAAACGATGGGGCCCCACATCGATCGCAAGATGGCGCATTGGCAACTCCGGTGACATCGCCCGCAGGCGGTGAATGCGTTAACTGTAGACGCCCGCAAGGGCGGCCGGAATTCCCGCCGGGGTCGTTTCTCTCGATACGCTGGATACACACTTGGCGCCGCCCCCGCACCGACCGGACGGTTACACTGGACCGGCCGGACCGCCGCCCGCGAAGGAGATCCCATGCCCCACCACACCCCGCGCCCGATCCTCGTCTTCGACGTCAACGAGACCCTGCTCGACATCACCACGCTCGAGCCCCTGTTCGCACGCGTTTTCGGCGACCCTGCCGTGCTGCGGACATGGTTCGCGCAGCTCATCCTCTACTCACAGACGCTGACGCTGTCCGGGTTGTACACCCCGTTTGGCACACTCGGCATCGGCACCCTGCACATGCTCGCCACCACGCGGGGCGTTGCCCTCGCCGACGGCGACATCGACGAGCTCAAGGCCCGCATGGGCAGCATGCCGGCCCACCCCGATGTCGTCCCCGCACTCACCCGCCTGCGCGAGGCCGGCTTCCGCATGGTGACGCTGACCAACTCGGCCAGCAGCGGCTCGCCGACACCGCTCGAACGCGCCGGGATCTGCGGCTTCTTCGAGCGATCCTTCAGTGTCGAGGCGGTGCAGAAGTTCAAGCCGGCGCCCGAGACTTACCGGCTGGTCGCCGATCAGCTCGGCGTCGCCATGTCCGACCTGTGCCTCGTCGCCTGCCATCTGTGGGATACCGTGGGCGCCCAGGCCGCCGGCTGCCACGGCGCGCTGCTCACCCGGCCGGACAACGCCATGCTGCCAGCCGCCAAGCTGCCGGCGCCCGAACTGAGCGCACCGCAGCTGACCGAACTGGCCGAGCTGATCATCCAGCGCTGGCGCGGCGGCTGAGCCTCAGGGCGACTCGGCAATCCGTGCCGAGCCCGGCCACGCGCCCTCGGCGCACAGGGTTTGCGTCAGCGCCACCGTCAGCTGCGACACGGCCATCGCCGCCGCCGACAGCGGAATATGCCGCGACGCGCAGAGCATCAGCCGGCGCGACAGCACCGGCGCCACCGGCACCGCACACAGCGCGCCGCTGGCCAGGTCATGCTGCAACGGCATCACCGGCAGCAAGGTGTGCCCCATGCCGGCCAGCATCGTCGTGCGCAGGATGCTGATCGAGCTGATGTCGGCCACCACATTGGGCGCCGGCAGGCCATGGGCGCGCGCTGCCGACTCGATGATCGGGCGCACCCCGTGCGGGTGGGCCGGCAAAATCAACGGCAGGGCCAGCGCCTGCTTCAGGCTCACCGCCGCCAGTGGGCGGTCCGCCGCGGTGGCCGGCGAGATCAGCGACAAGTGCTCGTCGAGCAGGGGCGTCTGCTCGAACTCACCCAGCGTGCCGTCATCGAACAACACCGCAAGGTTGATCTGCCCGCTGCGCAGCTGCGGCACCAGGTTGCCGGTCAGCTCCTCGGTCAGCTCCAGTTCCACCTTGGGCAAAGCACGCTGCACCGCCTGAAGCAGGGGCAGCGCCAGCGCGTTCGACGCGCTGTGCGGCACACCGAACACCACCTTGCCGCTTGGCTCGCCAGCGGCGTTCATCACGCTGGCTTTCGCATCGTCCACCTGGCGCAGGATGGCGCTCGCATGCGCCAGGAAGATGCGCCCCGCCTCGGTCAGCTCCACCCCACGACGCGAACGGTGCAGCAGCCGGGCACCGAGCTCGTCCTCCAGCAACGCCACCTGGTGGCTCAGCGCCGACTGCGCCACGAACACCTGCTCGGCCGCTTTCGAAAAGCTGCCGTGCTTGGCAATGGCGGAGAAGTAACGCAGCTGGCGCAGTTCCATAGCGCGCCATCCTACACAGCCATCGCGTTTCACGATACATCCATCTTGATTCAGTGTTTTTCAGATGGCGCGCTTTCAGGTCAAATGCATCCAACAGATCAACACGGACACCGGCAGCCACCCGCCGCCGGCCCCCAGGCCCACCCCGCCGCCGTGCGTGAAGATCGCATTTCAACCCGAAATGTCATGCGCCCGTTCAACACCCGCCGAACCGGCTCAGCCACAAAGCCAAGGCCCGCGCCCAGCGGGCCTTGGCTTTTTTACCGTCGGACCGCGCAGCCCGCCACGCCACCCCCGCTGTCTATAGTGAACACGACGCCCTCCGCCGGGCGCCCCACAGGACGGCCGCCATGTTCGACATCTTCCTCTCGCACGCCCACCAGGACGAAGCCCGCGCACGCACCCTGGTCAAGCGCCTCGAAGGCTGGGGCTTTACGGTCTATGTCGATTTCAAGGACGCCGCCCTCTCGCAACTGCCGGACCGCGCCCTGGCCGATCGCCTCGTCGACCGCCTGCGCCAGTGTCGGCTGCTGGTCTTTGCCTTTTCCGAGGCCTCGGTCAACTCCCGCTGGATGCCCTGGGAACTCGGTCTGGCCCATGGCGTCATCGGCCGGGCGGTGCTCTGGCCGTTCACCCAGCGTGCGCTGCGCGCCAAGGCGGCGCAGGAGTACCTGCACCTGTACGAAGCCCTGTCGCCGGCCACCGCACAGGTGCGCCTCGACGCGCTGCTCGGCGAGGCCCGCGCCGCCGCCGTGCGCCCGGCCGACCTCCGCGCCATGCAGGATCTGGCCGGGATCACCGCGAACAAGGCCCCCGAATTCGGCCAGCCCGAGGTCGCGACCGAGTTCATGGCCAACGGCCCGATGAAGCTCTACCTCGCCTGGCTTGACTCACTCACCAGCGCCTGGCGGCCGAAGTAAGGCCCCGCCCCCAAGCCGCGCCCGCTCACACGACACGGGACACCGCATGCCGCCCAAGCCCCTCATCAACCCCGGCCGGCGCCGGCTTCTCGCGGTGGCACTGGCCAGCCGCCTGGGCATGCCAGGCCGGCTGGCTGCCGCCCCACACCTGCACACCCGCCCCATCCCCGCCAGCGGCGAACGCCTGCCCGCCATCGGCATGGGCACCTGGATCACCTTCGATGTGGCACGCGGGCCATCCCCGACCCCCAGCGCCGCGCTCACCACCCGCTGGCAGGTGCTGCAGGCCTTCTTCGCCGCCGGCGGCCGGCTCATCGACTCATCCCCCATGTACGGCAGCGCCGAGGCCGTGCTGGGCGAGCTGCTGCCGCAAAGCCCCGGCGCCGAGGCGCTGTTCTCGGCCACCAAGGTGTGGACGCCCGGCCAATGGCTGGGCGAACAGCAGATGGCCCGCTCGCGCGACCTGTGGGGCGTGCCGCGTTTCGATCTTATGCAGATCCACAACCTGCTCGACTGGGACGCCCACCTGCCCACGTTGCGGCGCATGAAGGCCGAGGGGCAGATCCGCTATCTCGGCATCACCACCTCGCACGGCCGGCGGCATGACGACCTCGCCACGCTGATCCGCAACGAAGCACTCGACTTCGTACAGCTGACCTATAACCTCGCCCACCGCGAAGCCGACACCCGCCTGCTGCCGCTGGCTGCCGAGCACGGCTGCGCGGTGATCATCAACCGCCCCTTCGACGGCGGCCGCCTGTTCGACCAGGTGCGTAGCCACCCGCTGCCCGGCTATGCCGCCGAGATCGGCTGCGCAAACTGGGCGCAGGTCTTCCTCAAGTACGTCATCTCGCACCCCGCCATCACCTGCGCCATCCCCGCCACCTCTCAGCCCGCCCACATGCGCGAGAACATGGGCGCGCTCACCGGGCCCTTGCCGGATGCGGCCCTGCGACGGGCCATGGCCGCGCGCTTCGACCGGCTTTAACCCACTGCCGCAGCGGCGCCAAGCACCCCTCCTGCCACCACATGCCAACGTCACACGTCCGGCGCATACTGTGAGCATTCAGTCCCCGCGCCGTGCCGACACCCCACCATGCACCCTGCCGAACTCAAAGCCATCTTCGACCAGCAAGCCGCCGGTTACGACACGCGCTGGGCCAGAACCGCGCCCATTCGCAACGCACTGCACTTCCTCCTCGACGCCGTGTTTGCCGGGCTGCCGGAGGACGCGCGCATCCTGTGCGTGGGCGCCGGCACGGGCGAGGAAATCAACGCCCTCGCCACCCGCCACCCGATGTGGACCTTCACCGCCGTCGAGCCCTCCGGCGCCATGCTGGCTGTCTGCCGCAGCAAGGCCGACGCCGGTGGCTACCTGTCGCGCTGCAGCTTCCACGAAGGCTACCTCGCCACCCTGCCCGACCCGGCCCCGTTTGACGCCGCCACCTGCTTCCTGGTCTCGCAGTTCATCACCGACCGCAGCGCGCGGGTCGACTTCTTCCGCAGCATGGCGGACCGGCTCCGCCCCGGCGGGCTACTGGCCTGCGCCGACATCGCCGCCGATACCGAGTCGACCGCCTACACCGCCCTGCTCACCACCTGGCACAACATGCTGCTCGCGGCCGGCGTGCCCAGTTCGGGGGTTGAACAGATGCGCGAAGCCTACCGCCGCGACGTCGCCGTCCTGCCCCCGGCGCAGGTGGCGACCATCATCGCCGACGGCGGCTTCGACGACCCGGTACTGTTCCATCAGGCGGGTTTGATCCATGCGTGGTGTGCGCGGCGTGGCTGACAGGCGCCGCAGGCGTCACCGATAGCCCACCAGCCGCCCCAGGACGAGCACCACCAGCCAGGCGAGCAGCGAGATGGCGGCGCCAACACGCACGCGGCGCGGCAAGGCGTGGCCCGCGTCGGCCGTGCGCAGACAGGCGTGAAAGCCGCTCAGGCGCAGCGCCAGGGCATTCACGGTGGCAAGCGCGACGACCACCATCTTGGTGACGAACAGTCTCGAGGCCGCATAGTCGCTGGCGCCGGTGACGAAGAGCAGTGCGCCACACACGGCGGCGATCAGGAGGCCTGTCGCCGCACACCCGGCCAGCACCCGGCACAGGGGCGCCAGCGGCACCGCGGGCCAGGCGCCCAGCAGACGCAGATCCATGGGCACGATGGCGCCCACCAGCAACGCCACGCCCAGCACATGACCCGCGTTGATCAGCGGATACACCCACAGCGAGCCGCTCAGCGCGGTGGCCAGCGCGCTGGTTTCAAGCGTGGTGAGCAGCGCGTCCACAGGCGCGTATTGCGTGCGTTGCGGGTCAGGACTCGCGATCCGGGTAGAGGTTGAAGCGCTTGCCGTCGATGACGATGCGCTCGGCCTTGAGGACCAGCAGCGCCGGGTCGCTCGCGCGGTGACCGTGGGCGGTGATGCGCGTCCCCACGCGCAACAGATCGTCGGTGAGCCCCGCGCGCTGGTTGCGCCACGGTTGCCCCACCTCGACCACCCAGCGCTCGCCGTTGGCGTCCAGCGTCAGTTCGCCATGCGGATTACCCAGGCGCACCGCGGTGATGGTGCCGGTGAGTTCAAATTCCTGATCGCTGGCCCAGCGCCAGCCATGATGGGCCCAGGCGCCAGAGGCCAGCACCAGGCCGGCGAGCAGTGCGAGCGCCGCCAGCCAGGCGCGAGAAAGGGAAAGCATGTGCATGGTCCGTTCCTCCGTGTCGACACAAGAGCCGCGCAGGGCCGCTTTGCCGTGCGCGATCCGGCTTTGACACTGCATGGGGCAAAAAGCGCCCGCCGTCCGTCAGCGGCGCCGCCGCGCGACGCCGTGGGCGAAGGCCGGCAGGGCGCACGGCGAAGCCCTCAGAGCAGCCGCTCGATCGCCGCGCGCACCTCGGCGGCATCCGGTTTGACCCGGCTCGGGAAGGTGGCGACCACACGGCCATCGCGGTCGATCAGATACTTGTGGAAGTTCCACGCCGGCGCCTCCGAACGGCGCGCGAGTTCGCGGAACAGCGGATGCGCCTGCGCGCCGCGCACATGGATCGGGGCGAACATGTCGAAGGTGACGCCGTAGTTCACAAAACAGACCGCCGCCGCCTTCGATTCATCGTCGGCCTCCTGGTCGAAGTCGTCGGAGGCAAAGCCGGCCACCCGCAAGCCCCGCGCCTTGTAGTGCTGGTGGATCGCCTCCAGCTCGCGGAACTGGCTGGTGAAGCCGCAGTGGCTGGCCGTGTTGACGATGAGTACGGGCTGCCCGGCAAAACGCTCGGCCAGCGGCACCATCTCGCCCGAGTGCAGGCGGCGCAAGGTGTGCGCAAACAGGCCGTCTCCGGTGGCCACCTCCCCGGCCGACGCCGTGGCCGGGAGTAGCGTGGCGAGCAGAGTGATCAGGGCGGGAAACAGGGCACGACGCAACATGATCGAGGTCTCCGGTGGGGTATTCGTGTCCGATAGACCATTGGGGGGCGGTGCGGGTTCGCGGGATGGGTGAGGGTGGAGACGCGGATGGGTGTTTGTCCTGATGCGGTCGTCGCCTGGGTGACCGCCTGGGGGCGATCGCCAACAGGTGCCTCAAGCCAGCGGCCCGGATACGGCCCGCTGGCTATCCGCCCCCCGCCTCCCAGTACCCCGCCCGCTGATACACCTCGCGCAGATACTCGACAAAACAGCGGATTTTCGCCGGCAGGTAGCGCTGCTGCGGGTACACCGCCTGGATGGGATAGCCGGGCACGGCGTAGTCGTCGAGCACCGTCACCAGCGTGCCGTCGCTGAGCTGGGGCTGGATCTCCCAGGTGGAGCGCCAGGCGATGCCGAGGCCCTGGCGGACCCAGTCAAAGAGGATCTCGCCGTCGTTGCAGTCGAGGTTGCCATTCACCCGCTGCGGGAAGCGCTTGCCCTCGCGCATGAAGGTCCAGCCGCGCTGTTGGCCGCCCTGCAGGTTGAAGGCCAGGCAGTTGTGGCCGACGAGGTCTTCGGGGGTTTGCGGCGTGCCATGGCGGGCAAAGTAGTCGGGCGTGCCGCAGACCACGCGGCGGTTCGGGTAGAGCGGGATGGCGACATAGTCGGGGTCGAGCTGTTCGCCGATGCGCACGGCCATGTCGTAGCCCTCGCGCACCAGGTCGACCACGCTGTCGGTGAAGTTGAACGACAGCTTGAGCTCGGGGTACTGCGCCGCAAACGCGGCAGCGTGGGGGCCGATATGGCGGCGGCCGAAGCCGGCGGGGGCCGAGACCACGAGGTGGCCACGCACGTCCGAGCGACCGGCGCTGACGCTGCGCTCGGCGGCGTCAAAGTCCTTGAGCAACTGGCGGCATTGCTCGACAAACTGCTCGCCGAGGTCGGTGAGCTTGAGGCCACGGGTGGAGCGGTGCATCAGGCGCACGCCGAGGCGACGCTCCAGCGCATCGAGCCGGCGGCCCATCACCACCGGGGTGACGCCCTCGACCAGCGCGGCGGCGGCGAAGCTGCCTTTTTCGGCGGTGAGCACAAAGCTGCGAATCTCGGTGTAGCGGTCCATTCCGTACCTCAGGTATCGACTGCCTTGACTGTAACAGGAATTCCCTCTTCCCCAACCCGCCGCTATGGTGGAATCCTGTCTATAGTAGTTGCAGCGCATCATTGCCCTGCCACCCCCTCAGCGAGGCTCATGACCCCAGCGGCCCACGGCTCACTCTTTGCCGACCTGCCCACGCCCGGCGCGGAGGAAGATTTCCGCCCGCTGTTTGCCAATGGCGCGGTGCGGATCGAGCGGATTGTCTCGCACCACCACGCGAGCCCGCCGGGCTTCTGGTACGAACAGGCAGACGACGAGTGGGTGTTGCTGGTGCGCGGCGCGGCCGTGCTGGCTTTTGACGACGGGCGCGAGCAGCCGCTTACGCCAGGCGACTGGCTGCTGCTGCCGGCCGGCTGCAAGCACCGGGTGGCGCGCACCGAGGCGAGCACCATCTGGCTGGCGGTACACGCCCGCCCGGCCGATACCGCACCAACTGTTATATAAGACATTAGATAAAACCATCGCGACGCTTTAGAATGGCACGCATCCATTTGAATCCGCCGGCCCCGCGGCCGGTGCAACACTGAGGTCCAGGCTGATGAGCACACATACCCAGATCGGCGGCATGCAGGTCGCCAACGCGCTGAAGCAACTGCTTGAGAACGACATCCTGCCGGGCACCGGCGTCACCGCCGAGCAGTTCTGGTCGGGGCTGGAGGGCATCGTCAACGACCTGGCGCCGAAGAACCGCGCCCTGCTCGCCAAGCGTGACGAACTGCAGGCCAAGATCGACGCCTGGCACCAGGCCAACGGCAAGGGCGACTTTGCCGCCTACAAGGCCTTCCTGACCGAGATCGGCTACCTCGTGCCCGAGGGCCCGGACTTCAAGATCGAGACCGAAAACGTCGAGCCCGAGATCGCCACCCAGGCCGGCCCGCAGCTGGTGGTGCCGGTGATGAACGCCCGCTTTGCGCTCAACGCCGCCAATGCCCGCTGGGGCAGCCTGTATGACGCGCTGTACGGCACCGACGTGCTGCCCGAAACCAACGGCGCCGAGAAAGGCGCGGAATACAACCCGGTGCGCGGCGCCAAGGTGGTGGAATACGCGCGCAACTTCCTCGACGACGCCGCCACGCTGGTCGACGCCAGCCACAAGGACGCCACCGACTATGCCGTGGTCGACGGCAAGCTCGTGGTCACGCTCAAGGACGGCACCACCACCAGCCTGGCCGACCCGGCACAGTTCGCCGGCTACCACGTGGGCGACACGCCCGCCGTGCTGCTCAAGCAACACGGCCTGCACTTCGAGATCCAGTTCGACCGCCACCACCCGATCGGCAAGACCGATCCGGCCGGCATCAAGGACGTGCTGGTCGAAGCCGCGCTGACCACCATCATGGACTGCGAAGACTCCGTCGCCGCCGTCGATGCCGAAGACAAGGCGCTGGCCTATGGCAACTGGCTGGGCCTGATGAAAGGCACGCTGAGCGAGGAGATGAGCAAGGGCGGCAAGACCTTCACCCGCCGCATGAACCCCGACCGCGTCTACACCGCGCCCGACGGCAGCAAGCTCACCCTCAAGGGCCGCGCCATGCTGTTCGTGCGCAACGTGGGCCACCTGATGACCAACCCGGCCATCATCGCCGCCGATGGCCACCAGATCCCCGAAGGCATCATGGACGCCATGTTCACCGCATGCGCCGCGATCCACGACCTCAAGGGCAACGCCCCCTTCCGCAACTCCACCTCGGGCAGCGTGAATATCGTCAAGCCCAAGATGCACGGGCCGGAAGAAGTCGCCTTTACCGTCGAGCTGTTCGGCCGTGTCGAGCAAGCCCTTGGCCTACCCAAGAACACGCTCAAGGTCGGCATCATGGACGAAGAGCGCCGCACCTCGGTCAACCTCAAGGAATGCATCCGCGCCGCCAAAGAGCGCGTGGTGTTCATCAACACCGGCTTCCTCGACCGCACCGGCGACGAAATCCACACCAGCATGGAGGCCGGCCCCTTTGCGCCCAAGGCCAAGCTCAAGACCATGAAGTGGATCCTCGCCTACGAAGACCAGAACGTCGACGTCGGCCTCGCCTGCGGCCTGCCCGGCCGCGCGCAGATCGGCAAAGGCATGTGGCCGGTGCCCGACAACATGGCCGACATGATGGTCGCCAAGATCGGCCATCCCAAGTCCGGCGCCAACACCGCCTGGGTGCCCTCGCCCACCGCCGCCACCCTCCACGCCCTGCACTACCACCAGATCAACGTCTTCGGCGTGCAGGCCGAGTTGCGCGGCCGCACCCCGGCCAATGTGGACGACATCCTCGACATCCCGCTGCTGGGCGACCAGAAACTCAGCGCCGACGAGATCCAGAAGGAACTCGACAACAACGCCCAGGGCATCCTCGGCTACGTCGTGCGCTGGGTCGACCAGGGCGTGGGCTGCTCCAAGGTGCCCGACATCAACAACGTCGGCCTCATGGAAGACCGCGCCACCCTGCGCATCTCCAGCCAGCACATCGCCAACTGGCTGCGCCACGGCATCTGCACCATCGAACAGGTGCTCGAGACCATGAAGAAAATGGCCAAGGTGGTCGACAGCCAGAACGCCGGCGACCCCGCCTACCGCCCCATGGCCCCCGCCTACGACGGCATCGCCTTCGAAGCCGCCTGCGACCTGGTCTTCAAGGGCTGCCAGCAACCCAGCGGCTACACCGAGCCGCTGCTGCATGCGCATCGCTTGTCGGTGAAGGCGCTGTAAGCCGACCGCTTGCCGCAAAGAGAAACGCCAGCCGGGTGATGCCGGGCTGGCGTTTTTTTGTTCACGGGCGGTTGGTCAGAGGCGGTAGATGGTCGCCATGAGCTGCCGATGGCGTTTCGGCGGGGTTCGTAGCCCGGATAGAGCGAAGCGAAATCCGGGATCAGCGGTCGATCCTCCGACGAACCCCCGAGGCGGCGCTGCGGGTCTTTTCCGGGCTACGCTAGCTACCAGTCTCGGGTCGCAGATAGTTCGCCGCGCAGGGTGTCCACTAAGCCAACAAGCTCATGCAATGAATCCCGGAGCTCCTTATGATGATCTTGTGGTTTATAGAATAGAAACCGAATATTGAGGTTTCTTCTGAGACTTTGCTGGATGTCGTCATGAAGTAGGCCAGTAGGCGCAATCATATAGTGAGGGCGACTTCCCGGAAACTTATACGCGTGCCTTTCAAGCATGATTTGAACATCTGGATCCGATAGACCGCACCCAATAAACAAAAGCGTGTGCGTTACGGTCAAAGCGTCCAAGACATCATAGAATGCGCTATATTCAAACCGAGCCCGACTGTATTCCTCACGCGTAAAAATCATTTCGCCGGGTGTATCGACTGTTCCATGGGCTTTCAGCACGCATCGTTTATCTCCTCTTACAACCAGTGCAACATCTGCCTTCGAATACTCCTTAACATACACTGTGCCCGCCGACTCGCTTGACGCAAAAGCATCATAAATTTTGTCAACGTTCTGAGTTAGTACAATTCGGCTATCCAATTTAAATATATCTTTGTGTATATCAGCAGGAGAAAAGCCGGGCTGGACAAACTGCTCGTGTATAAGAGCATTCCACTGGTCATCCAGCTTATGCTTCAGAACTTCACAAGCGGTTAGGTAGTCACCCTCATTCAGCAATTTTTGGATGTGCCTTTTTGAATTCTGGCACTTGCTGAGCGCCTCCTTTAGAAACTCCTCCCAGGTCGGTGGATGTTTAACCTGACCGATAGTTGAGGTCGAATTTTTTGATACGCCGGAACCAAGGAATAAGATCGCCCGTCGACGTGCTAGGTCTTGAATGAGCTGCGGCGGCCAAGAGATCACAGTAGCGCTCCCACTTGAGACCCGAACCGTACCGCGATATCTCTAATATTTTCCTCGTACTCCTTCACTTTGCTGAAGTGCGCCCCAACCACACCATCCGAGGACCGTAGGGTAAATATTGGCTTGTGAGCAGACTGGGCAAGTGGAATCAGGCTATTCAATGTTGGAATAGATCCAAGGTCAAATGTGCTTGACGGAAGCTCCTGATCAGCAAAATGCGCGATAAGTTGCTTTTCAATTCTTAGTGGAATTTTCTTTGCAATCTTGTCGAATGCACGAACCGGCTGCTTCTCGCCGCGCACCATTTTCGCCGTATACTGTTGCGTTAGATAGCCGACAAACTGAAGATGCCAGCAGGGATTGTCAATCTCAAGGTCATCAATACTATCTGCCACATCCTCTAGCGCCCTCTCCAACTTTTTTTTCCAGGTTGAAAGTGAAAGACTAATGTTGTCGATAGCGCGAATGGAAAATATATCGGTTGACATCGGCGTCACGAATCCATCGACAGCCACTAGGACAGCCCGATTGATGGACCCCAGCGACGGCCCCATGTCGAAGAAGACATAGTCGTAGTTCCCGCATTGACTAAGAAGTTGCGAAAACAAAAACGTTGTTCTAAGACCTCGAATATCTCCACCTGTTGCTTGAACCCAATCACTCGCCAATCGATCCTCTTCAAGGGACATACTGGGGTCCCCTGGTATAACGTCCACTTTAAATGATTGGCTCTCGCGCACATGGAGCGCTTTAACAAAACCTTTTCCTTGCGCCAGTGGTTTAACTACATCAAGGATAGTAAACCCACCCTTTTCGTAGATTTCATCCACCGTTGTGTCGTCGAACATATACTGTGTCGCATTGCACTGTGGATCAGCGTCTACGATGAGCACCTTCTTGCCGCCATGATGGGAAAGTGACGCAGCAAGATTGCATAGAAATGTTGTTTTCCCAACACCACCTTTGTTATTGAATACCGCTATCGATTTCATTGTGCCTCCACTATATGTAATGCAAGATAGCCCGCGCAGGGCGCAATAATCGAAGAGCGGCGCCGAATACAGATTTCCCAACATGCCCAACCCGCGCTCGGAAGGCAAGCGTCCGCCGCCGCGGCTACCGAACGTTCATGTTCAAACCGCGCCATCTTGCACGGGAGCGCCCTGCGGCGCAATGCCCTTTGGTTATTTCGCCCTACCACAAATACCCGCCCGGCCGGACCGAGACATCTATCGCACTAAAGACTCCGGAAGCATTCTTCTTCGACTGCCATCCACAGCAGCCATTGGCGACCAAGAACCGCCCTCCAATCCCCGGCAAGCTATGAGCGTTAACGTCACAGGGCGGCGCGACTATCCGCACCGCCCCGTCCGCATCATTAGAACAACCAATCAACACCCCACAACACACCCCCCGCCCCCATCAAACTCCATCGTCTTCCCCGACAGCGGCACATGCACCGGCACCTTGGTGGCCTTGATGAAGCTTTCCGTGCGCGTGCCCGCCTTGACCTTGCCGCCCTCGGTGGCGGGCTCATTGGCGTGGGAGACGATGACCGAGGCCGGCCGGACCAGGTCGTTGATCACGTAGGCGGCTTCGGTGGGGCCGGTGGTGAAGGTATCGCCGATGTTGATGACGGCGAGTTTGGCCTTGTAGTGGCCGCGCACGACCTTTTCCTGATCGCCGGTGATGCCGGTGTCGCCCGAAAGGTAGGCGACGAGGCCATTGCTGAACTTGAGCACATAGCCGGTGGCTTCGCCGACATAGGCGGAGAGGCCGGCTTCTTTCAGGCGCGTGCCGAAATCGCCGCCGACCAGGTCGCCGTCGACGCCATTGCTGTGGATGGCGGTCACGGTGGCGATGGTGACGCCGCCGATGGTCTGGCTGGCGCCGAAGCGGGCGAGGACGGCGTTCTTGGGGTCGCCGCCGTTGTTCTTGAGCTTGTTGGCGAAGAAGGCCGGCATTTCGCTGCCGGTGACGATTTTGGCGTTCTTGGCCAGGGCGATGTTCACCGCCAGCGTGTTGGGCGCGGCCGACACGGACATGTCCGGTTTGTCGCAGGCGCCGGCGTTGGGGGCCTGGGTGTGTTTGTCGCCCACATGGTCGCCATGCATGTGGCTCACCAGCACGACGTCGATCTTGCCCAGGCGCGGGTCGTCCGTGCCGGCCACGGTGCGGCCCGGGTCGTAGAGCAGGCGGGTGCCGTTGGGGTCTTCGAAAATCAGGGCGCGGTCGAGCACGCAGAATTCGCCGTCCTGCCCGCCCAGCGGCGTGACTTTTACGTTGGCGGCCAAGGCGGGATGTGCGGCCAGGGCGCCCAGGGCGAGGGCGCCGAGTAGTGACGTGGTTTTCATGCTGTTCTCCTGTTGGGAAAATCAGTGCTTTTCTGGACCAGCAGAGAAAAGCTAGCACGAAGCGGCCGCAGTGATTGACTGCACTGCCGCAATGACACCCGCCCACCGCCGGGGGATGGCGCCCGCACACGGGGCAGAACAAGGCGCCCGCCGGTGTCGCCGCGTTGGCGTTTTTCCGGTGTCGCGCCATCCGCCGGTGTGCGGTTTTCCTCCGTTGGAGCCGCTTTTCTGCTCAAGATCCGTATCGCTGCGCCGTTGGCTGGAGCACACCGCGCCATATGGGTATGACTCGACCGATGACTCCGCCATGACACGGCTTCATCCGCTGACGCTCCGGTTCCGCAACCCGGCACTCGAACGCGCCTACGACGACGACATCTACCCACGCATGCTCATGCAGTGGCGGTTGGCGCTGGTGATCGGCCCGGCGCTGTATGCGCTGCTGTTCGTGCTCGACGCCTGGTATGTGCCCGACGCGCAGCACGGTGCGCTGTGGGCGATCCGCCTGGGCTCGCTGCTCATCCCGATCGCCTTCATCTACCTCACCTTCACCGCGCATTACCGGCGCTGCGCCTACCTGCTGCCGGCGCTCAACGGGCTCACCGGCGGCCTCGGGCTGATCGCCATGATGCAGTTGATGCCGCTGGAGGTGGTGGCGCACTACTACCCCGTGGTGGTGCTCGTCACCTTCTTTACCTACAACTTCAGCGGCACCCGCTTCATCTATGCGCTGGCGGTCGATCTGGTGCTGCTGGTCACCTACAACCTGTGCTTCGGCGCGCTGGCCGACTACCCCCGCCACCTGCTCGCCACGCAGGACTTCTTCATCATCTGTGCCAACCTCATCGGCGGCAGCGCGGGCTATATGGTGGAGCGCCAGCGGCGGCGGCTGTTCGTGCACAAGCAGGCGCTGGAAGACGAGCGCCGCCAGCACCTCGACCGCGCGCTGCACGACAGCCTCACCGGACTGCCCAACCGCGAGTTGCTCTACGACCGCATCCACCAGTTGCTGGCCGGTGCCGAGCGCTCGGCGGCGCAACATGCGCTGTACTTCGTCGACCTGAACGACTTCAAGCCCATCAACGATGTCCACGGCCATGCCGTGGGCGACCAGGCGCTCCGGCGCGTTGCGGCGCACCTGCGCGAGGCGGTGCGAGACGCCGACACCGTGGCCCGGCTCGGCGGCGACGAATTCGTGGTGCTGGTGCCCGACGTACCCGACGGCGACCACGCGGCCCGGCGGGCCGAGCGCCTGCAGGCGGCGATCGCCCGGCGCGACGACAGCCTGCCCGCCGGCGTGGCGCTCAGCGCCAGCGTCGGGCTGTGCCTGTTCCCCTACCCCGGCGCCACGGCGGACGACATCATCCACCGCGCCGATCTGGCGATGTATCACCACAAGGCGGCCAGCGCCCTCCCCCAGGCCCTCACCAGCCCGCAAGCCGCCGCCACCTGAAGGCGCACAACTGACCCAGATCATTTTGATAGTTCAACATCTGTTGTAGAGTCGCGGCATGAATACCGCCACGGCCACCGCCGTTTTCGAATCCCTCGCCTCCGGCTTGCGCCTGGAAATCTACCGGCTGCTGGTGCGCAAGGCGCCCGACGGCCTGGTTGCCGGCGACATCGCCAGCGCGCTCGATGTGCCGCCCACCAACCTGTCGTTCCACTTCAAGGCGCTGACCCGCGCCGGGCTGATCACGGTCACCCCCGAGGGGCGCTACCAGCGCTACCGGGCCAACATTCCGCTGATGCTCGACACCATCGCCTACCTCACCGAAGCGTGCTGCGCCGACCAGCCCGAGAAATGCCTCGAGCTTCGCGCCGCCGCCGGCAAACGCTGACTTTTTCACCTCATCCGATCAAGGAACCCGTCCATGAAAAGCATCCAAGTGTTCGATCCCGCCCTGTGCTGCAGCTCGGGCGTCTGCGGTGTTGACGCCGACCAGGCGCTGATCACCTTCGCCGCCGACCTCGAATGGGCCGCGCAGAACGGCGCCCGCATCGACCGCTACAACCTCGGCCAGCAGCCGCTGGCCTTTGCCGGCAACGCCACGGTCAAGAGCTTTCTCGACCGCTCCGGCCCCGATGCCCTGCCGCTGATCCTGCTCGACGGCGAGATCGCCATGGCCGGCCGCTACCCCAACCGCGCCGAGCTGACCCACTGGCTGGGTGCCGCCGCCGCGCCTGCCGAGCCCGAGCCGGAAGTCAGCGGTTGCTGCTCCGGCGGGCGCTGCGCCGGTTAAGCGGACGCGCCCCATGCACTATCTTGCCCAGCCGCCGCGCTTCCTGTTCTTCACCGGCAAGGGCGGCGTCGGCAAGACCTCGCTGGCCTGCGCCACCGCCATCCGCCTGGCCGACGCCGGGCAGCGGGTGCTGCTGGTCAGCACCGACCCGGCCTCCAACGTCGGGCAGGTGTTCGGCATCGAGATCGGCAACCGCGTCGTGCCGGTGGCCGAGGTGCCCGGCCTGTCGGCGCTGGAGATCGACCCCCAGCAAGCCGCCCAGGCCTATCGCGACCGCATCGTCGGGCCGGTGCGCGGCGTGCTGCCCGAGGCGGTCATCCGCAGCATCGAGGAGCAACTGTCGGGCGCCTGCACCACCGAAATCGCCGCCTTCGACGAATTCACCGCGCTGCTGACCGATGCCAGCCTCACCGCCGGTTTCGACCATGTCATTTTCGACACCGCGCCCACCGGCCACACCATCCGCCTGCTGCAACTGCCCGGCGCATGGACCGGCTTTCTCGACGCCGGCAAGGGCGACGCTTCCTGCCTCGGGCCGCTGGCCGGGCTGGAAAAACAGCGCGCCCAGTACAAGGCCGCCGTCGCCGCGCTGGCCGACCCGGCCCGCACCCGGTTGGTGCTGGTCGCCCGCGCCCAGCCCTCGACACTGCGCGAAGTGGCGCGCACCCACGGCGAGCTGGCCGCCATCGGCCTGACACAGCAATACCTCGTCATCAACGGCATCCTGTCGCGCGCCGATGCCGGTGACGACCCGCTGGCCCGCGCCGTGTGCGCGCGCGAGGCCGCTGCGCTGACCGCGCTACCCGAGGCCCTGCGCGCCCTGCCGACCGACACCGTGCCGCTCCAGGCGGTCAACCTGGTCGGGCTGGCCGCCCTGCGCCGGCTGCTCGCCGACACGCCGGCGCCCGTCGTCCCCGACACCGCGGCCGCACCGGCCATCGACGCCCCCGATTTCGCCGGCCTGATCGACACCATCGCGCCCGATGGCCACGGCCTGATCATGCTGATGGGCAAGGGCGGCGTGGGCAAGACCACCCTGGCCGCCGCGCTGGCGCTGGAACTGGCGCAACGCGGGCTGCCGGTGCACCTGTCCACCTCCGACCCCGCCGCGCATCTGGCCGACACCCTGGCCGGTTCGCTGCCCGGGCTGACCGTCAGCCGCATCGACCCGGTCGCCGAAACCGCACGCTACCGCGCACAGGTGCTCGCCACCCGCGGTGCGGCACTCGATGCGCAAGGCCGCGCCCTGCTCGAAGAAGACCTGCGCTCGCCCTGCACCGAGGAGATCGCCGTGTTCCAGGCCTTCTCCCGCGTCATCCGCGAGGCTGGCCAGCAGTTCGTGGTGATGGACACCGCGCCCACCGGCCACTCCCTGCTGCTGCTCGACGCCACCGGCGCCTACCACCGCGAGATGCTGCGCCAGCGCGGCGCCCAGGCGCAGGCCGAGATCACCCCCATGCAGCAATTGCAGGACCCGGCACAGACCAAGGTGTTGCTCGTCACCCTCGCCGAGACCACGCCCGTGCTCGAAGCGGCCCACCTGCAGGCCGACCTGCGCCGCGCCGGCATCGAGCCCTGGGCCTGGGTCATCAACAACAGCATTGCGGCCGCCGGCAGCGACGCGCCGCTGCTGCGCCAGCGGGCGCTGAACGAGTGGCGCGAGATCGAGACCGTGGCGCACACGCACGCCCGACGCTATGCCGTGGTGCCGCTGCTGGCCGATGAACCGGTGGGCGTGGCGCGTTTGCTGGCCCTGGCCGAGCGCCAGCGCAGCATCGCCTGAAAACTTGTGAAGAAATCGTAGCGAGCCGGGCCGAGTGAGCAACGCAGCAATCGGCACGCGCAGTCGATTTATTCACAAGTTCTGAGCGCAGGGGCGCATCACCCCTGCCTCATTTTGCGGCAATGCAAAAAAACCCTGTCGCCTCAGCCGGATAGCCGCCCGGCACACAGCTTATCCACAGAGTCGCCCACGCCGCACGGGGATAAGGCCATCCGCCAACCGGGCTGGAACGCCCGGCTGGCGCGGGTTTCATGCCAATCGGCTGTACTCGCGCCGCCGCCCCGGGTTTGCCTCATTTTGCGGCAGCGCAAAAAAACACCGTCCCCTCAGTCGGATAGCGCGCCGGCACACAGCTTATCCACAGCTTGGCCCACGGCCGACGGGGATAAAACCACTCGCCGCGCCGCCGAAACGCCCGACTGGCGCCGGTTTCATGCGAAAAGCGTGCGCCCCGGGGCGGCTCCCCGCGATTGCCACATTTTTAGGCAGCCGAAGAAATCACCGCTGGCTCAAGGAGATAGCACCCCCTCCCACAGCTTGTCCACAAGCCTGCCCACGGCCCCCGTGGATAAGGCGTGCCGCCTCAGCCGGCCTGGCGGGCCAGGGCGTCGGGCGGCGCAATCTCCCACACCGCGCACAGTTGATGCATGACCGCGCGGATCAGCGGGTCGTTCTCGCGCTTGCGTTGGTACACGAACTGCAGCGGCACCGACGGCAGTGCCACCGGCAGCTCATAGGCCTGCTCGTCGGCGGCAAACACGCCGGCCCGCACGATGCCCAGCCCGACGCCGGCACGAATCATTTCGACCAGGGCATCTTCCTGGTTGGCGATCAGCATGCGCGTCGGTTCGCAGCAGTGCGCCTCGAAGATCGCCCGCATCGCCGCAAAGTGCGAGCAGTCGGGCGAGGTGTACACCCACGGTAGGCGGGCCAGCTCGGCCACCTCGGTGGAACTGATCTGCTCGCGCAGCGAGGCCGGTGCGCCGATCACCAGCGGCTCGTCGCACAGAAAGCACACGCTCAGGCTGGGGTCGTCGATCTCGCCGGTGACGAAGGCAGCGTCGAGCTTGCCCACGCGCACCGCCGGCAGGTTGGTGCCGGTCGAACCGGTGAGCATGGCCACTTCAAGCCGCGGGTAGTGTGCGGCCAGGCCGGCCTGCAGCGCGGTCAGGCGCAGGAAGCGGGCGTCGGTATTGAGGCCGATGCGTACGCTGCCGATCAGTTCGTCCTGCAAGCCCTTGGCGTGCTGCATCACGGCGCTGGCCGCGGCCAGTGCCTGGCGGGCACGGGGTAGCAGCTCCTCGCCCACCGGGGTCAGCCGCATGCCCTTGGGGGTGCGGTCGAACAGCGTCACGCCGAGGGTTTCTTCCAGCGCCTTGATATGCGCGCTGATCGCCGGCTGGCTGGTGAACAGGCGCTCGGCGGCGCGGGTGAGGTGCTTTTCTTCGGCAACGGCAACGAAGGTTCTGAGGTGATAGAGCTCCATGGCGTGCTCCGGCAAATGCGTCGGTGGTCAGTACACCGTAGTTCAGCCAGCGACGCCATCACAATTTCCGAACGGGCGAATCCGAATAAACGATTGGATGCTTTTGTCCTGAGCGGCCAAGCTTCAACTCACCAACGCCCCACAAGGAGACGCATCATGAGCAGCCTGACCCACAAAGCTTGCGCCCCTGCCGTTGCCAGCACCGACATCGCTTCGCTGCTGCGCCACCTGGGCCACGCCATGCGCACCACCCTCTCCGTCTGGCGCAAGCGCAGCGCCTCGCGCCGCGAGCTGCGCGAACTGGACGACCATGTGCTGCGCGACGTCGGCATCAGCCGTAGCCAGGCCGATTTCGAAGGCAACAAGCCATTCTGGATCAAGTAAGTCGCGCTTGGTTGGCGGCGCTCGCAACCGGGCGCACTGGTGGGCGGCAAGCCGCCCACCCTACACATTCGATCAGCACCGCAGCACGGTGTAGGGTAGGTGGCTAGCCACCCACCCGCTCGCCCGACAAGCTGCCGGCGGCCTCACGATGACCGGTCCGTAGGGTGGGTGGCTCGCCACCCACCAACCCGCTGCAAGCGCACGCCTCACCCCTCGGCCATGTCCTCGATCACCATCCACAGCACCCCGAAACGATCGGTGACCATGCCGAACTGCCGCGCAAAGAAGGTCTGTTCCAGCGCCATGCGCACCTCACCGCCCTCGGCCAGTGCGGCAAACACCCGCTGCGCCTCGGCCGTATCCGCCACCATCAGCGACAGCCCGAATCCGTCGAAGCCACTCGATTCGCCGCACTGGCCGTCCGAGGCCATCACCATGGTGTCGCCGATCTTGAGGTTGGCGTGCATCACCTTGTCGGCCATGCCGGGCATCTCGGGCATGGCGCCCGGCGGCGCGTCGCGAAAGCGCATCAGCGCCGTCACTTCGGCCCCCAGCACCTCCTTGTAGAAATTGAGGGCGGCTTCGCAGTCGCCGCGGAACAGCAGATAGGGTTCGGCTTTCATGCTTGACTCCTTCTTTGGGGTTGGGGTGTTCAGGCCGGGCCGGCCAGGTGCGCGTCGAGACGCGCCCAGGCCTCGGCAAAGCCGCGTTGCAGGCAGGCGTGCCCGTCTTCGAAGGCACGGACCTCGGCCGCGGTGGCATGCACCGGCCGCGCGCACAACCGCAACTCGGTGCCGCCGGCCACCTCGACCAGTGCCAGCGTGTGATGCACATAGCGCGGCCAGAGCGGGCGCCCCGGATGGCGACGCACGCCGCCGTCGGCATCGGAGAACGAGGCGACGAAGACCACGCACTCCGGCGCCATGATGTCGCGAAACACCCCGCGGCCCCACACCGTCTGGCCGTCCGGCAGCTGCGTGGCATAGAGAAAACGGCCGCCGAGGTGAAACGCCAGCGACGCGTGCGTCAGCCGTGCGCCCGCCGGGGGCCACCAGCGCGCCAGCCGGTCGGCCTGCGACAGCGCCGCCCACACGGCGTCGCGCGGCGCGGCGAGGCGATGAGTCTGGGCAAAGCTCGCGGGTCGTGAATCGATGCTCGGGGGCATGTGCGTTTTCCGTGGAAAGATCCGGGCCTTCAGGGCGCCAGATCAAACTGCGCCTTCCAGGTCTCGGGCTCGAAGGGCGCCGAGAAGTGCTCATGCGCGATCCGCCACTGGCCGTCGCTCTTGCGCAGGCCGACCGAGCAGCGCATCCAGCCGGCCTGCTCGGTGCCGTCCTCGGCGGTGGTGCCGCAACGCACCAGGTAGTGGCCGAAGCCGACCGTCTCGCCCAGCGACAGCGTGAGGTCGTGCATGTCGAAGATCATCGTGCCCGGGCACATCGCCAGGCAGCGGTGCCAGTGCGCCTCGTAGGCGGCGCGGCCCTCGAAGCGCAGCGGGCCGATGGCGTCGAAGGCGACCAGGTCGTCGGTGTAGTGGTGCATCAGCCGGGCGATGTCGTGGGCGGCCACGGCCGTGCGGCAGTCGTCGAACATGGTGCGTACGGCGGCTTCGTCGGCCGCGCTGTCTTGGGTCGTCATGTCGTCTCTCCGTTGATGCAGGGCTTACACCTGCAGTTGGCGCACCGGCCGCACTTCGACGCTGCCGACGCGGGCAGCGGGGATCTGCGCGGCCACCTGGATGGCTTCGTTCAGGTCGCGCGCCTCGACCAGGTAGAAGCCGGCCAGCTGCTCCTTGGTTTCGGCGAACGGCCCGTCGGTGATCGACACCTTGCCGGCGCGCATGCGCACGGTGGTGGCGGTGGCCACCGGCTCGAGCGCCTCGGCCGCCAGCATGCGGCCGCTGGCGGCCACCTGCTCGGCATAGGCCTGGCATTCGACGTCTTCGGGGCTGTCGGGCAGGCTGTGCAGCAAGGCTTCATCGGCATACACCAGACACAGGTATTTCATGGGGCGCTCCTCGGGGGTGGATGGGGCTCAGTCCAGGGCAAACGAGCCGGTTTCCAACGCACCGGCGCGCCGATACACGCTGATGACCGTGCCCGTGCCGGTGGTGTGCGAGCGCAGCAGGCGCAGCGTGGCCGGCGCTGTGCCCGCGCCGAACAGGCGCTTGCCGGTCCCCAGCAGCACGGGGAACACCAGCAGGCGGTATTCGTCGATCAGGTCATGGGCGATCAGCGTCTGCGCCAGGTCGCCGCTGCCGTGCACCTGCACCTCGCCGGCAAAACGCTGCTTGAGTTCGGCAACGGTCGGCACCACGTCCGCCACCGCGCTCGTGTTGTGCCAGTCGAACTGGCGCTGCATGCGCGAGGCGACGAACTTGGGCAGGGTGTTGAGCTTGGTCGCCACCGGGTCGTCGGGGTCGGTGACGCGCGGCCAGTGCGCGGCAAAGATGTCGTACGTCATTCGGCCGAGCAGGAAGGCCTCGGCGCGGGAAAAGATATCGACCATGGTCGCCCCCATGTCGGCGTCGGCATGCGGCACCAGCCAGCCGCCGTGCGTGAAGTGGCCAGCGGTGTCTTCGGCCGGCCCGCCGGGGGCCTGCATCACGCCGTCGAGGGTGAGAAAGGTGGTGAGGGTGAGTTCGGCCACGGGGCGCTCCTTGGGGTTTTGTCGGCTTTTGCCCCTTAGTCGTCCGCCGAGGCGGCGATTCGACAACCGTTCGTCGGGCCGCGGTCAGCGCAGCCGCTCGAGCCGCGCGGCGAGATGGCGCTGTTCAGGCCCGGCGCGGGTCAGCGCCAGTGCGCGCGTGTAGGCTTCGCGGGCGGCGTCGCGCTCGCCCAGGCGGTGCAGCAACTCGCCACGCGCCGCGTGCGCCAGCCGGTAGTCGGCCAGTTCGCCCCCGGCCAGCAAGGCGTCGATCAGCGCCAGCCCGGCGGCCGGCCCGTCGCGCATGGCCACCGCCACGGCGCGGTTGAGCGCCACCACCGGCGAGGGCTCGACGCGCATCAGCACGTCGTAGAGCCCGACGATCTGCGGCCAGTCGGTGTCGGCCGCGGTGGGCGCCTCGGCATGCACCGCGGCGATCGCCGCCTGCAGCGCATAGGGGCCAACGCGGCGCGAACGCAGCGCCGACTCGACGCGGGCCAGGCCCTCGTCGATCAGCGCGCGGTTCCACCGGCGGCGGTCTTGCGCGTCGAGCAGCACCAGCTCGCCGTCGGCCGTGCTGCGCGCCGCGCGGCGCGATTCGGTGAGCAGCATCAGCGCCAGCAGACCCTGCGCCTCGGGCTCGGGCAGCAACTCGACCAGCAGCCGGCCGAGGCGGATGGCTTCGTCCGACAGCTCGGCCCGGGTCAGCGCCTCGCCGTCGGAGGCGAGGTAGCCTTCGTTGAAGATCAGGTAGATGACCCGCAGCACGCTGTCGAGCCGCGCGGCCAGCGCCGGCCCCTCGGGCACTTCGTAGGGAATGCGCGCATCGCGGATCTTGGCCTTGGCGCGCACGATGCGCTGCGCCAGCGTCGGCGTGGCGGTGAGGAAGGCGCTGGCGATGGCCTCGGTGGTCAGCCCGCACACCTCGCGCAGGGTCAGCGCCACCTGCGCCTCGGGCGCCAGCGCCGGGTGGCAGCAGGTGAAGATCAGCCGCAGCCGGTCGTCCTCGATGCCGCTGGCCGGCTCGGCAACCGCCTGCTCGTCTTCAGCCAGCCGCCAGGCCAGCTCGGCGAGCGAGGCGTCGAAGCGCGCGCGCTGGCGGATGCGGTCGATGGCGCGAAAACGCCCCGCCGACACCAGCCAGGCGCGCGGATTGTCCGGCACGCCATCGCGCGGCCACTGCGCCATGGCGGCGATGAAGGCCTCCTGCACCGCCTCCTCGGCCAGATCAAAATCGCCCAGCAGACGGATCAACGTGGCGCGGACGCGGCGCGACTCGCTGCGATAGAGGGCGTCGATGTGGGCGGGGATGTCGGCAGCGTCCGTGGCCATGGTCCTCTCGATCCAATGCACTGCCTGCCATGCAGGCGGCAAGACTGGCGCGGATCAGGGCGCCGCCCGCCAGCGCCAGCTCAACTCGGCCGGCCCGTCGGCCGTACGACGGGTGATCTGCAGCAACTCGACACCGCGGCCGAAAGCGTCGCGCGCGCGCCAGTCGAGCCGCAGCAGCATGTCCTGCACGCCATCGCCATCGAAGTCGCCCTGCGCCATCAGAGTGTAGACAATGTCATCGTCACGCGTCAGCACCCGCACCCGACCGCCGCTCAGCGCCTCGATGGCCGCCACACCGGACGAGGCTTTCAAGCGTTCGCCCGCCGTCGGCACCATCGGTTGGCCACCGACGGCGGGCAGCGCTGCCGTCGGCAGGGCGCCCACCAATGCCGGCGTCAGGGCCTCGGGCAGGTGACTGCCGCCGGCCGGCCGGCCGCTGGCATAACGCGCCAGCGCCTGACAGTTGGTCCGCAGCAGGCGGAACACGGGGTATTGATCCTCACGCACCGCAGCCGCCTCGGTCGCGACCACCTGGGCACAACTGGCAAAGCGCAACTCAGCGCCGTTGGCGCCATCCAGCACATAGTCCAGCCGGCCGTCCTCCCCGTGGGGCTCGACCAGGCCGGCGAAGGCAAGCCCGTTGAACCCGTATGGTGGCGGCGCGGCGCGCGCGGCCGAGCAGCCGACCAACACGCTGGAGATGACAACCATCAGCAAGCAGGAACGCATGCGACCGGCACCCCCGTGGCTGACAGAAAAAGTTGCCGCACATACCAATTGCGCGCAGCGCTGACTTGCGGGCGATACGACTCGGCCGCGGCACGCAGCCAATCGCCCGCGCGGATCGCGCGGTCGAGATTGACAAACACATGGCGCAAGCGTGTAGCCCCCAGATTGAAGATGAGATCGAACAGCGCCATCTGCACCACTTCCGGCAGAGCGTCGAAATCGTCGGGATAGCCGTTGTGACGGGTATAGATCGCCTGAAGCTCCCGATGAAACGTCCGTACATGCCGGTCGCGCAGGCGCGAGATCTCTGCATCGGGCATGAGCAACCGGGCGGCGGCACGATAGTGGCTGGCGCGATAGCCCACCGTTTCGGCCGCGATGCGGTCGTACTCGTCCTGCTTTTCGGCCAGACTCGCCAGCGGCCCCGACGGCACCACGATCATGTCGAACCCCGCAACCGCGCCCCGATCCGCGATCAGGTGACCGACCCCCACCGTGACCTTGCCAACGCTATCGAGATAGAAGTGACTCACTCGCCCTTCGTAGGCTTCGAGCTTGCGTACCACCTGCTGCCGGACACGAATATTGAGCGGCATGAGCGCTCCTCCACGGCAAAAAACACCGGGGAGAATACACCAACGTCATTAACTCGGGATGCCCGCTCGAACTTTCGTCACCCCTCCCCCATCACCGCCCGCAGCCGCTCCGCATAGCTGGCGATGATCGCCATCGGCGGGTCCTTGCGCGGCCACGACAGGGCGATGCCGTCATCGCCATGGCGCGGTACCACGTGCATGTGGCAGTGGAAGACGGTCTGGTCGCCTTCCTTGCCGTTGGCTTGCAGCAGGGTGAGGCCGGGCGGGTCGAAGGCCTCGCGCACGGCGAAGGCGACGCGCTGGGCGGTCTGCATGAGGGCGCCGGCTTCCTCGGTTGTGAGGTCGAACAGCGTGGCGGCGTGGCGCTTGCTGGCGACCAGCACATGGCCGGGGTTGACCTGGCCGATGTCCATGAAGGCTATGGTGAGGGCGTCTTCATAGACGCGCTCGGCGGGGATTTCGCCCGCCACCAGGCGGCAGAAGATGCACTGCCCGGGGGGCGAGGTATCGACAAACATCGGCATGGCGGCTCCTTGTGGCGGTTCGGCACGCGCGCAACGGCGTGCGGGTGGACCATGCTACCAGCGCGCACGACAACGCATCCGCTGTCACACTGTCTACCGATGCCGGCACAGACCGGCCGCCCGAGAACCCGACAGAGCCTGCCCATGAACGCCCCCCATCCGGATGCGCCCGCACGCGCGCACCGCCTCGACGCCCTGCCCTTCGACAACAGCTTCGCGCGCCTGCCCGAGGCCTTCTACACTCGGCTCGCCCCCTGGGGCCTGCCCGAGCCGCGCCTGGTGGCGGTGAGCGAGGCGGCCGCCGCGCTGATCGGCCTGCCGCCGGCGGAGACCGCCACCCCCGCCTTTGTCGAAGCCATGGCCGGCAACACGCCACTGCCGGGCAGCGACACGCTGGCGGCGGTGTATTCCGGCCACCAGTTCGGCGCCTGGGCCGGCCAGCTCGGCGATGGTCGCGCCCATCTGCTCGGCGAGGTGCGCACCCCGGACGGCCCGTGGGAGCTGCAGCTCAAGGGCGCCGGGCGCACGCCCTACTCGCGCATGGGCGACGGCCGCGCGGTGCTGCGCTCGTCGATCCGCGAATTCCTCTGTTCCGAGGCCATGGCCGCGCTCGGCATCCCCACCACGCGCGCGCTGAGCCTTATCGCCTCCGAGCTGCCGGTGCCGCGCGAGACCATGGAGACGGCCGCCGTGGTGACGCGCATGGCGCCGAGCTTCGTGCGCTTCGGCTCCTTCGAGCACTGGACCGCCAATCGGCGCACCGACGAACTCCAGCAGCTGGCCGACTATGTCATCGACCGCTTCTACCCCGCCGCCCGCGAGGCCGCCGACCCGGCCGTGGCCATGCTCACCGAGGTCAGTCGCCGCACCGCCGCGCTGATGGCGCAGTGGCAGGCGGTGGGCTTCATGCACGGGGTGATGAACACCGACAACATGTCGATCCTCGGCCTCACGCTCGACTACGGCCCCTTCGCCTTCATGGACGCCTTCGACGCCGAGCACATCTGCAACCACACCGACCGCGGCGGCCGCTACCGCTTCAGTGCGCAGGCGCACATCGCGCACTGGAACCTGCAGGCCCTCGGCCATGCGCTGACCCCGCTGACCGGCGACACCGATGCGCTGTTCGACGCCATCGACACCGCCTTCGTGACCACCTACAACCGTGATTTCCTCGACCGCCTGCGCACCAAGCTGGGGCTGGTCGAGGCGCGGGACGATGACGAAGCCCTGATCGGCGGCCTGTACATGATGCTGCACACCCAGCACACCGACTACACGCTGTTCTTCCGCGCCCTGGGCGAGCTGCCCGCCGTCGCCGGCAGCCCGGCGCAGGACGCGCCAGTGCGCGACCTGGCCACCGACCGCGCCGCCTGCGACGCCTGGCTGGCGCAGTGGCGCGCACGCCTGGCGCTAGCGCCGCGGCCCGACGCCGAACGCCGCGCCGCCATGCAGGCGGTCAATCCGAAATACGTGCTGCGCAACTGGGTGGCCGAAACCGCGATCCGCGCCGCGCAGGCCGGCGACTTCGCCCCGCTGCACCGCATCCACGCCTGCCTGCAGCGGCCCTTCGACGAACAGCCGGACAATGCCGAATTCGCCGCCCCGCCACCGGAATGGGCGCAGTCGCTGTCGGTGAGTTGTTCGAGCTAGCGGACAAGGCAGCTCGCCGCGGGGCGTTGTGCGGCGGATGCGCTACGCTTATCCGCCCTACACGGCTGTTCGAACTGAGCGACGCCGTCTCCATGTAGGGCGGATAAGCCGAAGGCGCATCCGCCGTCGGTGCCGCATCGGGGCGTTGTTCGGCGGATGCGCTGCACTTATCCGCCCTGCGGGGCCGGGGTGTTCGCGGCAGGTTTCAACCCGCCAAACCGCCTCAGCGCCGGCAGGCCATGCGCATGCCCGGCGACAGCATCAGCACCAGGAAACCCACCAGCAGGCCGAGCACCAGCAGTGTGCCTTCGCCCGGCAGGCGCGACAGCGAGTAGTGCTGCGACACCCACAGGCCCATGCGTACGAGTTGGAAGCCCGCCGCGGCCACGCCGAGCCACCAGGCCCAGGCAAAGCGCTTCCACACCCCAACGATGATCAGCACGATGACTGCCGTGGTCAGCCACAGCATGGGCGTGCCGAAGCTCACCCGCAGGGTCAGCGCGTCGCCCGAGACGGCGGCACGAAACAAGGACGTGCCGGGCACGGCGAGCAGATAGACCAGGGCGATGAGGATGGCGAGCGCAAAGCGGGCGTTGAGCATGACGAAGCGGCGCAGGAGGATGAAGGCGGGCAAGCATAGCCCACTCGCACGGCGGCGGCGAGACACCCGCCGGGCAGACATGAAAAACACTGCCGGCGGGCACAGCATTCTTCGCCGGTGAGACGGCGCCCCAGCGCTAGGGTATGCACACACCCCGACCCCATCAGGAGAACAACATGACAACCCCATCCTGGCGCTCGCCCGCGCTGATCATCGTGTGCGGCGGGCTGATCCTCAGCCTCGCCCTGGGCATGCGCCACAGCTTCGGGCTGTTCCTGCAGCCGATGAGTTTCGACCAGGGCTGGGGACGCGAGACCTTCGCCTTCGCCATCGCCCTGCAGAACCTGCTGTGGGGCATCGCCCAGCCCTTCACCGGCATGGTGGCCGACCGCTTCGGTGCCGGCCGGGTGGTGGTCTTCGGCGCGCTGGCCTATGTCGCCGGGCTGCTGCTGATGCCGCTGTCCGACAGCGGCCTGACGCTCAGCCTGTCGGCCGGCCTGCTGGTCGGCCTCGGGCTCAGCGGCACCGGCTTCAGCATCATCTACGGCGCCATCGGCCGCGCCGTGCCGCCGCAACGGCGCACCGCCGCGCTGGGCACCGCCGGTGCGCTCGGCTCGCTCGGCCAGTTCGCCATGCTGCCCTTCGCGCAGTCGCTGATCGGCAGCGTTGGCTGGGCCGACGCGCTGTGGGTGCTGGCCGCCACGGTGGCCACGACCTTGCTGCTGTCGGTGGTGATGGCCGAGCCGCGTCGTGCCGAGGCCCCCACGGCGACGCCGCCGCAGGGCATGGCCAGTGCGCTGGCCGAGGCCTTCTCTCACCGCGGCTTCTGGCTGCTGGGGTTGGGCTTTCTGGCCTGCGGCTTCCAGCTGGCCTTCATCGGCAACCACCTGCCGGCCTTCCTGACAGACCAGGGGCTCAACGCCAATGTCGGCATGCGCGCGCTGGCGCTGGTCGGGCTGTTCAACGTGCTGGGCACCTGGGCCTGGGGCCAGATGGGCGGGCGCTGGCGGGCCAAGAACCTGCTGAGCATCCTCTACCTGCTGCGCGCCGGGCTGACCATGGCCTACATGCTGCTGCCGGTGAGCGCCGCCAGCACCTATGTGTTCGCCGCCGGCATGGGTTTCCTGTGGCTGGGCACGGTGCCGCTGACCAGCGGCGTGCTGTCGCAGATCTTCGGTGTGCGCTACATCGCGACCCTGTTCGGCTTCGTCTTCTTCAGCCACCAGGTGGGCAGCTTCCTCGGCGTGTGGCTGGGCGGGCGGGTGTTCGACGCCACCGGCAGCTACGATGTGGTGTGGACGCTGTCGATCGGCCTCGGCGTGCTGGCCGCGCTGCTGCACTACCCGATCGATGACCGCACGCCGGCGGCGGCCCCCGCGCCCGTCGGCCGCGCCGCGTGAAACCGCAACGCTTCCGGGGCGGCGGCCTGTGGCTGGCACTGGCCATGGCCGCCGTGGCCGCGCTGGCCGCGCGCGCCTGGGCTTCGCCCGACCTGCTGCTGGCGCTGCAGTCGCTCGACGCGCTGTGCCGCTAGCGCAGCGCGGCGGCCAGCGCCACCAGCGTATCGACGGCGCGCCGCGCGACGGGTTTGAGCTGGCCGCGCTCGGTGAGCGAGATGGCGTAGTGGCCGGCATCGAGCCGGGCCGGATGGAGCGGGCGAAGCCGCCCGCTGTCGACATAGGGCGCGGCCCCCAGGGTGCTGAGCAGGGCCGGGCCGCCGCCGGCAAGACAGGCTTCGAGCGCGCTCAGCGGGTCGTCCAGCGTCACGCCGTGAGGCAGCGCCACGCGCTGGCCGAAGGCCACGGCACACCAGTCGCGCCAGTCCACCACGGTCTGCCGCAGCAGCGTCTGGCGCTGCAAGTCGGCGAGGCTGACCGGCGTCGGCAACGGCGAGTGCGCATCCACGTAGGCGCCGATGCTGGCGGCGAACAGGCGGGTGCGGCCGGGAGTGGGCGGGTCGGTCACCAGTTCGATGAGGATGTCGGTGCGCGGATCGGCCGGCGCGTTGGGCAGGCGCGTGGCGCTCAGTTCCACCTGCAGGCCGGGCAGGTCGAGGCTACGGCGCAGGGCCGGCAGCCGGCCGGCCAGCCAGGTGGCGCCAAGCACCGGCGTGACATCGATATGCAGCGTCTGTTGCGCGACATGGCGCAGGGCATGGGTGGCACGACGAAACTCCGCCACCAACACGCTCAGTTCATGCTGCCGGGCCGCTGCCGCGGCGGTCGGCACCACGCCGCGTCCGCGCCGTTCGAGCAGGGCGATGCCCAGCGTGCGTTCGAGCTGGCGGATGCGGTGGCTAATCGCCGAGGGCGTCACCGACAGCTCGTCGGCCGCCCGCGCCAGCGAACCCAGGCGCAGGCAGGCATCCAGCGCCAGCAGTTCCAGCAGCGGCAGATCACGCAATAATGAATGACTCATCGACCGGAGCCTCCTTGATGTCGACACCGCCCGCCCCCCTGCCGCCGCTGCATGCCCTGGCCGCCTTCGAGGCGCTGGTGCGCCATGGCACGGTGGCGCGGGCGCTGAGCGAGCTGGGCGTCAGCCGGGCCGCGCTGACCAGCTCGCTGGCGCTGCTCGAAGCGCGCACCGGCATGCAGTTGTTGATCCGTCACAGCCCGACCGTCGAGCTGACCGACGAGGGCCTGGCCTACTACCACGCGGCGGCGGCCTTCGCCCGCGGCGCGGCCGACTGGCTGCACGGGCTGGGCAGCGGCTTTGCCACCGAGGTGCGCATCGCCGCCAGCCCGGGCGTGGCGCGGCTGTGGCTGGCACCGAAGCTCGACGCCCTGCGCGCGGCCTGCCCCGGCGTGGCGCTGACCCTGTCGGCGAGCGAGTCCTTGTCCGACCTCGATCGCAGCGAGTGTGACATTGCCATTCGCTACTGTCATCCGGCAGACCATGAAGGCGGCCGCATCCTGTGGCACGAAACGCTCGGCGTGCTCGCCCCGGCCAGCCGCGCACTGGCGCTTGGGCTACGCGCCCTGCCCGAACTGCTGGCCAGCGAGCCGCTGATCGAACATGCCTTCCTGCCGTGGACGCGGCTGGCTCGGCAGCTCGGGCTTGCCGAACTACCGCGCCAGCCGGTGCTGGTCTGTCATGATCTGTACGCCGCACTGCTGGCCTGCGCGCGCGGCGACGGGCTGGCCCTGATGCCGGTACAGCTGACGCAGGATTTCCGCGCCCGCCACGGCCTCAAAACCGTGCACCCGCTGCGCCTGCCCGACAAGAGCTATGTGCTGCTGGTGTCAGCGCGCGGGCAGGCCCGGCCGGTGGTGCAGGCCTGTGCCGACGCGCTCGCCGCGCTGGCGCAGCCCGTTGCCGAGGCGGACACAGGCCTCACCCAGGGCCCGCAGGAGCCGCCGCCCGACTGAATCGTCGGTCGCGCCAACCACCAGGCAGGCCGCGGCCCGCCCGGTCACCACCACCGGCCCGGCACCGCCGGCCGTGTGGACATCGCCCGCGGCCAGCAGCACATCACGTCCGGGGCGATACTCGGTCAGCCAGACGCTGCCCGCCCGGCACCCGACCGTCGTCCCGGGCGGCAGGCGCAGCACCGCGCCGGGGTTCAGCTCGATCGTCCATCGCACATCGTTTCTGGCATGCATTGTTGTGTACTCCTCAAGACGTCCTCCCCCCTGTGCCGGAAAAAGGCCGCCCCCGTGGGGGCGGGTCCGGGCCGTTGCTGACGCACCCGAAGGCGAAACGCCAAGGGAGGGATGGGACAAGCCCAGACTAAACATGCCTGTCGGCTGAGCATTGAATTTTGCTGGACGCGCACGCAGCAGTTCTCACCTGAGGCCGCGCCACGGGGCACAACCATGCCTGTCATCGACACTGACGGAGCAGGCCCCATGACATCCGAACGCTCACGCTTGCCGTGCATCGAATTCTGGTTCGACCCGGCCAGCACCTATTCGTATATCGCGGCGGCCGACGTGGCCCGGCTGGAAGCCGAGGGGCGCGCCCGCGTCGACTACCGCCCCTTCCTGCTCGGGCCGATCTTCGCCCGCCAGGGCCGGGCCGACTCGCCGTTCAATCTCTACCCTGCCAAGGGCGACTACATGTGGCGCGACCTGGCCCGCCTGTGCGCCGAGCGCCAGCTGCCGCTGCAACGGCCGAGCAGCTTCCCGCGCAACAGCGTGCTGTCGGCCGGCGTGGCCCTGGTCGGGCTGGATGCCGGCTGGGGCAAACGCTTCGTGACGGCGCTGTATCGCGCCCATTTCGGCGAGGACGTCGACATCGCCACGGCCGACGGCCTGGCCCGGGTCTTGCGCGATCTGGACCTCGACCCCGCCCCCATCCTGGCCGACGCCAGCTCGCCGCCGATCCGCGCACGCCTGCGCGCCGCCACCGGCGAGGCCGTCGCGCGCGGGGTGTTCGGCGCGCCCAGCTTTTTCGCCGGCGACACCCTGTTCTGGGGCACCGACCGCCTCGACACCGCACTGCGCCACGCGCAGGCCTGACCCGGAGGACACGCCATGACCGACCACGCCCATTTCAGCTATCTGCACGCAATGGCCGACAAACCCTATGCCTATCTGTACCCGCCGCCAGCCGGCGTGGCACGCGAGAACGGCCGCTATGTCGAGCAACGCTGCCCGGTGGCCGATCTGCGCCGCGCCGGCGCCACCTCGCTCGATGTCGAAGGCTTCCGCCTGATCGAGCACCACAGCCAGATGGCAGACTTCCTCGACACCCGCGAGCTCACCGACACCTACTACCGCGAATGCGCCATGCTGGCGCGCGCCCTGACCGGTGCCCGGCTGGCCATGGTCTTCGACCATCTGGTGCGCGAGCGCGAGGCCGACCGGCTGGCCCTCGGCTTCGGCCGCGAAGGCAGCGCCCCGGCGGCAGTCGGCCGGGTGCACAACGACTACACCGACGCCTCGGGTCGGCGCCGGCTGGAACTCCAGTGCCGCGGCATGGACGCCGGCGAATTCGCCGGCCGCTTCGCCATCGTCAACCTGTGGCGGCCACTGGTGCGCGAGGTGCGCGACACCCCGCTGGCAGTGTGCGATGCGCGCAGCGTGCGCGCCACCGAACGCGTCGCCGCCGACATCCACTACCCTCAGCGCAGCGGCGAGATCTACCTGCACACCTATTCACCGGCCCACCGCTGGTACTACGCCCCGCGCATGGGGCGCCACGAGGTGCTGGCCTTCAAGTCCTACGACTCGGCCACCGACGTGGCGCGCTTCACCCCGCACGCCGCCTTCGACGAACCAGACATCCCCGAGGGCACACCACCACGGCGCAGCATCGAGGTGCGCGTACTGCTGGTCTACTAGGATAGTGTTCACAGGAGACAGCCAATGGCCATCGCCAACAACAAGGTTCTGCTGGTCACCGGCGGCAGCCGCGGCATTGGCGCCGCGGTGGTCGAACGGGCCGCCATCGACGGCTACCGCATCTGCATCAACTACCAACGCAACCGCGCAGCCGCCGAAGCGGTGCAGGCTCGTGTCGCGGCATGCGGCGGCGAGGCCATGATTCACGCCGCCGATGTGGCGGACGAGGCCGCGGTGGTGGCAATGTTCGCCGCCATCGATCAGCGCTTCGGCCCGCTCACCCACCTGGTCAACAACGCCGCCGTGCTGGAGACGCAGATGCGTGTGGCCGACATGGACGCGGCGCGCCTGCAGCGGGTGCTCGCCTGCAATGTGATCGGCAGCTTCCTGTGCTA
Source organism: Pseudomonadota bacterium (assembly GCA_008501585.1). GTDB lineage: Bacteria > Pseudomonadota > Gammaproteobacteria > Burkholderiales > Rhodocyclaceae > Nitrogeniibacter. Next base: position 6,145 of record QQUN01000052.1, on the reverse strand, counting down.
CCGCGAGGCGATCCGCCGCATGTCCACCCGCCACGGCGGTGCCGGCGGCGTGATCGTCAATGTGTCCTCAGCGGCGGCGCGACTGGGTTCGGCCGGCGAGTATGTCGACTACGCCGCCTCGAAAGGCGCCATCGACACGCTGACCACCGGGCTGGCCAAGGAGGTGGGGCCGGAGGGCATCCGCGTCAACGCGGTGCGCCCGGCCTTCATCGAGACCGCAATACACGCCAGCGGCGGTGAGCCGGGTCGGGTTGCGCGCATCGCGCCGCAACTGCCGATGCGCCGCGGCGGCCAGCCGGCGGAAGTGGCCGAGACCATCGTGTGGCTGCTCTCGGAGGCGGCATCCTATGTCTGCGGCGCCCATGTCGACATGGGCGGCGGGCTGTGATCGCGCAAGCTCGCCCCTCACTCCCACTGCAATTCCCGCAGCCGCCAAGCGCCCCCCTCGCGCAGCCACAGGCCGCGCACCTGGTAGATCCGGCCCGCCTCGGGAATCAGCCCGTCGGCACCGGTGAGGACCACCGAGGCGCTCGACCAGGCCTGATCCGGGGTGTGCGACAGCGGTTCGATGCTCACCCCGGTCACCACCACGCCGATATTTTTGTAACGTAAAAAGTAGCCCGCCAGCAGTCGCTGCACGCCGGCCTTGTCGAGCCGGGCGGGATCAGCGGCCGGTCCGCCGCGAAAGGCATCGGCCAGTTCGGCCCGCACGGCAGCATTCTGGTGCGCGGCGAGGCCTTGCTCGATGCGCACAATGGCCTCGCCAATCGCTTGTTCCGGCGAGGTTTTTTCGCACGCGGCGAGGGCGGCGCACAGGGTGAGGGCAAGGCAGAGGCGGACAAATCGGGCCATGGGTTTTCCGGTGACGGGGCTCGCTGCATCATACGGTGGCACGGTCGTGCGCGTCCAAGCCGTGGTCATGCCACGGGCGGGCCACCGACATCACGCCCGTCTTGCAATCGAAGGCTGGGGTGCTACACCGGTAAACAGAACAGCAAAAATATGACGATGGCGCACGACCGTGCTGGAAGGCGGCGCCATCTCCCGATCAGAGCCCCTTCACCCCGAACGTTTTCGGGGGTTTCGCGGCAACACGTGTGGCCGCGCGTGCGGTCATGGGCCGGTCGTCACCCCGTATCACGGAGGCCCGACATGGTCCGTCTGCTTCTGCTTGTCATCGCCCTGTCCGCCACCTTCATCGCGCCCGTGCAGCGGCAGGCCCAGGCGGCGCCGACGGTACATGCGCAGGACGTGCCCTACTTCGATTCCTGTGCGCGCGAGGGGCTCAACGCCTCCGAGTGCGCCGGCCGGCTGATCTGGTTCAAGGCCACGGCGGGCAACGACCGCTTCCACACCTATGTGTTCCAGCAGCGTGTGGGGGTGTTGATCGACTGGTTCCGCGTGCTGCGCTCCGATGAGCGCGGCGACCGCTTCCGCGCCTGGGGCGGCATCAATGACCCGAGTTGCTGTACGCCGGGCGATGCCAACTGCCCGGCCAAATCGCTGGACGAGACCTACGGCCTCGACTGGTGCCCCGGCGACGAGGAGCTGCTCAAGTACGTGGGCAAGCCGGGCTACACCGACCCGGCCTGCGACTTTCATGACGCGCCGCTGGCCGAGGGCGATGTGCACGGCCCCAAGGACCAGCGCCAGAGCGCCTGTGACCTCAAGTTCGGCACCTCCACCGGCATGCTCGGCATCCGCAAGTTTCCCAACCCGCGCTTCAACCTCGACAAGTGGGTCAAGCTCAACGGCCGCGCCGGCAGCTGGACGGGCTACAACGGCAAGATCCCGGCCGCCGGCGGCTCGGACGAGCCGGCCAAGAGCCGCCTGCTCGACGGTGCGGTGGAGCCGCCCTTCCTGATCGGCACCGCCTGTGGGTCCTGCCACATCGCCTTCGACCCGCTCAACCCGCCGGCCGACCCGGCCAACCCGAAGTGGGAGAACATCAAGGGCCTGGTCGGCAACCAGTACACCCGTATCTCCGAGATCATGGTCTCGGGCATGTCGACCAACACGCTGGAGTGGCAGATGTTTGCCCACGCCCGCCCGGGCACCAGCGACACCTCGGCCATCCCCAACGACCAGGTGAACAACCCGGGCACCATCAACGCGCTGATCAACATCCCGCAGCGGCCGGTGTTTGCCGACGAGCAAGTCCTCAAGTGGCGCAAGACGAACAGCTGCGAGGGCAAGGCGCAGGCCGCTTGCTGGTGCGAGCCGGGGCGCGAGGGCAAGTGCTGGGAGAAGTCGCTCAAGGCCGAGACGGTGCATCACATCCTCAAGGGCGGCGAGGACTCCATCGGTGCGCTCGAAGCGATCCAGCGGGTGTACTTCAACATCGGCTCCTGCTCCGAGCAATGCTGGGTCAATCACCTCACCGACCTGCGCGTGGCCGACCCGCAGCAGCGCGGCTTTGGCCAGACGCCCTTCAACATCGGCCAGTGCCGGCGTGACTGCCCCAACTTCCGCGCCATCGAGGACCGGCTGGTGAACATCCTCGATTTCTTCCTCTCGGCCGAGGCGCGCAACACCGACCTGCGCGAGGCGCGCGAGACCGCCCTGCGCCAGGCCGACGCCAACGCCACCTACGCCACGCAGGACCTGATCGCCGATCTGGAGAAGGAATTCGGCGATGGCGCCGTGGCCCGCGGGCAACAGGTGTTTGCCACCACCTGCGCACGCTGCCACTCCAGCCAGCCCGAAGCGGCCGCCGGGCAGTTCGACGCGCTCGATTTCCACAAGGTCGACGCCAAGAGCGGTCTGCGTGCCGACTGGCTGGGCAATGATGCGCCCACGCTGGTCTCCGAGGTCGGCACCTTCCGCTGCCGCGCCCTGCACTCCAACCACATGGCCGGCAAGATCTGGCAGGAGTACGGCTCCGAAACCCTGCGCGCCCAGCCGCCCGACCCCAATCTGCAGGAGCCGGCCGATGGCGGGCGCAGCTACTACCGCAACATCTCGCTGCTCAATCTGTGGGCGCACGCCCCCTTCCTGCACAACAACGCGCTCGGCCCCGAGCTGTGCGGCAAACCGGCCAACAAGGCCAACGCCTTCTACGCCATGCGCCCGCGCTATGTGGACGGCAACACGCTGTCCCTGCTGCCGCCCGACCAGCAACCGGCCTGCTGGGAGTATGACCCCAGCATCGAGGGCCGCTTCGCGCTCTACAAGGCCAGCATGGACGCGCTGCTCAATCCGGACACGCGCATTCCCAAGGTGACCCTGCTCAACGAGGACGTCACGCTGCGCGTCGGCCCGCGGCTGTGGGACGGCACCGAGAAGGAAAAGCTGGTCGGCTTCGCGCTGACCATCCCGGCCGTCATCGATGGGCGCGGCGTCAACGCCGGCACGGTGGGCAACTTCCAGCACAAGGCTTTCGTGGTCGACCTGGTGCAGGCCAAGTTCAAGCCCAAGGCGGTCGAGGCACGGCTGGTCGAGCAATGGGGCGCCGACGCCGGCAAGCGCATCCTGGCCGACCTCAAGGGAATCACCGAGGAGGTGACGAGCCAGCCCAACGGCCTGGTCGAAGCACTCAAGAAGCGGCCCTACCTGGTCAAGCAGATCTACTCCTCCTGCTTTGCCGAGATCGAGAACGCCGGCCACCGCTTCGGTGAAGACCTCTCCGAGGCTGACAAGAAAGCCCTCACCGCCTTCCTGGCCACCCTGTAAGCGAGGACGACCGCCATGACATCGCATCGCCCGCTCCGCCTGCTCGCCACCGTGGCCGTGGCCGCCCTGCTCGCCGCCTGCGGCGCCAAGGAGGACAAGACCCCGCCGGCCATCACTTTCGCGCCCTACGGCGAGGCCCACGACGCCAAGCCCGACTTTGCCGAACTCGAAGCGCAACACCCGCTCTCGGTCGAGGAGCTGTACAAGATCACGCCCAAGAACCTCGCCCTGCTCGAGCAGGAACAGGTCGACCAGATCTACGCCCGCCTGTCCGCCGGGCCCATCCCCGAGGGCCCCTACGAGGGCGACCTGTTCTTCCCCAAAGGGGGCAGCGGCAAGCTGCGCCTGTCGGAGATTGCCGGCGGCGGGCTCAAGGGCTTGCTGGTGAACGTGGCCGGCAAAAAGCTCGACCTGATGGGCGAGCTCCTCTGGAAGGGCAAGGTTTTCTACCGCGACGAACGCCTGCTGCGTAACCGCATCGAGGACCTCAAGACCCTCAAGGCCGTCGGCCTGATCGAAGAGAGCGACGCCAACCCGCTGCAGGAGATCACCGTCAACGGCAAGGACCAGTGGCTGCTGTTTCCGGCCCAGCTCTACTGCGGCCAGAGCCTGCTCGACGGGCGGCGCGAGTCGATCATCATCGACTACGCCTTCACCGACCAGCTGCCCGGCTACCGCCGCATGCCCGACATGATGGCCGGGCGCGACGGCTTCGCCATCCGCGACGAGATCCGCATGATCCGCCCCGGCCTGTACCTGGGCCGCGCCTACATCGACCGCGCCTTCGTGGTGAACTTCGTGCTCTACAACAAGGCTGTCGACGAGGCCGGCAAGGCCGACTACCTGGCCACCGGCAAGACGGCGGAAGACTGCTGGACCGGCACCCAGCACCGGCAACTCGTCGCCGCGGCGCAATGAGGCCGCGCCCATGCGCAGCGCATGGCGAACGCTCGGCCTGCCGCTGCTGTGCGGGCTGTGGCTGCTGCCCGCCGGCGGCCGGGCGGAGGGCGCCTCGCTGTTTGCACAGCTGATGACCCCCCCCGGCCAGCATGTCGCGCGCGTCACCTACCCCATCGAGGCGCTGGTCGCCCAGTTGCGCGGACAGATCGCCGCCGACGGCGAGCCCGGCGACGGCCTGCCGCTGGTGCTCATCCCGCTCGGCCGCTCGCTGCAACGCCACACCGCCGGCGCTGCGCACTACTTCGAAGCCCCACGTGTGGTGGTTGCCGTCACCGGCGAACCCCCGCGCACCGACCGCCCCCTGCTGCGCGACCGGCTCTACCTCGGCTACCACGAGGCCGCCGGCGTGCTCGAAGTCATCAGCTACAACGACAGCGCCGGCCGCTTCGACTTCGAGATCGTGGACGACTACCGCGACGGCGCCACCCCCCGCCTGCGCGCCGCCAACCGCGGCCTGTGCCTGGCCTGCCACCAGAACGACGCCCCCATCTTCTCCCGCCAGACCTGGGACGAGACCAGCGGCAGCCCGACCGTCGCCCGCCTGCTGGCCGCCGCCGGGCGCGACTTCTACGGCCTGAACTGGCGCCACGGCGTCGACGTGGCCAACGCCATCGACGACGCCACCGACCGCGCCAACCGGCTGTCGCTCGCCCAAACCGTCTGGCAACACGGCTGCGCCAGCGCCGACCGCGCCGCCGCCGTGCGCTGCCGCGCCCGGCTGCTGTGGCGCACCCTGCTCGACCGGCTCGGCAGCCGCAGCGGCGGCCGCCTTGCCGACGACCCCGCCCTCGCCCCGCTCGCCGCGCACTGGGCCCAGCACTGGCCCGACGGCCTGCCCGTGCCCAACCCCGACATCCCCAACCGCCAGCCCTTCGCCGCCACCCTGCCCTGGCAGGCGCTGCCCACCGACCCCGCCGAATTGCGCCGCATCGCCGACGTGGCCGAACGCTTCGACCCGCTGGCCCTGCGCGCGCCGCTGGGCCACTGGCATGCCGACGACGCGGCCACCTTGCCCAATGTCATCCATGCGCTCGGCCAGTTCATCGCCGACGTCGACATCACCGCGCTCGACCACGCCCTGCGCGGCGCGGCCGGCATGCGCGCCGAATCGCTCACCCTCGAGTGCACCCGGCGCCTGCGCCCCGCCCGCGAAGACCTCGACTGCCAGCACGCCAGCGGCCTGGCCCTCAGCGCCCGGCACAGCGCCGACCGGCTCAGGGTCGATCGCCTCGTGCTCGGCGCCCGCCCGGCCCGCGCCGTGCCCCCCTTCCTGCGCGGTGCCGACGGCCGTTTCCACCCCGCCGGCCCTGCCCCGCGCACGCCAGACGGCGCAGCACTGCGACGCATCGAGCTCACGCCCGACAGCATCCGCATCCTGCTCACCGACGACCTCGGCCCACTGCGCGCCCACCTCGACCGCCTCGTTGCCGACACCCTCGCCGGCCATAGCGACGCCCTGGCCGACGCCCCGCTGCCCCGCGCCGCCGTGCCCGCCCCGCTGCTCCCCCTGCCC
>QQUN01000050.1 GCA_008501585.1 Pseudomonadota bacterium | reverse complement strand
GGCGTCCGGACAGGTAGCACACCAGCATGAAGCCGGCGCACAGCAGCAGGCCCGGCACCACGCCGGCGAGGAACAGCGAGGCGATGGATTCGTTGGAGACCGCGGCATACAGGATGAGCGGAATCGACGGCGGGATGAGGCCGGCAATCACCGCCGAGGAGGCGGTGGCCGCGGCGGCGAAGGCGCCGGGGTAGCCCTCGCGCTTCTGCCAGGGGATGAGCATCGAGCCCAGCGCCGAGGCCTCGGCCACGGCCGAGCCGGACACGCCGCCGAACACCGTGGAGCCGACCACCGTCACCTGGCCCAGTCCGCCGTGGAAGCGGCCGACCAGCAAGGTGGCGAAATGGATCAGCCGCTTGCCCAGCTCTCCGCCCATCATCAGGCTGCCCGAGAGCATGAAGAAGGGGATGGCCAGCAGCGGAAAGCTCTGCGTGGGCTGGAAGATCTTGACCACTGCGGCCACGCTGGGCATGCCGCCGACGGTGACGGCGGCCAGGCCGGAGCTGACCACCAGCGCGTAGCCGACGGGCAGCGCCAGCGCCAGCAGGGCGCCGAAAATGAGGATCATCATGAGGGTCATACGTCCTCCTCGATGTGGTGTGCGCGCACCGTCAGCGGGTCGTCGGCCCGCAGCAGATGGACGAGGGTGGTCAGCGCCGTCAGGCCCAGGGCGACGAAGCCGTAGATCATCGACAGGTAGGCCCAGTGGGCGGTGATGCCGGTGACCGGGTAGCGCTCGCTGCCGGTGATCTCGATGACGTCCATGCCGACCCAGGCCAGGTAGAAGAAGGTGGCGGCGATGAGCAGCTGGTGGCTGACCAGCAGCACCCGGTTGCCGCGCTTGCCCAGCAGGCCCAGCACGGCGGTGACTGCGATGTGGCCGCCGCGCTGGGCGGCGAGCACGATGCCGCTCATGACGAGCCAGGGGAACAGGATGTTCGGCATCTCGGTGGGCCAGCCCATGCCTTGGTTGGTGAGGTAGCGGACAATGACCTCGGCCATCAGGGATGCGAACATGACGGTCAGGGTACCGATCGCGAGCGCCGTGCTGGCGCCCACGATCGTCGTGTCCACCCACTTCACCACGTGTGCCGCGGGGCTGTCGTTCGCCGCGTTCAGGTGGGAGTGGGCGGTCATCATTGCTTGCCTGCCTCGCTGACGATCAGCTTGACCATGTCCGGGTACTCGGCGGCCCACTTGTCATACACCGGCTTGGTCTTGGCCACGAAGGGCGCCTGATCGACCGGGTTGATCGCCACGCCGGCGGCGGTGAGCTTGGCGCGCAGGTCGGCGTCGGCGGCCAGGGACATCTCGCGGTTGAGCTTGCCGGCTTCCACCGCCGCTTCGCGCACGGCCTGCTGGTCGGCCTTGGAGAGCGAGGCGAAGAGCATCTTGCTGGCCAGTAGCGGGGTCGCTTCGTACTTGTGCCCGCTCAGCGAGATGTACTTCTGCACCTCATGCAGCTTGGAGGAGTAGATGTTCATCAGCGGGTTCTCCTGGCCGTCGAACACCCCTTGCTGCAGGGCGATGTACAGCTCGGAGAAGGCCAGCGGGGCCGGGTTGGCGCCCAGGGCCTTGAAGATGTCCAGCGTCATCGGATCGGGCGGGGTCCGCAGCTTGATGCCGGCCAGGTCGTCGGGCTGGGTGATGGGGTGCTTGTTGTTGCTGATCTGGCGGATGCCGTTGTCCCACAGCGCGAGCAGCACCAGGCCTTTCTGGCCGGCGTACTCGCCGAGCTTGTCGCCGACCGGGCCATCGACCACCTTGTAGGCGTGCTCCAGGTCGCGGAACAGGAAGGGCAGGCCCAGCAGCGCGAACTGCGGCACGATGTTGGAGGTGGTGCCCTGCGAGTTGGCGCTGAAGGCCAGGGTGCCCAGGCGCATGTTGGTGAGCGATTCGGCGTCGTCGCCGAACTGGGCGCTGCCGCCCACCTCGACCTTGACCCGGCCGGCGGTCTTCTTCTCCACCAGTTCGGCGAACTTGAGCGAGGCCTCGGCCTTCGGGTTGCCCGGCGCGGCGTTGTGCGACAGGCGCAGCACGGTCTGCGCCCAGGCGCTTGTGGTGGTCAAGGCCACGGTGGCGGCCATTGCAATGAGCATCTTCTTCATCATCAGTCTCCGTTCTCTTTCTAAGGTGTGGCGGGCCTGCAGTGCTGCGGGCCGGCCTGTTGCTGGTCCGGTGAAATCGGGTGGCGGCCCCGGCGGAGGAGGGACCAGGACCGCCGGCTGACCAGCGTCAGCCGTGGATCAACATGCCGCCATTGACGTCAACCGTGATGCCGGTGCAGTACTTGGACAGGTCGCTGGCCAGGAACACCACACAGCCGGCCACGTCGTTGGGCTCGCCGATGCAGCCCAGGGGGATGGAATCGAGGATGGCGGCGCGTTTGTCCTCGGGGATCTTGCCCTTGTTGATGTCGGTGGCGATCAGGCCCGGGGTGATGCAGTTGACGCGGATGTTGTCGGCGCCGAACTCGCGCGCCATGGCCTTGGCCAGACCGAGCACGCCGGCCTTGGCCGCCGAATAGTGCGGGCCGCCGAGAATGCCGCCGCCGCGCTGGGCGGACACCGAGGAGATGCATACGATCGAACCCGATTTCTGCTCGCGCATGGCCGGGATGGCCGCCTGCGACATGTACAGCGTGCCGCGCAGGTTCACATCGAGTACCGCGTCGTAGTTGTCGCCGGTGATGTCGAGCGTCTTGATCGGCTGGGTGATGCCGGCGTTGTTGAGCAGGATGTCGATGCGGCCCAGGCGCTTGAGCACTTCGGCAGCGGCGGCCACGCACGAGGCCTTGTCGGTCACGTCGGCCACCAGGCCGATGTGCTGCGGGCCCAGTTCGGCGGCGGCGGCGGCCGGGTTGGCCTGTTCGAGGTCGAGAATGGCGACGCGGGCGCCGTGGGCGGCCATCATCTTCGCGGAGGCGTAGCCCAGGCCGTTGCGGCCGGCGCCGCCGGTGACGATGGCGACCTTGTCCTGGAGAAGCAGGGGTTGAGTCATGGTGAGGTCCTTGGTTGGGTGTCGGGGCGGGGGTGTCAGGCCAGCCAGGTCTTGATGGTCTGGGTCATGGCGTCGGTGGAGATGCCGTAGCGGTCGTGCAGGGTGGGCAGTGCGCCGGCATCGAGGAAGGCGTCGGGCAGGGCGATCTGGCGGAATTGCGGGCTCACGCCGGCGGTCAGCAGCGCGGTGGCCACCGCTTCGCCCAGGCCGCCGACGGTGGTGTGGTTCTCGGCGACCACCACCAGGCGGCCGGAGCGGCTCGCCTCGGCGAGGATGGTGGCGGTGTCCAGCGGCTTGATGGTGGGCACATGCAGCACGGCCACATCCACCTGGTCGGCCGCCAGGGCGTTGGCCACTTCGAGCGAGCGCATGGTCATGATCCCGGAGGAGATCAGCAGCACATCGTTGCCGCCGCGCAGCAGCTTGGCCTTGCCCAGCTCGAACTTGTAGTCGTATTCATCGAGCAGCAGCGGTACGTTGCCGCGCAGCAGGCGCATGTAGACCGGGCCGTTGTGGGCGGCGATGGCCGGCACGGCCTGCTCGATGTCGAGCGCGTCGCACGGGTCGATCACCGTCATGCCGGGGATGGCGCGCACCAGCGCCAGGTCTTCCGCAGCCTGGTGGCTGGGGCCGTAGCCGGTGGTCAGGCCGGGCAGCGCGCAGCACAGCTTGACGTTGAGGTTCTCCTCGGCGATCACCTGATGCACGAAGTCGAAGGCGCGCCGGGTGCCGAACACCGCGTAGGTGGTGGCGAAGGGCATGAAGCCTTCCTTGGCCATGCCGCCGGCGGCGGCCATCAGCAGTTGCTCGGCCATGCCCATCTGGAAGAAGCGCTCGGGGAAGGCCTGGCCGAACAGGTGCAGGTCGGTGTACTTGGCCAGGTCGGCGGTCAGCCCGACGATCTCGGGGCGTTGCTCGGCCAGCGTGACCAGGGCCTTGCCGAAGGGGGCGGCGATCGTGCGCTGCCCTTCGGAGGCGATCGAGGCGATCATCGCCGAGGTGGTCAGGCGGGGTTTCTTGGTGGCGGCGGTGCTCATCGGGCGGCTCCCTGCGCGTGGTCGAGAATGTCGAGGGCCTGCTGCCACTCGGGCGGATCGACGCGGATGAAGTGGTTCTTCTCGCGCGCTTCGAGGAAGGGCACGCCCTTGCCCATGAGGGTGTCGAAGAGGATGACGCGGGGCTTGGCCTCGGTCAGCGCGCGGGCGGTATCGAAGGCGGCGATGACGGCGCTCAGGTCGTTGCCGTCCACCCGCTGCACATGCCAGCCGAAGGACGCCCACTTGTCGGCCAGCGGCTCGAAGCCCATCACCTTGCTCGACGGGCCGTCGGCCTGCTGGTTGTTGATGTCCACCAGGCAGATCAGGTTGCCCAGGCCGTGGTGGGCGGCACCCATGGCCGCTTCCCAGGTCGAACCTTCGTCCAGTTCGCCGTCGGACATGGAGTTGTACACAAAGGCCGGGTTGCCTTTCAGGCGCAGGCCCAGCGCCATGCCCACGGCGATCGGCAGGCCCTGGCCGAGCGAACCGCCGGAGATCTCCATGCCCGGGGTGTAGGTGGCCATGCCGGACATCGGCAGGCGGCTGTCGTCCGAGCCGTAGGTGTCCAGCTCGTCTTCGGGGATGATGCCGGCCTCGATCAGGGCGGCGTAGAAGGCGATGGCGTAGTGGCCGTGGGAGAGCAGGAAGCGGTCGCGGCCTTCCCACTGCGGATCGTCGGGACGCAGTTGCATGGCGTGGCAGTAGGCCACGGCCAGCACGTCGGCGTAGCCGAGGGCCTGGCCCACATAGCCCTGACCCTGCACCTCGCCCATGCGCAGCGCAAAGCGGCGGATACGGTAGGCATGCTCGGCGAGCTTGGCCTGCAGGCCGGTGTCGCTGGGTGTATTCATTCAGTTCTCCTTGTTCCGAAGCCCGCTCGGCGGATGCCGGTGCCACGGCGTGGCGCGCGCTGGACGGGGTTTGTCCTGCTTGCCGATCCCCTTCGATCCGGAGGACGTTCAGGGGTGTCGGCCAGTGGAAAACAGCTTACGGGCTTGAAAAAAACGGCTCAAACGAATAAAAACGGCAGATAGGTGAATTGAATTTATGAATGCGTTGCAATGCACAATCGAATCTCCCTGAAGGCTGTACAGGCTTTTGAAGCTGCGGCGCGCTTTGAGTCCTTTGCGCTTGCAGCAGACGAACTGTTCGTCACACCGTCCGCCATCAGCCATCAGGTGAAGCTGCTGGAGGAGCTGGTGGGCGTGCGTCTGTTCCACCGGGTGCACCGCGCGGTGGTGCTCACCGACGCCGGCCGCAAGTACGCCGAGGAGATCTCGGCCGCCTTCGCCCGTATCGACGCGGCGACCCGCAACGTGGTGGGCGCGGAGAAAAGCGACATCCTCGCCATCCACTGCACGCCGAGCTTCGCCACCCAGTGGCTGATGCCGCGCCTGGCGCGCTACAGCGCGTTGCAGCCGGATGTGGATGTGCGGCTCAACGCCTCGGTGTCACCGGTGGATCTGATGCAGGAAGAGTTCGATGTGGATATCCGCTATGGCATGCGCCAGCTGCAGCCGGCCGGCACCCTGGTGCTGCCGCTGCCGCCGGAGACCATCGTGCCGCTGTGCGCCCCCGGACTCATCACCGAGGACCGTCCGCTGGCCTCGATGGAGGATCTGGGCCATCACATGCTGATCCACAGCGTGCGCTGTCTGGTGACCTGGCGCGACTGGATGCGCCAGCATCGCAAGGTGAAGCTCGACATCTCGCGCGGGCTGCGCTTCGACCGCTCGTTCATGTCCATCAGCGCCGCGGTGGACGGGCTCGGCGTGTGCCTGGACAGCCTGCTGCTGGTCGAGCGCGAGCTGGAAAGCGGGCGCCTCGTCGCGCCCTTCGGCCGCACCGGCCTGCAGGTGCAGGCCTATACCTTCAACGTGCTCAAATCGAAGGTCGACCTGCCCAAGATCCGGAGCTTCCAGCACTGGCTGTTCAGTGAGCTGTCCGAAGACGGCGCGTCCTGACGCCCATCGCCAGGGCCGCCATGTTCCGTGCCGTCATGCGATTGCGACAAAAATACGACACCGCGTGCAGGGTGACCATGTCTTTCTCGGATGATGCTGGATAATTGGCGCACTGCATCATCCGTATGAGATCTGGTTGTGACACGTCATGCCAAAACCCTGCCACGCCTGAGTTTTTTCCGCTTGCTCGGGATCGCCGTGTTCATTGTGCTGCTGGTGGCGCTCGTTGCCGGCGGGTTGCTGGCCGCCCATGAGCTGCAGCACTCGCGCCTGCAGGCGCGTGAGATCGCCAGCTACGCGGGCAAGCTCGACTATGTGCTGACCGGCGAGCCGAGCGATGCGGTGCGCTACCCGGCGCACGGGCCGTTCGATCGCCGCCTGGGGTACACCGAGCTGCCGCGCTTTGCCGAGCGGCTGCGTACCCGGGGCTTCGAGCTCACCGCCCAGACGCAGTTCTCCGACTCGCTGATCGACTATGTCGACCGCGGGTTCTTCGCGCCCTACCGCGAGAAGACCCAGGCCGGTTTCTCGCTGGCCGATTGCCGCGACGAGACGCTGTACCGCTTCCGCTATCCATTCAGCGCCTACCCGGACTTTGCCGCGGTGCCCGAGCGGATTGCGCTGTCGCTGCTGTTCATCGAGAACCGTGATCTGCTCGACGAAAGCCGGCCGACGCTCAACCCCGCGGTGGACTGGGTGCGATTCGGCCGGGCCGCGCTGGGCCAGCTGGGGCGACTGATCGATGCCGATCTCGATGCGCCGGGTGGCAGTACGCTGGCCACACAGATCGAAAAATACCGTCACTCGCCCGACGGCATCACCGCCAATGCCCGCGAGAAGCTGCGCCAGATGGTGTCGGCCAGCGTGCGCGCCTATCGCGACGGCGAGCAGACGCTGCCGGTGCGGCGGCAGCTGGTGCTCGACTATCTGAATACGGTGCCGCTGTCGGCGGCGCCGAATTACGGCGAGGTCAACGGCCTCGGCGATGGCTTGTGGGTATGGTTCGGGGCGGACTTCAACGCGGTCAATGCCCTGCTGGGCCAGGCGGACGCGACGGGCGATACGCTCAAGGCCCAGGGGCGGGCGATGCGCCAGGTGCTGGCCTTGATGATTGCCCACCGGCGCCCCTCGTACTATCTGGCGCGCGGGCGGGACGATCTGGTACAGCTGACCGACAGCTACCTGCGCCTGCTCGCCGAGGCCGGCGTCATCACCCCCGCGCTGAGCGAGGCTGCGCGGGCCCAGCCGCTGGCGTTCCGCGACCACCAGCAGCATCCGGCACTGCACCCGGCCAGCACCGGCAAGGGTGCCGGCGCGGTCCGCGCCCGTGTCGCCGGCCTGCTCGATGCCTCGCTGTACGGGCTGGACCGCCTCGATGTGGCCGTGTCGACCACCCTCAACCGGCAGCTTCAGCTCGCGGTGTCCGACTACCTCGAGCGGCTCGGCGACCCGGCCTTTGCGGCCGAGCAGGGGTTGATCGGTGAGCGCATGCTCGGCCCGGCCACGCTCGGCGCAGTGCGCTACAGCTTCAATCTGGTGGAGCGTTCGCCGGACGGGAACCGGGTGCGGGTGCAGACCGACACCACCGACCAGCCGCTCGACATCAACGAGGGCAGCAAGCTCGAACTCGGCTCCACCGCCAAGCTGCGCGTGCTCACCACCTACCTGGAGATCGTCGCCGAACTGCACGCCCGCTATGCGCCGCTCGACCCCGAGGCGCTGCGCAAGGTCGAGCTGTCACGGCGCGACAGCCTCAGCCGCTGGGTGGTGGACCACCTCGCCGGCGATGTCGATCGCAGCCTGCCGGCGGTATTGCAGGCGGCGCTCGAGCGGCGCTTCTCGGCCAGTCCGGACGAGAGCTTTTTCACCGGCGGCGGCTTGCACACCTTTGGCAACTTCAACAGCAAGGATGATGGTCGCTCGCCGACGGTGCGCGAGGCCCTGCAGGCGTCGATCAACCTGCCCTTTGTGCGCCTGATGCGCGAGATCGTCCGCCACAGCATGTACCAGGTGCCCGGCAGCACGGCGCAACTGCTCGAAGACAGCGAAGACCCGCGCCGCGCCGAGTACCTGGCGCGTTTTGCCGACCGCGAAGGGCAGACCTTCCTGCGGCGTTTCTGGCGCAAGTACCAGGGACGCACGCCGGACGAGATGCGCACCATGCTGCTCGACGGCCTGCGCCCGAGCGCCGACCGGCTGACCACCGTGTTCCGCTATCTCGACCCGGCTGCGCCGCCCGATGCGCTGGCCCGCTTCCTCGGCGAGCGGCTGGGCGATTCGCAGATGAGCGAGGCGCGCATTGCCCAGCTCTACGCCCGGCACGCCCCCGAGGCCTTCGACCTGCCCGACCGCGGCTATGTCGCCCGCCTGCACCCGCTGGAACTGTGGCTGGTCGGCTACCGCTCGGCGCACCCGGAGGCCACGCTGGGCGATGCGCTGGTGGCCAGCGAGGACGAACGCCAGGCGGTGTATCGCTGGCTGTTCCGCACCCGCTTCAAGCGCGCGCAGGATATCCGCATCGACACCATTCTCGAGGTCGAGGCCTTCCTGGACATTCACCGCCGCTGGGCACGCCTGGGCTATCCGTTTGGCCACCTGGTGCCCTCGCTGGCGACCGCACTGGGCAGCTCGGGCGATCGCCCGGCGGCGCTGGCCGAGCTGATGGGCATCATCATGAACGATGGAGTGCGCTTGCCCACCGCACGGATCGAAGGCATCGAGTTTGCGACCGACACGCCGTACGAGATGCGCTTTGCCCGGCGCCCGGGCGAGGGCGAACGGGTGATGGCGCCCGACGTGGCCGCCGCCTTGCGCAGCGCCTTGTCCGAGGTGGTGGAGGGCGGCACCGCCCGGCGCCTGGCCGGCGCGTTTGCGCTGGCCGACGGCACGGTGCTGACGCTCGGTGGCAAGACCGGCACCGGCGACAACCGCATCGTGCTGGCCGGCGACCGCAGCGGGCCGGCCCTCAATCGCACGGCCACCTTCGTGTTCTATCTCGGTCCGCGCCACTACGGCACGCTCACCGCCTACGTGCTCGGCCCCAATGCCGCCGGCTACCGCTTTACCTCGGCGTTGCCGGTGCAGATCCTCAAGTCGATGGGGCCGGTGCTCTTGCCCTATCTCGAGACCGGCACCGAGACCGGCTGCCGGGCGCCCTGAGGGGCCCGGCGCCGCCGCTTACACGGCCCAGCCGCCGAGCTTGGTCTCCAGGTACTCCATGATGCCCTCGCGCGCGCCTTCGCGGCCGAGGCCGCTGGCTTTCATGCCACCGAAGGGTGCGGCCGCCGAGGTGGGGTTGATGTCGTTGATGCCGATGATGCCGAAGTGCAGCCCCTCGAACATCCGGAAGGCGCGGCCGACATCGCGGGTGTACACATAAGCGGCCAGGCCGTAGCTGGTGTCGTTGGCCATGGCGAGCACATCGTCGGCGTCGGAGAAGCGGATCACCGGCGCCACCGGCCCGAAGGTTTCCTCGCGCCAGATGCGCATCTCGGGCGTGACATGGTCGAGCAGGGTGGGCGCGTAGAAGCAGCCCCGGTCGAGTCCATTCGAGCGCAGGCGTTCGCCGCCGCAGACCAGCGTGGCGCCCTTGGCCAGCGCGTCGTCCACCTGCGCCTCGATCTTGGCGATGGCCGCTTCGTTGATCAGCGGGCCGATGGTGGTGGCCGGGTCCATGCCGTTGCCGGCCTGCATGGCGCGGATGCGCCCGGCCAGGGTGTCGACGAAGGTGTCGGCGCCACGCGCGTGCGCCAGAAAGCGGTTGGGCGAGATGCAGGCCTGTCCGGTGTTGAGGAATTTCACCAGCGCGGCGCCCTTGGCGGCGTGGGTGGGGTCGACATCGTCAAACACGATGAAGGGCGCATGGCCGCCCAGTTCCATCGACACGCGCTTCATGTCGCCGGCGGCCTCGCGCGCCAGCTGCTTGCCGACCGCGGTGGAGCCGGTGAAGGTGAGCTTGCGTACCGCCGGGTGGGTGGTGAAGGCCTCGCCGATGGGGCGCGGGTCGGCCGCGCTGACGAGGTTGGCGACGCCGGCCGGCAACCCGGCCTCGTGCAGGACCTCGAACACCGCCCTGGCGCACAGCGGCGTGGCCTCGGCTGGCTTGAGCACCACGGTGCAGCCGGCGGCCAGCGCGGGCGCCAGCTTGCGAGTGATCATCGACACCGGGTAGTTCCACGGCGTGATGGCGGCCACCACGCCGACCGGCTGGTGGGCGACGAGAAAGCGCTGGTCGGCACGCGCCGAGGGGATGGTTTCGCCGTAGATGCGCTTGGCCTCTTCGGCAAACCACTGCAGGAAGTCGGCTGCGTACTGCACCTCGTTACGCGCCGCCTTGAGCGGCTTGCCCTGCTCGGTGGTCATCAGCTCGGCCAGCGCCTCCTTGCGCGCCATCATCAACTGCCAGGCCTTGTGCAGGATGGCGGCGCGCGCGTAGGCGGTGGTGGCCGCCCAGGCGGGCAGGGCGCGGGCGGCGGCGTCGATGGCGCGCGCCGCGTCGGTGCCATCGCCGTCGGGCGCGCTGCCGATCACCTCGCCGGTGGCCGGGTTGGTGACGTCGAAGCGCCGGCCGCCTCTTGCGTCGGTCCATTGTCCGTCGATGTACATCGCTGTCCTCCTCTGTTTTCTGGTATGGCCGGGAGCCTACCCGAGTGTTGCGCCGCCGGTCGAGTCGCCCGCCGGCGCACTACGCCGTTTGGCAGGGGGCGATCGTGCGCCGTGGCGTCGTGGCGCGGCGGGGCGACAGCGGTGATGTCTTTTGTCGGAGTGCGGTGTTGTGTGACGCTGATGTGTGCGTTCACATCACTGTAATGTTGCTGACAAATAATGGCGCCGCTCGAGGAGGAACGGGGGTGCCGGAAGCGACGCCGCCCTGAACTCTTCCAGATGATTGACCGCGACAGCCCGGCGATGGCCGGGGTGCGGAATTGTTCTAAACAGGAGATTCTCGATGAAAAAGGCGGCTCTCGCCCTTGCAGTTCTCTCTGCGGCTGCTACCGCTCCGGTGCTGGCTCAGTCCTCGCGCGATTACATCAGCATCGTCGGCTCCTCGACGGTGTATCCGTTTGCCACGGTCGTTGCCGAGCAGTTCGGCAAGGCCACCAAGTTCAAGACCCCGAAGATCGAATCGACCGGTTCGGGTGGCGGCATCAAGCTGTTCTGCGCCGGTGTCGGCGTGCAGCACCCGGACATCACCAACGCTTCGCGCGCCATCAAGAAGTCCGAGCTCGAGCAGTGCGCGGCCAACGGCGTGAAGGAAGTGGTCGAGGTCAAGATCGGCTATGACGGCCTGTCGGTGGCCGAGAGCAAGGCCGGCAAGGACATGCAGCTGACCCGCCGCGACCTGTTCCTGGCGCTGGCCAAGCAGGTGCCGAACCCCAATGGCACGCAGACCCTGGTCGACAACCCGTACAAGACCTGGAAGGACGTCAATGCCGCCCTGCCGGCGATCAAGATCGAAGTGCTCGGCCCGCCGCCGACCTCCGGTACGCGCGATGCCTTCGTCGAGCTGGTGATGGACCACGGCTGCGATTCCTTCGACTTCATCAAGGCGATGAAGAAGGCGGACGCCAAGGCCCACAAGGCCGCCTGCCAGACCATTCGTGAAGACGGCGCCTATGTGGAAGCCGGCGAAAACGACAACCTGATCGTCCAGAAGCTCGAAGCCAATCCGTCGGCGCTGGGCATCTTCGGTTTCAGCTTCCTCGACCAGAACCGCGACAAGGTGCGTGGCCTGTCGATCGAGGGCGTGCAGCCGGAGTTCGAGTCCATTTCGAACGGCAGCTACCCGGTGTCGCGCCCGCTGTTCTTCTATGTGAAGAAGGCGCACGTCGAGGTGATCCCGGGGATGAAGGAATACCTGGGTGAGTTCATGAGCAAGAAAGCCATGGGCGAAGAGGGCTATCTGGCCGAGCGTGGCCTGATTCCGCTGCCCAAGGATGAGTACGCGGCGGTGTCGAAGAGCGTTACCGCCCTGGAAGTCATGAAGTAAGGTAGCATCCGCGGGCCGGCGGCCTGGCCGCCGCCCGCGGACTTCTTCCCGTTTGACTGGCTGACCTGTTCCTGTGACCCAGACCCCCATTCTTCTCGTTCTGCTGCTGGCGCTGACCTCGGCAGCGTATTACTTTGGGTGCAAGCGTGCCTTCCGCGTCGCGGACGGGCATATCCGTCGCCTGCACTCCCTGCCGGGCTATTACGGCTTGTATGTGGCGCTGTGGGCTGCGCTGCCGGCGTTGTTGGTGCTCGGGGTGTGGCTGGCGATGCAAGGCTCCGTGATCACGCGCATGGTGGTGGCCTCCCTGCCCGACGCGATCCAGCAGCTTGGCCCGGACCGCCTGAACCTGGTGGTCAACGATATCCGCAACCTGGTCTCGGGCAACATCGTGTCGAGCGATCCGGACGCAGCCATGCTCGCTGCCGCCGAATACTATCGTTCGCTGATGAGCATCAGCCGCAATGCCCTGTTCGTCGTCGTGCTGGTGGTGGCCGGCCTGGGCGGCTGGATCGGCTATTCGAAGATCCGCGTCAATCACCGCGCCCGCAACGGTGTCGAGTCGATCATCAGCTGGTTGCTGGTCGCCTGTTCCACGGTCGCGATTCTCACCACCGTCGGCATCGTGCTGTCGGTGTTGTTCGAGTCGATGCGCTTCTTCAAGTCGGTACCGATTACCGAATTCCTGTTCGGTCTGGAGTGGAGCCCGCAGATTGCGCTGCGTGCCGACCAGGCCGGCTCGTCCGGCGCCTTCGGCGCCGTGCCGCTGTTTGCCGGCACCTTGCTGATCACCCTGATTGCCATGACCGTCGCCGTGCCCATCGGCCTGATGTCGGCGATCTACCTGTCCGAATACGCCTCGGCCCATGTGCGCGCCATCGCCAAGCCCTTGCTCGAAGTGCTGGCCGGCATCCCGACCGTGGTGTATGGCTTCTTCGCGGCGCTGACCGTCGCGCCCTTTATCCGTGATTCGGGCAGCATGCTGGGGCTCGATGTGGCCTCCGAGAGCGCGCTGGCGGCCGGGTTGGTGATGGGCATGATGATCATCCCCTTTGTTTCCTCGCTGTCGGACGACGTGATCAACGCCGTGCCGCAGTCCCTGCGCGAGGGGGCGTACGGCATGGGTGCGACCTCGTCGGAGACCATCCGCCGGGTGATCTTCCCCGCCGCGCTGCCGGGCATCGTCGGCGCCATCCTGCTGGCGGTGTCGCGTGCCATTGGCGAGACCATGATCGTGGTGATGGCGGCCGGCCTGGCGTCGAACCTCACCGCCAACCCGCTCGAAGCGGTCACCACGGTGACGGTGCAGATCGTGACCCTGCTGGTCGGCGACCAGGAATTCGACAGCCCGAAGACACTGGCGGCCTTTGCCCTCGGCCTGGTGCTGTTCCTGGTCACGCTGGCGCTGAACTTCGTGGCCCTCTATATCGTTCGCAAGTATCGGGAACAGTATGACTAATTCGACCCACGCGCAGCCCGACAGCGTGTCCAGCTTTGCGCGCATCCAGGCCGGCATGGCCCGCCGGCGCGCCGCCGAGCAGCGCTTCAAGATGCTCGGCCGGATCGCCGTGGGGATCGGCCTGCTGTTCCTGATCGTCCTGCTCGGCAGCATCGTCAGCAAGGGCTACACCGCGTTCTGGCAGACCCAGATGCGGATCGACGTGATGCTCTCGGCCGACGAGATCGATCCGGAAGGCACCCGCAAGGCCGAGACCCTGCGCAAGGCCGACTACTCGTCCTTGATCAAGCAGAGCATGCGCGAGATGTTCCCCGATGTCTCGGGCCGGCGCGACCGTTTTGCGCTGTATGGCCTGGTCAGCAACGGCGCGGCCTTCGACCTGCGCGACCGCGTCATGGCCGACCCGTCGCTGATCGGCACCAAGGTGTCGCTGTGGGTGCCAGCCGACGACGATGTCGACATGCTCATGAAGGGCCACATCGACCGCGACGCGGCCGAAGGCGACCGGCGCATCAAGGACAACGCGCTGGGCTGGATCGAGAAGCTCGAGGCGGACGGCCGGCTGGAGATGCGCTTCAATGTCGACTTCTTCACCAAGGGCGACTCGCGCGACCCGGAACTGGCCGGTATCCGCGGGGCGTTGATGGGAACCATCTTCACCCTGATGGTGACGCTGGCGCTGTCGTTCCCCCTGGGTGTGGCGGCGGCGGTGTATCTGGAAGAGTTTGCGCCGAAGAACAAATGGACCGACCTGATCGAGGTGAACATCAACAACCTCGCGGCCGTGCCCTCCATCGTGTTTGGCCTGCTCGGCCTGGCGGTGTTCATCAACGTGTTCGAGCTGCCGCGCTCGGCGCCGCTGCTCGGCGGCCTGGTGCTGACGCTGATGACGCTGCCGACCATCATCATTGCCAGCCGCGCGGCGCTCAAGTCGGTGCCGCCGTCGATCCGCGATGCGGCGCTGGGCATTGGCGCCTCGCCGATGCAGGCGACGCTGTTCCATGTCATTCCGCTGGCGCTGCCCGGCATGCTCACCGGCACCATCATCGGCATGGCGCAGGCCTTGGGCGAGACCGCGCCGCTGCTGATGATCGGCATGGTGGCCTTCATCGCCGACGTGCCGCAGGGCGTGTTCGACCCCTCGACCGCGCTGCCGGTGCAGATCTACCTGTGGGCCGACAGCCCGGAGCGCGCCTATGTGGAGCGCACCTCGGCCGCAATCATGGTGCTGCTGGCCTTCCTTGCGCTGATGAACCTGGTGGCGGTGTTGCTGCGCAAACGTTTCGAGCGGCGCTGGTAAGCGTTGGCAGATAGAATAGTCAGAATCGAGGTCAAATCATGAGTCCCCAAGGGCAAGCAATGGCTTTCAAGCTGGACGGCGATGCAGCGGCAAGGCAACCGGCGACGGTCGGGCGCGATGTGCGCGAAACGGTCGGTGAGGTTCGTGTCAACGACCCCCGGATCCGCTGCACCGACATCAATGTGCACTATGGCGAGAAGCACGCCATCAAGAACATCAGCCTGGACGTGGGCAAGGGCGAAGTGCTGGCCATGATCGGCCCGTCGGGCTGCGGCAAGAGCACCTTCCTGCGCTGCCTCAACCGCATGAACGACACGGTGCGCGATTGCCGCGTGACCGGCGAGATCCTGCTCGACGGCGAAGACATCAACGGTCGCCACATCGACGTGGTGCCGCTGCGTGCCCGCGTGGCGATGGTGTTCCAGAAACCCAACCCCTTCCCCAAGTCGATCTACGAAAACGTCGCCTTCGGGCCGCGCATCCACGGGCTGTGCGAAAGCAAGTCGGACATGGACGTGATCGTCGAGAGCAGCCTGCGCAAGGCCAACCTCTGGGACGAGGTCAAGGATCGGCTCGACGATGTCGGCACCGGCCTGTCCGGCGGCCAGCAGCAGCGCCTGTGCATCGCCCGCGCGATCGCCATCGAGCCGGAAGTGATCCTGATGGACGAGCCGTGTTCGGCGCTCGACCCGATCTCCACGGCCAAGGTCGAGCAGCTCATCGAAGAGCTGCGCCAGCAGTACTCGATCGTGATCGTCACCCACTCGATGCAGCAGGCGGCCCGGGTGTCGCAGCGCACCGCCTACTTCCACATGGGCGACCTGATCGAGGTGAGCGAGACCGACCGCCTCTTCATCAAGCCGCGTCACCAGCTGACCGAGGACTACATCACCGGTCGTTTCGGCTGACCGGCCTGCCGTCGAAGCCAAAGCCCGCAGCCGTCTGGCGCGCGGGCTTTTTTTCGTCCGTGCGTGGCGCGGGTCAGCGCATCTGTTGCTCGAAGTGGGCGAACAGCTGGTCGTAGATGTCGACCAGGGCATCGCGGTCGCGGCTGTCCTTGATCCAGCGCCGGCCCGCGGCGATGCGGGCCGCCTCCTGTTCGCGTTCCGACAAGGCGGCCAGGTCGGGGGTGTCGCCGTGGAGAATGAGGTTGGCGTCGGCGCGCGCCTTCTGTGCCGTCGACACGATGGTCATCGAGTGGCGCATCGATGCCGCACCGCTGCCGATGCGGGCGGCCAGCGTGCCGACCTGGCTGGCCGACCCGGCCGAGGCAACCAGCTTTTCGTGGAAATCATCGGCGGTGCTCCGGGTATCCGACACCGCGTCGGCCAGGGTGGTGATCTGGCCGCTGGCCGAGGCCATGGACAGGCTCATGGCCTCGATCGCCTCGGCAATTTCCTCGGCCGATTTCTGGGCCTGGTCGGCAAGCTGGCGCACTTCGTCGGCAACCACCGCAAAGCCGCGACCGGCCTCGCCGGCGCGGGCCGCCTCGATCGAGGCGTTGAGGGCCAGCAGGTTGGTCTGCTTGGCGATATGGTCGATATTGCCGGTGAGGTCGCGAATGGCCGCCGCCTTGTCGGACAGTTCGCTCACCGCGCGGGTGCCCTGGCTTGCGTGGGTGGTGGCCGCGCCGAGGGCGCCGGACATCCGTGAGGCGGCCTCCGACATGGTGCTGGCGGCGTCGGAGAAGCTGCGGGACAGCGCTTCGGCGTCGTTGGCATCGCTGCAGACCGTGTCTAGGGTGCCGCCGACCTGCTCGATGGCCAGCGACAGGCCGCGTTCTGAGCGCATGAAAATACGTGATAGCAGCGCCTCACGGGCCACCGACACCTGGGCCGCGTCGAGCGTGTCGAGTATTCCCTGCATGCGTTCGAGGACGCTCTTGAACAGGCCGTGCAGACCAACGGTCTGCAGGCGGCGCCACGGGCGCTGATTGGCACTGGCGTCCATGCCGCCGAGGATTTCGCGGAAGGCGGTCTCGGTCTGGTCGAGCGCCGAGTTCAGGTGCACGCGCATGGCCTCGAGCGTGGGGTCGCGGTAGGCGTGGGGCAGGCGGTTGGTCAATGCGCCCTGGCTGATGTCGCCGAGCAGGGCGGCCAGCGAGTCGACCTCGCGGCCGCTGCGCGGCGCGGGCAGCATCACGACAATGCCGGCCGCGATTGCCAGCGCGGCGGCCAGCGCCGGTTGCCAGAACGCGCCAAGGGCGGCAGCGAGGGTGAGCAGCAGCACCGCATGGCGTCGCTCAAAGCGAGAAAACAAGTTCTTCATAGCGCATCTCCCTGGCGTCGAGCAGCTCGGTCAGCACTTGCGTGCCCGCGGCAATGGCCTGGCGCGGGCCGGCCTGCGCCTCGGCCGCCAGCATCTGCGCATAGACCGTGGCGATGGTGTCGACCGCCTGGCGGCGGGGGCAGCGCCGCACCGAGGTGTAGCCGGTGATGTGGCCGTGGATGTCGACGTCCGGCGTGATATGGGCAAAGACCCAGTAGAAGCCGCCATCCTTGGACAGGTTCTTGACGTAGGCGAACATCTCCTTGCCGGCGGCAATCGTGTCCCACACCAGCGCAAAGGCGGCGCGGGGTATGTCCGGGTGACGAATGATGTTGTGCTGGACGCCGAGCAGTTCTTCTTCGGTATAGCCCGAGAACTCGACGAATACTGGATTGCAGTAGGTGATGATGCCCTTGGGGCTGGTCTTCGAGACGATGAAATCGTCGTCCCGCATGGTCCGCTCGACTGTGCTCGGCGTAATCGCTCGTTTCATCCGCGTCTCCCGCTTGGCCTGGGAGATGCAACGGCAGGTGACGCGGCAGGCTTGAGCTGCGGTGACGTACGGTGCCTGGGCGGCTCAGCGCAGGCTCATGAGCCGATGGCTGCCTGGCCCACGCGCTTGTGCCGCGTCGATCCTGTGAGCGCAAGGCGGGCGGCGGCGTGTTTGCCAGGTTCGGCCTGGCCGCCGGCCCCGCCCGAGATGAGGTTGCGCCCCGTTCTCAGGGCGTGGGGCGGGGGGCCACCAGCATGTCGAGCAGCGCCTGCTGGGCGGGGTGGCGCGGGCCGCGCGGGCTCTTGCGACGGTAGCTGCCGTCGGACTGCATTTCCCAGGCGTTGCAGTTGTCGTTGAGGTACACCCGGAAGCCTTCTTTCATGACGCGGCGCTTGAGGCGCGGGTCGAGAATCGGGAAGGCGGTTTCGATGCGGCGGAAGAAGTTGCGGTCCATCCAGTCGGCGCTGGACAGGTAGAGCTTGTCCTCGCCATCGGCGTGGAAGCAGAAGATGCGGTGATGCTCCAGGAAGCGGCCGATGATCGAGCGCACCCGGATGTTCTCCGACAGCCCCGGAACGCCCGGACGCAGGGCGCAGGGGCCGCGGATGATGAGGTCCACCTCGACGCCGGCCTGCGAGGCTTCATACAGCGCCATGATGGTCTGCGGTTCGAGCAGGGCGTTCATCTTGGCCGTGATGCGCGCCTTGCGGCCGGCGCGGGCGATCTCGGTCTCTGCCTGGATATGGGCGATCACGTTGGCGTGCAGGGCAAAGGGGGCCTGCCACAAATGCGCCAGCGTGGAGGCCTTGCCCAGGCCGGTGATCTGCTTGAACAGGGCGGCCACGTCCTCGCCCATCTCGGGGTTGGCGGTGAGCAGGCCGAAGTCGGTGTAGAAGCGGGTGGTGCGCGGGTGGTAGTTGCCGGTGCCCAGGTGCACATAGCGGCGCAGGCCGTCGGCCTCGCGGCGGATCAGCATCAGCAGCTTGGCGTGGGTCTTGTAGCCGAACACGCCATACACCACATGGGCGCCGACCTCTTCGAGCCGTGCCGCCCAGCCGATGTTGGCTTCTTCGTCGAAACGCGCCATCAGTTCGAGCACGACGGTGACTTCCTTGCCCTTCTGCGCGGCGCGCATCAGGTGCTCCATCAGCACCGAGTCGGTGCCGGTGCGATAGACCGTCATCTTGACGGCCAGCACGTCCGGATCGTCGGCCGCGGCCTTGATCAGCTCGATCACCGGCGTGAAGCTCTCGAAGGGGTGGTGGAGCAGGATGTCCTGCTTGCGGATGGCGGCAAAGACGTCGGGCGAACTGCCGCCGAGGCCGGCCGGCAGGCTCGGCTTGAAGGGGCGGAAGGTGAGGTCGGGGCGGTCGACACTGTCGGGCAGCTGCATGAGGCGCACCAGGTTGACGATGCCCGGGGTGCGGTAGAGGTCTTTGTCGGACAGGCCGAACTGGGTCAGCAGGAAGGCTTCCATGCTCTGCGAGCAGTTGTCGGCGACCTCCAGACGTACCGAGTCGCCGAAGTGGCGCTGTTGCAGTTCGCCCTTGAGCGCGCTGCGCAGGTTGGTGATCTCTTCTTCGTCAACGAACAGGTCGGAGTTGCGCGTGAGGCGGAACTGGTAGCACCCGAGCACCGCCATGCCCGGGAAGAGCTTGTCCACATGGGCGTGGAGGATCGACGACAGGAACATGAAGCCGTAGTCGGTGCCGGCGACGTCCCTGGGCATCTGGATGATGCGCGGCAGGGCGCGCGGGGCCTGCACGATGGCGGTGTTGGTGTCGCGGCCGAAGGCGTCGAGCCCGTCGAGCTCGACGGCGAAGTTCAGGCTCTTGTTGAGCACCCGCGGGAAGGGGTGGGCCGGGTCCAGTCCGATCGGCGTGAGCACGGGGGCAACCTCCCGCTCGAAATACTCGGCCACCCAGGCCTGTTGCGCCTCGGTCAGGGCTTCGCGCTTGAGCAGGGTGATGCCTTCCTTCTCCAGCGAGGGCAGGATCTCCTCGTTGAGCAGGCGGTATTGTTCGTCGATGATGTCGTGCACCACGGCGCTGACCCGGTCGAGCAACTCGTGCGGCGTCAGGCCGTCTTCGGCGTCGGGGGTGCGCAGGCCCTGGCGGATCTTCTCCTTGATGCCGCCGACCCGGATCTCGAAGAATTCGTCGAGGTTGCTCGAGACGATGCACAGGAAGCGCAGGCGCTCGAGCAAGGGCACGTTCGGGTCCGCCGCCTGCGCGAGCACCCGCTGCTGGAACTGTAGCAGCGACAGTTCGCGGTTGATGAAGGTCACGTGCGGGAGGTCGTCGGGATTCATGGCGTCGGCGGTCGGATCGGTTTCGGCGGAAGAACGAGAGTCTTTGACATTCATATTACATCCCGATGACAACGCCGCGCAGCACGGCGGGCCGCGGCAGCGCCGCGGGTCGGTGCTAGAATCCGGGGCGTCTGCCCATGCACAGCCGGGCATTGCCTGGTAACACCATGTCCAATGAATTGATCGCTGCCATCGATCTGGGTTCCAACAGCTTTCGCCTTCAGGTCGGGCGCATCGTCAATGACCAGATCTATCCTCTCGATGGGCTCAAGGAGCCGGTCCGGCTGGCGGCCGGCCTGTCGGCCGAGAAGTACCTCGATTCGGCCGCGCAGACCCGCGGCACCATGGCGCTGAGCCGCTTCCGCGAGCGCCTGGCGGGCTTCAAGCCGGCGCAGGTGCGTGCGGTGGCGACCAACACCTTGCGGGTGGCCAAGAATGCGCCGGAGTTCCTGATCCGTGCCGAGGCGGCGCTGGGCTTCCCGATCGAAGTCATCGCCGGTCGTGAGGAGGCGCGCCTGATCTATATCGGCGTGGCGCATTCGCTGGCCGATCCGCAGCGCCAGCAACTGGTGGTCGATATCGGCGGCGGCTCGACCGAGTTCGTCATTGGTCGGGCTTTCCAGCCGCTGGAACTGGAGTCGCTGTACATGGGCTGTGTCAGCTTCAGCCTGCGCTACTTTCCGGACGGGCGGCTCGACCGGCGCGGCTTCCAGGAGGCCGACCTGGCCGCCCAGCGCGAACTCCAGACGATCGCCGTGCCCTTCTCCGAGGTGGGCTGGGAGCTGGCCGTGGGCTCCAGCGGCACGGCCAAGTCGCTCAGCGATATCCTGCGCGGCAATGGCTACACCGATGGGCGCATCACCCTGGCCGGCCTGGAGAAGCTGCGCACCGCGCTGATCAAGGCGGGGCGGCTCGATGCGCTGTCGCTCAGCGGCATCAAGGCCGACCGCCTGCCGGTGCTCCCCGGCGGCCTGGCGATCATGATTGCGGTGCTCAAGGCGTTCAAGCTCAAGGAAATGGTGTTCTCCGAAGGCGCGCTGCGCCTCGGCGTGCTCTATGACCTGCTCGGCCGCTACCACCACGACGACCTGCGTGACGCGACGGTCGAGGCCTTCGCCACACGCTACCGGGTCGACCGCAAGCAGGCCGACCGCGTGGCCGACACCGCCGCTTTCCTTTTTGAGCAGCTCGACCCGGTCGGCGCGCAGGAGGACACCCTTGATCGGCGCTACCTGCGCTGGGCCGCACTGCTGCATGAAGTGGGCATTTCGGTTGCCCACTCCGGCTACCACAAGCACAGCGCCTACATTCTGGGCAATGCCGACATGCCGGGCTTCTCGCGCATGGACCAGGGCCGCCTGGCGCGCCTGGTGCTGGCACATCGGGGCAAACTCTCGCGCATCGCCAGCCTCGATCCGGCCAGCAGCGACTGGCTGCTCATCGTCTGCCTGCGGCTGGCCGTGGTGTTCCACCGCGCGCGCGACGCCCGGGGCCGTCCGCCCGTGGGCATCGAGCGCAGGGGCAGCGGTTTTTCCGTGGTGGCCGACAAGGCCTGGCTGGACGCCTTGCCGTTGACGGCGGCGACCCTGGCCGACGAGGTGGCACAGTGGTCGGCACTGGGGCATCCGCTGACCGTCTCCGCCCGTGCCGGGTTTGCCCTGACGGCCTGAGAGCCTGCGCCATGGCCGACGCGATCCGTGTGCCGGAACTGCGCCAGACCGACGGCCGGCTGTGCCCGTCGGGCGACTGGACCTTGCTGGCGCTCGGCCCGCATGTGGCCCGCCTGCGCCGCGAGCTGGCCGCCGCGCCCGCGGCGGCGTGGGACCTGTCGTCGCTGACCCGCCTGGACAGCTTCGGTGCGCTGCTGCTGTGGCGTGCCTGGGGCGGGCGCCAGCCGGCACAACTGGTGCTGCCCGAGGCGTTCGCACCGCAGTTCGACCGCCTCGCCGCGTCGGACGGCGCGCCCGTCCCACGGCGCCCGCCGTTTGGCCC
The DNA here is from genome assembly GCA_008501585.1 of Pseudomonadota bacterium. Classification (GTDB taxonomy): domain Bacteria; phylum Pseudomonadota; class Gammaproteobacteria; order Burkholderiales; family Rhodocyclaceae; genus Nitrogeniibacter. The sequence goes on along the minus strand of QQUN01000050.1, from coordinate 67,765 downwards.
GGTGGACGCGCTGGCCGCGCTTGGTGCCGTCGCGCTGGGGCTGGTGGCCCATCTTGGCGATTTCCTCGCCCTGATCGGCCGGCTGACCCTCGATTGCCTGCACCTGCTGCTGCGTCCGCGCCACTGGCCGCTCAAGGAGTTTTCGGCCAATCTGTTCAAGGTCGGGGTCAAGGCGATGCCGGTGAGCGCGCTGGTGGGCTTTCTGATCGGCGTGGTGCTGTCCTATCTGTCGGCCTTGCAGCTCAAGGCCTTTGGCGCCGACATTTTCATCGTCAACATCCTTGGTCTGGGCATCATCCGCGAGCTTGGCCCGGTGCTGGTGTCGGTGCTGGTGGCGGGGCGATCCGGCTCGGCGATGACCGCGCAGCTCGGCGTGATGCGGGTGACCGAAGAGGTCGATGCGCTCACCGTGATGGGCATCTCCAATTATGTGCGGCTGGTGCTGCCCAAGGTGATGGCGCTGTCGGTGGCCATGCCGCTGCTGGTGTTGTGGACCTCCGGCGTGGCGCTGGTGGGCGGCATGCTGTCGGCAGAACTGCAGCTGGGCCTGAGCTACGGATTCTTCATCGAGACCCTGCCCAAGGTGGTGCCGCCGGCGAACCTGTTCATCGCTCTCGGCAAGGGGGCGGTGTTCGGCGTGCTGATCGCGCTGGTGGCCTGCCACTTCGGCCTGCGGGTCAAGCCCAACACCGAAAGCCTCAGCGCCAACACCACCGCCTCGGTGGTGACCTCGATCACCCTCGTGATCCTCGTCGACGCGGTGTTCGCCATCGCCACCCGCTCGATCGGGGTGCCGGTATGAGCGCGCCCGCCCGGCCGCCCGAAGGGCGTGCGAACCTCCCCCGGGGAGGGTGTCGCGTCAGCGACAGGAGGGTCGTCGAATGAGCGCGCCGGTGATCAGCCTGCGGGGCGTCAGCACCCGCTTCGGCAGCAACTGGGTGCACCAGGGCGTGGACCTGGACGTGCCGGCGGGTGAGGTGGTGTCGCTGGTGGGCGGCTCGGGCAGCGGCAAGACGACCTTGCTGCGCCAGATGGTGGGTCTGCTGACGCCGACCGAGGGCGAGGTGCGGCTCTTCGACGAGCCGCTGTTTGCCGGCAACCGCGAGGTGCAGCGCCAGCGTCGCCGGCGCTTTGCCATGTGTTTTCAGGGCGGGGCGCTGTTCTCGGCCTTCACGGTCTACGAAAACATTGCGTTTCCGTTGCGTGAAGCGGGTATCGCCACCGAAGACGAAATCCGCGAACTGGTCGCGCTCAAGCTGGCGATGGTCGAGTTGTTGCCCAGCCATGCGGCACTGATGCCGGCCGAGCTGTCCGGCGGCATGATCAAGCGTGTGGCGCTGGCCCGCGCGCTGGCGCTGGAGCCCGAACTGCTGCTGCTCGACGAGCCCACCGCCGGTCTCGACCCGACGCGCAGCGCGTCCTTCGTGGCCTTGATCCGCGACCTGCAGCAGCAGCTCGGGCTGACCGTGGTGCTGGTCACGCATGATCTGGACACCCTGGCGGCCTTGTCGTCGAAGGTCGCCGTGCTGGCCGAGCGCCGCATCCTGGCCTTCGATACGCTGGAAGCGGTGATGCGGATCGAGCATCCTTTCATTCAGGAATTTTTCCTCAGCGAGCGCAGTGCACGTGCGCTGACGCGGGGGCAGGGAGCGTAAGTCATGGAAAACCGGGCGCATGCCATTCTGGCCGGCCTGTTCGTGCTCTTGCTCGGCGCGGCCACGGTGGCCGCGGTGTGGTGGTTCTCGGGCGAGCGCGAAGCGACGCGGACGCTGGTGCTGGTCAGCCGGGGCAGCATCACCGGGCTCAACCTGCAGGCAGCGGTGCGCTACCGCGGCATTTCGGCCGGGCGGGTCGAGTCGATCTCGATCGACCAGGCGGACCCGCAGAACATCCTGGTGCGCGTCAGCCTGCGCACCGATCTGCCGGTGACTCACGGGACCACCGCCTCGCTCGGATACCAGGGGGTGACGGGGCTGGCCTTCATCCAACTCGACGACCGCGGCACCGATCCGCGTCCGCTGGTGGGCGAGGGCGGTGAGCCGCCGCGGATTGCGCTCTCGTCCGGCTTGCTCGACGAGTTGTCGTCGGTGGCCGTGCAGGCGCTCGACCAGTTCCGCAAGATCGCGGCGCAGGTCGAACGGGTGTTCGATGAGAAGTCCGTGGCGCGGGTCGAGGCGACCATGACGCGGCTCGAATCCGCCGTCAAGGGCATGGACGAGACCTTTGCGGCGGCGCCCGAGGTGCTCGCCGAGGCGCGCCGTTTCCTGACCCCGGAAAATCGCCAGCACCTGACCCGCAGTCTGGCCAACCTGACGGTCGCCACCGAGCAGGCCGGCCCGACGCTGGTCGAGCTGCGCGGATTGCTGCTCAAGCTGCAGGACGTGAGCGACCATATCGACCAGACCGCCGTCGCCACCGGCGATGGCTTGCTCAACGGCACCTTGCCGCGCTTGAACAGCTTGATGAAGGAGCTGACGGTGACGTCGCAGCGGCTGACCCGCCTGATCGAGGAAGTCGACGCCTCGCCGCAGATGCTGCTGCTGGGCCGTGGTGCGCAGGCCCCGGGGCCAGGCGAGCAGGGCTTTGCCGTGCCGCCGGTGCGCTGAGACACAGGAGATGTGCGAATGACACAACGCAAGGGGTGGGTCGCGGCCTGCCTGTTCATTGGCCTCAGTGGCTGCAACAGTTTCGGCGTGATCCCGGAATCCTTTGCCATCTACGACATCGGCCCGCAAGGCAATGTGCCGGTGCAGGTGGCGGTGCCTCTGGTCGGCGTCGATGTGTTTGCGCCATCGTGGCTGTCGTCGTCGGCGATGCAGTACCGGCTGGTGCCGCAGCAGCCGCTCGAGCGCCGGGCCTACACCAACAGCCGCTGGGCCGGCATGCCGTCGGAGATGGTCCGTATCGTGGCCGGCCGGGTGATCGAGGCGCTGCCCGCCACCAACGGGTCGGGCTGCCGGCTGCGCATCGATGTGGACGAGTTTATCCAGCGCTTTGATACCGTCGACCGCAGCGTGGGCCTGATCGAGCTGCGGGCCAGCCTGCTCGCACCCCGTACCGACGCAGTGCTGGCGCACCAGGCCTTTGCCGTTGAAGTCCCCGCCCCGACCGCCGACGCCGCGGGCGGCGTGGTCGCCATGCGTGCCGGGGTGAACCGGCTCACGGTCGAGGTTGGCCAGTGGCTGGCCGGGCTGGAGTCGTCAAACGCCGGCGCCGACACCTACCGGGCACGTTGCTCGCGCTGAACGGCGCAGCGGCCCGCCACTTCCAACCGCAACCTTCAGGAGCGATTCATGACCGTGACGTCCAGCCCGTATGCCGAAGGCCTCGATCGATGCGATGCCAACTATGTCCCGCTGTCGCCGCTGAGCTTTCTGGTGCGCAGCGCGGCGGTGTATCCCGACCGCCTGGCCGTGATCCATGGCGCGCGGCGCTACACCTGGCGCGAGATGTTCACGCGCAGCCGGCGCCTGGCCTCGGCGCTCAAGGCGCGTGGCGTCGGCCGGGGCGACACGGTGGCGGTGGTGCTCAACAACACGCCGGAGATGCTCGAGGCGCACTTTGGCGTGCCGGCCATCGGCGCCGTGCTCAACACCATCAACACCCGGCTCGACGCCGACGTGGTGGCCTTCATCCTCGGTCATGGCGAGGCCAGGGTGCTGCTCACCGATCGTGAGTACTCGCCGATGGTGCGCCAGGCGCTGGTGCGCGCCAATCGCGAGGACTTGCTGGTGGTCGACGTGGACGACCCCGAATTCACCGGCCCCGGCGAGCGCGTCGGCAGTGTCGACTACGAAGCCTTGCTGGCCGAGGGCGATCCGGAATTTGCCTTCGAGATGCCGGCGGACGAGTGGGACGCCATCTCGCTCAACTACACCTCGGGCACCACCGGCGACCCGAAAGGCGTGGTCTATCACCACCGCGGCGCCTACCTCAACGCCATGTCGAACATCGTCTCCTGGGGCATGGCGCCGCATGCGGTGTATCTGTGGACCTTGCCGATGTTCCACTGCAACGGCTGGTGTTTCCCCTGGACGATGGCCGCCAATGCCGGGGTGAACGTGTGCCTGCGGCGGGTGGACCCGGCGCTCATCTTCGACGCCATCCGCCAGCACGGCGTGACCCACTACTGCGGCGCGCCGATTGTGCATTCGATGCTGGCCAACGCGCCGGCGGCGATGCGCGAGGGCATCAACCACAAGGTCAATGGCCTGGTCGCCGCGGCACCGCCGCCGGCCTCGGTGATCGAGGGCATGGCGAAGATCGGTGTGGAACTGACCCATGTGTATGGCCTGACCGAGACCTATGGCCCCGCGGCAGTCTGCGCCAAGCACGATGAATGGGCCGACCTGCCGCTGGCCGAACAGGTGCGGCTCAATGGCCGCCAGGGTGTGACCTACCATGCCCAGGAAGGCATCACGGTGATGAACCCCGAGACCATGCAGCCGGTGCCGCGCGACGGCGAAACCATGGGCGAGATCATGTTCCGCGGCAATCTGGTGATGAAGGGCTACCTCAAGAACCCCAAAGCCACGCGCGAGGCCTTGCGCGGCGGCTGGTTCCACACCGGCGACCTGGCCGTGATGCAGCCCGACGGCTACGTCAAGATCAAGGACCGCTCCAAGGACATCATCATCTCCGGGGGCGAGAACATCTCCTCGATCGAGGTCGAGGATGCGCTCTACAAGCACCCGGCGGTGATGGCCGTGGCCGTGGTGGCGGCGCCCGACGACAAGTGGGGCGAGGTGCCCGCCGCTTTCATCGAGCTGCGTGAAGGCGCCAGCGTGACCGAGGCCGAGCTGGTGGCGCATTGCCGCGAGCACCTGGCCGGCTACAAGCTGCCCAAGAAGATCATTTTCAGCGAACTGCCGAAGACCTCGACCGGCAAGATCCAGAAGTTCGTGCTGCGCGAGCGCGTGCGTTCGACCGACGCGATCGACTGATCCATACGCTACCGTCTGGTCAATTCCCCAACGCCGCGCTACCATGAACCGGGAAGACCGCACACGCCCGTGTGCGGTGATGACAATGCCCGGGCGTCCGCAGAGTCGGCCCGGCACGGAGGAGGGAACCATGAGTGCAGTGCTGAACCAGGACGACAGCCCGATGGTGGTGCGCGAGAATCGCGACGGCGTCGCCTACCTGACCTTGAACCGGCAGGGGCAGTTCAACGCCTTGTCCGAAGCCATGCTCAACGCGCTGATCGCCGAACTGGACGCAATTGCCGTCGATCCGGCGGTGCGCGTGGTGGTGCTGGCGGGCGAGGGCAAGGCCTTCTGCGCCGGGCACGACCTGAAGGAAATGCGCGGCAACCACACCATCGAATTCCAGCAGGCGCTGTTCCGCCTGTGCGGCAAGCTGATGTGCAAGATCATCGCCATCCCGCAGCCGGTGATCGCGCGGGTGCACAGCATCGCCACCGCGGCGGGTTGCCAGCTGGTGTCGATGTGCGATCTGGCGGTGGCCGCCGAAGGCGCACGCTTTGCCGTGTCGGGTATCAACGTCGGCCTGTTCTGCGCCACGCCGAGCGTCGGTCTGTCGCGCAATGTCGGCCGCAAGGCGGCCTTCGAGATGCTGGTGACCGGCGATTTCATCGACGCGGCCGAGGCGCAGCGCCGTGGCCTGGTCAACCGCGTGGTGCCGCTCGAGCAGCTCGATGACGAAGTCGCCAAGCTGGCTGCCTCGATCTGCGCCAAGTCCTCCGCCGCCATCAGCATGGGCAAGCAGCTGTTCTACCAGCAGCTTGAAATGGGCATTGAAGCGGCCTACCAGAGCGCGGCCGAGACCATGGCCTGCAACATGATGACCGAGGACGCCGCCGAAGGTATCGACGCCTTCATCGCCAAGCGCAAACCGGTCTGGAAAGGGCGCTGAGCCACAGGTTGCGGGTGCGATGCTGATCGACACCCACATCCACCTCGACGCCGACGAGTTCGCGCCGGACCGCCCGGCGCTGATCGAGGCCGCCCGTGCCGCCGGCGTGGGCGGCTTTGTCGTTCCCGCCGTCACGGCCGCCGGTTTCGACGCGCTCGACGCGCTGGCCGATGCCACGCCGAATGTGGCCCGGGCCTATGGCCTGCATCCGCTCTATGTCGACTCGGCGCAGGCGGCCGATCTCGAACAGCTCGCGCAGCGGCTGGCACGTCCCGACGTGGTGGCCGTCGGCGAGATCGGACTGGACGGGTTCATCAACACCCCGACGCTGGAAGCGCAGCTGCCCTGGTTCGAGGCGCAACTGGCCCTGGCCAGGCGGTTTGATCTGCCGGTGATCCTGCATGTGCGCCACGCGGTCGAGGCGGTCATCCAGGCAGTGAAACGGGCCGGCGTGCGCGGTGGCATCGCGCATGCCTTCAATGGCAGTCGTCAGCAGGCCGATACGCTGCTGGGGATGGGGTTTGCGCTGGGTTTTGGCGGCACACTCACCTATCCGGGCTCACGCCGCATCCGCGCGCTGGCGGCCGACTTGCCACTGGACGCCATCGTGCTGGAAACCGATGCGCCCGACATGCCGCCCGAGTGGGCGCGCGGGCAACGCAACCTGCCGGCCAACCTGGCCCGGATCGCCGACACCCTCGCCGGCCTGCGCGACGTGCCGGTGGCGGAGGTGATTGCGGCGACCGAGCACAACGCGCGGCGAGTGTTGCCGCGGCTGAACACGCTGCTCGGCTGATCGTCAGGCCGGTGTGTCGGCGGAGGAGCGGGCAATGAGGCCGGCGATGTCGTTCTTGAGTTCGCTCAGATTGTCGGCATAGCGATCACAGAACATCAGCGACACACCAAACACATAGGCGTAGAGCAGCATGCTGCGGCTCGAGGCTTCGGCCATCGGGATGCCGCAGGCCAGGAACAGCTCACGCGCGCACTTCAGGCGCCAGGTGTCGACTTCTTCGACCACGGCGGCGGCGGTCTCGTCGCGCCGCGCCCAGTCGCGCACGGCCAGCTCGATCATCATGCCTTTGCGGCTGCGGCTGGCACTGTAGACGTCGATGACGTGGTGTAACTGCGACAACTCGTTGCCCGGATTGGCCCGCGTCTGCTTGACGATGTCGCGGATCCGGCCTTCCTTCCAGACCTCGAGCACCGACTGCAGCAGGTCGCCGCGGTCCTTGAAGTGCCAGTAGAAACTGCCCTTGGTCACCTTCAGGTGCTTGGCCAGCAACTCCACCCGCAGGCCGGCGACGCCTTCTTTTGCCAGCAGATCGGTGGCAGCGAGCACCCAGGCCGAGCGGTCGAGTTGGGCGCGAGGTTTGGCTTTTGAATTTTCCATACGGCGTAGTATTGACAAAATCACCCTCCATACGCTACCGTACGGCCCATACTTTGGCGTATGGAATTTTGGCCATGCCCGGGGCTCGAATGCGAAACCCCGCAGGCGGTGCCATAATGCTTGCAAGCTCGGCGGTACCCCCGCCTTTCTGAAGATCTGATTAAGGAGGACAGCCTTGAAGATTCTGGTTCCCGTCAAGCGGGTCGTTGATTACAACGTAAAAGTGCGCGTGAAGGCTGACGCCAGCGGCGTCGACATTGCCAACGTCAAGATGAGCATGAACCCCTTCGACGAAATCGCCGTCGAAGAGGCCGTCCGCCTGAAAGAAGCCGGCGTGGCCACCGAAGTGATCGCCGTGTCCTGCGGCGTGGCGCAGTGCCAGGAAACCCTGCGCACGGCCATGGCCATCGGTGCCGATCGCGGCATCCTGGTGCAGACCGACGAAGAACTCCAGCCGCTGGCCGTGGCCAAGCTGCTCAAGACCCTGGTCGAGAAGGAAGGCCCGCAGCTGGTCATCCTGGGCAAGCAGGCGATCGACGACGACGCCAACCAGACCGGCCAGATGCTCGCCGCACTGCTGAACCTGCCGCAGGCCACCTTCGCCTCCAAAGTGGCGATTGCCGACGGCAAGGCCACGGTCACGCGCGAGATCGACGGTGGTCTCGAGACCCTGTCGATGTCCCTGCCGGCCATCGTCACCACCGACCTGCGCCTGAACGAGCCGCGCTACGCCACGCTGCCCAACATCATGAAGGCCAAGAAGAAGCCGCTCGAGACCGTCACCCCGGCCGATCTGGGCGTCGATGTTGCCCCGCGCCTCAAGACGCTCAAGGTTGAAGAGCCGCCCAAGCGCAGCGCGGGCATCAAAGTTGCCGATGTGGCCGAACTGGTCGCCAAACTCAAGAACGAAGCCAAGGTGATCTGACCATGCCTATTCTCGTCATTGCAGAACACGACAACGCCAGCATCAAGGCTGGCACCCTCAACACCCTCGCCGCGGCGCAGGCCATCGGTGGCGACATCGACCTGCTGGTGGTCGGTAGCGGCTGCGGTGCCGCCGCCGAAGCTGGCGCCAAGATCGCCGGCGTGAGCAAGGTGCGCGTGGCCGATGCCGCCCACTACGCCGACGGTGGCGCTGAAAACGTCGCCGCGCTGGTCGCTGCCAATGCCGCCGGCTACAGCCACATCCTGGCTGCCGCCAGCACCTTCGGCAAGAACGTGCTGCCGCGCGTGGCCGCGCAGCTGGACGTGGCGCAGATCTCCGACATCATCGGCGTCGAGTCGGCCGACACCTTCCGCCGCCCGATCTACGCCGGCAACGCCATCGCCACCGTGCAGAGCGCCGATGCGGTCAAGGTCATCACCGTGCGCACCACCGGCTTCGACGCCGTGGCCGAGACCGGCGGCAGCGCCAGTGTCGAAGCCATCGATGCGGCGGCCGACACCGGCCTCACAACGTTGGTCGGTCGCGAACTGACCAAGTCCGAGCGTCCCGAGCTGGGCGCGGCCGGCATCGTCGTCTCCGGTGGTCGCGGCCTGGGCAACGGCGAGAACTACCACAGCCTGCTCGAGCCGCTGGCCGACAAGCTCGGCGCCGCCCTCGGCGCCAGCCGCGCCGCGGTCGATGCCGGCTATGTGCCGAACGACTACCAGGTCGGCCAGACCGGCAAGATCGTTGCCCCGCAGTTGTACGTGGCGATCGGCATCTCCGGTGCCATCCAGCACCTGGCCGGCATGAAGGACTCGAAAGTCATCGTCGCCATTAACAAGGACGAAGAGGCTCCGATCTTCCAGGTAGCCGACTACGGCCTGGTGGCCGACCTGTTCGAGGCGGTGCCGGCGCTGACCCAGGCACTGGGCTGAGCGCAGGGCGTCGGCGGCGGTGAACTTCGCCGCTGAGCTGTTTGGCGCGGGCTGGTTGTGGGGGGCGGGCGTGCTCGCTTCCCTGGTGCTGGTGTGGATCGTCCGTGCCGGCCCGTGGGCCAGCCTCAAACAGCCCGCGCGTTTCAACGTCTGGCTCGGCGCCGCGGTGGCGCTGATGCTGGTGTGGCGGATGAAGGCCGGGGTTTATCCCGGCCTGGATCTGCACCTGCTGGGCGCCATGGTGGCCACCTTGCTGTTTGGCCCGCAACTGGCCATGGCCCTGCTCGCAGTGGTGCTGGCCGGGGTCATGCTGGCAACAGGGGGCGACTGGCAGAGCGGCCCAATGAACTGGCTGGTGATGGCGGTGTGGCCGGTGATCTGCGCCGAGACCATCCGTCGCCTGGTGGCGTGGCGTTTGCCGCGGCATTTTTTTGTGTATGTGTTCGTGGTCGCGTTCTTTGGCAGTGCGGCCACGGTGCTGGCGCAGGGGCTGCTGGCGTCGGTCGTGCTGAGCGCGGCCGGGGTGTATGCCCTGGATTTTCTGGCAGCAAACTACCTGCCGTATGTCCTGCTGCTGGGCTTCTCGGAAGCCTGGCTGTCAGGCGCGGTGGTGACGGTACTGGTCATCTATCGACCCGACTGGGTCGTCAGCTTCGATGACCGTCAGTATTTGAAGAACAAATAGGTCAGGGCTGCGGCGCGTTCCGTGGGCCCAATCTCACACTGGACAGGAGTGCATGGACAATGAGCGATTACGTAGCCCCGATCCGGGATATGCAGTTCGTGATGAAGGAACTGGCCGGGCTTGAGCAGGTCGGCCAGCTGCCGAGTTTTGGCGATGCCACCGACGATCTGGTCGATGCCGTGCTGGAGGAGGCTGGCAAGTTCGCCGCGGGCGTGCTCTCGCCGCTGAACCGCACCGGCGACCAGGTGGGTGCCAAGTGGGCAGACGGCAAGGTCACCACGGCGCCGGGCTGGCAGGTCGCTTATCGTCAGTTTGCCGAGTCCGGCTGGACGGCGCTGGCCTGCGATCCGGAGTACGGCGGCCAGGGCCTGCCCAAGCTGGTGAGCACGGCGGTGATGGAAATGTGGAAATCGGCCAACATGGCCTTTTCACTGTGCCCGATGCTGACCAACGGTGCCATCGAGGCACTGATGCTGCGTGGTACCGACGAGCAGAAGGCGGTGTACCTGACCAAGATGGTCAGCGGCGAGTGGACCGGCACCATGAACCTCACCGAGCCGCAGGCCGGTTCGGATCTGGCTGCAGTGCGCACCCGCGCCGAGCCGCAGGCCGACGGCAGCTACAAGATCTTCGGTCAGAAAATCTTCATCACCTACGGCGAGCACGACCTCACCGACAACATCGTGCACCTGGTGCTGGCCCGCTTGCCGGATGCGCCGGAGGGTGTGAAGGGCATTTCGCTGTTCCTGGTGCCGAAGTTCATGGTCGATGCCGAGGGCACGATCGGGGCGCGCAACGACGTGCATTGCGTGTCGATCGAACACAAGCTGGGCATCCACGCCAGCCCGACCTGCGTGCTCGCGTTCGGCGACAAGGGCGGCGCCACCGGCTATCTGATCGGCGAGCCGAACCGCGGCCTGGAGTACATGTTCATCATGATGAACGAGGCCCGCTTCGCCGTTGGCATGGAAGGCCTGGCATTGTCCGAGCGCGCCTACCAGCAGGCGGTCGGTTATGCGCGTGACCGTGTCCAGGGCACCGAAGCCGGCGTGCGCGGCGGCGGCAAGGTGGCGATCATTCGCCATCCCGACGTGCGTCGCATGCTGATGTCGATGAAGTCGCAGACCGAAGCCATGCGCGCGCTGGCCTATGTGGTGGGTGCCGCGACCGACATGGCGCACGACCACCCGGACGAGGCGGTACGGGCGCAGAACCAGGCTTTCGTCGATCTGCTGATCCCGATCGTCAAGGGCTGGTGCACGGAGAATTCGATCGATATCGCCTCGACCGGCGTGCAGGTTCACGGTGGCATGGGCTTCATCGAGGAAACCGGTGCGGCGCAGCACTTCCGTGACGCACGGATCACCACCATCTACGAAGGCACCACGGCCATCCAGGGCAACGACCTGATCGGCCGCAAGATCGCCCGTGACGGCGGTGTGGCCATGAAGGCGGTGATCGAGCAGATGCGCGCCGTGGTGGTGCAGCTGAACGACCAGAGCGGCGCCGAGTACAAGGCGATCCGCACCGCGCTGTCGGCCGGCATCACCGCGCTGGAAGAAGCCACCGATTACGTGCTGGCGACCTACGGCAGCGACATCAAGGCGGCCTCGGTCGGTGCGGTGCCCATGCTCAAGCTGTTCGGTATCGTTGCCGGCGGCTGGCAGATGGCGCGTGCGGCATTGGTGTCGCAGCAGCGTCTGGCCGAAGGGGCGGGGGATGCGGCCTTCTATCAGGCCAAGATCGTCACCGCGCGCTTCTATGCCGACCACGTGCTGTCACAGGCCCCGGGCCTGGCCTATGTGGTGGTTCATGGTGCTGCTGGCGCTCTGGCGCTGGAAGACGAGATGTTCTGATCGATTCTGACCGATCGCACATCAACCCCCATGCGCTGTGGTGCATGGGGGTTTTTTATTGATGCAGTGAGGTCGTTTCACCGTACGTCGACATGCCTGACCTGGCTGCCTGTCCGGCGATGGGCTGTGGCTGCGCGACGTCCGCTCCTGCTGGCGCGGTGAGCGCGGGGCGGCAGGGGCGCATGCGCCCATGAAAAAGGCGACCCGCAGGTCGCCTGTGTGCCGTGTGTTGCGGCGTATCAACGATAACCGGCGCGGTCATACACCTTTTGCGCTTCGGCCACCGTCTCGGCCAGCTTGCCGACCGGCAGGGCGTCGGCCTTGAAGGCGCCCAGTTTCTCGAGTGCGGCGTTGCTCACCTTGACGGACTGCACCACCGGCCATTCGTTGTTGCCGTCGGCGAAGTAGCGCTGGGCATCGTCGGAGGCCAGGTACTCGAGGAAGGCGACAGCCGCCGCCTTGTTCGGTGCGTGCTTGAGCATGCCGCCGCCGGAAACGTTGATGTGGGTGCCGACGTTGGCCTGGTTCGGCCAGATCACGCCGACCGCGCCCATGACCTGCTGGTCTTCCGGCTTGGACGAGTTGATCAGGCGGGCCACGTAGTAGCTGTTGGCGATGGCCACGCCGCACTCACCGGCAGCCACGGCACGGATCTGGTCGGTGTCGCCGCCCTTCGGATCACGTGCAAAGTTGGCGACGATGCCCTTGGCCCAGGCTTCGGTCTTCTCGACGCCGTTGTGCTCGATCATCGCGGCGCCCAGCGAGAGGTTGTAGGGGTGGCTGCCGGAGCGGGTGCACACCTTGCCCTTGAGGGCCGGGCTGGCCAGGTCTTCGTAGTTCTGCACCTGCTCGGCCTTGATGGCGGCCTTGTTGTACACAATGACGCGGGCGCGGGTCGAGAAGGCGAACCAGGTGTCGGTGCGCAGGTTGGCCGGAATGCGCGAGGTGAGCGTCTCGGACTTGACCGGTGCGAACACGCCCAGTTCGTCGGCCTTGGCCAGACGCGAGGCATCAACGGTGATCAGCACGTCGGCCGGGCTGTTCTCGCCTTCACTGCGGATACGCTCGAGCAGGGCGTCTTCCTTGCCCTCGATACGGTTGACCTTGATGCCCGTGGCCTTGGTGAAATTGGCGTACAGCGCTTCGTCGGTCTGGTAGTGACGTGCGGTGTAGAGGTTCAGGACCTTTTCGTCGGCGTGAGCGGCGGTAGCGGTAAACAGCGCACACAAGGTGGCGGCGACAACAGTGCTTTTCATGTTCAAGTGGGCCTCTGGTTCGGAAAATTCAACGTGGCGAAAGTGTAACGAGAACAAATTCGTAATGCAAATGATTCGCATTAGATGTAATCTAGAATGCGAATCGTTCGCAATAGGAGTTTGTCATGAATGCCATGCTGGTGGGTGCTGATCGTCTCGGTAACATTCCTGGAGTGCTCGACGAGTTCGGCATCCGTATCGCGGCCCATGTGACGGGAAGGGACCGCTCCCATCAGCGCCGGGCGGCCGATCTGCCGGTGGGGGTGGACCTGGTGATCCTGTTCACGGACTTTCTCGGTCACAACGTGATGCAGCGCTTCCGCGAGGCGGCGGGCAAGGCGGGGGTGGAATTTGTGTGTTGCCGCCGTTCGGTGTGTGCGCTGAAGCAAGCGCTGGACCGACGCGCGGGCAGCGACTGCCGGAGTTGTCCGCAGCGGCGCTGTTGAGCGTGTTACTGCTGGATCTGGGCCGCGGCCGGCGTCACGGTGTTGCTGACGACACGGCGGCCGCCGTTGAAGCGCTTGTTCCAGTAGCGGGTGTTCAGGCTTTCGATGCGGACCTTGCCGCCGCTCGAAGGGGCGTGCAGGAAGCGGTCGCCGCCGAGGTAGATGCCCACGTGGGAATAGGCGCGCCGACGGGTGTTGAAGAACACCAGATCACCCGCCTTGAGTTGCGGGCGCTTGAGGCGTTCGCCGATTTCGGCCAGCTCCTGCGTGGTGCGCGGCAGATCGAGCCCGAGGGCGCGCTGAAAAACCAGCTGTACCAGGGCGCTGCAGTCGATGCCTGTGTCGCGGGAGGTGCCGCCGAAACGGTAGGGGGTGTCAAGGAAGGACAGGCCCTGGACGATCAGCTCGCTGACCGGTACGCCGGCACTGACCGGCACGGCACTCACCTCGGGCTGGCTGTCGCCGACACGTTCGCTTGCATTGCCGAATCCGGGCAAACCCAGGGCGAGCAAAAGCGCGGCAGCAGGAAGTGCGTGTCGAATACCCATCCGCGCGAATATACTTTCTAAAGCGTGTTCAGTAAAGCGCTGATTATTCGCAGTGTTTTTGGCGGGGGATGGCGGCCGGGAGCGTGATGGGTATGGCGTGGATATTTTTCTTCATTGCGGTATTGGCAATGATCTGGCTGGCCTTGCTGGTGCGGCGGCGCCGGCGGGACCATATGGAGGCCGAGCAGGCCCGGGAAATGGCCTTTCTGATGGAGAACGCCGGGCCCGGTCGCGACGCCGTGGGCGGTGCGGGGCCGAACGCCTCGTCGGCAGTTACGCCGCTGGCACGGCCGGATGAGGACGCTGACGGTACTGCAGCGCGCCCCGTCGCGGTGCACACGGGCAGGGCGGCTGGCGCGCCACGGCGACCCTACCTCGATGGGGTGCCCTTGGCAGCGTTTCAGCGGTTGAAGGCAGCGTTGCCGCAGCACGAGATCTTTCCGCGCGGCTCCTTGCGGCGGGCGGCGGGTCTGGATGCCATCGACAAGGACATGCTGCTGGATTTCGTGATCTGTACCCCGGCGCTGGCGCCGGTGGCGGTCGTCGATCTGGCCCGAGGGCCGGCGAAGCGCATCGACAGTGTCAAGCGCGACACCCTGCGACAGGCCGGGGTGCGCTATGCCTGCTGGCAGCGCGATGCCTTGCCGGAGGCGGCACAGATCGCCAGGTGGGTGTCAGGCGCGTCGGATGACAGCAGCGACGACGGGCCGGGTGACTGAACGCCTGAGAACGTGTGAAGACATCGTAGCGAGCAGGGCCGAGTGCTGCGTTGCTCACTCGCTCACTCCTCGCCTATCGCGCTGAGTTGCCGGGCTGTTTTTCCGCCACGACGGGCTCATGCGTTCTCAGGGCGCGCGCTGGAGTCGTTGTCGCGTGTGTTCCAGTTCGATCAGTGCGCGTGGCGTCCGGTGTCCGAGCATCCGGGCGCGTGCCTGCGCAGCGAGAAACAGTTGGGCGATGGCGTAGGCATCGCCCAGCGCGTGGTGGCGCTGGAAGGTTTCGATCTTCATGGCCGCCATCCACTCGGCCAGTTTGGCTGCGTTGTGGTTGCGTTCGGCAAACAGCCCGGGCAGCAGCCAGTACAGGTCGACCCACTGGCATGCCGGCTCGATGTCGAGGACGTGTTCGAACGCATTGAGCAGGACGCGCTTGTTGAACGCTGCGTTGAACACGACGACGGGCGACTTGCCGATGAAGGTCAGCAGCTTGGCCAGCGCATCGGCGGGGTCGGGGTCGAGTGCCTGGCAGAACGCCAGCCTGGGGTTGATCAGCCCCCCTTCGATGGCGATGCCGGCGACGGACAGCAGGCGGTCCTTGCTCAGGTCGAGCCCGGTGGCCTCGGTGTTGACGATCACATAGCGGGTCTCGCTGTGCAGGGTGTCGAGGTCGGTGTCGGCGGCTTGCTGCCAGGCATGGAGCATGGCCTGGACGTCGGGTGACAGGGCGACGGGGGGGTGGGCGCCAGGGAGGAGTCGGGAAAGCCAGGTCATCGGATGGGGTCGGCCATGCGGGTGTCGGCAGGGAGGGCCATGCGCGCGGCGCGGCGGAAACCCTCGCCGGTGGCGCGCGCTTGGCGCGGGGTCGAGTGGCTGCGCTTACTCATAGCTGGTAATCGAGTTTGAGGCGCAATTGTAGCTTGCGCGCCTGGCGGAAGGCTTCCTTGAGGATGCGCCGGTCCAGTTCGTTGAGCGTGTCCGGGTCGATCTTGTTGTCGCCGGGCGCGTCATGCTCGGTGTCGAGATGCTGTGAGCGCAGCCGCAATAGCTGAATGAAGTGGAAACCATCGGTGATGGCGTTCAGCTCTTCGGCCGGTACGTTGCTGCGCTGGCCGGCCTGGCGCAGGCGCTGGACGGTGCTGGAGGCTTCGACGCCGGCGCGCAGCGACAGGATGCGGGCGACGTCGACGAACAGGCGGGCGCCGGATTTCTTCAGGTCGATCATGCCGTCGTCCTCGACGACGAAGTCGCGGAAGCGGCCAAGCGGGGGCGCGACGGTCAGCGCGTTGTGCGCCATCATGCGCAGGAAGGTGGAGTTGCCACGGGCGTAGTCGAGCAGCCAGCGGCGCAGCTGGTCACCGATTTTCTCGCTGCCGTAGAGCACGCGGAAGTCGAAGAAGATCGAGGCGTTGAGCAGGGCCTGCGGGTCGGGTTCGCGGATCCAGGCGCCGAAACGCCGCTTCCATTCGTCGAGCGTCAGGCACAGGTCGGGGTTGCTGGCCATGATGTTGCCCTTGCACAGCGGGAAGCCGCAGGCCGCCAGTGCCTCGTTGGCATCCTTGGCAAAGGCCAGCAGTTTTTGCTTGAGGGCGTCGTGCTGGCCTTCGGGTGGGGTGAAGATGATGCCGTTGTCCTGGTCGGTGGACAGGGTCTGCTCATGGCGGCCTTCGGAGCCGAAGGCCAGCCAGCAGAACGGCACGCCGAACAGTTCGTGGCGCGACAGCTCGAGCGTGATGATGCGCCGGGTGAGGGCATCGTTGAGCGCGGAGATGAAGCGCGTGAGTTGCTCTGCGCCGATGCCCTGGGCAATGAGGTTGAGCGCAAGCTGGCGGATGTCGCGGCTGGCGCGCTGAAGCGATTCGATGTCGTCGGCACCTTCGATGCTGGCGCGGATCTGGCGCAGGCCGATGCGTTGCAGCGAAAACAGGTCGCGCTCCGAGACAACGCCACGCAGTTTGTCGTCGGCGTCGACGACCAGCAGGTGGCGGCGGGCGTGGGTGGCCATTTCGAGCGCGGCGTCGTAGGCCGTGGCGGTCATCGGCAGCACCTGCGGCGAGGCGGTCATGACGTCGGCGATGGGCCGGTTCAGGTCGAAGGCGGGCAGCACGATGCGCGAGAGCAGGTCGCTCTGGGTCAGGATGCCGACGGGCCGGCTGTCGGCATCGGCCACCACCATGCAGCCGATGCGCAGTTCGTCCATTTTTTCGAGGGCGCTGCGGGTGGAAGTTTCCGGCGTGACGAAGACCGGATCACGCTTGATCAGGTGGCCAAGCGGGGTGGTCATGGTCTGCTGCTCGGCCGCACGCTGCGAGAAAGTGGTCTGCAGTTGCTGTCGCGACTGGCTGAGCAGGCTGGCGATGTACTGGGTGCAGAAGACATGGAACACCGCGCTGATGCGCATCAGTTCCAGGAAGTCATCGGCCGGCAGCTGGAAGCAGAAGCTGTCTTCGAGCGCCATGTAGGTGTTGGTGGAGGGGCGGCCGGCCGAGATGGCGCCGATCGGGAAGCATTCGCCGGGGCCGAGGGTCATGGTGGCGTATTCGGTCAGGGCGACATCGCCGCTCTGGTTGGCCTGCACCTTGCCGCGCTGGATGATGTAGAAGTAGCGCGGTTGCCCCATCTCGGCCGAGAGGATGGTCGAGCCCTTGCTGAAGAAGCCGAGCAGGACGCGCTCGGCGAGAAACGCCAACGCATCGGGCTCCATCTGGTCGAAGGGCGAGAAACGCTTGAGAAAATCGGTGCTGGCACCGACCAGGGTGTCTGTTGCAGTTGTCATTGCGCCTCCCCTTTGTGCTTATTCAGGAATTATAGGTCGCGGCGGCGGCCCAGAACTGATCTGACGCAAGAAAGCGCGGCATGCCGGGCCGCTGGCGGGGGGCGTTGATGGGGGGTCAGGCGGGGGCGAGCGAAAACCGGAAGGTGGCGCCCTGGTGTTCGACGCCGACCGCTTCAATGCGTCCGCCATGGCGGCTGATGATGCGCTGGACGGTCGCCAGCCCGACGCCGGTGCCGTCGAACTCGCGCGGTGAGTGCAGCCGCTGGAACGGTTTGAAGAGCTTGTCGGCATAGGCCATGTCAAAGCCGGCGCCGTTGTCTTCGATCACGATCCAGGTGCGTCCGTTGCGCTGCTCGGCATAGACCTTGATTTGCGCCGCGTCGGTGCGGCGGGTGAACTTCCAGGCATTGCCGAGCAGGTTGTCGAGCACCGATTGCAGCAGGATGGGGTCGGCCTCGGCGCGCAGTTGGCTTTCGATGGTCCAGGTTACGACCCGCTCCGGGTCGCGCTCGGACAGGTCGGAGAGCACGCGGCGGGCCATCTGGCTGAGGTCGACGGTCTGGCGTTCGACGGGCTTTCGCGACAGCCGGGCGAGGTCGAGCATGTCGTCGATCAACCCGCCCATGCGCTCGACCGCGCCCTGGATGCGGTTCAGGTAGTCGCGGTTGATGTCGTTGAGCTGGCCGGACAGGTTTTGCGACAGCAAGCGGCCGAAGCCGTCGATCGCGCGCAGCGGTGCGCGCAGGTCGTGCGAGAGCGAATAGCTGAAGGCCTCGAGTTCCTCGAGTGCGCTTTGCAGCTCGACGGTGCGTTCGTCGACACGGTCGTCCACGGTCGCCTGAAGGCGTTCGAGCTGGTCGGCGGTGCGGCGGCTGGCGGTGATGTCGCGAATGATCACGGTCACACCGCCCTTGCCGCCATCGGTATGCCGGTGTCGCGACATGCGCACGTTGAACCAGCCGGTCTGGCCGTTGGTGCCGGTGGCATAGTCGAAACTCTGGACGCCGAGGCCGTTGCGCAGCTTTTCGTGGGCGTTCTGCAGTGGCGTGCTGGCCTCGGGCGGGAGCAGGGCACAGATTTGCGCGCCCACCAGCGGTGTGTCCGGCAGCTGGAAGCGCCGCGGTGCGGGCTTGGGGTAGTGGTCGAGCACTTCGCCGCTGCTGCTGGCGATCAACATCAGGTCATCCATGCCGGCCAGCGCGCTGTGCAGGTGGGCGTCGCTCTCGCGGCGTGCGCGTTCGGCGCGCACCCTTTCGGTGATGTCGCGGCCGATGACCATCAGTGCGGTGGGCTGGCCGTCGCCACCGAGCAGGGGCGTCTTGATCATGTCCAGCGAGCGGGTGCCGGGCGCATCGGTGTGCGGGATCTCCTCGATATAGCGGATCGATTCACGGCGCGACCAGGCCAGGCGATCGGTGTTGGTGCAGCGGGCGATGATGTCCTGCATCGGGCCCTCGACCCGCGCGGCCAGGTCGGCATTGGTCTGGCCGCGCCACTCGATCTGGGCCAGGCCATACATGCGCAGCCCGGCCGGGTTGGCCATCTGCCAGCGGCCATCCGGATCTTTCAGGGCGATGAAGTCCGGCGAGGTGTCGAGCAGCGCGGTGAGGCGTTGCTCGGTGTCCTGCAAGGCCTGCTCGACGGCTTGCTGCTGCGACAGGTCGATGATGAAGCCGCCCAGATACGTCTTGCCGAGAAAGCGCATGCGGCTGAAGAACAGCTCCACCAGCATGCGCTGGCCATCGCGGCGGCGCAGCGTGCGCCGGGTCCGCAGCGTGTGGGTGGCCTCCGCGGGCAGCAGGGTGTCGGCGCCATCGAACAGTTGCGCGAGGTTCATGCGCTGGCCGGGGTCCGTCCGGCCGGCGAGCTGGTCGAAGGCGGCGTTGCTCATGGCAAGCTCGCCGGCCTCGTCGGCCCACATCATGGGCAGGGCCATGGCGCCGAAGGCGTGGCGGCTGAAGCCGAGCAACTCGCCGGCCTCGTCGGCGATCGATTCGTCGATCAGGATGAGCAGGTGTGACAGCACCTCCCCCCGGTCGTCGGTGGCAAAGGGCTGGGCGCGCAGCATGACCTGGCGTGTGCCCACACGCAGCGACACGGGCGCGGCGCCCGGGCCGCCGCCGAGCAGCGCATGCAATGGCTGCCGGTCTGCGTCGTCCAGGGTGTCGAGTGCGTCGGCAAGGTGCCCGGCCGGGGCGTCGGGCGCGATGCCAAGCAGGGTGCGGGCGGCGGCGTTGATGAATCCGATCCGGTCGGTTGCGTCGACCAGGCACAGGCCCAGCTCCTCGCTGCGCGACAGCAGCTGGTCGAGCACATTGGTTTGCGCCCGGATCTGGCGATGCGCTTCGAGTTCGTCGGCCTGACGGTGGATGACCCGGCGCAACACGTCGACATAGCGATGCTCGAGGCAGCGCACGATGTCGTGTTCGGAGACGATGCCGCACAGCTGGCCGCTGCGGGTGATGATGATGTGGCGGATGGCGTGCGAGGCCATCATGCGGGCGGCTTCGAAGACCGGGCGGTCCGCCTCGAGCCGGATTGCCGGCTGGCTCATGACCTCGCCCACGGGCACCGTGTGCAGGGCGCTGCGTGTGGCCATCAGGCGGGTCACATCGCGGGTGGTCAGGATGCCGCGCGGGGTGCCCGAATCGGTCGGAACGACGACGCAACCGATATGCTCGCGCCGCATCAACTCCGCGCAGTCGAGCACCGGTGTGCCCGGCGCCACGGTGGTTGGCCGTGGCGTCATGATCTGTTCAATGGCGTCGAGGTGGGCGAAGTGTTCGATGCCCAGTCGGCCGAGGATGGCGCTTTCACTGAGCAGGCCGGCCATGCCGCCGTCGGCGTCGCGAATGATGGCATGGCGCATGCCGCGGCTGAGCATGCGTTCATAGACATCGACATAGTTGTCGTTGGCATCGGCCCACAGCACGGCGTGCTGGCAGACCTCGCCCAGGCGCCGCTGGCTGCTGTCGCCGGAGAGCCCCAGCGCCAGGGCCGAGCGTTCGGTGAGAATGCCGATGATCTCGCCCTGGCGCTGGACCAGCACGGCATGCGAGGCGCTTTCAGCCAGGCTGGCCAGGGCCTTCGACAGCGGGGTGTCGTCGGGCAGGGTCACGACGGGCAAGGCCAGCTCGCTTGCGGACGAACTGGCAAAAGGTGACGCGACAGGGCGGTCGGAACCGGGCATGGGCAGGGCGTCGCTGACGTGGCGAAAACCACTTGTTACAGAATGTAGCCGATCCCCGCTGCAAAAAGAAGCGCCTGGGGCGCCCGCTCAGGGCCGTTGATGCTGTGCCACCCACTGGTTCAACAGTATCCGGACGGCATCGGGCAGTTCAGCGGCGCCCATGCCGATGGGGCCGATCCCCTTGGCGAGCAGCAGGTCGGCAGCCGAGCCGTGCAGGTGCACCGCGCCGATGATCGCCGAGTCGATCGGCCAGCCTTGCGCCAGCAAGGCCGCCAGCAGGCCGGTGAGCACATCGCCCATGCCGGCGGCCGACATCCCCGGATTGCCGCTGCGGTTGATCAGCCAGCGGCCGTCGGGGTGGGCGATGAGGCTGCCGTTGCCCTTGAGGACGACATGCGCGTCGAATCGTCGGGCCAGCGAGAGGACGGCCTCGAGGCGGTTGGCCTGCACCTCGTCGGGCCGGACCTTGAGCAGACGGGCCGCCTCGGCAGGGTGCGGCGTGAGCACCACGGCGGCATGGCGCCGGGTGAGCGCGCCGGCGAGTGCATCGTTGGCCGCGACCAGGTTGAGGGCGTCGGCGTCGAGCACCAAGGCGTGTTCGCCGTCGATGGCGCGCTGCAGCAAGGTGCTGGCGGCGGCATCGCGTCCGAGCCCGGGGCCGAGCGCGATGGCGTGGCCTTCTTCCAGCGCCTGCTCGGCCGGGCGCAGCATCAGCTCGGGTTGTATCAGGTCGACCGCCGGCGCACGTGGATCGAGCAGGCCGACAAACACCCGCCCGGCGCCGGCGCGCAGGGCGGCACGGCCGGCCAGCAGTGGTGCGCCGCACATCCCGGCGGCGCCGCCGATGATGACCGCGTCGCCAAACAAGCCCTTGTGCGAGTTGAGCCGGCGCGGGGTGAACTGGTCGGCAAACAATGCCGGACGCACCTCCCAGCCCGGTGCCGGCAGATAGCTGTTGGCGTCCAGATCGAGCCGTTTGACGACCAGTTCGCCGCAGTGGTCGGGGCCGTCGAGGGTGAGCAGGCCGGGTTTGAGGGCGATGAAGGTGACGGTGTGGGTGGCGCGAAAAGCCACGCCGAGCACGCGGCCGGTGTCGGCGCACAGGCCACTGGGCACGTCGATCGACATGCGCGGGCCGGGCAGGGCGTTGAGGGCGCGGATCCAGTCGGCGTAGCGGCCGGTGATGGGGCGTTGCAGGCCAATGCCGAACAAGGCGTCGACCACCAGGGCCCAGCCTTCCGGCGGCGCGGCGGGCAGGTCGGAGAGGGTTTCGCCCCCGGCGTCGCGCCAGGCCGCCCAGGCTTTCTTGGCGTCGCCCGGCAGTTTGGCGGTGTCGCCCGAGAAGGCCACCACGACCTTGCGACCGGCCTGCAGGAAATGGCGTGCCATGACGAAGCCGTCGCCACCGTTGTTGCCCGGGCCGCAGGCGATGAGCAGCGCGCCGGGGCGGTCGATCATCAGCCGTACGGCCTCTTCGGCCGAGGCGCGACCGGCGCGCTCCATGAGCGGCGGCTTGGCCGTCGGCATGGCGGCCGTCTCGATGGTGCGGATGCCAGCGACGGGGTAGATCGGGAGGCTCGGCTGCAGCATGGCGTATTCGCCCAGGATGTCCAGGAGGGCACATTCTACGCGCTTGGCGCGGCATCGCGTACGTGCCTCAGACGGTGGCGATCCAGCCTTCGAGCGGGTCGGCATCGCACGGGGCGCCGAAGCGTGGCGCACCCTGTTGCGCGCAGCCGGCGGCCTGCATCAGCGCCAGGACGGCGTCGAGCCAGTCGCCGCGGGGGTCGTCGACCAGTTGCGCGTGCTGTGACGGGGTGAGCGCCAGCGGCAGGCCGGCCACGCCGGCGGACAACGCGGCGACGATGGCGTGGCGGGCGGCGCGCCGTGCGGCGGTCTGTTTGGCGGGGGTGTCGCTTTTGTACGAGGCGGCGGTGATCCGGCGGGCGAGCTGGCCGGGATAGGCCTCGACGGCGAGGCGTGCCGGGTCGCCCGCATGCAGTCCGGGCAGGGTGCAGTCGGCGGCGAGCAGGCGCGGGGCGCCTTCGAAGAACATCAGCCCGACGGGCGGGTTCACCAGCTTCATCGGGCTGTGCGAGCGGGCCGCGTGGTCGGTGCGCCGGTGCGGGTAGCGTGCGCCCATGGGGCGGCGCTGGCGGTCGGCGTCGAGCGCGGCGCGAAAGGTGGTTTTGTCGAGCGTGGCCACATGGCGCACCAGCGCGGCCCAGCCGGTGGCCGGCCAGCCCAGGGCGGCAATGCCCTCGCGCGGCAGGCCAAAGGGGAAATCGAAGGCGCCCAGCCAGGGGCCGGGGGTGTGCAGCAGGGCCTCGAAGCCCGGCCAGTCGGGCAGCGCGGCGAGGCGCTCGAGATGGACGACGCCGCCGTCCACATGGCCGTGCGCGACGGCGATCGGCTTGGCCGGGCGTGGTGCCGAGCTGAAGTCGACGCCGAACAGCGCGCTCACGCGGCGGCGCTGCCCTTGCCCTTGCTGCGCTTGTCGCGCAGGTAGAGGTGGCTGCCGCGCCGTTCGGTGTCGAACAGGCCGGTGGCTTCGATCAGGTCGCCGAGTTTCTTGTAGCCGTAGTTGCGCGGGTCGAACGGGGTCTGGTTGCTGATGTGCGAGCCGACCGAAGACAGGCTGGCCCAGCTGTCTTCCTCGCCGACGCAGGCTTCGACCGCGTTGCGCAGCAGGCTGGTGATGCGCGAGTCGCCGCGCAGGGCCTTGCCGCTGACGCGCTCGGGCTTGGCCGAAGGGGCGGCCGCGTCGTCGGGGGATTCGGTGATCAGGTTTTCGAGGTAGAGAAAGCGCGAGCAGGCATTGACGAAGGGCATCGGCGTCTTTTTTTCGCCGAAGCCATAGACCTTGAGGCCATTGGCGCGGATGCGCATCACCAGCGGGGTGAAGTCGGAATCGGACGAGGCCAGGCAGAAGCCGTCGAGGCGCTGGGTGTAGAGCAGGTCCATGGCGTCGATGATCATGGCCGAGTCGGTGGCGTTCTTGCCCTTGGTGTAGGCGAACTGCTGCACCGGCTGGATGGCGAACTCATGCACCTTGTCGGCCCAGCCATTGAGGCTGGGGCTCTTCCAGTTGCCGTAGGCGCGGCGGATGTTGGTGACGCCGTACTTGGCCAGCTCGTCGAGCATCAGTTCGATCTTGCTGGCGGGGCAGTTGTCGGCGTCGATCAACAGCGCGATACGGGATTCTTCTTGCATCAGGGGCTCCGGAACAGCCGGGCGGCTGTGAGTAGGGTGGTGGCGTGGATGGCGACGGTGTCGTCGATGTCATGACCATAGCCACCGGCCATGGCGATGGCAACGGGAATGCGCAGGCTGCGGCACATGCCGAGCACCAGGGCGTCGCGTTGGGCGAGGCCATCGAAGCTCAGGGACAGGCGGCCGAGGCGGTCGCCCTCGAAGGGGTCGGCGCCGGCAAGATAAATCACCAGCTCGGGCCGGAAGTGGGTGAACACATGGTCAAGCGCCGGGACGAGGGCGGCCAGATAGTCGGCGTCGCCGGTGCCGTCGGGCAGGGCGATGTCGCGGTCGGAGACGGTCTTGCGGAACGGGAAGTTCTTGTCGCCGTGCAGGCTGAGCGTGAACACCTCGGGCGTGCCGGCCAGGATGGCGGCGGTGCCGTCGCCCTGGTGCACGTCGCAGTCGATGATGGCGATCCGCCCGGCGCGGCCTTCGGCGCGCATGGCCAGCGCGGCCACGGCGGCGTCATTGAATACACAGAAGCCGGAACCGAAGTCACGATGCGCGTGGTGGGTGCCGCCCGCCATATTGGCCGCGCAGCGGGCGTCGAGCGCACTGCGGCAGGCGGCCAGCGTGGCGCCGGCCGAGCGACGCGAGCGCTCGACCATCTCGGGCGTCCACGGAAAGCCGATGCGCCGTTGCTCGGCCTCGGTCAGCGTGCCGTTGACCACCCGCTGGAGATAGTCGGCGCTGTGGGCGCGCAGCAGGGCGGTGTCGTCGGCGGCCTCGGGCACGCAGAAATCGGTCGCCTCGAACTGCCCGCTGGCCATCAGGCGTTCGCGCAGGCGGCTGTACTTGGCCATCGGGAAGCGGTGCCCGGGTGGCAGCGGCAGGACGAAGTGGTCGGCGTAGAACAGTTGCATCAGCGCTCGCGTGCCAGGCAGCGGTCGTAGCGCCACTCGACACGCTTGGCGAACCAGGCGGTGGTGAGTTTGCGCTGGATTTTCGGGCTCTGGAGCAGGATGTCGGGCATCTGCTCGCGCGGCAGGGCGCGCCCGGCCTGGCGCTCGGCCAGTTGCCAGAGGCGGCCGTAGAGGCGGGTGTGGCTGAAATCGGCCGATTTTTCGTGTTCAAGGTCGTCGCGGATCTGGCGCGTGCTCAGGTGCAGGCGGCCGGCGAGGGTGCGCAGGGCGGCTTCGGTGGCGCTGACATCGCTGCTCGGGGTGCTGCCGCGATAGCGCAGGAGGTCGCCATCGGGGGCGAGCTTGCGGCCCGAGACGCGGCTGATGGCGGCCTGGAAGGCGGCGTTGCGGCTGCTGTACCGGCCGGCATTGAAGTCGGCGAAGCGGTAGCGCGGGTGCGGGTAGTCGGCAGGGTAGTCGAGCAGGTTGGCGATGCCGAAGTACAGGCCGCCGCGGCGGGTGAATACCTCATGGCGCACGCTGCCGCTGCGCGGGTAGGGGTAGCGGCGGCGGTCGAGGTGGTCTTCGGCGAAGGCGATACTGACCTGCATGGGGCCGCCGGTGCGGATGGGGTTGAAGCCGGAGAGCAGGGTCTTGCCCAGCGGCAGTTCGGAGAGCATGTCCTCGAACAGGGTGTTCATCTGCTTTTCGGTGCGCAGCGCGGCGATGCGTTTGGCGTAGCTTCGCCCGTCGGGCGAGGTCTTTTCGAGCGCGGCGCTGACCACCACCTGGGGAATGCCGTAGCGTTTGGCGCGGCTGTCGATCTCGCGGCGCACGATGCGCGGCAGGCCGGCCACGACCGGGTCGGCCTGCCAGGTGGACTCCTGTTCGATCACCGCCATGGCGGCGCAGAGGTTGTCGGCGCTGCGGGGGATGCCGAGGTGGTCGAGCGCGGTGTCGATGTCGCGCGCCCAGCCGGCGCGGTCGGCGATGCCACCGGGCAGGAGGTCGATGGCCTGGCGGCTTGCGGCCGGCATCGGTGGCGTCGGCGTGGGCGTGATCGGAACCGAGGGGGCGCTGATGACCGGCGCCGGGCTTGGCTGGCCCGGCAGGGTGACCTCGGGCGGCAGGCTGGGCGAGGGCCGCGACTCGTAAGGGGTGCTCTGGCAGCCGGCCAGCACGAGAAGGGCCAGCAGGACGGCGGCGGGCCGAAGGGGGCGCATGGTTGGGGTCAGAGGGCGCTTGGGCCGATGGCACGCAGGAATTCGTTACGGGCCTGCAGGTCGGTCTCGAAACTGCCGGCAAAGGCCTGGGTGATGACGCGTTCGTCGCCGCGGCGGTCTTCGCCCAGCAGCAGGCACAGTTGTTCGGCCTCGATCAGGCAGGCGGCGCCGGCGGCCTGGCCGTGCCGGACCAGCACCTCGGCGATGTCGCGGGTCATCCACTCTTGATAGGTGAAGCGGTGGCCGATGGCATCGACCATGCGTGCGATGCGGCCAAAGCCGTGCAGGCGCCCGCCGGGCAGGTAGGCCACATGGGCCACCCCGCGGAAGGGGACGAGGTGGTGCGGGCAGATGCCGTGCACCGCGATGCCGCGCACCACGACCATGTCGCGGCGCGGGTCGTCGAAGCCGTCGCCAAGCGCATCGGCGGGGTCGAGTTCGTAGCCGCCGAGCAGGCGTTTTTGCCACAGTTCGCGCACGCGCTGGACGGTGCGGCCGGTGTGCGGGCCGTCCGTCGAGACGCCGCAGGCGCGCAGCAGATCGCCGACGGCCTTTTCGAAGGCGACGGGGTCGAAGTCACCCTCGCGGGCGATGCCGATGCCGCGGCGCGGCGCGGGGGCGTGATGACAGTCGTCGGACATGATGGGTTTCCGGTGGTCAGGTGCTCATGGTACCGAAAAGGGTTTTGTCACGCCGCGCGGCGCGTCGTGCGTGCATTCAGTAAATCGTAAGCTTCGAGCAAGCATCGCGTAAGTGCCCGGGACTTAAATGCTGCCAGCGCGTGCACCGCATGTGCGCTCAAGAGACTTCGTGAGGAGACAACACAATGACATCCCCTGATAAGAAATCAGGCGACGCTTACTGGAAGGCAACCCTCGGGTTGCTGACGGTAATCCTCGTCCTGTGGTTCGTCGTGTCGTTCGGCTTCGGCATCATTCTGCAGCCGGCGCTCGACAGCATCCACCTGGGCGGCTATCCGCTGGGCTTCTGGTTTGCCCAGCAAGGCTCGATCTACGCATTTTTGATCCTGATCTTCTGGTACGCGGCTCGCATGAACAAGATCGACCGCGATCACGACGTTCACGAAGACTAAGGGGTACGAGAGATGGATCTTAAAACGCTTACCTTTATCGTCGTCGGCCTGTCCTTCGCGCTCTACATCGGGGTGGCGATCTGGGCCCGCGCCGGCAGCACCAGCGACTTCTACGTCGCCGGCGGCGGTGTGCACCCGGTGGTCAACGGCATGGCAACGGCCGCTGACTGGATGTCCGCTGCGTCCTTCATCTCCATGGCCGGCCTGATCGCCTTCCTTGGCTACGGTGGCTCGGTGTACCTGATGGGCTGGACCGGCGGCTATGTGCTGCTCGCCGTGCTGCTCGCCCCCTACCTTCGCAAGTTCGGCAAGTTCACCGTGCCGCAGTTCATCGGCGACCGTTATTACTCGAACGGTGCGCGTCTGGTGGCGGTGATCTGCCTGATCTTCATCTCCTTCACCTACGTGGCCGGCCAGATGCGTGGCGTCGGTATCGTGTTCTCCCGCTTCCTGGAGGTCGATATCGTCACCGGTCTGCTCGTCGGTATGGGTCTGGTGTTCTTCTACGCCGTGCTCGGCGGCATGAAGGGCGTGACCTACACCCAGGTGGCGCAGTACTGCGTGCTGATCTTCGCCTACATGGTGCCGGCGATCTTCATTTCGCTGAACCTGACCGGCAACGTCTTCCCGCAACTGGGTCTGGGCGGGTCGGTGGCCTCGGGCGAGCCGTTCCTGGCCAAACTCGACATGGTGGTGCATGACCTGGGCTTCCAGGAATACACCTCGGGCAACAAGTCGTATATCGACGTCATTGCCATCACCTTCGCGCTGATGGCCGGTACTGCCGGTCTGCCCCACGTGATCGTGCGCTTCTTCACCGTGCCGAAGGTCAAGGACGCCCGTTCGTCCGCTGGCTGGGCGCTGGTGTTCATCTCCATCCTCTACACCACGGCACCGGCCGTTGGCGCCATGGCCCGCTACAACCTGCACTCCACGGTGACCCCGGGCGTGCTGAGCGGCGAGGTGTTCGCACCGGAATCGGCGCTGAGCTACGAAGCCCGTCCGGACTGGATGAAGCGCTGGGAAGCAACCAAGCTGATCAAGTTCGAAGACAAGAACGGCGACGGCCGCATCCAGTACTACAACGACAAGTCCAAGGACGCCGACTTCATGGCCAAGGCCGAAGCGGCTGGCTGGAAAGGCAACGAGCTGACGGTTGACCGCGACATCATGGTGCTGGCCAACCCGGAAATCGCCAAGCTGCCCGACTGGGTGATCGCCCTGGTGGCCGCCGGTGGTATCGCTGCCGCACTGTCGACCGCAGCCGGTCTGCTGCTGGTGATCTCCGCCGCCATCTCGCATGACCTGATGAAGGGCATCCTGACGCCGGATCTGTCCGAGAAGGCCGAACTGCTGGCCGGCCGTCTGGCCGCGGCGGTGGCAGTGTGCGTGGCCGGTTACCTCGGCTACAACCCGCCGGGCTTCGTGGCCCAGGTGGTGGCCTTCGCCTTCGGTCTGGCCTGCGCCTCGCTGTTCCCGACCATCCTCCTGGGGATCTTCTCCAAGACGATGAACAAGGAAGGCGCGATCGCCGGCATGCTGACGGGCCTGATCTTCACCTTCTGCTACATCCTGTACTTCAAGGGGATCTTCATTACGCCGATGGCGGAGAACATCCCGGCGAACTGGCTGTTCGGCATCTCGCCGGAAGGTATCGGTTCGGTTGGCGCGGTCCTGAACATGGCCGTGGCCTTCATCGTGTCGAAAGTCACTGCCCCGTGCCCGGAACATATCCAGCACCTGGTGGAAGACATCCGCACGCCGCGCGGTGCAGGCGCTGCAACCGGTCACTGATCTGCCCGGTGTGTTGTCCCGAAAAACTCCCGCTGCGGCGGGAGTTTTTCTTTGTCGCTCCGGTGGGCGGGGGCTTGCCAGCCGGTGCGGTCGGATTACACTTTGTCGTGTGCCGCCAGCGTGCGGCGTGAGAGGACAGAATGCGCGTACTGATTGTCGAAGACGATATGGAGCTGTCGCACGGCATGGCGACCCATTTGCAGGCGCAGGGCATTGCCGTGGAGGCGCTCGACGACGGCATGGCGGCGCATGATCGGCTGGCGGCCGGCGGCATCGACATGGCGCTGATCGATGTCGGTTTGCCCGGCTTGTCGGGCTATGAACTGGTCCGTGGCATCCGCGCCAGCAAACTGCCGGTGGCGGTGATCCTGGTGACTGCCCGCGATGCGCTGTCTGACCGTATCTACGGACTCGACCTCGGGGCCGACGACTATCTTGCCAAGCCCTTCGAACTGTCCGAGCTGTCGGCCCGGATGCGGGCGGTGGCGCGCCGCGTCGGACACCTGGCGCGCACGGAACTGAGCTTCGGGGCCCTGAAAATGGACATCGAAGATCACCAGGCGACCCTGCTCGGCGAGCCGATGACCCTGACCGGTCGCGAGTGGGCATTGCTGGCGGCCCTGGTCGAGGCAGCCGGGCGCACCGTGCCGAAAGAGCGTCTGGTGGCCGACGGCTCGCCCAATGCGGTGGAGGTCTATATCTCCCGCCTGCGGCCGCGCCTGGAGGTGGCCGGGCTGGTGATCCGCAGCGTGCGGGGGTTTGGCTACCGGCTCGAACAACGCGAAGCCGATGCGCCGGTCAGGCACTGAGACACATGCCGCGATCCGGTGCCGGGCGGGCGTCTTGTGGAACATGCCGATGATGGCCGGGTGAGTCCGGGGATGCCCAGTCTCCACCGGCGATTGTTGCGCGCGCTGCTGTTTCCGACCTTGATCGCGCTGGTCGGCGGGATCTTCGCCTACCGTGCCGCCAGCGATGTGGTCAGTTCGGCGTATGACGCCAACCTGCTGAACCTGGCGGACGGCGTTGCGCATCGTATCCGTGTCGAGGCGGGCGGCCTGGTGATGGACATGGCCGCCGGTGGCGAGGCCTTGCTGCGCACCGATTCGGTCGACACCATTTTCTATCGTGTCCGCGGCGACGATGGCGCGCTGATTGCCGGTGACGGGGACCTGCCGTCGGCCGATACGATGGCCATCGACGCTGCGCCCGTTTACTACGACGTGCACTATCGCGACGGCGCCATTCGCGGTGTGCGCCTGCACCGCTCGGTGGCGGGGCAGGGCTTCCATGTGACGGTGGCGGAAACCCTGGGCAAACGTCGTGCGGCACTCCAGCAGTTGCTGCTCGGCTTTGGCTTTGCCCTGGTGGCAGTGGGCGTGGCCGCGGCGGCGATCGTCCGCTTCGCGATTCCCTCGGGCCTGGCACCGCTGGCCCGGCTGAGTGCGCGCCTGGCCCAGCGCACGGGCGATGACCTGTCCGCCGTGGATCCGGCGAGTGTGCCGCTGGAATTGCGTGCCCTGGTGCATGCGCTCAATACGCTGCTGGCGCGCCTGGCCGCGGCACGCGAACAGCAAGGGAGCTTTCTGCAGAATGCCGCGCATCAACTGCGCACGCCGCTGGCCAACCTGCAGATGCAGGTGGAGCTGCTCGGCTCCCATCCTGAACCGGCGCAACTGGCGCATGTGAGCCAGGCCACACGCCGCGTGACCCGCCTGGCCAACCAGCTGCTGGCACTGGCGCGCGCCGAGGCCGGCGAGCGTTTGCGGCTGGACGGCCGGCCGGTGGACCTCGCGCCGCTGATCGATGACATGCTCGACGACTGGCTGGTGGTGGCCGATCACAAACAGATCGACCTTGGCGTGCACCGCAGCCCCGCCACGGTGGCGGGCGATGGCACGCTGCTCCGTGAGCTGATCGCCAATCTCATGGACAACGCGCTCAAGTACGCGCCGGCGGGCGGGCGGGTGAACCTGCATTGCGCACCGCATGCCGATGCGGTGTTCCTGACAGTTGAAGATGACGGCCCCGGGATCGCGCCCGACGAGCGGGAGCGTGTCTTTGGCCGTTTCTATCGCACGCCGGGCAGTGCCGGCAGCGGTATCGGGCTCGGCCTGGCCATTGTCCGGGAAATCGTGGTGGCGCACCGCGGATCGGTCACGCTGGAGACGCCGGCCTCGGGGCGTGGCTTGCGGGTGCTGGTGCGTTTGCCGGCAACGGCCGCGGGGTGATCAGCCGGCGGCCGGGTCGGCCGCGTGGCGGCAGTGCTGCTGTAGCCAGGGGGTGAGCACGCTGGCAGGCTCGGCTGCGCAGTAGCGATGCCCCTGACCAGAATGGCAGCCTTCGTTGATCAGGAAGGCGACCTGCTCGGCGCTCTCCACACCCTCGGCGATGACATCCAGCCCCATGCTGTTGGCCAGTGCAATGATGGCACGTGTAATGGCCGCGTCGTCCTTGTCGCCGGGGATGTCGCGCACAAAGGACTGGTCGATCTTGAGGCGGGTGATCGGGAGCCGTTTGAGATAGGACAGTGAGGAGTAACCGGTGCCGAAGTCGTCGATGGCGATGGCGGCACCGAGCTGGCGCAGGGCGTCGAGGCGGGGGATGGCTTCAGCCGCTTGTTGCATGATGAACCCTTCGGTGACTTCCAGCTCCAGCGCCGCGGCCGGAAGGCCGGTCTCGGCGAGGGTGTCGCGGGTGAGCGCGACGAGATCACCGCGGCGCAGCTGCGAGGCGGCAATATTGACGCCAATGCGGCCAACGTCGATGCCGGCGTCCAGCCACTGACGGGCCTGCCGGCAGGCGGTGTGGAGAATCCAGCGTCCGATGCGAGGCATCAGGCCGCTTTCCTCGGCGATCGGGATGAAGGCGGGCGGGTAGAGCAGGCCCCGCGTGGGGTGCTGCCAGCGCAACAGGGCTTCGACGCCGGTGATCCGGCCACTCGTCAAGTCCACCTGTGGCTGGTAGTGCAGCTGGAGCTGGTCGAGGTCGAGGGCCTTGTGCAGGTCGTTTTCCAGGCGGACGCGCTCGGTGGCCTTGCGGGTCAGTTCCGGGGTGTAGAAGGCGAAGCCGAAGCGCCCGCCCTCCTTGACCTGGTACATGGCGGCGTCGGCGTTGCGGATGAGGTCGGCTGCGTCGGTGCCGTCGCGCGGGAAGATGCTGATGCCGATGCTCGCGGTGACGAACTGTTCGCGCAACTCGATGGCGAAGGGCTGGTTGAGCGCGAGCTGGATCTTTTCGGCCACCAGCGCGGCGCTGTGGGGTTCCTTGACCTCCTCGAGCAGGACCACGAACTCGTCACCGCCGAGGCGGGCGACGGTGTCGTCAAGCCGCACGCAGTCACGCAGGCGCTCAGCCACCTGGCGCAGCAGCTGGTCGCCAAAGGGGTGGCCGTAGACATCGTTGATGTTCTTGAAGCGGTCGAGGTCGAGAAACAGCACGGCCAGCGATGCGCCACTGCGGGTGGCGTGTTCGATCGCATGATGCAGGCGTGCGTTGAGCAGCATGCGGTTGGGCAGGTCGGTGAGCGGGTCGTGGTGGGCCAGGTGCTCGAGCTGCTGTGCCGATTGCTTGACGCTGGTGATGTCGGAGAACACGCCGGCGTAGAACACCGGCTCGCCGGCGTCGTCCAGCACGGTGCTGAGTGTCAGCCACTCGGGGTAGATCTCGCCGTTTTTGCGGCGGTTCCAGACCTCGCCGCGCCATTGGCCGGTATCGAGCAGGCTGCGCCACAGCGCCTGGTAGAACGCCGGGGGGTGCTGGCCGGAGCGCAGCAGGCGGGTGGACTGGCCGATGACTTCATCATGCTCGTAGCCGGTGATCTCGACAAAGGCGCGATTGACTTCAATGATGTTCGCGGACAGGTCGGTGATCATCATCCCCTCGGTGCTGCTGTCGAACACCGCCGCCGCCTGGCGAAGGCGCTCATCGGCCTGGCGCTGCTCGGTGATGTCCTCCTGGATGCCGACGAAATGGGTGGTGTGCCCCTGCGGCGCCTTGACCGGCCAGATGCTCATCCGGTTCCAGAACAGGCTGCCGTCCTTGCGGTAGTTGCGCAGCACGGCGCGGCAGGCGTCGCCGCGGGACAGTGCGTCGTGGATCCGGGCAATGTCTGCCTGGTCGCGATCGTCGCCCTGCAGAAAGCGGCAGTTGCGCCCGAGCACCTCGCTTGCCGGGTAACCGGTGATGCGCTCGATGGCCGGGTTGACGTACACCACGGGCATGTCGTCGTCGGCCAGGGTGATGATGACGCCGTTGACCGCGGCGGACAGCGCGCGATCGCGCAATTGCAGTTCGCGCTCGGCGTGCTGCCGGGCCCGGCGCGTTGCGGCGGCAGCCACGGCGCGGTCGATGGCGGGGACGAGCCGGGTGAGATTCGATTTGCTGACAAAATCGGCCACGCCGGCCCGCAGCAGGTCGACCGCGGTCTCCTCGCCGATGGTGCCGGAGACGAGGATGACGGGGGTGTCTGGGTGTGAGCGGGCCAGTTGGGCGACCGTGCGCCGGATGTCGATGTCGGGCAGCTGGTAGTCGCTGAGGATGATGTGCCAGGGCGTGTCGGTGCGGGCCAGCGCCTCGGCCAGTGCCGCGGCGTTGCCCGCCTGGGTGCATGTGCTGTTCAGGTGGCTGCGCGCGAGGTGGCGCTCGAGAAGGCGAAAATCCTGTTCATTGTCTTCAATGACCAGGATATTCAGCGCGTTTCTCATTCGTTGCTCTTGGGCGGTTCGTTGAGCAGCATCCAGTACAGGCCGAGTTGGGCGACCGACTCGGTAAACTCGCCCGGATCGAGCGGTTTTCGTACATAGCTGTTGGCACCCAGATCGTAGCTGCGCAGGATGTCCTGCTCCTCGTCGGACGAGGTGAGCATGACCACCGGTGTCTTGCGGGTGCGCTCGTCGGCGCGCATCTGCTCGAGGACTTCGAGCCCGCTGAGCTTGGGCAGACGGATGTCCAGCAGCACGACGGCGGGCCCCTCGGACGGGTCACGGCCGGCGTGGCTGCCACGGCAGAGCAGGTAGTCGAGCGCCGCGGCGCCGTCCTGGACCACGTCCACCTCGTTGACCACGTTGATGCGCTTGAGCGCGCGCAGCGTCAGGCGCAGATCCTGTGCGTCGTCCTCAACCAGCAGCAACTTGCGATGCATCATGCCACTTCTCCCGCGTGTGTTCCGAGGCTGAACCGGAAGCGGGCGCCTTCTCCCGGGCGACCCTCACCTTCGATCCAGCCGCCGTGGCGCCTGACGATACGTGCAACGGTGGCCAAGCCGATACCGATGCCCGGGAATTCGCTGGGGTGGTGCAGGCGCTGAAAGGGCTCGAACAGCTTGTTGGCAAAGGCTTGATCGAAGCCGGCGCCGTTGTCTTCGACACAATATACCTTCTGCCCATTGCGCATGCTACTGGTGAGGGTGATCGTGGCCTGTGCCCGGCCCGCCGAGTATTTCCAGGCATTTTCGAGCAGGTTTTGCATGACGGTGGCGAGCAGGCGGCTGTCGCCGCGGGCAGTGAGGTCGCCGTTGCAGCGCAGCGTGACGGTGCGCTCGGGCTGTTGGCGGGCCAGGCGGGCGTGGATCGACTCGGCCATCTCGCCCAGGTCGAGCGGCTGGCGGACCAGCGAGGCACGGCTGCTGCGCGATAGCTCCAGCAGCCCGTCGATCAGCTCGCCCATGCGGACGCTGGCCGTGGCGATTTCGGCAAGGAAGTCCCGCGCGCCGTCGGGCAGTTCGGTGCCGAAGTCTTCCTCCAGCGCGCGCTGGAAGCCCTGGATGGCGCGCAGCGGCGCGCGCAGGTCATGCGATGCGGCGTAGGTAAAGGCTTCGAGTTCGGCGTTGGTGCTCTTGAGTTCTGCCGTGCGCTGCTCGACGCGCAGTTCCAGCTCGTCGTGCGCGCGTTGCAGCGCTTCGGTGGCGTGCACGCGCTCGGTGATGTCGAGCAGGGTGCCGCGCATGAACACGGCTCGGCCTCCGTGCTCGGTTTCGATCCGGCCGTTGGCAAACAGCCAGCAGTGGGCGCCGTCGGGGCGCTTGAGCCGGAACTCTTCGCGAAAGGGGGTGGCGCTCTTCAAGGCGGCCTTGAAGGCGGCGTCGACACGGGCGGTGTCGTCCGGATGCACGGCGTCGAGAAACAGGGGGTAGCTTGGCGGCTGGGCGAGCGGGTCCAGCCCGAACAGGCGGAAGAGCTCGTCGGACCAGCGGATCTCGTCGCTGCTGATGTTCCAGACAAAACTGCCCAGATGTGCCTGCTGTTGCGCCTCGGCCAGTTCGCGTTGCTGGCGGACGAGGGCCAGCTCGACGCGCTTGCGTTCGGTGATGTCCTCGCCAAAGGCCTGCAGTACCCGCACCTGGCCGTGGGCGTCGCAGATGGCGCGGTTGGTCCAGCGCTGCCAGCGGGTCTGGCCGTTGGCGTCGAGCACTTCGTGCTCATGCGTCAGCACCGGGTTGTCGGCCGTCAGGGCGGCCAGCCGGGTGGCGACGGCGTCGCGTTGTTCGGCCGGGATCAGCTCGAGCAGGTTGTGCCCGATCAGCGCCTCGCGCGGTTTGCCGAAATACTCGCAGTAGGCGGTGTTGACGAACTCGATGATGCCGTCGGGGCGGTTCCGGCACAGCAGGACGGGCAGGTCTTCGACGACCGAGCGGTAGCGGTTTTCACTGGCGCGCAATTGCTCGACCAGGGTGTGGCGTTCGATGGCGCCGACCATGCGGCGCGCCGCTTCGGCGAACAGTCGCTGTTCGCTCGGTCGCCAGTGCCGTGCATGGCTGCACTGGTGCACGCCCAGGGCCCAGGCGGGGCCGGTCGAGGGGCGCAGGGGCGTGAGCATGATCGAGCGGACACCGAAGCGTTCCTTTTGCGGGGCAAGGACGCCGTCGTCTTCGCCGTCGACAAGGATGTAGGGGCTTGGGCTGTCCAGTGCGGCGCGGCAGATGTCCGCCACGTCCGGCGTCATGGCGCAGCGGTCGAGCTGGGTGCTGGCGCCGGGATAGTCGGGCCGGGTCGATTCGGCGGGAATTGACCAGCTCTCGGCGCTGGGATCGCAGGGGAAGATCAGCCAGCAGCGGTCGCAGTCGAGGATGTCGAGAATGGCGGCGGTGCCCAGGGTCAGCGCATCGTCCACGCTGCGGCTGCGGCTCAGTGCGGCGTCGATTTTTTCCAGCGATTCGAGCAGGTGGATGTGCTCGCGTCGGGCGTTGTCGGCCTCGATGCGCTCGGTGATGTCGAGGGTGATGCCAAGATAGCCCGAGACCTTGCCCTCGGCGTCGTGCAGCGCTTCGGCGGCCCCGACCACCCAGGCGATCTCGCCGTTGCTGCGGCGATAGCGGTATTCCGCTTCAAAGGCCTGGCCTGAGCCGACCGCGCGCTGCCAGCGCGACACGATGTGTTCGCGGTCGTCCGGGTGCAGGGCATTGGCCCAGCCATCGTCATGGGCCTGTGCCGGCGCGAGGCCGGCGATTGTGCACCAGCGCCGGTTGGCGTAGAGCAGGCGGCCGGCGGCGTCGGTGTGGTAGATGCCGACCGGGGCCAGTGTGGTGAGGGCGCGAAAGCGGGTTTCGCTGTCGCGTAGCTGCGCTTCGGCCTGCTTGTGCTCGGTGATGTCGACCCAGGAACCGAGCACGCAGACGGGGGTTTCGTCGGGCCCGGAGATGCGCTGGCCCTGGACATGCAGCCAGCCGGTCAGCCCGTCGCAGCGAAGGATGCGGTGGTCGAGCTTGAGGGTGTCGGTGTCGCCGCGGGCGATGGCGGTGAGGGCGGCGAGAAACGCCTCGGCGTCCTCTTCAGGCAGGCGCGACAGCCAGCCGCTGAGGCTGGTTGGCAGGCTGTCCGGGGTGTCGCCGGTCAGCCAGGCCAGGTTGGCGTCGACCTGCAGGCGGCCTTCGTTTGGCCAGATCTCCCATGCGGCCGATTCGCCGATGCGTGCGGCCTGGGCGTAGCGGCGGCCCAGGTCGCGCAGTTCGGTGACGTCGGCGGTGACGCCGAACAGCCTCAGGGGCTGGCGCCTGGCGTCGAAGGAAACATAGCCGCTCGTCTTGAAGTCACGCCGCTCACCCGTGTCGTAGCGGTGGATGCTGAATTCGCAGGCCAGCAGGCCGGTGCTCAGCGCGGTGTCGAGCGCCTGGCGCACAAGGTCGCGATCTTCGCTGACCACATGATTGACCCAGGCTTCGAGCCGTGGCGCGGGGGCATCGGTGGCCAGGCCATGCATGCGCATCAGCTCGTCGGAGCAGACGGTCTCGCCGGTGGCCGGCGACCATTCCCACCAGCCGACATGGGCCATGCTCTGCGCGCTCTCCAGCTTGCGGTTGAGCGCTTGCAGGGCGAGTTCGTCGGCCTTGTGGGCGGTGATGTCGGTGTGCGTGCCGACCACCCGCACCGGTCGGGCGCTGGCGTCCCAGGCAACGGTTTTTCCCTTGCGCCGGATCCAGTGCTCGCTGCCATCGGCATGCTGCATCCGGATCTCGATGTCGAACGGTGGCGCGCCAAGGGTGCGCTGGGCGTTCATGTGGCGGAGGAAGAGGGCGCGATCATCCGGGTGAATGCGTGGCAGCCAGCTGTCGAGCCGCTGCGGGGCCTCGTCCGGCGGGTCGCCCAGTTGCGTGAAAAACCGCGCACTGGCGCGCCAGGTGTCGCTGGGCAGGTCCCAGTCCCACACGCCCCCCTCGGCGGCCTCGAGCGCAAAATTCAGGCGGGCCTCGCTCTCGCGCAGGGCCTGGCTGGTCGCGTAGCTGTCGGTGATGTCGCGCACCACGGCAATGATTTGCTCATGCTCGTCGAGCGGGCATATCCGGGCCTCGAAGCGGCGCGTGTCGCCGGACATCTCGAGGGTGTAGTCGAAGCTGACAAGTTGCCCGGTGTTGATCGCTTGCGTCAGATGGGTGGAGAACTGGCGGGCAGTGGCCTCGGGGAGCACGTCCTGCATCCGTTTGCCGAGGAAATACGCCGGCGGGGCGTACAGATCGTCATCCTGGCGGGCGCGATAGTCGATGATCGTGCCGTCGCGGCGCATGCAGAAGAACAGGTCCGGCAAGGCGGAGAACACCGAGTCGAGCACCCGGTCGCTGTGGCGTACGGCGTTGAGCGCCTTGCGCAGCGAAATGTCGGTGGACTCGAGGGTCGGCTTGGGCGCCAGCGCCTCGGCCCGGGTCGCAAAATGCGATAACAGCTCGCGTTCGCCGATCACGCCCACCACGCCGCCGCTGTCGTCGACCAGCACCAGCGCGCGCAGGGGGGTGTTGCGCAGATGCCGGTAGCCGGTGGTGCAGTCGGCGCGGGCATCGAGCACCGGCGGCGGCGCCATGCGTTCGGCGACCGTCTCGTTGCCGTTCAGCGGTGCAGACAGCACCATGGCGGCGGTCAGCACGCCGACCGGGCGGTCCGCCACGACTGCCACCAGCATGGGGTGTCCGGCCACCAGATGTGCAATCTCCGCAATCGGCGTGTCGGGGCCGGCGACCGCGAAGTCGCCCGAACACAGCTCGGAGAGGGTCGGTTCTTCCATGGCGGGGCCAGTCATCGTTGAGCGGGGAAACACGCATAGCATATGCCATGGCGCGGCATCGGGCGAATCGGCGGCGCGCCGCACCGCGTGGCGGCCGGCTTGTATTCGGATGGGTCGGTTTCTATAGTCAGTTTGTAAGCAAAAGCCTCCAAGGGCGGCGCATCCGGGCCACCCGCGTACCCGCGCGCGGAAGTCATCGTGCCGGGGCGCGTGGTCATGCGACCCGTGCCGGGCGATGCTTGTCGGGTCGCCCCAACGGCGGCCATTGATCGCGGTCGCCTGTGCGGGGTCGGACGGGCGATCGGGGGAGCGCGTCTCATGTCAACAGCCAGACACCTCACCATCATTGCCGCAGCGCTCGCGCTGAGTGTTGGCGGCTGTGCAACGACCGGCGAAGGCGGTATGTCGAAGCAGACCATGGGGTCGGTGCTCGGGGCGGTGGGTGGCGCCTTGATCGGCAGCCAGGTCGGCAAGGGCTCGGGGCGAGACCTGGCCATCCTTGCCGGTGCGTTGGCGGGCGGGGCGCTGGGGAACTGGATTGGTGCCCGGCTCGATGAGCGCGACCGCGCCGCGCTGGCGGCCAGTACGCAAGAGGCGCTCGACTCGGGCCGGCCGGTGGCCTGGCAGTCCGGCCACAGTGGCGCCAGCGCCACGATCACGCCGGTGTCGAGCAAAACCGTCACCACGCAGCAGACCCTGCGTCGCGCGCCCAAGATTGCGACCGTGCAGAACATGGCGGTCATCAACCAGCCTTACCATGCCATCAAGTCCGCCAATCTGCGCGCCGGCCCGGGCACGGATGCCGAGAAAGTGGGGGGCTTCCTCGAGGGGCAGACCTTCACCGCCCTCGGGCGTACCGACAATGACTGGATCGCTGTCGGCCGCAAGGGCGTGACGGTCGGCTATGTCTATGCGCCCCTGGTGGGACCGGTGCCGACCGCGGCCAAGGATGCGCCAACCGACCTGGACGCCATCTCGACCGCCTCGGCGAGTGCCCAGGGGTTTGATCTCGATGCCATTGAGCCGAGTGCTGCCGTCAGCGAACAGGTGGCGGTGAAGACCACCTGCCGTACGGTGGACTATCGGGTCAAGACCGCCGACGGTGAAGAACGCAAGACCGTCGATGCCTGCCAGAGTGCCGACGGCGCCTGGCAGTTGAGCTGAGCATGCGGGCCCGGTGGTGCCTGCTGCTGGCGATCCTGCCGCTGTCGACGGCGGCGCAGGCCGACAGCTACCGGCTGGCCTTCTCGCAGTCTGAAAACATCGAGCTATTTGTCGAGCAACCGGCGGGTACGCCCTGGTGTGCGCCGACATTGTCATTGCGTGCGGTGCATGGCGGTGCGGCGGAGACGGCCGGGTTGGCGCGTCTGCTGCCGAAGCTGGGCGCCTTGCTCAACACGCAATGTCCGCAGGCGACCGCCCTGGATTGGGTGAGCCAGACCCCGGATGGCCGGTCGTTTGCCCGAGGAAGCAGCCGCAAGGCGGATCTTTGGGCCTTGCGGGTGACGCCGGCCCAGGACATGCCGCCCGTGGCCGCCGCCGCGCCGACGCCGGCACCCGCTGAACCCCCCGCTGCGCCCCCCGTGCCGACGCCTCAGCCCGCGGTGCCCGTGCCTGTGCCCGCTACGACACCGACACCGACACCGGCTCCGGCCCCCGCACCCGCACCCGCACCCGCACCCGCACCCGCACCCGCACCCGCGCCCGCGCCCGCTCCCGCTCCCGCTCCCGCGTCACCGATGCCGGCGCCTCCGCCGCCGATCGTCACGCCGTCGCAGCCCTCGACGCCGGCGCTGGCCCGCTTCGCGGTGGGTGGCTGGACGCCGGGCGACGGATCGCGCACGGGCGCGCTGGCCGAGGTGTTGAGCGAGATGACCGATCAGAATGGCTGTCGCGTGTTGACGCGGATCGATTCGCGCACCGACATGCGCTACGTCACCCTCAAGTCGGATGCGCTGAGCTGTGGTGACGATGGCTACGCCACCGGCCGTGGCCGGCTGATCCTTGAGCGCTCCGACGGCGTGGCGATCGGGCGGACCGGACACCTGTGGTTCGCCGGCGGCATTCCCTTCACCCAGCAAGTGACCGCGACCCGGCTGGCCGCCACCGACACGCGCAACACCCTGTGGCTGCATCTGGCCAGCGATACCGGTACGCGCACGCATTTCCTGCTCCGGGCGCGGGCGACCAGCTACGGGGGGATCGGCGCCTGGCAGGTGGACCCGCAGGTCGACGCGGTGACCGAGCAGGTCGATCGGTTCCGCCAGGCCGAGGCGATCCGCGCTGCGGTCGATGCGGCGGTGGTCGCGCTCGATGCGGCGGGCGTGGATGGCGCTGCGCGGGCCAACCTGCTGTTTGCCAGCGATTTCGAACGTGGCACGGTGGCCGGCGAGGCCGACCACCTGCTGTACGGGAT
The DNA here is from genome assembly GCA_008501585.1 of Pseudomonadota bacterium. GTDB lineage: Bacteria > Pseudomonadota > Gammaproteobacteria > Burkholderiales > Rhodocyclaceae > Nitrogeniibacter. The sequence goes on along the minus strand of QQUN01000050.1, from coordinate 27,050 downwards.
CAGCGTCTGGCGCGGGCGCGAGCGGCGCAGCAAGGACTGGGGGCCGTGGCAATACAACCTCCAGCAGGCCAACAACTACCTGTTCCAGCGCGATGCCCGCCTGGCCCGGCAGAAGCAGATGGAAGAGCAGCGTGCCGAACAGCAGCGGATATACGCCGAGCAACGCGAGGCCCAGCGCCTGCGCATGGCGCAGGTGCAGCTGGCCAACGAGCAACGCCGCAACCTGCAAACCTACCAGCAGCTGGTCGACGAGGCTGCCCGCGATCCGCAGCGGCTGCGGCAACGGCTGGAATCGGACATCGGCTATGCGCCGCTGAGCGGCGGCGCCTACGGCAGGCTGATGTCCGGCGGCAAGCACACGATCACGCGCATCGTGCGGGTCGACGGCAGCGAAGGCGATGCGGCGGCGGTCGACTGGCCCTACGCCATGCACCTGACCGGCCGCCGCGATCTGGCGTCGGGGTGGTACCGCATCGAGGGCGAGGTGACGCTCGATACCGCCCGGCGCGATGATGAAGGCCTGCCGCTGACCCTGGTGGCGGTGCAGTCAGCCCTGCCGTGCAAGAACGAAGGTTGCACCGATCTGTTCGATCCGCTGGCCGTGGCACGCATGACGCTCGGCCAGCCTGACTGGACGCCGGAGGCCGCGCAGGCGGACCTTCAGCGCGCGCAATGAGGAGGCTGCCATGGCGATGAGTCAGCGAAACCTGATGCTCGCCGGCGGCGGGGCGCTCGCAGCCCTCGTGGTGGGTTGGGCGGTGCTCGGCCAGGTGGCCGACGGCAAGGCCGAGGCGGCCATTGTTCAGGCGCTTGACGAGCACGGCATGCGCGACCAGGTGCACTGGAAATCCGTGTCGGCGTCGCCGTTCGGCGGCAGTGTGCGGCTCGACGAGGTGAACATCACCGGTGTGCTGGGCAATGCGGACATGCGCATTGCGCGGGTCGATATCGACGATTTCATTGACGAGCCGCGACGCAAGCGGGCCGAGGTACAGATGCATGGCGTGAGCACCAGCGACGGTTTCAGCCCGCTGGGCGAGGTCGAGTTCGTGCAGGCCAGTGGGCGCTCGCAACTGCCGCCGGCCAAGCTCACCATGGCCTGGCACATGGATCTGGACGACGACACCATGACGCTGGCCGTGGCGCTTGAGCAGCCGGATGTGATGACGGCCCGTCTCGACCTGGCGCTGGAGCGTGTCGGGGCATTGGCGCGTCTGTCGGAGGGCGGCGCGGCACCGTCGGCGTTTGCGCTGCCCGATCGCCCGCGCGGCCGGCGCGGCGGTCCGCCGCCGGGCATGATGGGCATGGGGATGGCTTTCCAATGGCTTGAAACGATGGGCGAGGTGCGGCTCAAGCACCTCGAAGCCGGCCTGCGCGATGATGGCTACGTCAAGCGCAGCATCGCCCTGCACAAGCGCTATGCCATTCCGGTGTCGCCGGCCGACGGCAAGGCGGCCGCGCAGCGCGACACACGCTTCAAGGCCGACATCGAAAAGGCGCAGCGCGACTGCGAAAGAGACCTGCCGGTCACCGATGTCGGGGCGCGCAGGAAGGCCTGCACCACCCTGACCGAGTTCATCAGCGGGGAGACGGCCAGTATCCGCCTGACGCTCAGTCCGCAGCGACCGGTGTCGGTGTCGGAGATCGTTGAACAGGCCATGCAGGCGCCGGCGCGGCTGGCACCCTTGCTGCGGCCCGAGATCGGTTCCTGAGCCGACTCAGCCGGCGAGCGGGCGCAGCAGTGCGCGCAGATCGAGGGGGACGTCCTCCCCGGGGCCGGGGGATTCTGCCGAGGCGGCAAACAGGCTCTCGAGCGCACGCTGAAGGTGGGCGGGGTAGGGCAGCATGGTGCCGAGAAAGCGCACCGCGTCGCCTTGCTGGACCATGAGCGTGGGAAAGTTCTCGATGTCCATCTCGTCCGCCCAGTCGGCGTGGGTCTCGATATCCACCCACAAGAAGGCGGCCTGCGGGAACTGCGCCCCGGTGGCGGCAAAGCCGTCGCGATATTCCCGGCAGGTGCCGCACCATTCGGCACACAGGCAGGCCACCAGCCACTCGTGCGAGAGGGCGTCGGCGACGTCGGCGGGATCATCCAGATTGACCAGAGCGTTCATGGGGGCGGTTCGTGCAGTCAGTCGTCCCGCTTATACCGTATCTGCCGGGTCGGCGCCATGCGTCGATTCCACTTGCCTCCGGCCGGCAACGGCGTATCGTTCGCCGCCATGTTACTGACCGACCGCTTCCTGGCGCTTCAAGACGTGCTCGCAGCCCACGCCGAGGTGTGGCGGCCGCGGCCGTTCTGTGTCGAGTCGCCCGACTGGGTGTTCCGCCATCCCGCGCTTGCGCAGGCGGTGCTGGCGCTCGACGAGACCGATCTGGCCCGCCGTCAGGCCGACGAGGCGGGCACCCTGGCATGGGTGGCGACCTATCTGCCCCCGCTGGCGGCCCTGGGGCCGCTGGCGGTTGTTGAGGCCTGCGAGCGTCACCCGCTGCCAGCATGCGATGCGCACTTCGACTGGGCGATTCCCGGTCGAAAACGTGATCAGATCGAGGCCTTCGCTGCCGCGGTCGGCCCGAGCGATGGCCCGGTGCTGGAATGGTGCGCCGGCAAGGGGCACCTGGGGCGGCGGCTTGCGACAGCGGGGGCGGTGACGGTCACCAGCCTGGAGATCGATCCGGTCCTGTCGGCCGAGAGCCGCCGGCTGGCACAGCGCTCGGGGCGCACGCAGCACAGTGTCTGCCTGGACGCCTTGTCTGCCGCCGGTCAGGCGCAGGTGGCCGGGCGACACGTGGTGGCCCTGCACGCCTGCGGTGAATTGCACCGCAGCCTGGTGCGCCGCGCCGGGCAGGGCGGTGCCACGGCGTTCAGTATCGCGCCGTGTTGTTACGACCGGGGTGTGGGCGAGCGCTATCAGCCCCTGGCCGCGGCGGCCACGCTCGCGCTCGATGCCGGCGACCTGCGCCTGGCGCTGGCCGAGACGGTGACGGCGAGCGGGCGTGAACGACGCCAGCAGGCGCAGGGGCGGGCCTTCAAGCTGGGCTTCATTGCCTTGCGGCAGGCGCTGGAGGGGACGGGCTACCGGGCATTCCGGCCGGTCCCGGCCGCCTGGGGGCGGCTTGATTTCGAAGGGTTTTGCCGCCACCTGGCGGCACGCGAGGCGGTGACGCTGCCGGCCGTGGTGCATTGGGATGAATGGCTGGCAACCGGCTGGCGACGGCAGGCTCAGGTGGCGCGCTATGAACTGGTGCGCCATGTCTTTCGCCGGGCGCTGGAATTGTGGCTGGTGGGTGATCTGGCGCTTGGCTTGGCGAGCGCCGGTTACCGGGTGCGGCTCGGCCAGTTCTGCGAGCGCACGCTGACGCCGCGCAACCTGCTGCTGCAGGCGACGCAGCGCTAACGGCTGGCCTCAGAACGCGGGAGCACTTCCGCTGCGCGTGCCGATTGTTGCACTGCCTGCTCACTTGTTTGCCAAGCGAGCAGGCAAGCGGCCTGGCTCACAACGATGTCGTCACGCCCTCTCAGAACTTGTGAATAAACCTACTGCGCGTGCCGATTGCTGCGTTACTCACTCGCTCACGCCTCGCCTATCCATTTGATATGTCTCGTTGTTCGCTCGCTCGCGCCTTGCACTCGGCCCTGCTCGCTACGATTTCTTCACAAGTTCTCAGGCCTTCGGGGCGCGCTTGACGAAGGGCTTGCCGCCCTTGAACGGCTTCTTCGGTGCGCCGGGCCGCTTGCTGGCGCCGGGCTTGGTGCCGAAGCGCTTGGCCGGCAGCGCTGTCGTGTCGTCGGCCTGAATGTTCAGCTGCTGCTGGCACACCCGGGTGCGCTTGAGTGTGGCCAGGGTGTCGTTGGACAGGTCGCTGGGCAACTCGACGACGCTGAAGTCATCGAACAGGTGGATCTGGCCGATCTGGCTGCCGGACAGGCCGCCTTCGTTGGCGATGGCACCGACGATTTCCTTGGGGGTGACGCCATGCTGGCGGCCGACCGCGATGCGGTAGGGGCGCAGCTTGCCGTCGGCGACGTCGCGACGGCGGCTGAGGATTTCGTCGCGGTTCTCGCGCGGGGCGCGGACTTCACCGCTGGTGGGCAGCTCGCTGCCCTTGCCGGCGTCGAGTTGCAGTGGCTTGTCACGCTGCGCCATGAAGGCCAGGGCGGCGGCGATGGCGTGGGCCTTCAGGTCGTTTTCGTCGCGGATCTGGCCGACCATTTCCATGAAGAAGTGCAGCTCTTCTTTTTCGAGGACATCGATCACTTCCTGCTTGAAGCGGGCGACGCGACGGTCGGCCATTTCGCTGCGGGTGGGCAGCGCGAGGACCTCGATCTTCTGCCGGGTGGCCTTCTCGATGGCGCGCAGCATGCGCTGCTCGCGCGGGGTGATGAACAGGATGGCGTGGCCGGTGCGACCGGCGCGACCGGTGCGGCCGATGCGGTGGACATAGGCCTCGGTGTCGTAGGGTACGTCGTAGTTGATGACATGGCTGACGCGCGGCACGTCGATGCCGCGGGCGGCCACGTCGGTGGCGACGACGATGTCGATATGGCCGGTCTTGAGCTGGTTGATGACGCGCTCGCGCAGGCCCTGGGTCATGTCGCCGTTGAGCGCGGCGGCGGCATAGCCGCGCGCTTCGAGCTTCTGGGCCAGCTCATCGGTGGCGATCTTGGTGCGCACGAAGATGATGGCGGCGTCGAGGCTTTCCTCGGCTTCGAACACGCGGGTGAGCACGTCGAGCTTTTCGTGGCCACGCACCATCCAGTAGCGTTGCTGGATGGTCGACACGGTGGCGGTGGCCGCCTTGATCTTGATCTCGGCCGGCTTCTTGAGGTGCTGCTGGGCGACGGTGCGGATGGCTGCCGGCATGGTGGCCGAGAACAGCGCCGTCTGGTGACCGTCGGGGGTGTGCTGGAGGATCCACTCGACGTCTTCGGCAAAGCCCATGCGCAGCATCTCGTCGGCCTCGTCGAGGACCAGCAGGCGCAGGTCGTCGAGCTTGAGGCTGCCGCGTTCGATGTGGTCCATGAGGCGGCCCGGCGTGCCGACGATGACCTGGGCGCCGCGGCTGAGCTGGCGCAGCTGCACCACCATGCTCTGGCCACCGTACAGTGGCACGACATGGAAGTCGCGCAGGTAGCGGGCATAGGCCTGGAAGGCTTCGGCGACCTGGATGGCCAGCTCACGGGTGGGGGTCAGCACCAGCACTTGCGGGACGCGACGACCGGCGTCGACGCGCTCGAGCGCCGGCAGGGCGAAGGCGGCGGTCTTGCCGGTACCGGTCTGGGCTTCGCCGAGCAGGTCGCGCCCTTCGAGCAGGTGCGGGATGCAGGCCGCCTGGATGGGCGAGGGGGTTTCGTAGCCGATCTCTGACAGGGCAGTCAGTACCGGAGCGGATAGCCCCAGGGCGGCGAAAGTGGCGGGAGTCTGGTCGGACGTTGTCATGCTGGCCTCGTGGTCTCTGGCATCCCCGGGCGTAACAGGCGACGGGAAAACCGACCAGTATCCGCTATAACGCGCTGAAAGTAAAATGAATTTCGAGGATGTTGCGGTGCACGGTCAGCGGGCTGCGGTGATCGGGGCCTGGTGTGCTCAGCCGGCGCACCGGCCGTGGTGGCCGGTGCGGTGTGTGGCGGGTGTTACAGGACCTCGGCGGCGTGGTCTGCCAGGCGCGAGCGCTCGCCGCGCTGCAGGGTGATGTGACCGGAATGCGGCCAGCCCTTGAAGCGATCGACCACGAAGGTCAGGCCGGAGCTGCCTTCGGTGAGGTAGGGGGTGTCGATCTGCGCGATGTTGCCCAGGCACACCACCTTGGTGCCGGGGCCGGCGCGGGTGATGAGGGTCTTCATCTGCTTGGGCGTGAGGTTCTGCGCTTCGTCGATGATCAGGAACTTGTTGATGAAGGTGCGCCCGCGCATGAAGTTGAGGCTCTTGACCTTGATCCGCGAACGGATCAGGTCGTGCGTGGCCGCGCGGCCCCATTCGCCGCCTTCGTTGGTGGCGCCGTTGAGCACGTCGAGGTTGTCTTCGAGCGCGCCCATCCAGGGGGTCATCTTTTCTTCCTCGGTGCCGGGCAGGAAGCCGATGTCTTCGCCGACCGGCACGGTCACGCGGGTCATGATGATTTCGCTGTAGCGCTTGGCGTCCAGTGTTTGCGTGAGCCCGGCGGCGAGGGTCAGCAGCGTCTTGCCGGTGCCGGCCTGGCCGAGCAGGGTGACGAAGTCGATCTCCGGGTTCATCAGCAGGTTGAGCGCGAAGTTCTGCTCCCGGTTGCGGGCGGTGATGCCCCAGATGTTGTTCTTCTGGTGGCTGTAGTCGGTCAGTGTTTCGAGGACGACGTTGGGGCCGTCCTGCTCGGTCACCCAGGCGTCGAAGGGCGGCTCGGAGGTGGTGTCGAAAACGAACTCGTTGTGGCTGAGCGAATCGGCCAGCGGGCCGTGCAGCCGGTAGTAGGTGTGGCGCTCATCCTTCCAGGACTCGAGGTCGGCGCCGTGGGTTTCCCAGAAATCGGCCGGCAGTTCGCGCGCGCCGGCGTAGAGCAGGTCGGTGTCTTCGAGGACCTTGTCGTTGAAGTAGTCCTGCGCCTCCAGGCCGAGGGCGCGGGCCTTGATGCGCATGTTGATGTCTTTGGACACCAGGATGACCGGCCGCTTGGGGAAGCGTTTGGCGAGGAAGGCGACCACGGCCAGGATGTGGTTGTCGCCGCGGCCGGTGGGCAGGCCGGGGGGCAGGTGCAGGTCGATGGCTTCGGTCTGCAGGTAGAGCCGGCCGGTAGCCTGGCGGCGCGACGGGGCGGTGAGATCGATGCCTTCGTCGATGCCGTTGGGGCAGGCGCGGACGATCTCGTCCATCATGCGGCTGGCCTGACGCGCATTGCGGGCCACTTCCGACATGCCTTTCTTGTTTCCGTCGAGTTCCTCCAGCGTCATGATCGGGACGTAGAGGTCGTGCTCTTCAAAGCGGTACAGGCTGGTGGGGTCGTGCATCAGCACGTTGGTGTCGAGGACGAACAGCTTGCTCTTTTGCGACTTCGATGCGCGTTTGGTGACCATGCAGGCTCCGGCAGGGTATCGGTATGGAACGGCTCGGTGCGTTACAGCGACTGGACGGCGTTGAGCACTTCTTCGGCGTGTCCGTCGACTTTGACTTTACGCCATTCGCGGCGGATGACGCCGTCGCGGTCGATGACAAAGGTGCTGCGCTCGATGCCGCGCACCTGCTTGCCGTACATGTTCTTCATCTTGATGACGTCGAAGGCCTGGCAGGCAAGCTCGTCGGCGTCCGAGAGCAGCTCGAAGGGCAGTTCGAGTTTGGCCTTGAAGTTTTCGTGCGACTTGAGGCTGTCGCGGGAGATGCCCAGCACGACGCAGCCGGCCTCGACAAACCTGGGGTGGAGTGCGCCGAAGTCGCGGGTCTCGTTGGTGCAGCCGGGGGTGTTGTCCTTGGGGTAGAAGTACAGCACCACGGTCTGGCCGCGCAGGTCGGCGAGCCGGATGCTCTGGTCGCCGGTGGCGGGCAGGGTGATGTCGGGTGCGCCTTGGTCGATCATGCTTGCTCCTGTCGATGAGGTCTTCACCGCAGGGTAATCGACATTCCGTGACGATGACAATCGCGCGAGGTGGGCTCAGAACGTGTGAATAAATCTACTGCGCGTGCCGATTGCTGCGTTGCTCACTCGCTCACTCCTCGCCTATCTGTTTGATATGTCTCGTCGTTCGCGAGCTCGCGCCTTGCACTCGACCCTGCTCGCTACGATTTCTTCACACGTTCTCAGGCGGCGTCGAACACCAGCGCGGCGGCCACGTTGCGGTTCTCGCCCATGAGGATGTTGTAGGTGCGGCAGGCGGCCGGCACGTCCATGATCTCGAAGCCGATCTGCGCGTCGATCAGGGGCCGCAGCAGGGCGGGGGAGGGAAAGCGCTGGCGCTCGCCGGTGCCGATCAGCAGCACCTCGCAGTCGAGCGCGGCCAGCGCGGCGAAGCCGGCTGCGCTGAGTGCATGGAAGTCGCCTGTCGTCCAGCCGGTCTCGATGCGGTCGGGGAGCACCACCAGGTTGCCACGATGCGCCGTGCCGTTGATCTGGACATGGTCGGGGCCGTAGCCGGTGATGACGTTCTTGTCGGAAATGCTGTCGTGATGGAGTTTCATGGGCGGTGCACGATTCGGGCAGGATTTGCCGGGGGCGGCAGGCTTGGGGTAGATTACAATCTTTTGATTTTCTGGCCAAACGCAAGGTTTTTGCGTTGCAGCAATCCATGCAGCCAGCGTCCTTTCGACAGGGGAAGATGATGAGCAAGACGCCCAATCTCAAGGTGGCAGAGCCGATCGGTGATTTGCAGGGCGCCGCCCGCGCCGACGCCGCCGCCTTGCGGGCGGTCCGCAAGTCACACAAGCTGTCGGATGTCTGCTACGACATCCGCGGCCCTGTCCTGCAGCGCGCCAAGCAGATGGAGGACGAGGGGCACCGCGTCACCAAGCTGAATATCGGCAACCTGGCGCATTTCGGCTTCGAGGCGCCGGAAGAGATCGTGGTGGACGTGATCCACAACCTGCGCGATGCGGCCGGCTATTCGGATTCCAAGGGCCTGTTCTCGGCGCGCAAGGCGGTGATGCACTACACCCAGCAGAAGAAGATCGCCGGGGTGGGCATCGAGGACATCTACATCGGCAACGGTGCCTCCGAGCTGATCGTCATGTCGATGCAGGCGCTGCTCAACAATGGTGATGAAGTGCTGGTGCCGGCACCGGATTATCCGCTGTGGACCGCGGCGGTGAGCCTCGGCGGCGGGGCGCCGGTGCACTATGTATGCGACGAGCAGGCCGGCTGGCTGCCCGACCTCGACGACATCCGCGCCAAGCTTACGCCCAACACCCGCGCCATCGTCATCATCAACCCGAACAACCCGACCGGTGCGCTGTATCCGGCCGAGTTCCTGCAAGAGCTGATCGAGATCGCGCGCCAGCACCAGCTGATCGTCTTCGCCGACGAGATCTACGACAAGGTGTTGTACGACGGCGCCACCCATACCTCGATCGCCTCGCTGGCCGACGATGTGCTGTGCGTGACCTTCAACGGGCTGTCGAAGAACTACCGCGCCTGCGGCTACCGCGCCGGCTGGATGATCGTCTCGGGCGAGAAGCGCCATGCGCGCGACTATATCGAGGGGCTCGACATGCTCGCCTCGATGCGCCTGTGCGCCAACGTGCCGGCGCAGTGGGGCATCCAGACCGCGCTGGGCGGCTACCAGAGCATCGAGGAGCTGATCGCGCCCGATGGCCGGCTGACGCGCCAGCGCGACCTGGCCTACGACCTGATCACCCAGATCCCGGGCGTCAGCTGCGTCAAGCCCAAGGCGGCGTTGTACCTGTTCCCGAAGCTCGACCTGAAGATGTACCCGATCGACGACGATCAGCAGTTCATCCTCAAGCTGCTCGAGGCCGAGAAGGTGTTGCTGGTGCAGGGCAGCGGCTTCAACTGGAAGCAGCCGGACCACTTCCGCCTGGTGTTCCTGCCGCACGAGGAAGACCTGCGCGACGCGGTTGGCCGGGTGGCGCGCTTCCTCGACAGCTACCGCAAGGGGCTCCATCGCAGTTGATGGCGCCGCCGCGTCTGATTTGAATCGCGCGGCCACCACGGTCGTCCGGCTGTGGTGGCCGCGCTCATGTTCCCCTGCGGTGCAGGGGGTGTTGACCACGTTGTACTGACTTCAAGAAATCACTGCGATGAAACCGATCAATGTTGGCCTGCTGGGCATCGGCACTGTTGGCGGCGGCACCTGGACCGTCCTTACCCGTAACGCTGAGGAGATTACCCGCCGTGCGGGGCGCCCGATCAGCATTACCACCGTGGCAGACCGCAACATCGAGCGCGCCCAGGCAATGACCAAGGGGCAGGCCAAGGTCGTGGACGACGCCTTCGCGGTGGTGCGCGACCCCGAGATCGACATCATCGTCGAGCTGATCGGTGGCTGTACCGTGGCCAAGGATCTGGTGCTGGCCGCCATCGAGAACGGCAAGCATGTGGTCACCGCCAACAAGGCGCTGGTCGCCACCCATGGCAACGAGATCTTCGCTGCGGCCCAGAAAAAGGGTGTGATGGTGGCCTTCGAGGCGGCCGTGGCCGGGGGCATCCCGATCATCAAGGCGCTGCGCGAAGGCCTCACCGCCAACCGCATCCAGTGGCTGGCCGGCATCATCAACGGCACCACCAACTTCATCCTCTCCGAGATGCGCGACAAGGGCCTGCCCTTCGATGCCGTCCTCAAGGAAGCGCAGGCGCTCGGCTATGCCGAGGCGGACCCGACCTTCGACATCGAGGGCAACGACGCCGCGCACAAGGCCACCATCATGGCCTCGATCGCCTTCGGCATCCCGATGCAGTACGAGCGTGCCCATATCGAGGGCATCACCAAGCTCGAAGCCACCGATATCGCCTATGCCGAACAGCTGGGCTACCGCATCAAGCTGCTGGGCATTGCCCGCATGCGCGAAGACGGCGTCGAGCTGCGGGTGCACCCGACGCTGATCCCGGCGCGCTGCCTGCTGGCCAATGTCGAAGGCGCGATGAACGCCGTGCTCGTCCAGGGCGACGCCGTCGGCCCCACGCTCTACTACGGCAAGGGCGCCGGCGACGAGCCGACCGCCAGTGCCGTGATCGCCGACCTGGTCGACGTCACCCGCATGCACACCGCCGACCCCGAGCATCGTGTGCCGCACCTGGCCTTCCAGCCCGACCAGCTGGTCGACCTGAAAGTGCTGCCGGTGTCCGAAAGCCGCGGTGGTTACTACATGCGCATGCGTGTCGATGACAAGCCGGGCGTGCTGGCCGACATCACCCGCATCCTGGCGGACAACAACATCTCCATCGACGCGCTGATCCAGAAAGAGCCGCGTGACGGCGAGTCGCAGGCCGACATCATCCTGCTCACCCACGAGACGGTCGAGAAGTACGCCGACGCCGCCGTGGCCAAGATCGAGGCGCTGCCCGTGGTGTCGGCACCGATCACCCGTCTGCGCATCGAACAGCTCGATCGTTAACTCCTGCCCCCGGCGGGCGGCCACGGTGCCGCCCGCCCTCTGGTGAAGCTCATGCGTTATCTCTCTACCCGCGGGCAGGCGCCCGATCAGCAGTTCTGCGACATCCTGCTCGGCGGCCTGGCGCCCGACGGCGGCCTCTACCTGCCCGAAACCTATCCCACCGTCAGCGCGGCCGACCTGGCCGCCTGGCGCAAGCTGTCGTACGCCGATCTGGCCTTCGAAATCCTCTCGCGCTTCATCGACGACATCCCGGCCGACGACCTGCACGCCATCTGCCGCAAGACCTACACCGCCGAGGTCTATGGCAACACCCGCGCCGGCAGCGACGCGGCGGCGATCACCCCGGTGACCTGGCTGGACGCCGGCGAGGGCGCCGAGCACCAGGGCGGCCTGGCCTTGCTGGAACTGTCCAACGGGCCGACGCTGGCCTTCAAGGACATGGCCATGCAGCTGCTGGGCAATCTGTTCGAGTATGTGCTCGAGCAGCGCGGCGAGCAGACCAACATCCTCGGCGCCACCTCGGGCGACACCGGCTCGGCCGCCGAATACGCCATGCGCGGCAAGCACAATGTGCGCGTGTTCATGCTCTCGCCGCATGGGCGCATGAGTGCCTTCCAGCGCGCGCAGATGTATTCGCTGCAGGACGACAACATCTTCAACATCGCCGTCAAGGGCATGTTCGACGACGCGCAGGACATCGTCAAAGCCGTCTCGAACGACCACGCCTTCAAGGCGAAATACAAGATCGGCGCGGTCAATTCGATCAACTGGGGTCGGGTCGCTGCGCAGATCGTGTACTACTTTGCGGGCTATTTCGGCGCGACGACCCGCGACGATCAGCAGGTCGATATGGCCGTGCCCTCAGGTAACTTCGGCAACATCTGCGCCGGCCACATCGCCCGCATGATGGGTCTGCCGATCCGCCGCCTGATCTGCGCCACCAACGAAAACGATGTGCTCGACGAGTTCTTCCGCACCGGCGTGTATCGCCCGCGCGGCTCGGCCGAGACGCATGTCACCTCCAGCCCGTCGATGGACATCTCCAAGGCCTCGAACTTCGAGCGCTTCGTGTTCGACCTGGTCGGGCGCGACGCCGAAGTGGTGCGCGGACTGTGGCAGCAGCTCGAGACGACCGGCAGCTTCGACCTCAACCAGACGCCGTATCGCGACCGCCTGCCGGCCTTCGGTTTCGTCTCCGGCAGCAGCTCGCACGCCGACCGCCTCGACACCATCCGGGCCACCAAGGCGGCCTATGGCGTGGTGGTCGACACCCACACCGCCGATGGTCTCAAGGTCGCGGCCAGCTATCGTGATGCCGATGTACCGGTGCTGGTGCTCGAGACGGCCCAGGCGGTCAAGTTCGAAGAGACCATCCGCGAGGCGCTCGGTGAAGAGCCGCCGCGCCCCGTGGGCTTTGCCCATCTCGAGAGCCTGCCCCAGCGCTGCGAAGTGATGGCAGTGGATGTGGGAGCGATCAAGGACTTCATCCGCGCGCACGTGGACCGCTGAGCATGGTCGACGACGATCCGAAAGGCTTCTGGAACCAGCGCTTCGCGGCGGCGGGCGAGGCCTTCGTTTTCGGGCGCGACCCCAACGACTTCCTCGTGCGCGAAGCGGGGCGACTGTTGCCCGGCAGCCAGGTGCTGTCGGTGGCCGATGGCGAGGGGCGCAATGGCGTTTTCCTCGCCGAGGCCGGACACCGGGTGGATGCGCTGGAGTTCGCGCCGGCCGCGGTTGCCAAGAGCCGGCGCCTGGCGCAGGAGCGCGGGGTGGCGATCAACCTGATCGAGGCCGATGTGTTCGACTGGTCGTGGCCGGTTGCGGCCTATGACGCAGTGGTCGCCATCTTCATCCAGTTTGCGCCGCCCGACCGGCGACAGGTCTTGTTCGACTGCATGATCGACGCACTCAGACCCGGTGGCCTGCTGTTGCTGCAAGGCTATACGCCGAAGCAGCTCGAGTACGGCACCGGGGGGCCGTCGGCGGTCGAGAACCTCTACACCGAGCCGCTCCTGCTCGAGGCCTTTGCCGGCCACGATATCGTGCTGCTGCGCACCCATGAGTCGGTGATCGACGAGGGGGCGGGGCATCGCGGCATGTCGGCATTGGTGGATGTGGTGGTGCAGCGCGTCGCCGACTGAGGGCCCCGGTGGTGGTCGACGTCAAAGGGCACCCGTGGGTGCCCTTTGTGTTTTTTGCCGGTCTTGCGCTAGAGATACATCACCGCGGGGAACACGGTGATGGCCACCACATACAGCAGCCATTCGAGATTCCGTCGCGCCAGGAAGCCGGTGAAGTGCAGCACCAGCACGGCGATCGCGAAGATGTAGTAAAGCGCAAACAGCATGCAGGTCTCCTGATCGGCCGCGTGGCGGCTCAGTCTTCGATATGGCGCAGGGACAGGTCGATGGCGCGCACATCCTTGGTCAGGCCGCCGATCGAGATGCGGTCGACGCCGGTCTCGGCGATGGCGCGGACGCGATCGAGGCTGACGCCCCCCGAGGCTTCAAGCTCGGCCTTGCCGTCGGTCAGCCGGACTGCTTCGGCCATCTGGTCCAGCGTCATGTTGTCGAGCAGGATCATGCGGGCGCCGGCGTCGAGCGCCGCGCCGAGCTGTTCCAACGTTTCGACCTCGATCTCGATGAACACGTTGGACGGCGCAATGCGCTGCGCTTCGGCCAGCACTTCGGCCACACCGCCGGCGGCAATGATGTGGTTTTCCTTGATCAGGATGCCGTCGTAGAGGCCGACGCGGTGGTTGGTGCCACCGCCGACACCGACGGCGTATTTCTGCGCCAGGCGCAGGCCGGGCAGGGTCTTGCGGGTATCGACGATCTTGGCGCGGGTGCCGGCCACGGTGTCGACATAGCGGCGGGTGAGGGTGGCGGTGCCCGAGAGCAGCTGCAGGAAGTTGAGCGCGGTGCGCTCGGCGGTGAGCAGGGCGCGGGCGCCGGCGACCACGTCGCACAGCGTCTGACCGGCCTCGACGCGGTCGCCGTCCTTGGCATGCCAGAGGATGGTGGCGGTCGGATCGAGCGTCTCGAACGCCGCGCTGAACCAGTCGGTGCCGCACAGCACGGCGTCTTCGCGGGTGATGACCCGGCCGCGTGCCTCGGAGGCGTTGGGGATCAGGCGTGCGGTCAGGTCGCCGGTGCCGATGTCTTCGGCCAGTGCGGCAGCCACGCTGCGCTGGATTTCAACCCGCAGTTGCTCGATGGATTCCATGCGAATGTGCTTGTTTGTCGTGATGCGTGCATTCTATCACTGCCGATGCGCATGGCTGGGGCTTAAGCGCCCGCTCGGGCGCCCGTTTATACTCATTCACGATTGAATCGAGGGGGCGGCGGGATGGAGAGCGTGACAACGGTTTTTTCGGTCAGCCTGGGCGTGATCGTGGTGGTCGTGCTGCTGGCGGGCCTGGTTTTCTGGTATCTGCGCGACATCACCCAGAAGCAGCACGCCATCCTGCGTAACTATCCGGTGGTGGGTCATCTGCGCTATTTCTTCGAGCAGATGGGCGAGTATTTCCGCCAGTATTTCTTTCTCGGCGACCGCGAAGAGATGCCCTTCAACCGCGCCACGCGCGGCTGGGTCTATCGCCTGGCCAAGGACGAGGGGGGCACCATCGGCTTCGGCTCGACCTACAACCTGCGTGAGCGCGGGGCGATCATCTTCGTCAATTCGCCCTTTCCGGTGCTCAAGGAAGACCAGTTGCCGACGCCGACCCTGAGCATCGGCGAGGGCTACTGCGCCACGCCTTTCGTGGCCGGCTCGGTGATCAACATCAGCGGCATGAGTTTTGGCGCCATTTCGCAGCCGGCGGTGCAGGCGCTGTCGCGCGGGGCGAAGCAGGCCGGTTGCTGGCTCAATACCGGCGAGGGCGGGCTCAGCCCCTACCATCTGGAAGGCGGCTGCGACCTCGTCGTGCAGATCGGTACGGCCAAGTACGGCGTGCGCAATGAAGCGGGCGAACTGTCCGAATCGCGTCTGCGCGAACTGGCAGGCATCGAGACGGTGCGCGCCTTCGAGCTCAAGCTGTCGCAAGGGGCCAAACCGGGCAAGGGCGGTCTGTTGCCGGCAGAGAAGGTCACCGAGGAGATCGCGCGCATTCGCGGCATCCCGCCGGGCAAGGCTTCGATCAGCCCGAACCGGCATCCGGAAATCCACGATGTGCACGCCCTGCTCGACATGGTGGCGCGCATCCGCCGGATCACCGGCAAGCCGGTCGGCATCAAGGCGGCCATTGGCGGGTGGTACTTCATGAGCGAGTTGTGCGAGGCGGTGGTGCTGCGCGGACGCGAGTTTGCGCCGGACTTCATCACCGTCGACGGCGGCGAGGGCGGCTCCGGTGCGGCACCGCAGGCGCTGGCCGACCACATGGCCTTGTCGATCGACGAAGCGCTGCCACGGGTGGTCGATTCGCTCATCGAATATGGCCTGCGTGATCGGGTACGGGTGGTCGCCTCGGGCAAGCTGGTGACCTCGGCGCGCATCGCCTGGGCGTTGTCGGCGGGGGCCGACTTCGTCACCACGGCGCGCGGCTTCATGTTCTCGATGGGCTGTATCCAGGCCATGCGCTGCCATACCAACACCTGTCCGACCGGCATCACCACGCACAACCGCAAGCTGCAGCGCGGGCTGGTGGTGGAGGAGAAGTTCGCACGGGTGGCGAACTACTGCATCAACCTCAACCACGAGGTGGACATGATCGCCCACGCCTGCGGGCTGCGCCATGCCCGCGAGTTCCGCCGCGAGCATGTGCGCATCGCGCAGGGCGATGGCGGTTCGGTGGCGCTGAGCATGCGCTACCCCTACCCGCAGCCGCGTTATTCGCGCGTGGTGTCGGAGTTCGCGGCGCTGGAGGACTGATCGGGCGTTGCGCCGACAAAGCTGGCAATCTGCGCCAGCAGCCAGTGGCGGAAGGCGCCGAGCAGGGCGGCTTCGGCCTTGCGCTCCGGAATCATCAGGTAGTAGGCCTTGCCGCTGTCGTAGGTGGCGTCGACCGGCACCACCAGACGGCCGCTGGCCAGCTCGTCCTGGATCAGGAAGGGCGGGATGAGCGCCACGCCCATGTCGTGCATTGCCGCCTGGGCCAGCATCGAGAACAACTCCAGCCGTGGGCCGTGCAGGTCCCGCGCGGCACGCACGCCCTGGGTTTCGAACCACTGTCGCCAGGCGTAGGGGCGGGTGCTCTGCTGCAGCAGCGGGGCCTCGGCCAGGCGGGCCGCGGTGTGCGGCCCGGGGGGGAGCAGGCGGGGGCTGCACACCGGCACCGGGTTCTCGTGCATCAGGAAATGCGCCTGGGTGCCCGGCCAGTCGGCATCGCCAAAGTAGATGGCGGCGTCGAAATCGGTGTCGGCAAACAGGAAGGGGCGGGTGCGGGTCGATAAATTGACCGACGCCTCCGGGTGCCCGGACAGAAAATCGCTCAATCGCGGCAGCAGCCAGCGGGTGGCAAAGGTGGGTACCACGGCCAGCTCGATGCTGCGCCCGCCGGCGGGGTGGCCCATGATGGACAGCGTATCGCGCTCGACGGCGTCGAGCCGGCTGGCCACCTGGCGGCTGTAGCTGAGGCCGGCATCGGTGAGTTTGACGCCTCGCCGGGCGCGCTTGAACAGGGCGACGCCGACAAATTCCTCGAGGCTGGCGATCTGCCGGCAGATGGCGCCTTGGGTGAGCGAAAGTTCTTCCGCAGCACGGGTGAAGCTTTCGTGCCGGGCGGCGGCTTCGAAGGCGATGAGTGCGCCAGTGCTGGGGATCTTGCGTCGCATGAGGATGTCGGCTGGAGTGTCGGAGTGAGAGTTTTGCACAAAACGGTGCAATTTTCTCGGTTGTTCCCGAGTCGCCCCGCTTCTATGATGCGTCTCAACACCCCACGCGCTGCGGCGCACGAGACTGACACACCCGCGGAGGAGAACCGATGAGCGCCACCCCGAGATTCGACTGGGCCGACCCCCTGCTGCTGGACTCGCAGCTGACCGATGAAGAGCGCATGGTGCGCGACACCGCCCGTGCCTATTGCCAGGAGAAGCTGCTGCCGCGTGTGCAGGACGCCTTCCGCAACGAGCGCACCGACCGCGAGATCTTCAACGAGATGGGCGAGCTCGGCCTGCTCGGCCCGACCATTCCCGAGCAATACGGCGGTGCCGGCCTCAATTACGTGGCCTACGGCCTGATCGCCCGCGAAGTGGAGCGTGTCGATTCGGGCTATCGCTCGATGATGAGCGTGCAGTCTTCGCTGGTGATGGTGCCGATCAATGAATTCGGTACCGAGGCGCAAAAGCAGAAGTATCTGCCCAAGCTGGCCACCGGCGAGTGGGTCGGCTGTTTCGGCCTGACCGAGCCCAATCATGGTTCCGACCCTGGCTCGATGGTGACGCGCGCCAAGAAGGTCGACGGCGGCTATTCGCTGTCGGGCAGCAAGATGTGGATCACCAACAGCCCCATCGCCGACGTGTTCGTGGTGTGGGCCAAGACCGAAGACGGCAAGATCCGCGGCTTCATCCTCGAGAAGGGCTGGAAGGGCCTCTCCGCCCCCGCGATCCACGGCAAGGTCGGCCTGCGCGCCTCGATCACCGGCGAGATCGTGATGGACGAAGTGTTCGTGCCCGAAGAGAACATGTTCCCCGAGGTTACCGGTCTGCGCGGCCCCTTCACCTGCCTCAACTCGGCGCGCTTCGGCATCGCGTGGGGCGCGCTCGGCGCGGCGGAGTTCTGCTACGAGACCGCCCGCCAATACACCCTCGACCGCAAGCAGTTCGGCCGGCCGCTGGCCGCCAACCAGCTGATCCAGAAGAAGCTGGCCGACATGCTCACCGAGATCACCCTCGGCCTGCAGGGCTGCCTGCGCCTGGGGCGGATGAAGGAAGAGGGCAATGCAGCCGTCGAAATCACCTCGATCATGAAGCGCAACTCCTGCGGCAAGTCGCTCGACATTGCCCGCATGGCCCGCGACATGCTCGGCGGCAACGGCATCTCGGACGAGTTCGGCGTGATTCGCCATGTGGTGAACCTGGAGGTGGTCAACACCTACGAGGGCACCCACGATGTGCACGCGCTGATCATCGGCCGCGCCATCACCGACATCGCCGCCTTCGCGAACTGAGGCTGACCATGGCTGGCGCACTGTCACATCTTCGCGTGCTCGACTTGTCCCGCATCCTGGCGGGGCCGTGGGCCAGCCAGCTCCTGGCCGACCTCGGCGCCGAGGTGATCAAGATCGAGCGCCCCGGTGTCGGCGACGACACCCGCCACTGGGGGCCGCCCTACCTGGCCGATGAAAGCGGTCAGCCGACCAGCGAGGCCGCCTACTACATGGGCGCCAACCGCAACAAGCGCTCGGTGACCATCGACATCACCGCGCCGGAAGGGCAGCAGCTGGTGCGTGACCTGGCTGCCAAGAGCGATGTGGTGATCGAGAACTTCAAGGTCGGCGGTCTCAAGCAGTACGGCCTCGACTACGACAGCCTGCGGGCAGTGAACCCGAAGCTGGTGTATTGCTCGATCACCGGCTTCGGCCAGACCGGCCCCTACGCGCCGCGTGCCGGCTACGACTTCCTGATCCAGGGCATGGGCGGCCTGATGAGCCTCACCGGCCGGCCGGACGCGGCCGAGGGCGGCGGGCCGATGAAGGTTGGCGTGGCGCTGACTGACATCCTCACCGGGCTGTATGCCTCCAACGCCGTGTTGGCCGCCATCGCCTACCGTGATCGCGACGGATTCCGCGCCGGCGAAGGCCAGCATATCGACCTGGCGCTGCTCGACGTACAGGTCGCCTGCCTGGCCAATCAGGCCATGAACTACCTCACCAGCGGCAGGGCGCCGCAGCGCCTGGGCAATGCGCACCCCAACATCGTGCCCTACCAGGACTTTCCGACCGCCGACGGCTACATGATCCTGGCCATCGGCAACGACGCGCAGTTCGCCCGCTTCTGCGAAAGTGCCGGTGCGCCCGAGCTGGCGCGAGACGCGCGGTTCGCCACCAACGCGGCGCGTGTGGCCCACCGCGATGAGCTGATCCCCAGACTCAACGCGCTGACCGTCACCCGCAGCACCGCAGAGTGGATCGCCCGGCTCGAATCGCTGGCCGTACCCTGCGGCCCGATCAACACCGTGGCCGACGTGTTCGACGATCCGCAGGTGCAGGCACGCGGCCTGCGCGTCGATCTGCCGCATCCGCTGGCCGGCACGGCACCGCAGGTCGCCTGCCCGATCCGTCTGTCGGATACGCCGGTGAGCTATCGCAATGCGCCGCCGCTGCTCGGTGCCGACACCGACGCCGTGCTGGCCGAGGTGCTGGCGCTGCCGGACGCGGCCCGCGCCGATCTGCGCGCCCGCAAGATCGTCTGATCGACCTCGCAGGGCCCTGCGCGCAGCGATGGCGCGACGGGCCCTGTGCTAAACTGCGGCGCTGATTCCGGCGCCGGCTCGCAGCGGGCTGCGCCCCCACTCCGCAAGCGAGAACACGCGATCGTGCGAATCCTGATCAGCAATGACGATGGCTATTTTGCGCCCGGCATCGAGGCGCTTGCCGCTGCCCTCGCGCAGGTCGGCGAGGTGACCGTGGTGGCGCCCGAGCGCGACCGCAGCGGCGCCAGCAACTCCCTCACGCTCGACCGGCCGCTGTCGCTGCGCCGCAGCGCCAACGGCTTCTACCATGTCAATGGCACGCCCACCGATTGTGTACACCTGGCGGTCACCGGCATGCTCGATACCCTGCCCGACATGGTCGTCTCCGGCATCAACCACGGTGCCAACATGGGCGACGACACCATCTATTCCGGCACCGTCGCCGCGGCCACCGAGGGCTATCTGCTCGGCGTGCCGTCGATCGCCGTGTCGCTGGTCAGCAAGAACCCGCAGGATTTCTCTGCCGCCGCCCAGGTGGCCGCCGAGCTGGCCGCGCGCTTCAAGCGCCAGCCGGTGCGCCGGCCGGTGCTGCTCAATGTGAACGTGCCCGAGGGCGCGCATGGCGACCTCAAGGGCATCAAGGTGACGCGCCTGGGGCGCCGCCACAAGGCCGAACCGGTCATCAAGGGGCTGTCGCCGCGCAACGAGACCATCTACTGGATCGGCCCGGCCGGTGAAGCGCAGGACGCGGGCGAGGGCACCGATTTCAAGGCCGTCGCCGACGGTTATGTGTCGGTCACCCCGCTGCAGATCGACCTGACGCACACCAGCGAGATGGCGTCGGTGGAGGCCTGGCTGGCATGATCGGCGTGCGCTCTCCGGCCCAGAACCTGGCCCTGGCCACGCGCGCGCGGGCGCGCATGGTCGACCGCGTGCGCGACATGGGCGTGCGCGACGAAAAGGTGCTCAACGCCCTGTTGCAGGTGCCGCGCCATGTGTTCGTCGAAGAGGCGCTGGCCTCGCGCGCCTACGAAGACACCGCCTTGCCGCTGGGCTTCCAGCAGACCATTTCGCAGCCCTTCATCGTCGCCCGCATGGCCGAGATCCTGCGCGAGGGGCGCGAGATGGGCAAAACACTCGAGATCGGTGCCGGCTGCGGCTACCAGGCCGCGGTGCTGTCGCACCTGTGCACCGATGTCTATGCGGTGGAGCGGATCCGCCCGCTGCTCGATCGTGCGCGGGTGAACCTGCGACACTTGCGCCTGCCCAATGTACGATTGAAATACGCCGACGGCATGCTTGGCCTGCCCGAAGCGGCCCCGTTCGACACCATCATCTGCGCCGCGGCGGCGGCCGACGGAGTGCCCGAGGCGCTCAAGGCGCAGCTGGCACCGGAGGGCCGGGCGCTGGTGCCGGTCGGTGGCCGACAACAATATCTGATCCTGGTAGAGCGCCAGGGCCGGCAGTTCCGCGAAACCCGCCTGGATGCTGTCCGCTTTGTGCCTCTGCTCGGTGGTACGGAATGACAATGATGCAAAGCGTCTCTCGAATTGCCCTTTCAGTGCTGGTGCTCGGCCTGGCCGGTTGTGCGGCCAACATGTCGGCACCGGTCAGCGATCGCAACATGGCCCCCGAGACCGTCGGTGACGTGCCGGCGCCCGAGTCGGCCAGCGCGGTGCCGGCACAACCGACGACCTATGTCGTCCAGCCCGGCGACACCCTCAATCGCATCGCGCAGAAATTTGGTTACACATTCAAGGATCTGGCCGAATGGAACCAGATGGCCGATCCGAACCAGATCTCGGTCGGGCAGACCATCCGTGTGGCACCGCCGGGCGGCGTGACCGTCACGCCGGTGGCCGTGGGGCAGCCCTCGATCGGTGCCACCCCGGTGGCAAGCACGCCTGCGCCCGAGGCCGCTGCGCCGGCCACCACCGGCGGCGTCAAGAGCGGCCCGCTGGCCATCGTCGAGCCTTACTCCGACGCGGCCTGGGCGCGGATCCGGCAAACGCCGTCGGCCCCGGCCGCCAAGAGCGCACCGGCGCCGACGCCTGCCGCCGAAGGCGTGGCCACGCCGCCGCCGGCGGCACCCGGCAGCTCGCCATGGCTGTGGCCGGCCAGCGGCAAGGTGGTCAGCACCTTCGCCAACGGCGAGACCAAGGGGATCGACATTGCCGGCAAGCTCGGCGATCCTGTTCGCGCCTCGTCCGGCGGCCGCGTGGTGTATGCGGGCGCTGGCTTGCGCGGCTATGGAAAACTCGTCATCATCAAGCACGACGCTGACTACCTCAGCGCCTATGCACATAACAAGAACCTGCTTGTCAAAGAGGGCGAGACGGTCACCCAGGGGCAAACCATCGCCGAGCTTGGGCAGACTGATGCGGACCGACCGAAATTGCATTTCGAGATCCGTCGAAGAGGCAAACCGGTTGATCCGCTGACATACCTACCCAAACGCTAGGAGGGCGAAGGAATGTACGATCCGGCATTGAACGAAGAAGTTGACGATCAAACGCCGGATCTGCCGCCCGAGGTCGAAGCCTTTGTCGAAACCCCGGCGCCGTCCTTCGAGAGCGAGTTTCTCAGCGACGTCACCCAGCTCTACCTGAACGACATCGGCGCCAACCCGCTGCTCACCGCCGAAGAAGAAGCCGCGCTGGCCCGCCGGGTGCGCAAGGGCGACTTCGAAGCCCGCCAGATCATGATCGAGCGCAACCTGCGCCTGGTCGTCAACATCGCCAAGCACTACCTGAACCGGGGTATCCCGCTGCTCGACCTGGTCGAGGAGGGCAACCTCGGCCTGATGCATGCGCTCGAGAAATTCGACCCCGAGCGCGGCTTCCGCTTCTCGACCTACGCCACCTGGTGGATCCGCCAGAACATCGAGCGTGCGATCATGAACCAGTCGCGCACCATCCGGCTTCCGGTGCATGTGGTCAAGGAGCTCAACCAGGTGCTGCGGGCCTGCCGGCGTGTCGAGGCGGCAGGCAAGCGCGACATGCTGGTCGAGGAAGTGGCGCGGGAGCTGGGCAAGTCCGAAGAGACGGTGCGCGCCATGCTGGCGCTCAACGAGCACACCGCCTCGCTCGATGCGCCGCTCGATGTCGACCCCTCGCTCTCCATCGGCGAGTCCCTGCGCGACGACCAGGTCAATCCGCCCGATGCGCAAATTCACGACCAGGAGGTCGAGAGCCTGATCCGCGAGTGGATCAACATGCTCAACGACAAGCAGCGGCTGGTGGTGCGCCATCGCTACGGCCTCGACGGCGTCGAGGTGCAGACACTCGAAGAACTCGCCGGCCAGCTCAACCTCACCCGCGAACGGGTTCGCCAGATCCAGCTCGAAGCGCTCGGCCAGTTGCGCCGCATCGTCAAGCGACACGGCATGTCGAAGGATTCCCTGCTCTGAGCCTTGTGGCCGCTGCCAGCGGCCGCCTCAGACCGTGTGGATAAATCGACTGCGCGTGCCGATGGCGGCGGGGCTCACTCGGCCCTGCTCGCGACGATTTCTTCACACGTTCTCAAGCGTCCAGCTTGTGCTCCATCACGTAGCGGGCGATGTCGGCATTGCTGCCCAGATTCAGTTTTTCGAGCACCCGCATCCGGTAGGTGCTGATGGTCTTGACACTGAGATTGAGCTCCTGCGCGATGCGGGTCAGCGAAATCCCCCGGCTCAGGGCGCGCATGACTTCCGTTTCGCGCGGTGACAGGGCCTCGTGGAGCAGCGCCCTGGCCTTGGCGAGGTTTCCGCTCAACAGCTTTTCGGCCAGCGCCGGGCTGACATAGCGCTGCCCGCTGGCCACCGTGCGCAGCGCCTGCAGGATCTGCGCTGGCGGGCTGTCCTTGTTCAGATAGCCCGACGCGCCGGCATTGAGCGCGTGCAGGGCGAACTCGTCTTCGGTGAACATGCTGAACACCAGCACCGGCAGGTCGGGGCGCAGGCGCTTGGCGCGCTTGAGCACCTCCAGGCCGTTCAGGTCGGGCAGGTTGATGTCGAGCAGCAGGATGTCGCAGTTCGAGGGGCCGATCTGCTGCAACACATCCCGACCGGTGCTGGCCTCGGCGGTGATCTTCAGGTCGGTGGTCGAGGCGAGGAACTGGCGCAGGCCGCTGCGCACCACGGCATGGTCATCGGCAATGAGTACGTTGGTCATGTCGCGGAGGTCTCCCCTAGGTTAATGGAAGCGCTCGGTACCCGGTCAGCTGTTGATCGGAATGCACAGCGAGAGCCGTGTGCCGCCGGCGCGCCGCGAGACGATGGCCAGCTCGCCACCGACGCTTTGCGCCCGCTCGCGCATGCCAACGATGCCGAAGGCGTCCCGGCGGTGGACGGACGTGTCGCTGATGCCCTTGCCGTTGTCGGCAATATGGACCAGCAGCCGGCCGCGGTGTTTCTGGACATGGACCCAGGCCCGGGTGGCATCGGCATGTTTGGCGACATTGGTCAGTCCTTCCTGGATGATGCGGAAGACGATGATGTTTGCGGCATCCGACAAGCGTACGTACTCGGGCAGGCGCAGCCGTGTCGGGATGCCGGTGGCGTCGGAAAACTGGGGCAGGTACCAGCGGATGGTGGCGATCAGACCCAGCGTGTCGAGCATCGCCGGGCGCAGGCTGCCCGAGATGCGCTTGACCACTTTCAGCGCGCAATCGACCTGCTTGACCAGTCCGGCGAAGCGTCCTTCGAAGGTGCCCAGGCGGTCGGCCTCCTCGGCCATGGTCGCCAGGCTCAGCTTGAGCATGGTCAGGCTGGCGCCCAGTTCGTCATGCAGCTCGCGTGCGATCAGTGCGCTCTGGGCTTCGCGGGCGGATTGCAGGTGGCGGCCGAGTTGCTTGATTTTCAGGGCGGTGCGTTCGTGTTCCAGTTCGATCAGCTTGCGCGGCGTGATGTCGTCGTGCCGGATGACCAGCCGCACCGGGCCCTCGCCGGCAAAGCGTGTGACCGTCATGTTGAACCAGCGGATCTCGCCTTCGACGCGGCTTTCGTACTCCATCTGATAGCTTCCGCGGCGGTCTGCGAGCATGTCCTCGATGGCCTGGCGTACCGCTGCGTCGGTCGGCGCCGTCCAGTCCCCCAGCGGCGCGTTCGGTCGGGTCGGGCGGGCGGGGCGTGGCTTGCCGGCGCCCGAGCATTGCGCGTCGGCGAACTCGCGCCATAGGCGGTTGGTGGCGATGATCTCGCCATGTTCGTCGAGCACGCAGAGGCGGGAGGAGAGCGAATCGATGATGCCGCGGGCAAAGCGCTCGGCTTCGGCCAGATCCCGCGCCCGCGTCTCGGCTTCGGCGGTACGCAGGGCGACCTTCTTCTCGAGCAGTTCGTTCTGCTGCGATTGTGCGATGACCGCCGCCTTGCTGGCCGAGATGTCGATCAAGGTGCCGACCAGGCGGCTGATCCGCCCGCGGGCATCGCGCTCGATATGGGCGTGGTCGGCCACGTAGATCCAGTGGCCGTCGATGCTTCGGATCCGGTATTCGATGCTCAGCCGGCGGCTGGTCTTGCGGATGGCGGCGAGCACCGCCGGCCGGATCTGGCGCAGATCGTCCGGGTGGACATTGTGGCGCCACCAGCTACGTCCGTGGCCCAGTTCGCCGTTGTGCGCACCAAACACATGTTTCAGCGCGCTGCTCCAGTACACCTGCCCGGTGCGCCGGTTCCAGTCGTACAACCCGCCTGACATGGCCTCGACGGCCAGCTTCAGGCGCAGCGTGCTTTCGCGCAGGCTGTCGAGCTGGTGCACGGCGGACAGATCGGTCACGGCGATGCACAGCGTGTGTGCCGGGGCGGCCTGCCGCACCTGGCCGCCGGCGAGCCGGGCGAAAAAGCAATCGCCCGATGGGACGCACAGCTGCAACTCGCAGTGCAGGCGCTCGGCCGACTGCATGAGACTGGCATGGACGCGATGCCACCGGTCCCGATCTTCCGCCGCAATGAACTCGGCCAGTCGATGGCCGAGCAACTGCGAGCGAGGCGTTGCCAGCAGCGCAGTGGCGGTCTGGTTGACGTCGTCGATTCGCCCCTCGGCGTTGAGGATCAGGTAACCAACCGGCGCGAACTCGAACAATTCGGCATAGCGCGCCTCGGCCTCGGCCAGGTCGCGCCGGGTCGCCTGCAGCGCGCTGTCGAGCGGATCGCCCGTGGCCGCCTGCTGCATTGGCACGGCGGATCCATGCTGCGTGTCCGACGCCTTGCTCATGTCGCTCCCCCTCAGCGCGCCGCTGTTACCGGCCCCTTATCTGTTTTATACGCCACCCGGCCGCTGACGCCTGTCAGATATTTCTGACGCGGCATGGCGGTATTTCCTACCGAAAAAGGGAAGTGACCGACAGACGCATGACGGGGTGGCATGAATAATTCGTGGCACACAAAGACACGAGAAGGCGACGAACGGCCGGTGGCCGGGTCGTACCGCTTGAGGAGGAGGGACGCTCGATCCGCACCGGGCGGTGTGTCGGCAAGGTGGCGCGGAGTTTTCAGCTGGAGCACGACACCGGCGCAGGCCCCTGGCGGGCCGGCCCAGCCGGGGGCGCTTTGGCAACGCCTGCCGAAACGGAGATCGTCGCGCACGCGCCCGTCCGCCGCACGCTGGCGGGGGCGCGATGCGCGGGGGATGCCATCTGGCATCGACGAGACGGCCATCAACGAAATGGCCGCAGAGGAGAACACAGTGCAAGAGCGATTCGGACAGATCGTCAGGATCACGCCGTCCGACGGCAGCGGCTGGACACCGCGGCGGACGGGCGGCAAGGCCGGCGGCATGGCGCCGGGCTACTATTTCGTCATGTCCGGCCCGGTGGCAAAGGCGAGCCGCCGGCGCGGCATGAACCTGTCAGCGTTCGGGCCGTTCGCCGATTCGGACAATGCCCGCTTCCTCCTGGCCAGCGCCCAGGCGCTCGGTCTGCTCCCGGCCCCGTCCTGCAATCCCGGCGTGGCCCGCCTGAATCCCCCTCGGCCCGACTGCCGGCGCCTCCACCTCGAGGCCGCCTTGTACCAGGCCGCCTGATGGGGCTCGGGTCCGCCCGGCGTGTCCGCGGGTCAGCGCGGCCCTGACGCCGCCCCCCGCCATTCTTGATTTTCATCGACCGCCGGCCGCGCTGGCGCCGCCCGGTCTGCCAGATTTCTCCCCCTTGTTCAAAGGACCACACCGTATGAACGCGATTCACTACATGGAAAAAATGACCGAAGTGGCCAATGGCAACGGCCAGGCAATGCAATCGATCCTCGATCTGTCGCTCGAGGCCATGCGCGAACTGGGCAGCCTCAACGGCGAATTCATCCAGGCGCTGGCCGAAGAGACCCAGGGGGCGGCGTCGGATACGGCCCTGGAGGCGCAGCTTCGG
Source organism: Pseudomonadota bacterium (assembly GCA_008501585.1). Taxonomy (GTDB): domain Bacteria; phylum Pseudomonadota; class Gammaproteobacteria; order Burkholderiales; family Rhodocyclaceae; genus Nitrogeniibacter. Next base: position 330 of record QQUN01000050.1, on the reverse strand, counting down.
CGCCAGGCGCAACAGGTCGAGAAGGGGAGCAATTACTTCCGCGAGGTCAATACCGTGTTGATGAAGACCCAGGCGGACATCGGCAAGCTGCAGATCCGCCGCATGAACGATCTGTTCGACAGCTTCCAGCGCCAGCTCGGCGAGATGGTCCCGCCCACGCGTGGCGCCTCGGACGACATGATCGATGCGCTCAAGGACGGTTTCGCCCGGGCCAGTGCAGCGTACGAGCAGGCCTTCAGCCTCTCCCGCGACCTGCTGGACAACAGCATGAAGTCCATGCTGGCGACCCCCCGGCCGGCAGCGCGCCCCGCCCGCGCCAGGGCCGGGAAA
>QQUN01000039.1 GCA_008501585.1 Pseudomonadota bacterium | reverse complement strand
TGGCCTGGGTCGGTTACACCGAAGCGCAAGCCAAGGCCGAAGGCAAGAAGGTGGAAACCGCCAAGTTCCCCTGGGCCGCCAGCGGCCGCGCCATCGCCAACGGCGCCGACTACGGCTTCACCAAGCTCATCTTCGATGCCGAAACCCACCGCGTCATCGGCGGCACCATCGTCGGCCCCTCCGCCGGCGACATGATCGGCGAAGTCTGCCTCGCCATCGAGATGGGCGCAGACGCGGTGGACATCGGCAAGACCATCCACCCCCACCCGACCCTGGGCGAGACGGTGGGCATGGCCGCCGAGGTGGCGCATGGCAGTTGCACGGATGTGCCGCCGGTGCGGAAGAAGAAGTAAGCAACAACGGCGCCGCCTCGACCGGGGCGGCACCAAAGACAAACGGCGGCCGCGAGGTCGCCGTTTGTCTTTGCCGAAGAGCTTGAGCCACATGGGAGATAAAACACTTGAGCGCCACGAGATTGACCATGTATAGTCATTCGTCATTTGTCTGAAAGCACTAAGTCATGTCGAATTTCTACAAGTACTTCAAAGAAAACATGGACAGTCTTGGGCTGCCGGCTCCCGAATCACTGTTTGGGACGCTACAGCTTGCTTTGGCGAATGCCACGGTATTGATGAGCCAAATAGACAAGTTTGGCCCCCGGGTTACGCTTGGCGAGTTGGGCGCAGCGACAAAACTGGAAGGGCTGGGCGTCGCTGCGGCATGCACCGCTGCATTCTATGTTGGCGCGGTGATCGGGAGTATCGCCGTTGCAACAGGCCGCACGATGTCCGGTGGCACAAGTATTGGAGATGTCCTGCTCTCCGCCAATCAACGCGGACTTTACAGACCTTGGCTCACCGACACGCTCCAGCGTTACCCAGGTATCTATAAAGCCGACGTAGCAAGTAGAAGCACCTATCGATTTCACGCGGCGCTCGTATGAAAGACTCAATCGCCCTCATCCTCACCGCGTTTGTCGTCGCAGCAACTGCGTGGGCCTTCTGGTTTCTTGCGGGCCCCAATGGCTTCGATGCAGTCATACTGGCCGCACTCGTCTATCTTGCGGTTGATAACTTCCGGCTGAGAAGAAGCCTGCGGTCGAAGCAGCCCGACTGAATACGCTGCGCCAGAACCCGCGTAGGTCGGATAAGCGAAGCGCCTTCCGACACCCGAGACTGCCCGGACCGCAAACCCGGCGGATGCGCTGCGCTTATCCGCCCTACCAGCCCCTCGGTGTAAACTCGAGCCATCCCGACTCCAACCCCGAGCCCCCCCACCATGCGCAAACGCGACACCACCCTCACCACCGACCAGAAAGCCCTCGCCATCAACCTCGACAAGCTCAAGTACGGCTCGATCGTGGAGATCGGGGCCGGGCAGGAGGTGGCGCGGCGGTTCTTTTCGGTGGGCGCGGCGGCGGGTACGATTGCCAAGACCATGTCGGCTTACGACATGGCGGTGAGCGATGACATCTACGGCCATGTGGATCGCTATGTGAGCCGGGCACGCCTGCTGCAGATGCTCGACAAGGAATTCACCCAGGTGGTCGCGCGGCTGGCCGAGGTGCGCGCGAAGAACACCACCTTCTTTGCCTACGCGGCCACGGTGACGGCGCGCAGCTTCAAGCAGAAGAACGAATGCCACGGCTGGGTGGGCATCCGCCTGCAGCTGCATCCGGGTGCGGAACCAAGCGATGTGGTCATGCATGTGCGTATGCTCGATGACGACAACGCACTGCAGTCGGAGGCGCTGGGCATTCTGGGCGTGAACCTGATCCACGGCGCCTTCAACCACTACCAGAACCCGGAGTGGGTGGTGGAGAGCCTGGGCGACGGGCTGGGCTCGGAGCGCATCGAGGTGGATCTGATCCATTTCTCGGGCCCCTACTTCGAGGAGGTGGAAAACCGCCTCATGAACCTGCACCTGATCCGCAGCTGGCTGACCCGCGCGGTGGTGTTCAACCCGGCCGGCGAGGTGGTGGTGCCGGGCGAGCTGCTGTATCGCAAGCCGGTGATGGTGATGCGCGGCAGCTTCAAGCCGGTCACCCTGGTGAATGTGGACATGATGTGCGCCGGTCAGAAGCAGTTCTGCCAACTTGAAGCGGTAAACGAGAACGAGATCGTGTCGCTGGCCGAGATCACCATGAACTCGCTGGCCTCGGGCGACAACGTGGACGGCGCCGACTTCCTCGCCCGCATCGACCTGCTCGCCTCGCAGGGCTACACGGTGATGATCTCCGACTACCTGCGCTTCTTCCGCCTGCGCGCCTACCTGCGCCGCTACACGCAGAAGCCGATCGGCATCGTGCTGTCGGTGCGCGACTTCGCCTTCCTGTTCGACGAGCAGTACTACGAGGGCATGGAGGGCGGCATTCTGGAGGCCTTCGGCAAGCTCTTCCCCGATAACACCCATGTGTATGTGTATCCGTCGCGCCCGCGCGGCGGCAACGAGGCCGACCTGGTCACGCTGGACAACGTGCAGGTGCCGGAAAAGCTCCGCCACCTGCTGGCCTACCTGAAGGTCAACGACAAGCTGCTGGCGGTCAAACCCCATGACGATGGCCACCTGCACATCGATGTGTCGGAGGTGCTCAGCGGCCTGCGCCGTGGCCGCGGCGAGTGGGAGGCGGATGTGCCCGAAGCGGTGGCCCAGCGCATCATGGCGGACGCTCTGCTCGGCTTCGATACCGAGTAAGCGCGCATCAGACACAAAAACGGCGACCCGCGGGTCGCCGTTTTCTTGTTCATGTGCGCGGCAATCAGCTGGCCGGATGCCCCGGCCGGGTCTGGCTCTGCAGGTAGTTGGGCAGGCCCACGAGCTTGATCAGGCCGAGTTGCTGCTCCAGCCAGTGGATGTGGTCTTCCTCGGTGTCACCGAGCAGCGGCATGAGCTTTTCGCGGGTCACGTAGTCGCGCTCCTGCTCGCACAGGGCGATCAGCGCCTTGAGTTCGGCCGCCACGGTCAGCTCCATGTCGAGATCATGCTGCAGCATGGCCGGCACCTCGCGGCTCAGGTTGGCCGGCAGGCGCTGGCCGAGGTCGGGCGTGCCCTGCAGGAAGATGATCCGCTCGATCAGCACCTTGGCGTGCTCAAGCTCCTCCTGATGCTCATGGAAGATGCGGTCGTACAGGTGGGCGAGCCCCATGTCGTCATAGATGTGGGCATGGACGAAGTACTGGTCCGAGGCGGTCATTTCATACGCCAGCAGCTTGTTCAGGGCCGCGATGATCTTCTGGTTGCCTTTCATGTGATCTCCATCTTCCACGGGGTGTCTCGGGACTGCGGCCGGCAGTCTGGCCGATCCGGGCGGACGCTGCAAGTGCGTGGATCAAGCCGGCACGGGGCGCTCGAGGCGCGCCAGCCAGGCCAGGGCAAGCAGGCTCAGGGCCACGACGGGGAAGATCGTCCAGTTCACCGCGCCCCAGCCCCAGGTGTTGAGCATCTGGCCGGACATGAAGGAGGCGAAGGCCACGGTACCGAACAGGATGAAATCGTTGGCGCCCTGCGCCTTGCCCTTCTCGGACGGCCGGTAGGTCTCGGTCACCATGGCGGTGGCGCCAATGAAGCCGAAGTTCCAGCCCACCCCAAGCAGGATCAACGCGCCCCAGAAATGCAGCAGCTCGATGCCGGCCAGCGCGAGCAGCGCACAGCCAACGAGGATCAGCAGGCCAGTGGCCACCACCGCGGCCTTGCCGAAGCGGGCAATGAGATGGCCGGTGAAGAAGCTGGGCACGAACATGGCAAGCACATGCCACTGGATGCCCAGGGTCGACTCCTCGGCATCAAAGCCGCAGTCGAGCATGGCCAGCGGCGCCGCCGTCATGACCAGGCTCATCAGCGCATAGGTGGCCGTGCCGCACAGCACGGCGACCATGAAGCGCGGCTGGCGCAGGATATCGCCCAGCGGCCGGGCCGGCGCCGCGTCCTCCCCCGTGGCTGCGCCCTGCGGTACCGAGGGCGCCAGAAAGGACAGCACCACCAGCGAGGCGGCAAGCAGGGCCACAGCACTCAGGAAGGCACCGGCGAAGGGCACCGGTAGCAGCAGGTCCTTGGTGCGGATGACCGTCTGCGGCCCCAGGATGGCGGCAAAGACGCCACCGATGAGCACCCACGAAATGGCCTTGGCCTTGAAGTCGGTCGAGCCGCGATCGGCTGCCGCGAAGCGGTATTGCTGCACGAAGGCGCCGGAAGCGCCGGTCAGCAGGAGCGCGGCCGAGAACAGCCAGAAGGCGTGCAGCGACAGCGCCCAGGCGGCCAGCAGCAGACCGGCGATGCCCACCAGCGCACCGCACATGAAACCGGCCTTGCGGCCGACGGCACGCATCAGCATGGCCGCGGGCAGCGCACCGAGCGCGATGCCCAGCGTGTAGCCGGTGACCGGCACGGTGGCCAGGGACTTGTCGGCCCCCAACAGGTAGCTGCCGGCAATGCCGCCGAGGGCGATGTTGACGGGGCCGATGGCGCCACCAAACGCCTGGCAGGCGGCATAGAGCATGGCATTGCGCCGGGCGGCGCGGTTTTCGGCTGTGGTCATGGGCGCAGGGCTCGGAACGGAAGCGGCCATTCTGACCATCCATCCGTCATCGTGTCGAGGACAATTCGGGCACCGCTCACCGGTGCGCCCGGCCGCTCAGGCGCTCAGGGCAGCGGCAGGCGGCGCTGGTGCTTGATCGACTTGAGCGAGAAGCTGGAGTAAATCTCCTTCACCCCGGGCAGGGTGCGCAACACATTGCGGGCAAACTCGCCGAAGGCTTCGAGGTCGGTCGCCACCACCTCGAGCATGAAGTCGTAGCGGCCCGACACATTGTGGCAGCTGACCACCTGCGGAATGCCGAGCACGGCCTTCTCGAAGGACTCACCGAGGTCGACCCGGTGGTTCTCCAGCATCACGCTCACGAAGGCGGTCACGTCGTAACCGAGGCGCCGCGGGTCGAGTTCGGCGTGGTAGCCGCGGATGATGCCGCCCTCCTCGAGCGCCTTGACCCGCCGCCAGCAGGGCGACGAGGTGAGCGACACCCGATCGGCAAGATCGGCAATGGTCACGCGGGCATCGTCCTGCAAGCTCGTCAGGATCTGTTTGTCGATTTTATCCATGGGCAAATTATGCCTTCATGTGGTTCGTCTATTTCACTTTTCATGCGCTGACAGAACAATATCACGCATGATTTCAGCAATTTTAGGCGCACATCGGCGGCTACTATGATCACATCAAGACCCGCCCCCGAGGACGCACCCATGGCCCGCACCCCCCGCCCCAACGGCTTCTCCACTCGCGCCATTCACCACGGCTACGACCCGCACGATCATCACGGCGCGCTGGTACCGCCGATCTACCAGAGCGCCACCTTCGCCTTCGAGAGCGCCGAATACGGCGCAGCCTGCTTCGCTGGCGAAGAAAAGGGGCATGTGTATACCCGCATCTCCAATCCGACACTGGCCCTGCTTGAGCAGCGCATGGCCGCGCTGGAAGGGGCCGAGGCCGCCGTGGCCTTCGGTTCGGGGATGGGGGCCATCACCGCCACTTGCTGGACCGTGCTGCAGCCGGGCGACGAATTGATCACCGACCGCACGCTCTACGGCTGCACCCACGCCTTCTTCATGCATGCGCTGCAACGCTTCGGCATCACGGTCACCCGTATTGACATGACCGACCCGGCGGCGCTCGCCGCGGCGATCTCCGCCAGGACGCGCATGGTGTACTTCGAGACACCGGCCAACCCCAACATGCGCCTGATCGACATCGCCGCCTGCGCCGGTATTGCGCATCAGCACGGTGCACTGGTGGTGGTGGACAACACCTATTGCACGCCCTATCTGCAGCAGCCGCTCGCGCTGGGCGCCGACGCCGTGGTGCATTCGGCCACCAAATACCTCAACGGCCATGGCGACGTCACTGCCGGCATTGTCGCCTCCCGCGCCGAACTGGCCACGCGGGTGCGCCTCGAAGGCCTCAAGGACATGACCGGCGCGGTGCTCTCGCCCAATGACGCCCACCTCATCATGCGCGGACTCAAGACGCTGGCCCTGCGAATGGAGCGCCACTGCGCCAACGCCGAGGCCATTGCCCGGCTGCTGGCCTCGCATCCGGCGGTCGCCCGGGTGCATTTCCCAGGCCTGGAGAGTGACCCGTACCATGCCCTGGCCCGTCGCCAGATGACGCGCTTCGGCGGCATGATCGCCTTCGAACTCAAGGGCGGGCTCGACGCCGGCCGCCGCTTCATGAACAGCCTGGGGCTGGTGAGCCGTGCAGTGAGCCTGGGCGACGCGGAAAGCCTGGCCCAGCACCCCGCGAGCATGACCCACTCGACCTACACCCCCGAGGCGCGCGCAGCGGCCGGGATTTCAGACGGGCTGGTGCGCCTGTCGGCGGGGCTGGAGGACATCGACGACCTGCTGGCCGATATCGACCACGCGCTGGGCACCGTCGCGCTCCAGGCGGCGGCCTGACCGCGCCACACCCGCCTCGCCCGGACACCGCCGCCGGGCGAGGCCGGCGCCCCCGGGCGCCAGACCATCAAAACGCTCTGGTTTGTTCTGCCGGGCGCAATAAACCGCGTGCCACCTGATCCGCATCAAGGCATCGCTCCGCACGGGGCACACCGGCCGGCAGCGACCGCAAAAAGCCGCTATACCCATAAGTGACATTACGTATTTCGCTGTCGCGCGCTTTGGCACACTATGCTCAAGCCCAATGCATCGACACGGGTTCGTCGTGACCGGAGGAGGTCACGAACCTAAGGTGGCGTGGCCGGATGGAGACAATCCGGGCATGACCTAAATAACGTAGTGGAGGAGTCCAAATGCGCAAACATGTAATCGCAGTGGCAGCAGCCGCCCTTCTGGCCGGCCAGGTCGGGGTTGCCCAGGCCAATTGTGATGACGGCGAGATCGTCATCAAGTTCAGCCATGTGACCAACACCGACAAGCACCCGAAAGGGATTGCTGCCGAGCTGCTGGCCAAGCGCGTCAACGAGGAAATGAACGGCAAGGCCTGCATGCAGGTGTATCCGAACTCCAGCCTCTACGGTGACGACAAGGAACTCGAGGCCATGCTCAACGGCGACCTGCAACTGGCCGCGCCGTCGCTGTCGAAGTTCGAGAAATTCACCAAGAAGTTCCGCATCTTCGACCTGCCCTTCCTGTTTGACGACATCGACGCCATCGACCGCTTCCAGCAGTCGGCCGACGGTCAGAAGCTGAAGGACTCGATGCAGCGCCGCGGCCTGCAGGGTCTGGCCTTCTGGCACAACGGCATGAAGCAGCTGTCGGCCAACAAGCCGCTGCTCACGCCGGAAGACGCCAAGGGCCTGAAGTTCCGCGTGCAGGCCTCCGACGTGCTGGTGGCCCAGTTCGAAGCCCTCGGTGCCAACCCGCAGAAAATGGCCTTCAGCGAAGTGTACGGCGCGCTGCAGACCAAGACCATCGACGGCTGCGAGAACCCCTGGTCCAACATCTACGGCCAGAAGTTCTTCGAAGTGCAGGACGGCATCACCGAAACCGACCATGGCGTGCTCGACTACATGCTGGTCACCTCGACCGAATGGCTCAAGAGCCTGAAGCCGGAAGTGCGTGAGCAGTTCATGAAGATCGTCGGCGAAGTCAGCAAGGAGCGTAATGCTGCCGTGAAGAAGGTCGACGAAGAGAACCGCCAGAAAGTCATCGAGGCCGGCTCGACCGTCCGCAAGCTGACCCCCGAGCAGCGTCAGGCCTGGGTGGAAGCCATGAAGCCGGTGTGGAAGAAGTTCGAAGGCGACATCGGTACCGATCTGATGGAAGCCGCTCTGAAGGCCAACAAGGGCTAAGCCCGCCGGGGCGCCTCCGGGCGCCCCGACTCAGCGCCAACCCTGTGCGCGGCGAGCCTCGCTCCCCGCGCATATTTTTGGCTCAAACCTAGATAAAACGGAGAGGGAGATGACCGGAGAACCGAGCCGCTTGTCCCAGATCGTCGAGCACATCGAAGAGTCGTTCATCGCGATCACGTTGGGACTCATGACGCTCATCACGTTCGCCAACGTGGTGGCGCGCTATGTCTTCAACAGCAATATTTTGTGGGCACTGGAACTGACCGTCATTCTGTTCGCCTGGCTGGGCCTCGTCGGCGCCGCCTATGGCGTCAAGAAACGGTTCCACATCGGTGTCGACGTCATCATCAACCTGCTGCCGCCTCCGGTAAAAAAGCTTTTTGCCATCCTGGCCGTCGCTTCGAGCCTGCTCTTTGCCTTGCTGCTGCTCAAGGGCGCGTGGGATTACTGGATTCCGTTCGCTACCGATCGCATCTGGATGGAAACCGATGACATCCCGGTGCCGGGCTTCCTCGCCTGGATCGGCCCGATCATCAACGAAGGCGAGGCCTACGAGAAGATGCCGCGCTTCGTCACCTACTTCGCACTGCCGCTGGGCATGGCCCTGCTGGTCTTCCGCCTGCTGCAGGCCGGTTACGACGTGCTGACCAACAAGCGCGATTCGATCATCGCCGCGCACGAAGTGGAAGACATGCTCGAAGACGCCACCGACGCGCACGCCGACGGCCACCATCACAACTCGGATCGTGCCATCGCCAAGATGAACGGCGCCGCACAAGACAAGAACAAGGAGCACTGATCCATGGATATCCTGATTCTCTTTGGCATGGTCATCGGCTTCATGCTGATTGGCGTGCCCATCGCGATCTCTCTGGGTCTGTCGAGCGTCCTGTTCCTGATGATGCATTCGGACGCCTCGCTGGGCGGCGTCGCACAAACCCTGTTTACCGCCTTCGACGGGCACTACACGCTGCTGGCGATTCCCTTCTTCATCCTCGCCTCCAGCTTCATGTCGACCGGCGGCGTCGCCAACCGGATCATCCGTTTCGCCATTGCGCTGGTCGGCTCCATCCGTGGTGGCCTGGGCATTGCCTCGGTGGTGGCCTGCATGATGTTCGCCGCGCTGTCGGGTTCCTCGCCCGCCACCGTGGTGGCCATCGGCTCCATCGTGATCGCCGGCATGGTGCAGGCAGGCTACAAAAAGGAATTTGCCGCCGGCCTGATCTGTAACGCCGGTACGCTGGGCATCCTGATTCCGCCGTCGATCGTGATGGTGGTGTACTCCGCCGCCACCGACGTGTCGGTCGGCCGGATGTTCCTCGGTGGTGTCATCCCCGGCCTGCTCGCCGGCCTGATGCTGATCATCGCGATCTACATCGCCGCCCGCGTCAAGAACCTGCCCAAGCAGCCCTTCCCCGGCTGGGGCGAGGTGTTCGGCGCCGCGCGTGACGCAGCCTGGGGCCTGTTCCTGATCGTCATCATCCTGGGCGGTATCTACGGCGGCATCTTCACGCCGACCGAAGCCGCTGCCGTGGCTGCGGTCTACGCCTTCCTGATCGCCAACTATGTCTACAAGGACATGGGGCCGTTTGCCGACGAGAACAACCGTCGTAATCCGCTGATCAAGGTCGTCGAGGTGTTCTGGCACCCGGACACCAAGCACACGCTGTTCGAGGCCGGCAAGCTGACCATCATGCTGATGTTCGTGATCGCCAACGCGATCATCCTCAAGCATGTGCTGACCGAGGAGCGCATCCCGCAGGCCATCACCGAAGCCATGCTCGGTGCCGGCTTCGGCCCGATCGCCTTCCTCATCGTGGTCAACATCATCCTGCTCATCGGCGGTCAGTTCATGGAGCCGTCGGGCCTGCTGATCATCGTGGCACCGCTCGTGTTCCCGATCGCCATCCAGCTGGGCATCGACCCGATCCACCTGGGCATCATCATGGTGGTGAACATGGAGATCGGCATGATCACGCCACCGGTCGGCCTCAACCTCTTCGTGACGGCGGGCGTGGCGAAGATGTCGGTCATGAGCGTGGTCAAGGCCGCCCTGCCGTGGGTGGCGATCATGATGCTCTTCCTGATCATCGTCACCTACGTGCCCTGGGTCTCGACCTGGCTGCCGACGCTGATGATGGGGCCGGAAGTCATCATCAAGTAAGCCGCGCCGCACCCTGCGATCAAACCCCTGCCTCGGCAGGGGTTTGTTTTTTCATACACCCCCACTTCGCCCCGGCGGCCCAATTAAATACGAATGGTTCTCATTTCTATATATTTCGTGTAAGCTCCGCCTTCATTTTCACGGCCAGCCACCCACGGACTCTCTCCTCAGGAAGCAAGCTGTTCTTTCAACCCCTGGGAGATCCACATGCGGGTGTCTGCATACCGCCTGCGGCCGACATTTCGGCCGCATCCTGTTTCCATCATGTCCGCCCTGCTGTGTGCCGGCAGCGCCTTCGCCGCCCCCGCGGCCGACACCGCCGCTGAGCGCCAGCTCGGAACGGTGACCGTCACCGCGGCCGATGGCGGCGCCACACCGTCGGAGCGCACCGGGCTGTACACCTCGGCCCGCAGCCGCAGCGCCACCGGCCTCGACCTGACACTGCGCGACACGCCGCAGACCGTGTCGGTGATGACCCGCCAGCACATGGATGATTTTGGCCTGAGCAGCGTCAACGACGCCCTGGCCGCCTCCGCGGGCATTGTTGTCGAACGGGTCGAGACCGACCGCACCTATTACACCGCCCGCGGTTTCGCGGTCACCAACTTCCAGGTGGACGGCACCGGAGTGCCCTTCATTTACGGCAACGTCAGTGGCGACCTCGACACCGTCATCTACGACCGTATCGAGTCCCTCTACGGCGCCAACGGCCTGATGACCGCCACCGGCCAGCCCTCGGCAACCATCAACTTCGTCCGCAAGCGCCCGGGGCCGGATTTCGCGGCCAAGGTCGGTGTCACCGCCGGCGCCTGGGACCGTCATCGCCTCGAAGGCGATGTCTCCGTGCCGCTGAGCGCCGCCGGCACCGTCCGCGCGCGTCTGGTCACCGCGCTGGAAGACAGCGACTCCTACCTCGACCGCTACGGCCAGCGCAAGCAGGTGTTCTACGGCGTGCTCGAGGCCGACCTCGGCCCCAACACCCTCCTCGCGCTCGGCGCCAGCCACCAGCGCAACGACACCCGGTCGCCGCTGTGGGGCGCCCTGCCGCTGGTGTATACCGACGGCAGCCGCACCGACTTCGACGTCTCCACCAGCACCGCCGCCGACTGGGCCTACTGGGATTCGCAGACCGACACCGTGTTCTCCGAGCTGACCCACGATTTCGGCAACGGCTGGACGGCCCGGGCCGTGCTCACCCACACCCGGCTGGATTCCAATGGCGCCCTGTTCTATGTCTATGGCACGCCCGACAAGACCACCGAGCTCGGCCTGTACGCCTACCCCTCGCGCTATGAAGCCAACAGCACACAGAACCTCGCCGATGTGCAACTCAGTGGCGGTTTCGACCTCGGTGGCCGGCGACATGAGCTGACCCTCGGCACCAGCTGGTCGCGCGCCGAACTCGAAGACCGCTCCGACTACGGCCAGGGCATCGGCACCGCGCTGCCGCCGCTGGCCGGCTGGGACGGCAGCTACCCGATGCCCGCCTTCGACGCCTCGACCAACGGCAGCGACTTCACCCACACCCAACGCAGCCTCTACGCCGCCACCCGGCTCAATCTCTCCGACACACTCAAGCTCATTCTCGGCGCGCGCAGCACCCAGGCACGCAGCGACGGCATCTCGTACAGCATCGGGCGCCATGCCAAGGCCGACGCCGTCAGCCCCTACCTGGGTGCGGTGTACGACCTCGACAAGCACTGGTCGGTGTATGCCAGCCACACCGAGATCTTCACCCCGCAACACGAGGTCGACCGCAATGGCGATTTCCTCGATCCGGTCGAAGGCAGCAGCCAGGAGATCGGGCTGAAGGCCGCCTTCCTGGACGGCCAGCTCACCAGCTCGCTGGCGTTGTTCCGGACACAGCAGAACAACCTCGCCGAAGCCGCCGGCACCGTCGGGCCGACCACCTTCTACCGCGGCGTCGATGCCGAGTCCCGCGGCGTGCAGTTCGATCTGGCCGGCCAGATCACCCCGCGCCTGCAGGCCAGCGTTGGTTTCACCCAGCTCAGCCTCGAAGGCGAAGACGGCAAGGACATCCTGCGCTACACCCCCCGCCGCCTGCTGCGCGCCTCGGCCACCTACCGCGTGCCGCAGATCGACGCCCTCAAGCTTGGCGCCACGCTGCGCTGGCAAGACGATGTCAGCACCACGGTGGGCAGCGTCCGCGTCACCCAGTCCGCCTACGCCCTGATCGACCTGATGGCGCGCTACGAGATCAACCGCCACCTGAGCGTGACGGCCAAGCTCAACAACGCCACCGACGAGAAATACCTCACCAGCCTGTACTGGGCGCAGTCCTACTATGGCGCCCCCCGCAATCTGAGCCTTACCGCCAACTGGACCTACTGAACGGAGCCTCGACAACATGCGCCCCATCCTGGTCACCCTTCATCGCTGGTTGGGCCTGGCGACGGCGCTCTTCCTGTTCGTCGCCGGGCTCACCGGCGCGCTGATCTCGTGGGACCACGAGATCGACGAATGGCTCAACCCGGCGCTGTTCGACAACACCTCACCGGGCTCGCCGCTCAGCCCGCTCGAACTGGCCAACCGGCTCGAGGCCGCCGACCCGCGGCTCCAGGTGCGCTTTATGCCGCTGCATGTGGACGCGGGCCACACACTGACGGTGTTTGTCGACCCGCGCATTGATCCGACCACCGGTGCGCCCTTCGAACTCGGCTTCAACCAGGTCATGCTCGACCCGGTCAGCGGCAACATCCAGGGCACCCGCGAATGGGGGCGCATCGCCCTCGACCGCGCCCACCTGATGCCCTTCCTGTACAAGCTGCACTACACCATGCACTTGCCGGATATCGGCACCTTGCCGCTGGGCACCCTGTTCATGGGGGTGATCGGCATCGTGTGGGTGATCGACACGCTCATCGCCATGTGGATCGCGTTTCCCAGCCTGGGCAGCTGGCGGCGCAGCTTCGCCTTCCGCTGGCAAGCCGGCGGCTACCGGCTGACCTTCGACCTGCACCGCTCGGGCGGCGCCTGGCTGTTCCTGCTGGTGCTGATGGTCGCCATCACCTCGGTATCGATGAACCTCAAGGAGCAGGTGATGCGGCCGGTGGTATCGCTGTTCTCCGAGCTGTCGCCCTCGCCCTTCGAGCTGGCCCGCCCCTCGCCCGACGGCACCCCGGTCACCCCGGGCCGCACGCGGGAGGACATCGCCGGCCTGGCACAGGCCATCGGCCAGGCGCGCGGCTGGCCGACACCAATGGGCGGCATCTTCCACTCGGCGCAGTTTGGCGCCTACGGCGTCGGCTTCTATGAGCCCGGCCGCGCCCATGGCGACGTCGGCCTGGGCAACCCCTGGCTGTACTTCGACAGCCGCACGGGCGAACTGCTCGGTGCTGATGTGCCGGGGACAGGTTCGGCCGGCGACCTGTTCCTGCAGGCCATGTTCCCGCTGCACTCCGGGCGCATCATCGGCATCCCCGGCCGCGCATTGATGTCGGTGCTGGGCGTGGCCATCGCCGTGCTGAGTGTCACCGGGGTGGTGATCTGGGCCCGCAAACGACGCGCCCGGCGCATGCGCCGGGCGTCCGGAACCCTCCTGCCGGAAGGGGGGCTTACTTCGCCTTGAGCGGGAAGAACAGCTGCTCGCCGTGCAGTTTGTAGTCGGCGATGGCCTGGTGTCCGGCGTCGGAGGTGATCCAGTGGATGAAGGTCTCCGCCGCGGCCTTCTTCACATGCGGATGCTTCTCGGGGTTGATCAGGATCACGCCATAGGGGTTGTACAGCGCCGGGTCACCCTGGAACAGGATCTTCAGGTCCTGGCGGTTCTTGAAGTTGGCCCAGGAGCCGCGATCGCTCAGCGTGTAGGCGCCCACACCGGCGGCCATGTTGAGCGTGGCACCCATGCCCGAACCCGAGGCCTTGTACCAGCCCTGGCCTTCCGGCGCCTTGCCGGCCGCCTTCCAGAAACGCAGTTCGGCCGAATGGGTGCCGCTGCGGTCGGCGCGCGAGGCAAAGGCACTGCCGCTGTCGGCAATCCTGGCAAAGGCCTCGTCCGTCGTCTTGGCCGAGGCAATGCCGGCCGGGTCGGCCGCCGGGCCGACGATGACGAAGTCGTTGTACATCACATCCTTGCGATAGGCGCCGAAGCCGTCGGCGACAAAGGCCTCTTCCTTGGCGCGATCGTGCACCAGCAAGGCATCGGCATCGCCACGCTTGCCCACATCCAGCGCCTGGCCGGTGCCCAGCGCCACCACCTTGACCTGGATGCCGCTGGCCTTCTCGAAGATCGGCAGGATGTAGCCGAACAGGCCGGAGTTCTCGGTCGACGTGGTCGATGCCAGCGTGATCGATTCGCCCGCGTGCACCGTCATCGCGGCGGCGCTCAGCGCCAATGCCGGCAGGATGCGTTTCAGAAAGCCAGATGCCATGGGAGTTCTCCTTGGATGAACTGCCGCGCCTCCACCGAGGCGGGTTGGGAAAAGAAGCGGCGTACCGGCACATGCTCGCGCACCCGGCCGCCGGCCAGAAAGACAATATCATCTGCGAGGCGTGTCGCCTGCCCGAGATTATGCGTTGTCATTAAAATCTTGGTGCCCTCGGTGCGAATCTGCCGCACGATGCGCTCCACCGCCTCCACCGCCGACGGGTCGAGGCTGGAGGTGGGCTCGTCGAGCAACAGCAGTCGCGGCCGGGTCAGCCACACCCGCCCCAGCGCCAGGCGTTGCTGCTCGCCGCCGGACAACTGCCGGGCGTTGTCGTTGGCGCGGTCCGCCAGCCCGATCTGGTCGAGCATGGCCATCGCCGCCAGCCGCCGCTCGCGGGCGCCGACACCGCGCGGCACCAGGCCCAGCGCAATGTTGTCGATCACCGAGCTGCGCAGCATCACCGGATGCTGGAACACCATGCCGACCGCCGCCGGGTCGAACACGCTGCTGCCCCAGTCGATCACCCCGCCGGTCGGTGCCAGCAGGCCGCAGATCGTGCGCAGCAGCACGCTCTTGCCCGCCCCGTTGGGGCCGAGCACCACCGTGATGCCTTCGCCCGACAGAGTGAGATCCACCCCGTCGAGCACGGCGCGGCCATTGGGCCGGAACACCACATCGCGCAGTTGCAACGGAAACAGACTCATTCGAAACGCCGCATCACCGTGGTGCGCAGCGCGAAGGCACCGGCATTGAGCAGCAGGATCAGCATCAGCAGCACCATGCCCAGCGCAATCGCCAGTGGCAGGTCGCCCTTGCTGGTCTCGAGCGCAATGGCGGTGGTCATGACTCGCGTGGCGCGGTCGATGTTGCCGCCGACGATCATCACCGCCCCCACCTCGGACATCGCCCGCCCCAGCCCGGCCAGCACCGCCACCGACAGCGAGAACCGGCAGTCGTGCAGCAGCACCCGCACCGAGTCCCACCAGCCGTAACGCAAGGCGGCCAGCTCCTCGCGGTATTGCCGCCAGGCGTCTTCAACCACCTGCCGGGCAATCGCGGCCATCAGCGGTACCACCAGCACCACCTGCGCGATGACCATTGCCGAAGGCGTGTACAGCAGGCCAAAGTCGCCCATCGGCCCGGAACGCGACAGCAGCAGGTACACCACCACGCCGACCACCACCGAGGGCAAACCCATGAATCCGTTGATGATGACCGCCGCCGCCTGCTTGCCGGGAAAGCGCCCCACGGCCAGGCAGGCGCCCAGCGGCAAGCCAATGAAGGTGCCGATCAGCACCGCCAGCCCGCTCACCTGGAGCGACAGCAGGACGATTTCGAGCACCCGCGCGTCGAAGCCCCACAGCAGCGAAAACGCTTCGGCAAACGCCTGTGAAAATCCCCCCAAGATCGTTCAGCCCCCACCCCGTTGCATGGCCCGGTCCAGCCGAGCGATCAGCGCTGCGCGCGCCGGCAGGCTGCCGGCGACGAAATGATAGCGGGTTGCCAGCACCGGCAGGGAAAACAAGCCGATGCGCCGCGGCGTTTGCGGCGAGGCGGTGATCTCGAGGCAGACATCGCCCTCGCACACGCGATACCGCCCCGCACCGAGCGATTCGACGCCACCGGGCAAGGCGGCATGCAGGCTGCGCGCGAACTCTTCCGCGCTGGCGCCGGTTTCCCGCTCGAAGGACTCGAGCGACGACGGTGTGAACACCCGCCTCAGCCCCCTGCCACCGGCGGCCAGATGGCCAGTTCGTCGTTGTCTTCGAGCACATGGCCGGCGCGCGCGGCCGGCGGGATGAAGCGGCCATTGACCAGCACCAGGTGCGCGCTCTTCTCCGGCACTCGGTACTGGTCGATCACAGCCTGGATGGTCGTGCCCGCTGGCAGATCGAGGTCGACGATGTTGCCTTTTCGATCCGGCGGCAGGTAGTCGGCCAGTGAGGCAAACAGCTTGAACTTCAGCTTCATGCAACGGCCCGCAACAAGGTCGTCGACTGGGTGACCGCCACGTAGGCCTCGAAGAAGGCGTGCGGATTGGCCAGCAGGCGGTCCTTCCATGGCCCCAGACGCAGTTGCCCCTGGATCAGCCCGCGCAGCGCCCCGACATGGTCGGTCAGGCCGATGGCGGTGGCGCCGATCAGCACATCGTCCTTGAACTGCAGGCTGATGTAGCGATAACCGGCCTCATCGCATTGCTCGACGCCCTGCCCGTCCTTGTCGCCCCACCACTGGCCGAAGGAGGTGGAGATCAGGCCGAGGGTGTCGAGCACGTTGATCGCCAGCACACCCGGCAACTGCGCATGGCCGCCGGCCATGTTGATGGCCGCGATGCGCGCCTGGTCCGCCGCGTTGGGCTGGATGGCCGACACCAGGTGCGCCCCGGTAAACAGGTCGGGCGCCTCGGCGACATCGCCTGCGGCGTAGATGCCCGGCACCGAGGTTTCCATGCGCGAATCGACAATGACCCCCTTGGCCACATGCACAGCGGTCGCCTCGAGGAAGCCGACATTCGGCGCCACCCCGGCAGCGACGATCACCACATCGCAGGCCAGGTGCTCGCCCGTCGATAGCTGCACGTTGAGCGGCGCATCGCCGGTCCCCGTGTCGATACGCTCGACACCGGCCGAGGTGCGCACCGCAATCCCCTTGGACTCGACCCAGCGCTTGATCATGCCGCCGGCGGTGGGCGTCATCATGCGCGGCACCATGCGGTCGCCCATCTCGACCACGGTCAGCTCCACGCCGCGCTTGGCCAGTGCTTCCATGATGATGCAGCCGATGAAGCCCGCGCCCAGTTGCAGCACCCGGCTGCCGGGCTTGGTCAATGCGGCAATCGCACGCGCATCTTCGAGCGTCCAGCAGGTCTGGGTTTGCGGCCGGTCGATGCCCGGGATCGGCGGGCGCACCGGGTGCGAGCCGGTGGCGATGAGCAGGCGGTCGTAATCTTCATGGCTGCCGTCGTGAAACAGCACCCGCTGGCGCGCCTGGTCGAGCGATACCGCCCGGCCGGACTTGAGCGCGATGCCCAGCGCATCGAAATGCCCGGCCCGCTTGCGCAGGTAGGTGCCGGACTCGTTGATGTTGCCTTCGAGCAGGTAGGGGATGGCCATGCGCGAATACGGCGGCGCGTCTTCGCTCCCGGCCATCACGATCTGGCCGGCCGGATCGGCCTGGCGCAGGGTTTCGGCGGCGATCACGCCGGTGGGCCCGTTGCCCAGAATCAGGTACTTCATGGAGAACTCCTCACACGCAGGCGCGGCCCGTCCGCCAAAGGCGGCAACGGGCCGACAGCACGCAGCGCCGGCCGCGGCACCCTGCCGCGGCCGGCACTCAGGACAGGAACAGACTCACAGCCCGAGTCGGGCCACCGTCTCCTCGGTCGGCACGCCTTCCGGCGTCCAGCCACGCACCTGGTAGTACTCGGGGATCATCTTGTCGATCCCGCTCACCAGGCCCTTGGCCGGGCCGGTCTGGGCCGGTTCGGTCTTCAAGCGCGGGGGCAGGTCGTCATCCTTGCGGGTGAAGCCTGCGGCCGTGTTGAACTGCCGCTCCATGTTCCAGATGCGTTCGCCGACCAGGTTGAGCTTGTCCATCGACCAGTCACCGTCGCAGGCCGCCTGCACCTGGGGCTGCACATCGGCCAGCGTCCAGGCAAAGGAGGTGAACACGCAGATGCCGGCCGAATCGAACACCGCCGTGGCGTCCTGGAAGGCCTTGACCAGCTCCGGCTTGCCCTCGGTGACCAGCGGATCGGTCTTGACCGGGATGCCCAGCACCTCGGAGGCCACGGTGTAGCTGCGCAGGTGGCAGGCGCCGCGGTTGGAGGTGGCGTAGGTCAGGCCCATGCCCTGGATGCCGCGCGCATCGTAGGCCGGAAATTCCTGGCCCTTGACGGTCATCGACAGCTCGGGATGCCCGTACTTCTCGCACAGGCGCTTGGAGCCCTGGCCGATCTCCACGCCGAAGCCTTCGCCACGGGCGGTCATCTCGGTCAGCCGCGCCAATGCCTCGGCCGACCCGAAGGGGGCGTCGATGCCGATCTGCTCCTTGGTCAGCACGCCCATCTCGTACAGCTCCATCACCGCACCGATGGTGGCACCGAAGGAGATCGGGTCCATGCCGTCTTCGTTGCACAGCAGGTTGGCGTATTGCAGGGCTTCGAGGTCGCCCACGCCGTTGGCCGCGCCGAGCGCCCACGCCGCTTCATACTCCAGACCGCCAGAGGCGCCCCAGTACTCGGGCTTGTTCACCACCGTGAAATGGCCCTTGTCGATTTCCGAGATCCGCCCGCAGGCGATGGTGCAGCCGAAGCAGGCGGCATTGGTCACCAGCTGCGACTTGCCGTCGGAGGCGCGCTTCTCGTGCATGGCTTCGGCCGAGATCTTGGCCGCATCCTCGAACTGCACGTCCTTGTGATTTCGGGTCGGCAAGGAGCCGATCTCGTTGATCACGTTCATCAACACCTGGGTGCCGTACTTGGGCAGGCCCTGGCCGGTCACCGCGTTGTCGGCCAGCACCTTCTTGGCCGCCGTGGTGGCCGCCATGAAACCCTTGAAGTCCTTGATGCCGCCAACGCCCTGGGTGCCGCGCAATGCCACGGCCTTCAGGTTCTTCGAGCCCATCACCGCACCGACGCCGGAGCGCCCGGCCGCCCGGTGCAGGTCATTGACCACACAGGCAAACAGCACCTGGTTTTCGCCGGCCCGGCCGATCGATGACACACGGATCTGCGGGTCCTGATGCTGGTGCTTGATGGTCTCTTCCGTCTCCCAGCAGCTCTTGCCCCACAGGCCGGAGGCATCGCGCAGCTCGGCGCGGTCGTTCTCGACGAACAGATACACCGGCTTGGGCGACTTGCCCTCGAAGATGATCATGTCCCAGCCCGCGAACTTCATCTCGGCGCCAAAGAAGCCGCCCGAGTTCGAACAGGCGATGGCACCGGTCAACGGCCCCTTGGTCACCACCGTGTAGCGGCCGCCGGTCGATGCCATGGTGCCGGTGAGCGGACCGGTGGCCATGATCATCTTGTTTTCCGGTGACAGCGGGTCGACCTTCGGGTCGATCTCGCTGACCAGGTACTTGCTCGCCAGACCGCGCGAGCCGAGATATTCGTCGGCCCATTGCATGTTCAGCGGCTCGGGGGTGCACGTGCCTTCGGTGAGGTTCACGCGCAGGATTTTTCTTGCCCATCCCATGATTCAGTCCTCCCTCAGGCCGCCGCGGCCGGCGTATTGGCCTTGGCCGCCCACTGGCGCATCTTGTCCAGGCCGGTCCAGTTGGCATCGATATAGGTGATCGCCCCGGTCGGACAGGCGCTGGCACAGGCGGGATTGTCACCGCACAGGTCGCATTTCTGGACCTTGCCGGAATCCTGCTCGTAGTTGATGGTGCCGAACGGACAGGCAATGGTGCACACCTTGCACCCGACGCAGATATCCTCGTGCACCACCTTGGCACCCGTGCCGGCGTCGAGCCGGATGGCATCGACCGGACAAGCGTTCATGCACCAGGCCTCTGCACACTGGGTACAGGTGTAGGGCACCTTGCGGCCCTCTGCTTCGAAATTGAATACCTTGATCCGTGACTTGGACGGATTGAAGACCCCATGGTGTTCGTACGAACAGGCCATCTCGCATTGCAGGCAGCCCGTGCACTTGGCGGGATCAATGTGAAGAGACTTCAACATCGGCCGACTCCTCCTGAGTGGTTGAGATCGGGCGGGTGGTCTCTGGCGGACCGAACAACAATCCTCGCAGCGCAGTCAGCCGCGGGACATTTCGTGCATGCGCCCGTTTGTCATTCTCCCTCACGCACCCACGGACCGCAGGCACGATCGAGCTTCCAGCATACGCCCACCGACTTGATTGTCAACGCCGCGAAAGCCGCGCCGAATGGTGCTTTCAGCCCAAATTGCCTACACTTCGGATGAACGCAGCGCAACACGTTTTGCCTTGCCTCTCCCGTTCGACCGACCGAGACGAAACCATGACGCCTTCCCCTGCCACGCCCAACGCCCCGCGCACCGCGCTCGATGTCGAGGAAGCCCGCGCGCTCATTCACGCCGGCCTGCGCCCGGTGCACGGCTGGGAACAAGTGGCCATCCGCGACGCACTGGGCCGCGTGCTGTCACAGGACGTTATTGCACCGCACAACGTACCCGCCCATGACAATTCAGCGATGGATGGCTATGCCATCCGAACGGGCGACTGCCCATCCGGCGCCGTGCTGACCATCGTCGGCACCGCGTTTGCCGGCAACCCGTTCTCGGGCATCATCGGCGCCGGCCAGGCCGTGCGGATCATGACCGGCGCCATGGTGCCGCGCGGCGCCGACTGCATCGTGCCGCAGGAAGACGTCCAGGCCGACAAGACCACGGTGCAGATCCCGCCCGGACGCAAGGCCGGCCAGAACATCCGCCGGGCGGGCGAAGACCTGGCGCTGGGCGAACCGGCCCTGTCGGCCGGCAAGCGCATCGGCCCGGCCGAGCTCGGCCTCATTGCCTCCCTGGGCATCGCCGACGTCACGGTGTATCGCCGCTTGCGCGTGGCATTCTTCTCGACCGGCGACGAGGTGGCCTCGATCGGCAAACCGCTGGCGCCGGGACAGATCTACGACAGCAACCGCTACACGCTGTACGGCGTGCTCACCCGCCTCGGCTGCGAAGTGCTCGACATGGGGGTCATTCCCGACCAGCCGGAGGCACTCGAAGCCGCCTTCCGCGACGCCGCCACCGCCGCCGACGTGATCCTCACCTCGGGCGGGGTGTCGGTCGGCGAGGCCGATTTCATCAAGGAGATGGTCAACCGTCTCGGCCAGGTCGCCTTCTGGAAGATCAACATCAAGCCGGGGCGGCCGATGGCCTTCGGCAAGTTGGACAACACCTGGCTGTTCGGCCTGCCGGGCAACCCGGTGGCGGTGATGGTGACCTTCTACCAGTTCGTGCAGGACGCCTTGCTGGCGCTGATGGGCGTCACGCCGCTGCCGACCCGCCCGATGCTGGCCGCCCGCTGCACCGCCGATATCCGCAAGCGGCCGGGGCGGCGGGAGTTCGTGCGCGCCATCGTGCAGCCGGGCGACGCGGGCTGGGCCGTCTCCCCCACCGGTGCGCAAGGCTCTGGCGTGCTGCGCTCGATGTCCGACGCCAACTGCTTCATTGTGCTGCCCGAGGCGCAGGGCGATGTGGCGACCGGCGATGCGGTCGATGTGCAGCTCTTTGACGGCCTGATCTGAGCGACAAAACACAGCGGCCGGCATCAGCCGGCCGCTGTGTTGTCATGCAGGCGCGGTTATTTTGCGCCGACGACGACTTCCACCCGGCGGTTGGCGGCGCGGCCCTCGCGGGAGCCGTTGTCGGCCACCGGTTCGTCTTCACCCCGGCCTTCGGACGACAGCCGCTCTTCGGCCACCCCGCGCTCGATCAACGCCCGGCGGACTGCCTCGGCGCGTGCCTCGGACAACTTCTGGTTGTAGGTCGCGTCGCCGGCGCTGTCGGTGTGGCCGACCACATGCGCATGAACCTGCGCCACGGTGTTGAGCACACCGGCGAGGCGGTCCAGCGCCTCGGCCGCGCCGGCGTTCAGGTCGCTGCGGCCGGACTTGAAGCTCATCGCCCCCGGCAAGGTCACACGCATGCCGTCATCCTCAGCCACCACGCCGAGGCCCTGCGCCTTCAGGCCATCCACCTCTGCCGCCAACAACTGGGCCGTCGTTTTCTCTGCCTCGACACGCGCCGCCGCCGGTGCAGGGGCCGCCGGTTCGCCGGCGGGCTGGGGTGCCGTGGCACATGCCGACATCAACAGGGCAACGAGCGAGGAGCAGATCAGGGAATGCTTCATGGAATAACCTCTTGGCTAGATGATGGACCTTGCACGAGCCATACCGGGGTGCGATCCACCCACGGCCAGCCCATCTGGATACGCTCCAGGATGGGCAAGCATCATACACACCTGAACATGCCATTCCAATATGCCAAACAGAAGCATGCAAAATAAAACCCCGCCGCAGCGGGGTCTGGCCATTGCGGCAGAGCCGGCCTACATGCGTTCGATCATCGCGTCACCGAAGGCGGAGCACGAGACCTCCTGCGCGCCGTCCATCAGCCGGGCGAAATCGTAGGTCACCACCTTGTCGCCAATGGCCGCCTCCATGCCCTTGATCACCAGATCGGCGGCCTCGACCCAGCCGAGGTGACGCAGCATCATCTCGGCGGAGAGGATCAGTGAGCCCGGGTTGACCTTGTCGAGCCCGGCATACTTCGGCGCCGTGCCGTGCGTGGCTTCGAACACCGCGTACTGGTCGGAGATGTTGGCCCCCGGTGCAATGCCGATGCCCCCGACCTGGGCCGCCAGCGCGTCGGAGACATAGTCGCCGTTGAGGTTGAGCGTGGCGATCACGTCGTACTCGGCCGGGCGCAGCAATATCTGCTGCAGGAAGGCGTCGGCGATCACGTCCTTGACGATGATCTCGCGACCGGTGTTCGGGTTGGCGAACTTGCACCACGGCCCGCCGTCGATCTCGGCGGCACCGAACTCGTTCTTGGCCAGGGCGTAGCCGAAGTCGCGGAAGCCACCTTCGGTGAACTTCATGATGTTGCCCTTGTGCACCAGCGTGACGCTGGCGCGGTCATTGGCGATGGCGTACTTGATGGCGGCACGCACCAGGCGCTCGGTGCCTTCCTTGGAGACCGGCTTGATGCCGATGGCCGAGGTCTCGGGGAAGCGGATCTTGGTCACCCCCATCTCTTTTTGCAGGAAGCCGATGACCTTCTTCGCGCCATCGCTCATCGCCTGCCATTCGATGCCGGCGTAGATGTCTTCGGTGTTCTCGCGGAAGATCACCATGTCGGTCTTGGACGGGTCCTTCAGCGGCGAGGGCACCCCCTTGAAGTAGCGCACCGGGCGCACGCACTGGTAGAGGTCGAGTTCCTGGCGCAGGGCCACGTTGAGCGAACGGATGCCGCCGCCGACGGGCGTGGTCATCGGCCCCTTGATCGACACCGAGTACTCGCGCAGCGCGTCGAAGGTTTCCTTGGGCAGCCACTCGTCGGGGCCGTAGCGTTCGGTCGACTTCTCGCCGGCATACACCTCCATCCAGTGGATCTGCCGCTCGCCGCCATAGGCCTTGTTCACCGCGGCGTCGATCACCTTGATCATCACCGGGGTGATGTCCACGCCAATGCCGTCGCCTTCGATGAACGGAATGATCGGATGATTCGGGACCGGCTGACCGGGAACGATCTTCTGGCCACCGGCGGGGACTTTGATGTGAGATGCGCTCATGCCTCCTCCCTCATTGCGAACAGGTTCGAATGGATCGGCCTGACACCGCAGGCCGCGGCGGACACCACGCCGGAGACAGCACCGGCGCACGCGCCTGCTTTGATTATGGCTCAAATCACCGACGTGTTCCTGCCGCCGGAAACACCCCGCCACGCACCAATGAAAAACGCCGGAGACCCGGCTCCGGCGTTTTCCTCACCACCATGTCCGGGCCTGCGGCCCGGTTGCAACAGCTTAGCCCTGCGTGGCGGCAAGCGCCGCGTTCAGCGTCGGGCTCGGGCGCATCACCGCCTCGGTCTTGGCCGCATCAGCCAGGTAGTAGCCGCCGATATCCACCGGCTTGCCCTGGACTGCGTTGAGCTCGCCGAGAATCTTCTGCTCGTTCTCCGACAGGGTCTTGGCCAACGGCGCGAAGTGCGCCTTCAGCTCGGCGTCCTCGTCCTGGGCGGCCAGTTCCTGGGCCCAGTACATGGCCAGGTAGAAGTGGCTGCCGCGGTTGTCGAGTTCGCCGGTCTTGCGCGAGGGCGACTTGTCGTTGTCGAGCAGCTTGCCGGTGGCCGCGTCCAGCGTCTTGGCCAGCAGCTTGGCCTTGGCGTTGCCTTCCTTGATGCCGAGGTCTTCGAGCGACACCGCCAGCGCCAGGAACTCGCCGAGCGAATCCCAGCGCAGGTGGTTTTCCTCGACCAGCTGCTGCACATGCTTGGGCGCCGAACCGCCGGCACCGGTCTCGTACATGCCGCCACCGGCCATCAGCGGGACGATGGAGAGCATCTTGGCCGAAGTGCCCAGTTCCATGATCGGGAACAGGTCGGTCAGGTAGTCACGCAGGATGTTACCGGTCACCGAGATGGTGTCGAGACCGCGGGCGACGCGCTCGAGCGTGAAGCGCATGGCGCGCACCTGGCTCATGATCTGGATGTCCAGGCCGCTGGTGTCGTGGTCCTTGAGGTAGGTCTTGACCTTCTTGATGACCTCGGCCTCGTGCGGACGGTACGGGTCGAGCCAGAACACCGCCGGCATGCCGGAGTTGCGCGCGCGGGTGACGGCCAGCTTGACCCAGTCGCGGATCGGGGCGTCCTTGACCTGGCACATGCGCCAGATGTCGCCCTGCTCGACGTTCTGGGTCAGCAGCACCTCACCGGTCTCGATGTCGGTGATGTTGGCCACGCCGGCTTCGGCGATCTCGAAGGTCTTGTCGTGCGAGCCGTATTCCTCGGCCTTCTGTGCCATCAGGCCGACGTTCGGCACGGTGCCCATGGTGCGCGGGTCGAAGTTGCCGTGCCATTTGCAGAAGTTGATCATCTCCTGGTAGATGCGGGCGAAGGTCGACTCGGGCATGACCGCCTTGCAGTCATACTGCTTGCCGTCCGAACCCCACATCTTGCCGCCGCCGCGGATCATGGCCGGCATGGAGGCGTCGACGATGACGTCGTTGGGCGAGTGGAAGTTGGTGATGCCCTTGGCCGAATCGACCATGGCCAGCTCGGGGCGGTGCTCCTGGCAGGCGTGCAGGTCGCGGATGATCTCGTCGCGTACCGACTCGGGCAGGGTCTTGATCTTCTCGAACAGGTCGACCATGCCGTTATTGACGTTGATGCCCAGCTCGTCGAACAGCTTGCCGTGCTTCTCGAAGGCTTCCTTGTAGTAGATCTTGACGCAGTGGCCGAACACGATCGGGTGCGAGACCTTCATCATGGTCGCCTTGACGTGCAGCGAGAACAGGATGCCGGCCTTGCGGCAGTCTTCGATTTCCTGCTCGTAGAAGTCGCACAGCGCCTTCTTGCTCATGAACATCGAGTCGATGATCTCGCCGTCGAGCAGCGCGACCTTGTCCTTGAGCACGATGGTCTTGCCGCTGGTGGTCAGCAGCTCCATCTTGACCGTGCGCGCCTTGTCGAGGGTCATCGACTTCTCGCCGTGGTAGAAGTCGCCGCTATGCATGTGCGAGACATGGGTCTTCGACCACTGCTTCCACTCACCCATCGAGTGCGGGAATTTCTTGGCGTAGTTCTTCACCGCGGCCGGCGCGCGGCGGTCCGAGTTGCCTTCACGCAGCACCGGGTTCACCGCCGAGCCCAGGCACTTGCCGTAGCGCACCTTGATGGCCTTTTCTTCGTCGGTCTTGGGCACTTCCGGGTAACTCGGGATCGCGTAGCCCTTGCCCTGCAGCTCCTTGATGCAGGCCACCAGCTGCGACACCGAGGCGCTGACGTTGGGCAGCTTGATGATGTTGGTGTCCGGGTCCTGGGTCAGGCGGCCCAGTTCGGCGAGGTTGTCCGTCACCTTCTGGTCGTCGGGCAGGAAGTCGGAGAACTCGGCCAGCACGCGCGCGGCCACCGAGATGTCGCTCGTCGTCACGTCGATCCCGCCCGGCGCCGCGAAGGTCCGGATGATCGGCAACAGGGAGTGTGTCGCCAGCAACGGCGCCTCGTCAGTGAGGGTGTAGATGATCGTCGGACGCTTCGTAGTCATGCATTTCTCCCTTGTTTTATAACGTGGCGCGAGGCCATGCGGATACTGCAACCGGCCTAGACTGCCCGATGCGCACCGTATTCGCATTCAGGCAAGTCAAGGCGAAGGCGTAATTATAATGCCGGATCCTTACACCTCGCTGGCAATCCTCTGGTTGACTGACCATCGGTTGCCACGGCGGCCTTGTTCGCGGCGCCGAAACCGCACGCCCGGAGGCCGCCAGGCGCCCGCCACGGTGCTAAGATCGGCGCAATCGGCCGCCGGAAGGACATGCCATGGACGCCGCTCACGGAGAAAACCTGGTTGCCCAGTCGATCGCCCGGGCGCTGATCGAAGGCTTCAACAAGCACTACCGCATCTTTCGCGAGACCAGCTACAAGGCCAAGGGCCTGTTCGAGGCCGGCCACTGGCAGGCCCAGCTCGATGCGGTACGCAACCGGGTGCAGTTCTACGACGACCGGGTCAACGAATGCGTCACGCGCCTGCACAGCGAGTTCGACGCCGATTCGCTCGACGACGCCACCTGGCAGCAGGTCAAGCTGCACTTCATCGGCATGCTGATCAACCACAAGCAGCCGGAACTGGCCGAGACCTTCTTCAACTCGGTGTGCTGCAAGATCCTGCACCGCACCTACTTCAACAACGACTACATCTTCGCCCGCCCGGCCATGGCGGTGGAGTACATCGAGTCCTACCCGCCGGTGTATTCGAGCTACTACCCGCGCGACGACGGCCTGCGCCGCACCATCCGGCGGATCATCGAGGACTTCGACTGGGAGCGTCCCTTCGCGGACCTGGACCGCGACGTCGGCCTGATCCTGCGCGCCGTGCGCGACTTCCTGCGCCACTGGCCGGCAATGGAGGTCAACAGCCAGATCCAGGTGCTGTACGCCGCCTTCTACCGCAACAAGACGGCCTACATCATCGGCAAGGCCATCAACGGCTACCAGGAATACCCCTTCGCCATTGCCGTGCGCCACAACGCGGCCGGCATGCTGTATGTCGACACCATCCTGCTCGAGCCCTGGCGCATCTCGCTGCTGTTTTCGCTCTCGCGCGCCTACTTCCTGGTCGACATGGAGGTGCCCTCGGGCTATGTCGGCTTCCTGCGCAGCATCATGCCCAACAAGCCGCGCAGTGAGCTGTACACCATGCTCGGCCTGGGCAAGCAGGGCAAGACCATGTTCTTCCGCGACCTGGTGTCGCACCTGCGCCACTCGAACGACCAGTTCATCATCGCGCCCGGCATCCGCGGCCTGGTCATGCTGGTGTTCACGCTGCCCTCCTACCCCTACGTGTTCAAGCTGATCAAGGACGTGTTCGGCAGCTCCAAGAACATGGACCGCGCCACCGTCAAGCGGAAGTACCTGATGGTCAAGCAGGTCGACCGGGTCGGGCGCATGGCCGACACGCTGGAGTTCTCCAACGTCGCCCTGCCACGTGCGCGCTTCCACCCCGACCTGCTCCACGAGCTGAGCACGCTCGCGCCCACGGCCTTCGAGATCGACGGCGACGCGGTGGTCATCCGCCATCTGTACATCGAGCGGCGCATGACCCCGCTCAACATCTACCTGGAACACGCCGACGAGGCGCAGACCGACCACGCCGTGCGCGAATACGGCAACGCCATCCGCGAACTGGCCACCGCCAACATCTTTCCCGGCGACATGCTGTGGAAGAACTTCGGCGTCACCCGCTACGGCCGCGTGGTGTTCTATGACTACGACGAAATCGAGTACATGACGGACTGCAAGTTCCGGCGCGTTCCGCCGGCGCCCAATCCGGAAATGGAGATGTCGAGCGAAGCCTGGTACGCGGGCGGCCCGCTGGACATCTTTCCTGAAGAGTTCGCCACCTTCCTGCTCGGCAAGCCGCGCATCCGCAAGGCCTTCCTGAAGTACCACCGCGACCTGCTCGACATCCCGTTCTGGCAGGGCGTGCAGGCCCGCCTGCGCGAGGGCCATGTGGAAGACTTCTTCCCCTACCCGCCCGAGCTACGCTTCAGCCACCGCCCGGCAAGCGACACAACCCCGCCGGCGCCGCTCAGCGAATCGTGACGCTGTCGCTGCGCTGCCCACCGCGGTTGTCGCGCCAGGACACGCTGACCGTCTCGCCCGGCGCCCCGCCGGCGAACGAAAACACCAGGTAAGGATCGCGTGACACCGACGGCCCGAAACGCGCCTGCAGCACCACGCGCGCATCGTGCAGCACCGTCAGCTCGGTGATGTGGTGCGCCGCCACCAGCGTGCCGTCCGGCAGGCGGCGGCGGCCGTTCTCCATCGGGTGCGTCGCCATCAAGCGCACCTGTGTCACCCCCTCGCTCACCGTCGCCCGAATCCGCACCGGCTCCGTCATGCCCCCTCCCTCATGCTCAACCGCAACCGCCCTGAACGATCTTGATCTCGCGACGCGCCAGGAAAAAACCGTCCGCCGCCTCGACGACGGCAATCACATGGCTCGTCTGCGCCATCCGGATCCTCGTCTGCACCCGCGGCACAGTGCCCTCCGGCAACGCATAGAGCGCCACCAGCGTGGTCGGATTGGCATCGGCCAGCAGCGCGATCTGGCGAACGCCGGGCAGACGGGCGCTGACGGTCAGCGACACCATCGACCCATCCTCCACGATCTCCGCCGCGTCGATCTGCACCGCCTCGCTCATCCGGGCGCCGGCGGCACCGAGCGCCGCCAGCACCGCGTCCACACCCCGCAGCGCAAAGACCGGCGACACCTCCGTGGCCGCCGCCGGCAACACCCCCGCGGCCGCCAGCCATGCCAGCATCCCGATGCGGCCGCCCTGCCGGAGCACGCCACGCCTTGCCCGATCCATACCGCCCCCCAATCGCATCCATCCCACCCGCGCTGCGCCACCCCGGCCGCAGACGGTATCATGGCGGCCATTGTAGCCGGGAGGGAGAGATCGACTTGAAACGGATAGCGCCACTGACGCTTGCCTGCCTGTGGGCACTGACACCGACCGCCCATGCGGGCGCCCCACTGGACGCCGGCCGTCTGCTGGCCGCCACCTGCGCCAACTGCCACGGCACCGACGGACACAGCGCGGGCGGCACCGAGAGCCTCGCGGGCATACCCGGCGACACGCTCCTGCGCAAGCTCGCCGCCTTCACCAGTGGCGAGAAGCCGGCCACCATCATGCACCAGATCGCCAAAGGCTATACCCCGGAACAACTCGCGCTGATCGCCGCCTACTTTGCCGCGCAGCGCCCGGCAACAGGAGGCATCCGATGATTGATCGACGCCATTTCCTGGCAGCCATGGGCGCCACCGCGGCACTGGCCGGCTGCGCGCAACTGGGCAAATCGGCCCGCAAGGCCCATGTCGTCGTGGTCGGCGGCGGCTTTGGCGGCGCCACCGCGGCCAAGTACCTGCGCCTGTGGAGCGACGGCCGCGTGCGCGTCACCCTGGTCGAGCGCAACGCGCAGTTCATCTCCTGCCCGATGTCCAACCTGGTCATCGGCGGCGCCCAGCCGATGTCCCACATCACGCATGACTACGCCGGACTGCGCGACACCCACGGCGTGCGCATGGTGCACGACACGGTCACCGCGATCGACCCTGCCGCGCGCCAAGTCCGCCTCGCCAGCGGCGAGCGCCTGAGCTACGACCGCCTGCTGCTGTCGCCGGGCATCGACTTCCTGCCCGAGGCCATCGAGGGCCTGGCCGGGCATGAAGACCGCATCCCCCATGCCTGGAAGGCCGGCGAGCAAACCGCCTTGCTGCACCGCCAGCTCGCTGCCATGCCGGAGGGCGGCGTGTTCGCCATCCACATCCCCAAGGCGCCCTTCCGCTGTCCGCCGGGGCCGTACGAGCGCGCCAGCCTGGTGGCCGACTACTGCCGCCGCCACAAACCGCGCGCCAAGGTGCTGGTGCTCGACGCCAACGCCGACATCCAGTCCAAGAAGGGGCTGTTTACGGCCGCCTGGTCGCAGCACTACCGCGACATCATCGAGTACCGCCCCAACAACCAGCTGCTGGCTGTCGATGCACGCACCCGCAAGGCCGTGCTGGAGTTCGATGAGCTGCGGGCCGACGTGCTCAACGTCATCCCGCCGCAGCGCGCCGGCCGCGTTGCCGACCTGATCGGCAGCCGGCTGGCCAACGGTCGCTGGGTGAATGTCGACTGGCTGAGCGCCGAGGTAGCCGATGTGCCCGGCATTCATGTCATCGGCGACGCCACGCTGTCGGCCCCGCGCATGCCCAAGTCCGGGCACATGGCCAATCAGCAGGCCAAGGTGGCAGCGGCGGCGATCCTGCACCTGCTGGCCGACCTGCCGCCCAACCCCGCGCCGGTGGTGATGAACACCTGCTACAGCTATGTCGGGCGCGACAGCGCCATGCACGTGGCCTCGGTACATCGCTTCGATGCGGCCGAGCACACCTTCCTGCCGGTAGACGGCGCGGGCGGCCTGTCCGCCGTCGCCAGCCCGGCCGAAGCCACCGCCGCACAGGCCTGGGCGCGCAACATCTGGGCCGATACGCTGGGTTAAACGGGCGCGACGACCGGCGCGGGCCAGCCCTGCTCACTCACCCACGGCTCGGCCAGCGGGCACGCGAGCGCGTCGCGGATGTAGGCCACGGTGTTGGGCGGCAGGGCATCGGGCGCGCACCAGGCGAGGCTGTCGCATTTGTCCGGCTCGGCGCAGCGCGGCTCGCCCGACCATTGGCGGGCACGCAGGAAAAAGTCGATGCGGTTGGTGTCGGAGAGGCGATGGACCACCCCGACCAGGTCGAGGTCTTCCTCCGCCAGCCGAATCCCCAGCTCCTCGGCCATCTCGCGGATCGCCGTCATGCGGATCGACTCGCCGGGCTCCACATGCCCGCCCGGCAGGCTGAACAAGCCGTCGAAGAACCCGGTATTGGCCCGGCGCATCAGCAGCACCGCCCCGTCCCGCGACAGGATCACATGCACGCCGGTCGGAATGCCCGCGTGCGCAGCGGTCATTTCGTGCCGGTACTGCCGAAGCCACCCGCGCCGCGTGCCGACGCGTCGAACTGGTCAACCACATTGAAGGTCGCCTGCACGACCGGCACGATGACCAGCTGCGCGATCCGTTCCATCGGCTCGATCTTGAAGGCGTGCTTGCCGCGGTTCCAGGTCGATACGAAGATCTGTCCCTGGTAGTCCGAATCGATCAGGCCCACCAGGTTGCCGAGCACGATGCCGTGCTTGTGGCCCAGCCCCGAGCGCGGCAGGATCATCGCCGCCAGGCCCGGATCGTCGAGGTGAATGGCCATGCCGGTGGGCACCAGCACGGTGTCGCCGGGCATCAGCTCCAGCGGCAGGTCGATGCATGCGCGCAAGTCCAGCCCGGCGGCGCCCGCGGTCGCGTAGGCCGGCGGATGGGTCTTCAGGCGCTCGTCGAGCAGGATGACGTCGATCGGATGCATGGAAATTCCTCGGTAGGCTCAGCGAGCGGCCAGCAGCTCGGCCAGATGCTTGACGATGCTGCGGGCCAGATTGTGTTTGGCGGCACGCGGCACCGGATGCCGCCCGGCCGCGTCGTAGATGACGACTTCGTTGTCGTCCTGGCCGAGGCCGTCCTGGACCAGGTTGCCCACCACCATCGGCAGGCGTTTGGCCTTGCGCTTGCCTTCGGCGTAGGTATCGAGGTCACGGCTCTCGGCGGCAAAGCCGACGCAGAACGGCGGGTTCGGCCGCGCAGCCACCTCGGCGAGAATATCGGGGTTCGGCGTCAGCGTGATATGCATCGCCTCGCCGGACTTCTTGATCTTGTGCTCCGCCGCCTCGGCCGGCCGGTAGTCGGCCACCGCCGCCACGCCGATGAACACGTCGGCATCGTCGATCACCGCGCTGACCGCGTCACGCATGGCCAGCGCCGACTGCACGCTGATCCGCTCGACACCGTAGGGCACCGGCATGGCCACCGGCCCGCTCACCAGCACCACTTCGGCGCCGGCCTGGGCGCAGGCGCGGGCCAGCGCATAGCCCATCTTGCCCGAGCTGCTGTTGGTGATGCCGCGCACCGGGTCGATGGCTTCGAAGGTCGGCCCGGCGGTCAGCACCACCTTGCGCCCGGCCAGGCGCTTGGCTTCCAGCTGACTGATGACCGCCTCGCACAGCACCTCGGGTTCGAGCATGCGGCCCATGCCGACCTCGCCGCAGGCCTGCTCGCCGGCGTCCGGCCCCAGCACCGTCACCCCGTCGGCCACCAGTTGTGCCACGTTGCGCTGGGTGGCCGGGTGCTGCCACATCTGACGATTCATGGCGGGCGCCACCATCAGCTCGCAATCGCGGGCCAGGCACAGCGTGGTCAGCAGGTCGTCGCACCGTCCCTGCGCCAGCCGGGCCATGACATCCGCCGTGGCCGGCGCCACGATGATGCAGTCGGCGTCGCGGGTGAGGTCGATATGCGCCATGTTGTTGCCCATGCGCGGATCCCACAGGTCGGTCCACACCGGGTGGCCGCTGAGCGCCTGGAAGGTCACCGGCGTCACGAAGTGCGCGCCCCCTTCGGTCAGCACCACATGCACGCTGGCACCGGCCTTGACCATCAAACGCGTCAGCTCGGCCGCCTTGTAGGCCGCCACGCCGCCACTCACCCCAAGAATGATCTTCCTGCCCTTCAGTTCAATCATGACAATCACATATACTGTGCGCTGATTCCAGCCCGAGCGAGGATTGTACTGCATGGCCATCACCGATTGGCCCGTTGGCGAGCGCCCGCGGGAAAAGCTGATCCAGCGCGGCGCGGCGGCGCTCTCCGACGCCGAGCTGCTCGCCATCTTCCTGCGCGTCGGTGTGCGCGGCAAAAGCGCCGTCGACCTGGCACGCGACCTCATCGGCCACTTCGGCACCCTGTCGGGCCTGTGCCACGCCACCGCCGACGCTTTCGCCGCGGTCCCCGGCATGGGCCTGGCCAAGTACGCCCAGCTGCAGGCCATCATGGAGATCGCCCGCCGCGCCCTGGCCGAGGAGCTTGGCGCGGGCGATGTCCTCGGCGCCCCCGACACGGTGCGGGGCTGGCTGCGGCTGCATCTGGGCACCCTGCCCCATGAAGTGTTCATGGTCTTGCTGCTCGATGCGCAGAACCGCCTGATCCTCGCCGAGACACTGTTTCGCGGCACACTCACCCAAACGAGCGTGTATCCGCGAGAAGTCGTAAAATTCGCGCTCACGCACAACGCCGCGGCAGTGATCCTGGCGCACAATCACCCCTCCGGCAACGCCACCCCCAGTCAGGCCGACCAGGCGCTGACGCGGGATCTGCGCAGTGCGCTGGCGCTGATCGACGTTCGGGTGCTCGATCACTTCGTCGTCACCCAGGCAAAGATCACGTCATTTGCCGAAAGTGGCCTGCTGTGAGGGCAATTTGCAGTAAATGAAAACAAGTCCTTGAATTCTCAGCCCTGAGTGTTGTACACTCGGCGGCTTTTCGAAAACCGATTTCCCTGGAGCACAACCATGGCTCGCGTTTGCCAAGTGACCGGTAAGGCACCGATGGTGGGCAACAATGTTTCCCACGCCCAAAACAAGACCAAGCGTCGCTTTTTGCCGAACCTGCAGTACCGCAAGTTCTGGAGCGAGGCTGAAAACCGCTGGATTCGCCTGCGCGTTTCGAGCGCCGGCCTGCGCACCATCGACAAGAAAGGCGTCGACGTGGTCGTGGCCGATCTGCGCGCCGCTGGCGCAAAAATCTAACCCAGCCCCACTAGACGGAGACTGACATGGCCAAAGGCGGTCGCGAAAAAATCAAGCTCGAGTCCAGTGCTGGCACCGGACACTTTTACACCACCAACAAGAACAAGCGCACGATGCCCGAGAAGCTGGAATTGAAGAAATTCGATCCCGTTGCTCGCAAGCACGTGATGTACAAGGAAACCAAGCTGAAGTAAGCACTTCGGCAGCCGGGTTCGCCCAGCCGGTTTCGATCAAAGGCCCGCCGCAAGCGGGCCTTTGCTTTTGGCCGGCCATCGACCGGCATGCCGCGCTGCGAGCGTCGGGGGCAAAAACACCACCGCCCGCCAGGACGGGCACCCGCCCCGCACCCGCCAAGCAAAAAAAAAAGCTGCCCGAAGGCAGCTTTTTCTAACACATTCTGCCTAGGCAGAATTAGCCACGCTGGATGTTCGAGGCTTGCTTGCCCTTCGGACCCTGCGTGACTTCGAAGGAAACCTTGTCCCCTTCCTTGAGCGATTTGAAACCGTTCATGTTGATGGCGGAGAAGTGCGCGAACAGATCTTCGCTGCCGTCATCGGGGGTGATAAAACCAAAACCTTTGGCGTCGTTGAACCACTTAACAGTACCAGTTGCCATGTTGCCTATTTCCTCGCGATTACATCAATGATACGCCCGGAACCCGGGCCGATCCCCCTGGTCAATCGAAGGGTCGGTGTTCTGAAACCGCCAATCGACGCGAAAGGTGTGCATCAGCTTTTACCCATATATGTTTTGCAGGTCAAGCACTTCCTTGAACGGATTTTTCGTGCGCCGCAGCAGCATCACACCGCCGCCGACTGAAACCATTCTCAACAAAACCATTACACACTGTTTTGATTGATCTTTTGCCGCACAACATCGCGCTGCGCACCGCACCACACTTTATGCAGCATTTGTGCGACAAAACATTGATCACGGTTCGACATCTCGCCGGCTTGCCATCCCTTAACGCTCGATTAGAATGGCTTCCATGGCTGTCAGGAAACAAGACGATTCTTTGCTGGAGGCGGAAAAGACGCGAGTCGGCCCGCCGCGCATGTACAAGGTGCTGTTGCTCAACGACGATTTCACGCCGATGGATTTCGTCGTGAGCGTACTGCAACGTTTTTTTGCGATGGACCGCGAACGCGCGACCCGTGTCATGCTCCAAGTCCACACGGAAGGACGTGGAGAATGCGGTACCTTTCCAAAGGACATCGCCGCAACCAAGGTGGAGCAAGTCATCGCTCACGCCCGGCAACACCAACATCCGTTGGCCTGTGTGATGGAGGAGAACTGAGAATGATTGCGCAAGAACTGGAAGTCAGCCTTCACATGGCCTTCGTCGAGGCACGCCAGAAGCGCCACGAGTTCATCACCGTGGAGCATTTGCTGCTCGCACTGCTCGACAACCCCTCCGCCGCCGAGGTGCTCCGCGCCTGCTCGGCCAATATCGAAACCCTGCGACGCGAGCTCACCGAATTCATCAGCGAGCACACGCCGACCGTGGAAGGTGACGAAGACATCGACACCCAGCCAACGCTCGGTTTCCAGCGGGTCATCCAGCGCGCGATCCTGCATGTGCAGTCCTCCGGCAAGAAGGAAGTCACCGGCGCCAATGTGCTGGTTGCCATCTTCGGCGAGAAGGAGTCGCACGCGGTCTATTTCCTGCAGCGTCAGGAGGTGTCGCGCCTCGATGTGGTGAACTTCATCTCGCACGGGATCGCCAAGGGCGGCAGCAGCCATACCCCGGAAACGCCGAAAGGCAACGAGGCCGAGCATGAGGCCCAGGAAGCCGACGGTACGCCGGCGGGCGGCGCGCTGGAGAATTTCACCCAGAACCTCAATCAACAGGCCCTGATGGGCAAGATCGACCCGCTGATCGGACGCGACAAGGAAATCGAGCGCGTCATCCAGACGCTGTGCCGTCGTCGCAAGAACAATCCGCTGCTGGTCGGCGAAGCCGGCGTGGGCAAGACGGCCATCGCCGAGGGCCTGGCCCGCCGCGTGGTCGAGGGGCGCATCCCCGATGTGCTGGTCGATGCGCAGGTCTACGCGCTCGACATGGGCGCCCTGCTCGCCGGCACCAAGTACCGCGGCGATTTCGAGCAGCGGCTCAAGGCAGTCCTCAAGCAGTTGCTCGAGAACGAGAACTCGATCCTGTTCATTGACGAGATCCACACCCTGATCGGGGCCGGTGCGGCCTCGGGCGGCACGCTGGACGCGTCCAACCTGCTCAAGCCGGCGCTCTCCAGCGGCCAGCTCAAGTGCATCGGCGCCACCACCTACAGCGAGTTCCGCCAGATCTTCGAGAAGGATCACGCCCTGTCGCGGCGCTTCCAGAAGATCGACGTGCCCGAGCCCTCGGTGGCCGAGACGGTCGAGATCCTCAAGGGGCTCAAGAGCCGCTTCGAAGAGCACCACAAGGTGCGCTACTCGTCGGCGGCGCTGGCCTCGGCCGCGGAGCTGTCGGCGAAGTACATCAACGACCGGCACCTGCCCGACAAGGCCATCGACGTCATCGACGAGGCCGGTGCCGCCCAGCGCATCCTGCCCAAGTCCAAGCAACGCAAGACCATCGGCAAGGGCGAGGTCGAGGAGATCGTGGCCAAGATCGCCCGCATTCCGCCGCGCACCGTCTCCAACGACGACAAGACCGCGCTCAAGACACTCGACCGCGACCTCAAGAACGTCGTCTTCGGCCAGGATCCGGCCATCGACGCGCTGGCCAAGGCAATCAAGATGTCGCGTTCCGGTCTCGGCAGCCCGGGCCGGCCGATCGGCAGCTTCCTGTTCAGCGGCCCCACCGGCGTCGGCAAGACCGAGGTCGCCCGCCAGCTCGCCTACACGCTGGGCATCGAACTCGAGCGCTTCGACATGTCCGAATACATGGAGCGCCACGCGGTCAGCCGCCTCATCGGCGCGCCGCCGGGCTATGTCGGCTTCGACCAGGGCGGCCTGCTCACCGAGGCGATCACCAAGAAGCCGCACTGCGTGCTGCTGCTCGACGAGATCGAGAAGGCGCACCCGGACATCTTCAACATCCTGCTGCAGGTGATGGACCACGGCACGCTCACCGACAACAACGGCCGCCAGACCGACTTCCGCAACGTGATCCTGATCATGACCACCAACGCGGGCGCCGAGGCGATGCAGAAAACCGTCATGGGCTTTGCCGCCAAGCGCGAGGCCGGCGACGAGATGGCCGACATCAAGCGCATGTTCTCGCCCGAGTTCCGCAACCGGCTCGACGCCACCATCTCCTTCCGGGCGCTGGACAACGAGATCATCCTGCGGGTGGTCGACAAGTTCCTCACCCAGCTCGAAGCGCAACTGCACGAGAAGAAGGTCGAGGCAACCTTCACCGACAAGCTGCGCACCTGGCTGGCCGCCGAGGGCTTTGACCCGCTGATGGGCGCACGACCGATGGCGCGTCTGATCCAGGACACCATCCGCGCCGCCCTGGCCGACGAACTGCTGTTTGGCCGACTGGCCAACGGTGGCCGGGTCACGATCGACCTGGACGACGAAGAAAAAGTCGTCCTGACCCTCGACGAGGCACTCGCCCACACGCACTGAATCCGTGTCACACGGCATCGGGCGGCTCATCGAGCCGCCCTTTTTTTGCGCCCGAGCCTGCTACACTGCCCGCCGAATCCACTCGTCCAGGAGAGATGCCATGAGTTTCCAGAACGCCGATTTGTGCGACCAGTTCGACGCCGAGGTGCGTGTCGTCGAGCCCATGTTCCGCAGCTTTGGCGGCAAGAGCGCCTTTCACGGCCCGATCACCACGCTCAAGGTTTTCGAAGACAACAGCCTGGTGCGCACCGCGCTGGAAGGCCCGGGCAACGGCCGCGTGCTGCTGATCGACGCCGGCGGCTCGAAGCGCTGCGCGATGGTCGGCGACCAGCTCGCCGTGCTCGGCGTGAACAATGGCTGGGCCGGCATCGTGGTGTATGGCTGCATCCGCGACGCCAAGGCGATCGCCACCATGCCGATCGGGGTTTTCGCCCTCGGCACCCATCCGCGCAAGAGCGTCAAGAAAGGCGCAGGCGATGTCGACATCCCCGTGACCTTTGGCGGCGTCACCTTCACCCCGGGTGATGTCCTGTATGCAGACGAAGATGGCGTTGTGGTGGCCGGTCGCGATCTGGCCTGAGGTGCTCGCGCGCACCCGGCAATCGGGTGCGTCAGCACCAAAATCGGTTTCACAACGCTGAAACGCCTCCCGCATTACGCAACGTAGCAATCAAGGCATTGATTAATAAGAAAAAGATTTTTCTTATATCTTATATAAGACCTATTGCTGCTGTGCAAAAAGACGCCTATACTTTTCTCACAGTCGGACGCTTCGGATCGACGGGTTTCTCACCATCGCCGAGCAGCCGCCAGACCGCCGCTCCAACGACAGGCTCCCTCCCTGTTTTCACAGCAACACAAGGAAACCATCATGACCCAATCCCGTGATCAGCAAATCGCCGCCCTGAAAAAAGACTGGGCAGAAAACCCCCGCTG
This sequence comes from Pseudomonadota bacterium, assembly GCA_008501585.1. GTDB lineage: Bacteria > Pseudomonadota > Gammaproteobacteria > Burkholderiales > Rhodocyclaceae > Nitrogeniibacter. The sequence goes on along the minus strand of QQUN01000039.1, from coordinate 53,524 downwards.
GAAGAGCGTCAAGCGCGGTTACAGCGCGGAAGACGTCGTGCGCCTGCGCGGTAGCCTGCAGCCCGAGTACACGCTGGCTCAGCGTGGTGCCGAAAAGCTGTGGGAGAAGGTCAACGGCGGCGCCAAGAAAGGCTACGTGAACGCCTTCGGCGCCATCACCGCCGGCCAGGCAATGCAGCAGGCCAAAGCCGGCCTGGAAGCCGTGTATCTGTCCGGCTGGCAGGTCGCCGCCGACGGCAACACCTCCGAAACCATGTACCCGGACCAGTCGCTGTACGCCTACGACTCCGTGCCGACCATGGTTCGCCGCATCAACAACACCTTCAAGCGCGCAGACGAGATCCAGTGGTCGCGTGGCATCAACCCGGGCGACAAGGAATTCATCGACTACTTCCTGCCGATCGTCGCTGACGCAGAAGCCGGCTTCGGCGGCGTGCTCAACGCCTTCGAACTGATGAAGAACATGATCGCCGCCGGTGCCGCCGGTGTGCACTTCGAAGACCAGCTCGCCGCTGTGAAGAAGTGCGGCCACATGGGTGGCAAGGTGCTCGTGCCGACCCGCGAAGCGATCGAGAAGCTGACCGCCGCCCGCTTTGCTGCCGACGTCATGAACGTGCCGACCCTGATCCTGGCCCGTACCGACGCCGAAGCCGCCAACCTGATCACCAGCGACTACGACGCCAACGACAAGCCCTTCCTCACCGGTGAGCGCACCCAGGAAGGCTTCTACCGCGTCAAGAACGGTCTGGAGCAGGCCATCTCCCGCGGTGTCGCCTACGCCCCGTTCGCCGACCTGGTGTGGTGCGAAACCGGTACGCCGGACCTCGGCTTTGCGCGTGAATTCGCCCAAGCCGTGCATGCCGCCTGCCCGGGCAAGCTGCTGTCCTACAACTGCTCGCCGTCCTTCAACTGGAAGAAGAACCTGGACGACGCGACCATCGCCAAGTTCCAGGACGAGCTGTCCGCCATGGGCTACAAGTACCAGTTCATCACCCTGGCTGGTATCCACGTCAATTGGTACAACACCTTCCAGTTCGCCCACGCCTACGCTCGTGGCGAAGGCATGAAGCACTACACCGAGATGGTGCAGGAGCCGGAATTCGCCGCGCGCGAAAAGGGCTACACCTTCGTGTCGCACCAGCAGGAAGTCGGCGCTGGCTACTTCGACGACGTGACCACCGTGATCCAGGGCGGTTCGTCCTCCGTGAAGGCCCTGACCGGCTCGACCGAAGAAGAGCAGTTCCACTAAGCCACACCCTGTCGTGCCGGTCCCTGCGGGACCGGCCAGGCATGAAAAAGGCGCCCATCGCTCAGCGGTGGGCGCCTTTTTTTGTCAAAGCTCGCGTCTCAAGGCACCTCGCCGGCCACCTCAACCCGGTTGCGGCCGAGCTTTTTCGCCGCATACAAGGCCTGATCCGCCGCCATCAGCAGCGACGCGGCCGCCAGTTTCGACGGATCGGCGCTGGCCACCCCCAGGCTGACGGAAACATGCGCCCCCACTGACGAGGCCGCGTGCGGCATGTCCAGGGCGGCAATGGCCACCCGGATGCGCTCGGCGACGACCCGCGCCCCGGCCGAATTGGTGCCCGGCAACACCACCACGAACTCCTCCCCGCCATATCGCGCCACCAGGTCGCCGGTACGCGCCGCGACCCCGGCCAGCACCGAGGCCACGCTGCGCAGGCAGACATCGCCCTGCGGGTGACCGTAGGTATCGTTGTAGGTCTTGAAGTGGTCCACATCGACCATGATGATCGACAGCAACTGGCCGCCGCGCTGGCAGCGCCGCCACTCGGCGTCGAGGCGCTCATCGAAGGCGCGGCGGTTGGCCAGGCCGGTCAGGGCATCCTTGGCGGCGAGCTGCTCGAGCTGGATCTGCGCCTCTTTCTGCACCGTCATGTCACGCAGCGTCTCGACCACCGCCACCAGATGCCCCGCTTCGTCGTAGATCGGCCCGGCGTCCACCGCCAGATACAGGCGGGTCCCTGCGCGCGGCATGCGACACCAGTTCTCGACATGAAAACCCAGCGTAGAGCTGCTCGCATCCGTGTCGTAGGTGGAGTAGAAGCCGTCGATCTCCTCGGTGCGCCCCTCGGCGATCAAGTCGGCCAGACAGGGGCGCGGCTCGTCGTAGAAGGCGAAGCCATGGTCCTGGGTGCCGATCACCTCGCTCGCCGGCACCCCGGTCAGGCGCTCGCACGCCCGGTTCCAGATCAACACCTTGCCCTCGGCATCGAGCACGAAGGTCGGCACCACGAGGTGCTGCATCAAGGCGATGGCAAAGCTCTGGTCCTGCCCTGCGCCTTCCTTTTCGGGCACGCGCCCGCGCAGCCGGTTCGGCATTCTGAGGTCTCCTGATTGTGCTGTTGTTTGTAGGGTTATCGGCCGCGCCGGGGAAAGATTGAGACGCATCCGACACGCGCCCCACGCCCCCCTACACGCCGACATGCTCTACCATGGGCCTGGAACACACCCCCGGGAGACGGCATGCGCCGACTGATGAACCTGCCGTGTGTGGTCGCGCTGATCGTCTTCGGCGCCGTGGCCCACGCCGGCCACGATCCGGTCTACGCCAGCTACGACCTCGCGCCGCGCGCTGCGAGCGCCGATGTCGGGGTACAGCCGCTGGGCTATCCGACCGGTCTGGTCGGTGCGGCAATGGGGCGCGACCGGCTCCTGCGCCACGCATTGGCGACGCTTGGCCTCGAGCTGAAGACCTTCGCATTCCGGCGCGGACCCGATATTGTCGACCGCCTCGGCGGGCAGCGCCTGGAAGCCGGGCTGGTGGGCGACATGCCCACACTCGCCGCCATCGCCGCCGGCGACACCCTGGTCGCCGGCGTGGTGAAATTCTCCACATCGGCCGTGGTGTCGCGCGAGATCGGGCTGATGGAAAACCTGCGCGGCCGGCGCATCGCGTATGTCGAAGGCTCCAGCGCCCACTACACCCTGCTCGAGGGGCTGGCCAGCGCCGGCCTGAAAGAAAGCGATGTGGAACTGGTCGCCATGCCGGTCAACGACATGCCCGACGCCCTGCGTGACGGCACGGTCTCGGCCTTCGCCGCCTGGGAGCCTGCCCCGGCCATCGCGCTGGCGCAGGATCCCGCCCACCGGATCGTGTTCCGCGGGCGCAGCACCGACTACCTGCTGATCTCCCGCCAGTTCGCCGAGGCCCACCCCGAGGCCGCGCGCCAGCTCACCGCCGCCCTGGTCAGGGCGATCCGCTGGATGCAGCGCCGCCGCGACAACATCGAGACGGCCGCGCGCTGGGCCATGGCCGACGGTGCCCGGCTCACCAGCGAGCCCACCCAGGCCTCGGTCAGCCAGGCCGTGCGCATCACCCGCGCCGAATTGCTCGACATCCCCGCCTTGCCCACCATCCCGGCCTCGGCCCACGGCATGCAGGGGCTGGGCGGCAAACTCGGCCTCCTGCAACGCCTCGGCAAGATCCCTCACACCGTGGGCGCAGCCGAGGTGACGCAGGCGTTCGACTACGACGGCCTGGCTGCGGTGTTGTCCGCGCCGGCCAAATATCGCTTAAACAACTTCGAGTACGACCGTTAACCGCGCTATGCGGTTATTGCCTTCAGCCACCTCCAGCCTGAGCGCCAGAATCAGCCTCGTCTTCAGCGGCTGCATCCTGGCGACCATCAGCCTGCTGGTGGCGGTGTGGTACTACGGCTTCTCGCCGGCCGGGCTGGACGGCGCCCGCGACCTGCGTATCCGCGAGATCATCGCCACCCAGTCGATCCAGGCCGACGCCCGCATCAACCAGCTCTCCAGCGACCTGCGCGAACGCCGCGGCGACCTGCTGATGCTGGCCAGCAGCCCGACGCTGGTCACCGCCCTGGCGGACGGGCGTACCGCCCTCGATCGCGTCGTGGCCGAGGCCTTCGAGCGGATCGAGCGCGCCTACCCCGACCGCTATCTCGACGCGATGCTGCTCGAGGCCAGCACCGGCCACATCCACCGCGCCCCATCCGACGACCCGGCACCGTCGATCCGTCGCCCGCACTGGCGCGACGCCCTGCTCACCCCGGGCGTCACCGAAGCCATCCTGCTCGACTACGACACCTCGTCCGACACCCCGCCGCTGATTCTGGCGCGGCAGATCCTCGGCCCATCGGGCAACATCCTGGGCGCACTGGTCTTGCGCATGGCCCCCCGCGACCTGCTCGAACCGCTGGCGCGCGCCGATGAAACCCTGCTCGGCCCAAGCGGGCGCATCGCGCTGACCGACAGCAACGGCCGGGTGCTCGCCCGCCAGGGCACACCGGCGGCCCTGGCCACCCCACCGCCGCCGGCCCACCCCCGCCGCGGCATCGAAGGCAGCTTTCTCGAGCCGCGTGCCGACGGCGGCCGCGACATCACCACCTACCGCTATCTGCCGGTCGGCACCGACGCAGGCTGGTCGCTGGCGATCCGCCGCCATCAGGACGAAGCCTTCGAGTACATCGTTGACCGGCGCAACCGCGTCCTGCTGCTCAGCCTGAGTCTCGCCGCCCTGTTCCTGCTCCTGGTCCGCCTCTTCGCCCGCCGCCTGACGCGAAAGCTGCGTGCACTGACCACCACGGCCGAGCGCATCGCCGCCGGCGAAGCCTGGGTGCGGGTATCGCCCGCGGCAACCGAAGGCACAGAAGAACTGGCCCGCCTGGCGCGGAGCTTCAACCACATGGCCGCCCAGGTCGACACGCGGCGCCAGAGCCTGGAGATCGAAGTGGCCGAGCGCACCCGCGAGCTGGCTGCCGAGAAATCCGCCATCCAGCAATACCTCGATGTCGCCGGCGCCATCATCCTGGTCCTCGACCCCGCCGGCCGCGTGCAGCGGATCAACCGCATCGGCTGCGAGATCCTCGGCCGTGACGAGGCCGCACTGCTCGGCAGCGACTGGTTCGCCCTGTGTCTGCCGCCCCGCCTGCATGCCGACGTCCGGGCCGCCTTCGACGCCCTCATCAGCGAGCCGCACGACACCGTCAGCCGCTACGAGAATCCGGTCCTCACCGCCCGCGGGGAGGAGCGCATCATCGCCTGGGCCAACACCTTGCTGCGCGATCCGGACGGCCAGACCACCGCCATCCTGGCCTCGGGCCTGGATGTCACCGAAGCGCGGACGGCCGCCGCCGCCCTGCGCAGCGCGCACGACCTGCTACACACCGTCATCGACACCTCGCCCGACTGGATCTACGCCAAGGACCGCCAGCAACGCTACATCCTGGTCAACCAGGCCATGGCCACGGCCATCGGACAGTCGCCCCAGGCCCTGATCGGGCAGCCCGCCGCCGCGCATGTCAGCACCGCCGCCGTCGATGACGACAGCGACCCGCGGGTCTTCGCCGGCCAGAGCGAGCACCTGCCGCTCGACCAGGTGCGCGACGCGTCGGGCCGGGTCCATGTCTTCGACACCTACAAGCGCCCGCTCAAGGACCCCGACGGCCGCATTACCGGCCTGCTCGCCTACAGCCGCGACACCACCGCCCAGCGCCGGATGGAGGCGCAACTTCGCCTGTGGGCGAAGGTCTTCGAATGCTCCAGCGAAGGGGTGATGATCACCGACGCCGCCCACCGCATCCTCACCGTCAACCGCGCCTTCACCGAAATCACCGGCTACACCGAAGCCGAAGCCGTCGGCCGGACGCCGCGCCTGCTCAGCTCCGGCCGGCATGACGCTGCCTTCTATGACGCGATGCATGCCACCCTGGCCGGGGAAGACCGCTGGCAGGGCGAGATCTGGAACCGGCGCAAGAACGGCGAGATCTACCCGCAGTGGCTGACCATCAACGCCGTGCGCGACCCCGACGGCACCCTCACCCACCTCGTCGGCGTGTTCTCCGACATCAGCGACATCAAGCACTCGGAGGCCCGGCTCGAACACCTCGCCCACCACGACCCGCTCACCGGCCTGCCCAACCGGCTGCTGCTGCTCGACCGCATCGCCCACAGCATCGAGCACGCGCGGCGGCATCAGCACCAGCTCGCGGTGTGCTTCATCGACCTGGACAACTTCAAGCATGTCAACGACAGCCTCGGCCACCATGTGGGCGACGCGCTGCTCAAGGCCATCGCCACCGAACTTCAGCGCCATGTCCGCAGCGAAGACACGCTGTCGCGCATCGGCGGCGACGAGTTCGTGCTGCTCGTCGACCGTGTATCGGCCATCGCCGGCGTCGAACACATCGTCCACAAACTGCTCGGTGTGCTGCGCGAACCGCGCAGCATCGAAGGCCACCAGCTCTATCTCAGCGGCAGCATCGGCATCAGCCTCTTCCCGCAGGACGGCGACGACGCCGCCGCGCTGATCCAGCATGCCGATTCGGCCATGTATGACGCCAAGCAACTCGGCAAGAACCGCTACCGCTACTACACCCAGTCGCTGACCGACGGCGCGCTCCACCGCCTGCGTATCGAGTCGGCGCTGCGCGAGGCCGCCCTGCACCAGCAGCTGACGCTGGTCTACCAGCCCCAGGTGGACTTGCTCAGCGGCGCGCTGGTTGGCGTCGAGGCCCTGCTTCGCTGGCAGCACCCGCAGCTGGGCCCCATTGCGCCGGACGTCTTCATCCCGATCGCCGAAGCGGCCGGGCTGATCAACGAAATCGGCGCCTGGGTGCTCGATACCGCCTGCCAACAACTGGCCGCCTGGGACGCCGACGGCTGGTCACCGCAGCGCATGGCCGTCAACGTCTCCGTTCACCAGCTGCGCCAGGCCGACCTGCCCGACCAGGTGCGCAAAGCCCTCGACCGCGCCCGCCTGCCGGCCAGCCGGCTCGAACTGGAGATCACCGAATCGGCCATCGCCGACCAGCGCGGCGTTGAAACCATCCATCAGCTGGCCGGGCTCGGCGTCGCCATCTCGATCGACGACTTCGGCACCGGCTACTCATCGCTGGCTTATCTGAAAAAGCTGCCGATCCACACACTCAAGATCGACAAGAGCTTCGTCACCGACCTGAGCACCGACCCCAACGACGAAGCCATCGTCCGCTCGGTCATCGCCCTGGCCAGCGACCTCGGGCTGGAGACCCTCGCCGAGGGCGTCGAAACCGACGCCCACCGCGATTTCCTGGTTACCCACGGGTGCCGGCGCGGCCAGGGCTACCTGTTCGACCGCCCCATGGCCGCCGACAGCCTGCGGCAGCGCTACCGCAACACCCCGGCCTGACGCCGCCTTCAGCGCGCCCCGCCGTAGGCCTCCGCCACGCCGTCATACCCCGCCAGCGCCACCGTTTCGGCCTGCGCCCCCTCGATCCATTCACGCATCGCCGGATGCGCCAGCATGGCGTCGCGATACGCAGCGGCCACCGGCGGCAGCGCCACGTTGTAGGTCACAAAACGCATCACCACCGGTGCATACATCGCATCGGCGATCGAAAATTCGCCGAACAGGTAGGGCCCCGCGTCGCCGGCGAACGCCGTCCGCGCCTGCGTCCAGATCTCCGCCACACGGTCGATGTCGGCCTGCACCTCCGCGCTGGGCGTCTTGCCCTTCAGGCGCAGCTTGATGTTCATCGGCATGGCCGTGCGCAGCGCACCAAAGCCCGAATGCATCTCGGCGCTGACGCTGCGTGCCCGCGCCCGTGCCAGCGGGTCGGTCGGCCACAGGCCCGGATGGCGCTCGGCCAGAAACTCGGCAATGGCCAGCGTATCCCACACCTGAAAGCCATCGACATGCAGGCAGGGCACCAGGCCATTGGCCGAGTAGGCCCGGTGGCCGGCATGCGCCCCCTTGCCGCTGACTTCCACCTGATGCGCCTCGAACGGGATACCGAAATGCTTCATCAACACCCACGGCCGCAGCGACCAGGACGAATAGTTCTTGTTGCCAAAATACAGTGCGTACATCGATCTCTCCTTGGGAATAAGCCTACAAGCAAGGCTGCGCGTCCGGCGCCGCAAGCGCGTCGACCAGCGACAGGCCGTCCGGCCAGTTGCCCAGGCCAGAGTCGGCGTTGATATGGCCGGCCGCGCCAGCCGACACGAAACGACTGCCCCAGGCCGCCGCAAACGCGCGGGCCCGGGCGGCCGACACATACGGATCGTCCTCGCTGGCCACGACCACCGACGGAAACGGCAAGGGCTGCATCGGCATCGGGGCGAAACCGCGCACCGCCGCCGGCGTGTGGGCCGGCGAATCCACATCGGCCGGCGCCACCAGCAGCGCACCGCGGACATGCCCGGTCGCCTGCCGCGCCCAGTGTGCCACCAGGGCACAGCCCAGGCTGTGCGCGATCAGGATCACATCCTCCGGGCAGCGCCGCACTGCCGCATCGAGCGTCTGGATCCAGTCACGGCGCACCGGCGCGTCCCAATCGGCCTGCACCACCCGCCGCACCTGCGGCAAGGCACGTGACCAATGGCTTTGCCAATGGGTCGGGCCCGATCCCCCCAAACCCGGGATGGTCAGCCACGTTGTCATATCCCCCTCCGCTACAATGTGATCGCTGTTTCAAACAACACCTGTCGAAGTACTGTATCGCAGCGCCAGAGCGCCGTATATCGATAAGGATTCGACATTAATGTGAGCGGATTTCACATGCAGCGCATTCCTCCCCTGCCCGCCCTGCGCGCCTTCGAAGCCGTCGCCCGGCTGGGCAGCGTCGTCAAGGCCGCCAGCGAACTGAACCTCACCCACAGCGCCATCAGCCACCAGCTGCGCGCGCTGGAGGACATGCTCGGCCTGCGCCTGTTCGACCGCCAGGGCAAGCGTCTGTCGGTCAACGAAAGCGGCCGGGTCTACGCCATGCAGGTGCGCCACGCGCTGTCGGACCTGTCGCGCGCGACGGGCACGGTGGTGGCGCGCCCGCGCGAGGACGAACTGGTGATCGGCACCATCCCCAGCTTCGGCGCGCACTGGCTGGTGCCCCGCCTGCCGCATTTCACCGCCGCACACCCGGAACTGAAGATTTCCCTGCGCGCCGGCCTGCAAGTGGCCGACCTCGAGGCCGAGGGCATCGACGTCGCCATCCGCATGGGCCACGGCGGCTGGGACAAGGTGCAGCAGCGCGAGCTGTTTGCCGACCGGCTGGTGGCCGTCGCCGCGCCGCACTTCAACGGCGGCCGCCTGCCCCGCACGCCGGCCGAGGTGGTGGCCGCACCGCTACTGCTGTCGATCGAGAACTGGCGCCCCTGGCAAGAGGCCGCCGGCCTGCCGGCCAACGCGCTGCACGGCATCCACTTCAACGACTCGAACCTGGTGCTCGAAGCCGCCCGCCGTGGCCAGGGCGTGGCGCTGTCACGGCTGTCGCTGGTGCACGGCGCCCTCCTCGACGGCCAGCTCGTGCAACTGACCCAGATCAGCGTGCCCTACCCCAACGCCTACTGGCTGGTGTGGCCCGCCCGCAGCGCCGGCCGGGCACGGGTCGAGCACTTTGGCCAGTGGCTCGACGCCGAGATCGCGGCCTATCTGGCCAATGTGTCGGGCTTCGATGTCGACAGCACCGCGTACGAATGAACGCACTCGCCGCCCAAAAAGCCCTCACTCGGCCGGGCTGACCGGCACATCGTCCAGATGCGCGCCGAGGCGCGCCGACAGCTTGCGGGTGATCTTTTCCATGCTCGCTTCGGCCCGCTCAAAGCCATAGACAAACTTGGGGAAGTCCAGCGGCGCCTGGGCCGCCCAGATGGCCTCGTGCTGGTCGGGCGGCAGGATGCGCGGCGGATCGCCCACCGCCACCCAGCCGATGGGCACGGTCTCGCCCGCCGGCAGCACGGTGCGCAGATGCACCACGGCATGGATGCGCACCTCGCAGCCCGGCCCCAGTTGCGCGCCATGGAACACCGAGGCGCCGGTGGCGATGAACACGTCGTCGGCCACCGTGCAGCCGACCACATGCGCGCCCGGCCCGACCAGGCAGTGAGCGCCGATCGTCAGCGCATGGTCGTCCGTGCTGCGCAGCACCGCGTTCTCCAGCACGATCACGCACTCGCCCAGCTCGATGCTGCTGCCCTCGGCGATGATCTGCGCGCCGTGCATGACGCGGCAGCCGGGGCCGATGCGCACATTGCCGCAGACCGTGGCGGTCGGCGCCACCCAGGCCGCCGGGTCGATGATGGGGGTGTGACCGAGATGGCTGAGCAGCATGGCAGGTCTCCGTGTGGCGTTGCCTCGATCGTGCGCCGAAACGCCTCAGCCCGGCAAGGCCGACTGGATGGCCGCCCACACCCGCGCCATGTCGGCCTGCGTGGTCGCCCAGTGGCTGATGGCGCCGCGAATGGCGTGCTGGCCGAACAGCACCGTCGGCGTCATGAACACTTCGCCAGTGGCGTTGATGCGCGCCAGTAGCGCGGCGGCGTCGCCTTCGGCCGGGGCGAAGCAGAAGCCGTTGAGCGTCACCGGCGCCAGCAGCCTCAGGCGCGGCTCGGCGGCGATGCGCTCGCCCAGCCAGCGCGCCTGCTCACAGTTGCGCTCGACGATCCCGGCATAGCCGGCCCGGCCGTAGGCACGCAGCGCAAACCAGGCCGGCAGCGCGCGCAGGCGACGCGAGTTTTCGGGCGTCAATTGCAGAAAATTGCCGGGCTCGACCTCGCCGCGCAGGTAGGCCGCGTGGTTGCGAAACACCTCGGCCTGCAGCGGCAGATGACGGGTCAGCGCCACCGCCGAGTCATAGGGCACATTGAGCCATTTGTGGCAATCGACGGTGATCGAGTCGGCCGCGTCCCAGCCGGCCAGCCGTGGGCGATAGCGCGCGCTGGCCGCGGCGATGCCGGCGAAGGCGGCGTCCACATGCAGCCAGAAGTCGAAGCGCGCTTTCAGCGCCGCGATGGCGGCCAGATCGTCGAAGTCGCAGGTGTTGACCGTGCCGGCATTGGCCACCACGATGCACGGCCCCGCTGCGGCGGCCAGGGCGTCGGCCAGCGCCGCCACATCGACCGCCTCGCGCGCAGGCAGGCTCGCCACCCGCTGCAGGCTCTGCCGCCCCAGCCCGAGCATGGCCAGGCTTTTCACGGTGCTCGAATGCGCGCCGGCACTCAAGACCCGCACCGGCCCCAGCGCGGCCAGCCCGGCCTCGGCCACGTCCACACCGGCCTGCTGGCCCAGCCACTGCCGGCCCGTCGCCAGCCCGACAAAGTTGGCCATGGTGGCGCCGGACACGAAGGCGCCATTGAAGGCGTCCGGCAGGCCGAGCATGTCGCGGAACAGGGCGATGGTTTCCAGTTCCAGTGCGCCGGCGCTGGAATCGGCCGAGCCGGTGGCGTTCTGGTCGATGACGCTGGCCAGCCAGTCGCCGACCAGCGCGGCGGGGGTGACGCCGCCGGTGACGAAGCCGAAATAGCGCGGCCCGGCACTGGCGGCGAGGCCGGCCGAGAACCGGGTCAGGAATTCGTCGAGCGCCGCGCGGGCGCCGCCGTCGTGGTGAATGGGCGCGGCCGGCAGCGCGCCACCGGCCACGGGCCGCGCCGGCATGCTGGCCAACCACTGGCTGGCCTGCGCGCACACGTCGCGCAGCAGCGCGTCGGTCTGGGCGTGGTCGTCGGACAAAACATCGGATGGCTTCGGCATGAGGGCGCTCGCAACCGCAACGGCGACAGTCGTAAAACACCTACCCTGCGCGCCACGCGCCAATTGTCAAAGAGACAATCCGCCCGGGCATGACCGGGCCAGCCCTGCCCGCTCAGTCAGCCGTTGTCAGCACCCTGCGCCCGAGCGGCCGGCCGTCGGCGTCATAGGCCTCGCGAAAGCTGAAGGCCGCCGGTGACGGCCCCCTGGCGTTCAGCTCGGCCAGCCGCGCCATTGCCTCGGCAATGTCGGGCCGATGTCCGGCCGGCACCCACCACAACACCATGTGCATATCAGCCGCCTTGGCGAACCACTCGCGTCGACGGGTCATCACCGATGTGTGGGCCGAACGATAGACATAGTCGAACAGCGCCTCGCTGCTCGTCCAGACCGACAGATTGACGATGAGCGCGTCGTCACCGGGCGCGGAGGTGCTGCCCTCGCGCGCGTCGCCCTCGAAGCGCCAGACGAAGCCGGGGCTGCGCTCGGCCAGCGCGTTGATCTCGTCGAGCCGCGCCACGAAGCCGGCGAGCTGTGGCGAATCGATGGGGGCGAGCAGGCGGGCGACGTTCAGCTGGGCCAGCTGCATGGGCGGGGGCATCGGAGACTCCTTGCACATCGGGATGCGTGCATCATCGCGCGTGCCGCCGTGCAGGACAAACGCGCGTTTTTCACCGATGCAACAGTTTCGTTCACGCAGGCGCCGGCCCGAAGCCGGCCGCCGCGTCGGCCGCCATCTCGGCACGCAGCCAGTCGATGAAGGCCTGGCGCAGCGGCGTGTCGCCTCCGCGCAGCGGCAGCACCAGCCAGAAGGCCCAGCGCCGCGGCTGGCCGTGGGCATCGAACCCGTGCTCGGCCGACACATCCTGCCCCTCGCGGTACATCACCGGCACCTCCGCCTCGAACAGGCGCGTGAGCTGGCCATTGCGCAGCGCCAGCGCGGCCAGCGAGGCGCGCGCCAGGGCCACCCCCTGTCCGTCGATGGCGGCCTGCACCACCAGCCCCGAATCGTTATGCATCAAGCCAGCCGTCGGTTCCGGCCAGTCCAGCCCGACGGCGCGAAACCACGGCACCCAGTCCTCGCCGTCGGAGCGCAGCAGGGGCAAGCCGGCCAGGTCGGCTGGCGTGCGCGGCAGGCGGCCTGCAAAGCGCGCGCCAACCACCGGGAACAGCACATCCTCCATCAGCAGCTCGCTACGCACGCCGGCATAGCCCCCAAAGCCCCAGCGGATCGCCACATCCACGCCGTCACGCACAAAGTCCGAGCGCTCGGTGGTGGACACCACATTGACCTCGCAGCCCGGATTGGCCTCGATGAAGGCAGCAATGCGCGGCGCCAGCCAGCGCCCCGCGAACGAGGGCATGACGCTGATCGACAGCCGGTTGACGTTGACCCGCCGGCGCAGCACGCCAACCGTGTCCGACACCTGGCGCAAGGCCTCGTTGGCCACCGCCAGCAGCTCCTCGCCGGCACGGGTCAGCACCACCGCCCGCCCCTGCCGCGAAAACAGCGGGAACGCCAGCCACGCCTCCAGCGCCCGGATCTGGTGGCTCACCGCGCTGTGGGTCACATGCAGCTCCTCCGCCGCGCGGGTAAAGCTCAGGTGGCGGGCGGCGGCCTCGAAGGTGCGCAGGGCGGGCAAGGGGGGCAGTTTTCCCGGGGCTTCCATTGGAAAGTCTCGCTCACATATCAGCAAGAAAGGATCGTTTTTCGAAACGCCACAAACCAGCCATGCTTAAAGCCATGTAGCGCATTTCGAGAAACGTTTCGGAGCATACCGATGAAAGCCACACTAACACAGACAGCGCATGATCTCGTCGCCGGAGCGGTGTGCTCGATCGGCGATTTCCAGGGCGGCACGGTGCACTGCCTGCGCGGCCGGCTATGGGTCACCGCCGAAGGTCATGCCCAGGATGTCTGGCTCACCCCGGGCATGACGCTCACCCTGCCCGACCCCGGAAAAGTCGTGATCCAGGCCGATGCGGACAGCACGCTCACGCTCATCGCCGCACCGCAGCGCCAGCCTGTGGCCGCCGTGCTGGGGCAGTTGCGGCAGCTGTGGCACCGGCCGGCGGCGGGCGTCATCGGGCCGAGGTGCGACATGCGCTGCTAGAGCGCACTGGAGGCGGCCCCATCCGCCCCGTCACCGCGCTTGTCATGGTGCGCCGGGTCGCGTTAAATGCGTTCGACCATGCTCACCCTGCCGCCGCCCCACACCCTGATCGCCTTCGAGGCCGCTGCCCGCCACGGCAGCTTCCTGCGCGCCGGCGAAGACCTGTGCATCACCCCCTCGGCGGTGAGCCACCGTATCAAGGCGCTGGAAGACTGGCTGGGGCAGGCGCTGTTCCTGCGCATCAACCGGCGTATCGAGCTGACCCGCGCCGGCGAGGCCTACCTGGCCGAGATCCGCCCGGCGCTGGAACGCATCGATGCGGCCTCGCGCCAGCTGCGGCGCCACGCGGGCCACACGCTGCGCATCAGCGTGGCGCCCGCCTTCGGCGCCAAGTGGCTGGTGACACGGCTGGCCGGCTATCAGCAGACCCACCCGGCGCTGGAATTCACGCTGTCGTCCTCCACCCGGCTCGACCCGCTGCTCGACGGCAGCGCCGACCTCGGCCTGCGCTACGGCCGGCCGCCGTGGCCGGGGCTGAGCGCCTACAAGCTCAGCGACGAAACCGTTGCGCCGCTGTGCACACCGGCGGTCGCCGCCATGCTGAAGACACCCGCCGACCTGGCCCGCACCCGCCTGCTGCGCCACCCCTTGCTGCGCTGGCAGCCCTGGTTTGCCGCCGCCGGACTCGACTGGGCCGAGCCGGACAGCGGCGCGGAGTTTGATGACGCGATGATGATGCTCGAGGCCGCCGCCGCCGGCACCGGCGTGGCGCTGAGCGTTGGCCTGCTGGCCCGCAGCTACCTGGCGGCAGGCACGCTGGTGGCGCCCTTCGATATTGCGGTACCCGGCCAGGGGTTCTACGCGGTGCTGCCGCCGGCCACGGCCAACCAGGCATGGATCCGCGATTTCGTGCGTTGGCTGCAGCATGAAATGCGGGCGCCGCCAAGCGACTGATCGGCCAATTTCCTGCGCTGGATCAGAGCGCAGCGCCGGGCGGCTTGGCACACTGCGCGCTGTTTTCCACTGCATCGGAGATTTTTCATGCGTTTGCTGTTTGCTGCCCTCGCCCTGGCCGTCCCCCTGACCGCTGCCGCCGCGCCGGTGGCCTGCCCGGACGCCGCCACCGTCAAGCAGGTCAACGCCTGCCCGTCGATGGAAGAACTGAAGTACACCTTCGACGGCTACTGTGGTGACAACGCACGCCTCTACAACCCCACCGACACCACCTGCGAGACCTTCGAGAACTACCGCAAGCTCAAGGACATCGCGCTGTGGGAGTCGGCCGACGGCGAATTCGCCAACTACCTGTCCTGCGACATGGCGGCAACCGAGATGGCCAAGGCGCGACCGGTGAAGATCAGCGTGAGCCAGAAAAAAGGCCTGACCCTGTTGCGCTGCGAGTATTCCAACGGCACCTATTTTGTACATCGCACCCGCGCCAGCTGCACCGTGCCGGACGCGGGCACCTGCCCGGCCGACGGGCCGTGCGTGGCGCAGTGCGACTGATCAGGGCGTCTCGGGCGGTGGCGAGGCCGGGGCAAAGCGCCCGGCCGCCACGGCCGTGAGAAACTCGCTGTTCAGCCCGACCTCCAGCGCCTGCGCCCGGCTGGCCGGGCAGAACAGCTGGACCTGAAAGCACAGCAGGGCGCCATCGGTGGTGCCGACATGAATCACCGGCACGGGCCCCTGCACATCGGCCGATAGCGCCCGATCGACCGCCATGCTGACGCGACGGGCCTCGTCGGCGAAGTCGGCGCAGGCCGACGACGCCGCCGCCCGCCACCAGTCGAGCGCGGCGCCCACGTCCAGCCCGGCATCAACGGTCACGCTGAAGGGGTGCTGCACATAGTGGCGCCCCAGCCGTTCATTGCGCACCGGATGTGTGAGAAACAGACTGTTGGGCATCACGATCACATTGCCGGTGTAGCCATGCCCCCGCGCCGGCGGCGACAGTTCGAGCACGGTGGTCGATAGCAGGTTGTAGTCGCTCACCTCGCCGCGCACGCCATTGACCTCGATCCAGTCCCCCACCGAATACAAGCCGGCCCCCGTGCGCAGCATGAAACCGCTCACGCACATGATCAGCTCCTTGGTGGCCAGCACCACCGCCACGGTGACAGCCGTCAACGAGAGCAGGATGTTCTGCAAATGGCCCAGCCACAGCAGCATCAGCGCCACCGCCATGCCCAGGTTGAAGGCGCTGCGGGCATAGAACACCCGCCGCCGGCGCGACGCGTCGAGCACGCCGGCGTCGCCGCGGACATAGCGCGTGACCAGCCGCCGGCCGATCACGAAGATCACCACCAACACCAGCGTCGCCACCACCCGCGGCAGCCACTGGTCTTCGCTGAAATAGTCCTGCACGTTCATTCGCCCGCTCGCGCCTCGCAAAGCCAAGAGGATACCGCGGCGGGGGCACGGCAGCCGCTGCGGCGCAGCATTCCGGGTTCACCCGACTAGGCAGCGCCGGGGAAAGCCGTGATGATGGCAGCAACAACAGCCGCCATTGCCGCACAAATACCGGCCAAATGTATCGATTTGACGCCATTTATCGGCATTGACAGCCAAGCTCGCGCATTCCGGGCCGGCGGCCAACGACACCCCACAGCCTCTTCAGGACCCCTCCCTCATGAATCCGATCAAGAGCCTCCTCGTCGCCAACCGATCCGAGATCGCCATCCGCGTGTTCCGCGCGGCCAGCGAGATGAACATCCGCACCGTGGCGATCTACTCCAAGGAAGACCGCCTCGCCCTGCACCGCTTCAAGGCCGACGAAGCCTACCTGGTGGGCGAAGGCAAGGGCCCGATCGCGGCCTACCTGGACATCGCCGACATCATCCGCATCGCCAAGGAAGCCGGCGTGGATGCGATCCACCCCGGCTATGGCCTGCTCTCCGAGAACCCGGACTTTGCCGAGGCCTGTGCGGCCGCCGGCATCCGCTTCATCGGCCCGAGCCCCACGGCCATGCGTGAGCTGGGCAACAAGGTGGCCGCCCGTGCACTGGCCGAGCGCGCCGGCGTGCCGGTGGTGCCGGCCACCGGCGCGCTGCCCAGGGATCTGGACGCCTGCAAGGCACAGGCCGCTGCCGTGGGTTACCCGCTGATGCTCAAGGCGAGTTGGGGCGGCGGTGGCCGCGGCATGCGCGTGGTCGAGACCGAGGCCGATCTGGCCGGCGCGCTGGAAGTGGCGCGCCGCGAAGCCGCCAGCGCCTTCGGCAACGACGAGGTGTACCTCGAAAAGCTCGTGCGCCGCGCCCGCCATGTGGAAGTGCAGGTACTCGGCGACACCCATGGCAACCTGGTGCACCTCTTTGAGCGTGACTGCTCGGTGCAGCGCCGCAACCAGAAGGTGGTCGAGCGCGCACCCGCGCCCTATCTGGACGATGCCACCCGCAGCGAACTGTGCGAGTCCGCCCTGCGCCTGGCGCGTGAAGTCGGCTACAGCCACGCCGGCACGGTCGAGTTCCTCATGGACGCCGACACCGGCGCCTTCTACTTCATCGAGGTGAACCCGCGCATCCAGGTGGAGCACACTGTGACCGAGCAGGTCACCGGCATCGACATCGTCAAGGCGCAGATCCGCGTCACCGAAGGCGCGCGCATTGGCGAGGAAGGCAGCATCGTGCCACCGCAAGCGCAGATCCGCCTCAATGGCCACGCCCTGCAGTGCCGCGTCACCACCGAAGACCCGGAGAACGGCTTCGCGCCCGACTACGGCAAGCTCACCGCCTACCGCAGCGCCTCGGGCATGGGCGTGCGCCTCGATGGCGGCACGGCCTACGCCGGCGCGGTGATCACCCCCTACTACGACTCGCTGCTGGTCAAGGTCACCGCCTGGGACAACACCGCCGCCGAAGCCGCCCGCCGCATGGACCGCGCCCTGCGCGAGTTCCGCATCCGCGGGGTAACCACCAACCTCGCCTTCCTCGAGAACGTGATCGCCCACCCCCAGTTCATCTCGGGCCAGTGCATCACCCGCTTCATCGACGAGACGCCCGAGCTGTTTGAGTTCACCCCGCGCCGCGACCGCGCTACCCGCCTGCTCAACTTCCTCGGCGAGGTGACCGTCAACGGCAACCCCGAGATGAAGGGCCGCACCGCCCCGGCCGGCCCGCTGGCCGCCCCGATCCTGCCCAAAGTGGACCTGACCACCGCGCCGCCGGCCGGCTCGCGCGACCGCCTCAAGGCCATGGGCGCCGAGGCCTTCGCCAAGTGGATGCGCGAGACGCCCGAAGTGCTGCTCACCGACACCAGCATGCGCGACGCCCACCAGTCGCTCTTCGCCACCCGCATGCGTACCCGCGACATGGTCGCCGTGGCGCCGCACTACGCCCGCCTCGCCCCCGAACTGTTCTCCATGGAATGCTGGGGCGGTGCCACCTTCGACGTGGCCCTGCGCTTCCTCAAGGAAGACCCGTGGACCCGCCTGGCCGAGCTGCGCCAGGCCATGCCCAACCTGCTGCTGCAGATGCTGCTGCGCGCCTCCAACGCCGTGGGTTACACCAACTACCCCGACAACGTGGTGCGCCAGTTCGTGCAGCGCGCCGCGGCCGGTCGGGATGGCGAGGGCGGCATCGATCTCTTCCGCGTGTTCGACTCGCTCAACTGGGTGGACAACATGCGCGTGGCGATCGACGCCGTGCGCGAGACCGGCGCGCTGTGCGAGGCCGCCATCTGCTACACCGGCGACCTCTTCGATACCGCGCGCCCCAAGTACAACCTGCAGTACTACGTGAAGATGGCCAAGGAACTGGAAAAGGCCGGCGCCCACATCCTGGCGATCAAGGACATGGCCGGCGTGTGCCGTCCGCGTGCCGCCACCGCGCTGGTCAAGGCGCTGCGCGACGAGGTCGGCCTGCCCATCCACTTCCACACCCATGACACCAGCGGCATCGCCGCCGCCAGCGTGCTGGCCGCCGTCGAGGCCGGCGTGGATGCGGTCGACGGCGCGCTCGACGCCCTCTCCGGCCTCACCGCCCAGCCCAACCTCGGCTCCATCGCCGCGGCGCTGAAGGGCCACGACCGCGACCCGGGCGTGAACCTGGCCAACCTGCAGAAGCTCTCGCGCTACTGGGAAGGCGTGCGCCGCCAGTACCAGCCCTTCGAGGCCGACATCCGCTCGGGCACCTCGGACGTCTACCTGCACGAGATGCCGGGCGGGCAGTACACCAACCTGCGCGAACAGGCCCGCGCCGTGGGCATCGACCACCACTGGCCGGAAGTCGCCCAAGCCTATGCTGAGGTGAACCTGCTGTTCGGCGACATCGTGAAGGTCACCCCCACCTCCAAGGTGGTCGGCGACATGGCCCTGTTCATGGTCACCAACGGGCTCTCCACCGCCGACGTGCTCGACCCGGCCCGCGAGATCGCCTTCCCCGAATCGGTCGTGCAGCTCATGCGCGGCGAGCTGGGCTACCCCGCCGACGGCTTCCCCGAAGCGCTGCAGACCAAGGTGCTGGCCGGCGAGAAGCCGCTCGTCGGTCGCGCCGGCGATCACCTACCGCCGGTGGACCTCGACGCCGCCCGCACCGAACTGGCCAAGCTGCTCGAGCGCGACGCCTCGGACGCCGAACTGGCCTCCTCGCTGATGTACCCCAAGGTCTTCCGCGACTACGCCACGCATGAAGCCACCTATGGCGACGTCTCCGTGCTGCCCACCCCGGCCTTCTTCTACGGCCTGGCCGATGGTGAGGAGATCGTGGTGGACATCGACCGTGGCAAGCGCCTGGTCATCCGCCTGCTCGGCCGCGCCGAGTCCGACGACGGCCACATGAAGCTGTTCTTCGAGCTCAACGGCCAGCCGCGCCTGATCAAGGTACCCATCGCCGGTGTCGCCAACACCAGCGCGCGCCCCAAGGCGCAGGACGGCAACCCCGACCAGGTCGGCGCCCCCATGCCGGGCGTGATCGGCAGCGTCGGCGCCCGCGAAGGCCAGCATGTGAATCGCGGCGACACACTGATGACGCTCGAGGCCATGAAGATGGAACTGGCCATCAAGGCCGAGCGCGACGGCACGGTGGGCGCGATTCACGTCAAGCCCGGTACGCAAGTCAGCGCCAAGGACCTGCTGCTGGCGTTCAAGGCCTGACATCCGCCACACGCCACTGAGCGCCTCGCAGGTGTGACTTCGGTCACGCCTGCGAGGCGCTCATCCTTTCGGCATCAAGGTAGCGCACGCATAATTCGCGTCGGCCATAAGTCGTAGCCCGAAGAGGTGTCGGGCGGGCCGTCACGATCAAAGAACAAGAAGAACCGCCATGCATGCTCACGATGCCCGGGCGCGCCACGCGCTTGCCGGCGCAACCCTGCTCGCCCTTGCCGCCCTTCCGGCGTCAGCCACCCAATCCATCACCCCCACCGTTGTCGTCACCGCCCCGGCCACCGGGCAAGCGTCCAGCGCAGGTGACTGGAACGGCGCCTTGCCGCTCGAAGATCAGGCGGCCTCGACCAGCCGCCTGATCATCGAGCCCGACACGCTGACGGGCGCCGACCGGATCGAGCGCCTGAGCGCGCACATTCCCGGCGCGATCCCGTCAGTCAGCCATGCCGGGTTCGCCAGCGCCCTGCTGGTGCGCGGGTTCGCGCTGACCCGCTATCACATCGACGGCTTGCCCGACATCCAGCGCATGCATGTGCGGGACCTCGAGACAGTCGAACACATCGACGTGCTGCGCGGCCCCGATGCGGTCATGCGCGGCATCACCGATCCGGGGGGCGTCGTCGAATACGTGGCCAAACAGCCTTCATTCAAGGCGTCCGGGCGCCTCACCCAGCAACTGGGCGACCACGGCCATGCGCGCAGCACGATCGACCTGACCGGGCCGATCGGCGCGCAGTGGGCCTACCGCCTCGTCGCCTCGGCGCGGGAAGGCGACACGCATCCGGGCGGCCTGACGGAGGATCGCCGCGTCGGCCTGGCGGCCCTCACCTGGGCCTATCGCCGCGGCGGGACGCTCTCGTTCTCGACCGAAGAGCAGCGCAACCGCAAGGCGTATGTCTTCGGCACGGTGATTACCGATGCTGGCCCGCAGTACGACCGCCTGTTCGCGGCAGACCATCAACGCAACGACCGGCGCTACCGGCGTACTGCGCTGCTCTGGCAGGATGCGCTCACCGAGCGGCTGACGGTCACCGCGCGCTACGCCGAAAGCGACGTGCATCGCGACGAGACGCTCATCGGCTTCTGGTCGCTGCTCAACAACGACACCCTGCGCGGCTACGCGACCCGCTACCGCGACCGCTACCACCAGCAGAACTGGCGCCTCGACGCACGCCTCGATCTCGACTGGCACACCCTCATCATCGGCCGCGACGACAATCGCCAGCGCGTCGACTTCACCGGCACGCAGAACATCGGCGGTTTCACCGTCGACGTGGCGAACCCCGATTTCAGCACGGTCAACTACGATGCCCTGACCACCACGGCGCGCCTGCGCCGCGAGACGCATCGCGACTCGAGCTGGTTCATCGGTGACCGCATGCGCCTTGCCGATGGGCTTGACCTGACCATCGGCGCGCGCCAGATGCACTACACCTTGCGCTCGGGCGCCACGCTGGCGCCCGCCGGCGACGCCGACAGCCTGAGCTGGCACACCGGCCTGGTGGCACGCCCCACACATGACTTGAAGCTGCACATGGCGGTCGCCACCGGCACCGCTCCCAACACCGGCAAGACCCGCGACGGCGACTTCCTGCCCGCGCAACGTACCCGGCAGACCGAGGCCGGCGCCCGCTGGCAAGCCACCCCTGCCATGGCGCTAGGCGGTGCGATCTACCGCATCACGCTGGACAACCTGCCCATGACCGACCCGCTCGACCGGACCGCACGCATCTCTGCCGGCCGGCGCCGCGTCACCGGCATTGAGCTGAGCGGTGAAATCAGGAGCGGTGCGTGGACACTGTCGGGCAATGGCAACTGGCTCACCACCCGCCAGCTTGTGTCCACCGCAAACGGGCTCGGCGACGCCTTCCCCGGCGTGCCGCGCTTCAGCGCAGGCGTGTCGGTGGGCTACGCAGCCAGCATCGCCCACGTTCCGGTCACGGCAAAACTGGACGCGATCCACGTCGGCGCGCGCCATGGCGACGCAGCCAATACCTTCAGGATCGCCGGCTACCAACGCTTCGACGTCGGCCTGACGAGCCGTATCGCCGGGGCCGACTGGGGACTCTCCGTCCACAACCTGCTCGATACGCGCCACATCGCCGCCATCAGCGCCAGGGACGATGTGTACCAGGGTGAGCGGCGGCGCGTGGTGGTCAGCGCCAGCATCCCGTTCTAGCGCAGCGTCGGCCCACCGGAGCGGGTCGTGGCATAGCCGGCCGACGAGGCCAGGCTCGTCACCCTGATCTTGACCCACACGCCGCGTGCGCCGGGAAAGCTGAAGCCACCATCGGGATTCACCATCTTCCAGTACGACAGCACCGTTGCCGGTGCCGACGGCGCGGTGAAGCCCATCGACAGCTGGACGGTGTCGCCCGGACCGGTCTCGGGCACATCGCAGGCCGGTGCATCCGGCACCAGATTCGGCGCCAGCTCGACCTGCTCACCGCTGGCAAACAGCACCGTCAGCGACTCGTCCTGGCAGACCAGCCGGCGCCCCACCCACGGCACCACGCCGACGTTCTGCAATTCCCACGTCTTGACGAAGCGCTGCCCGGGCAACACCAGTTCGCCATCCGGAAAGTTCACATCGCGCACGAAGGCGCTGCGGTCACCGGCGAGCGGCCCGGCAGACTCACGATCGACTGGCATGGCATCAAAGATCAGTTGCAACAGGCGCATCGGGTGAACGCCGAGTTGCCCGGCCACGGCGACAACCGTCTGCAAGGACGGCAACTTGCCATGGTTGAGCGCCAGGTCATAGAGCGTCTGGCGGCTGATGCCCGCCTGCCGGCACAGCGCGGCAAGGGACATGCCGCGCTCGCGACAGCGCTGGCGGATGTAGAGATCAAGCGCACTCTGCATAACCTGGGCAGATGACAAAAACGTGAATTATTGCCACAGCCCAGGGCAACTCGTCCAGCGAAATGGACACCGCCGCCACTAGGATCCCCCCGGCTCCACCCGCACACCGACTCATCACATGCAGACACGCTGGGCAACGCACCGGCCGGCGCTGCCTCGACTTAGCGCCATGCCCCATCCCGGCAAGCCCGGCGGGGCTGACGAACCGCCGAAGGACCGACGAACGAATGGCACCGCGTACAACGACATCCCCAAAGGCAACCCACCCGATTTCGTTCCTCGCCAGAACGTCAGCACCCCGTTGCATGGCAGCCGACCGCCTCGCTCGCGCGCTCCTTGCGGCGCTGTCGCTTGTTGTCGGCAACGCGGTCGCACAGGAGGATGCTGGCCGCATCGGGGAGCGTTTCGAACCGCCGGTGGAGCCCAGAGCGACGCGCCAACCGCTGGCCGTCCCGCTCGACGAAAAACAAGCGCCCGAAGGCGCCGCCGCCATTCGTTTCGTGCTCCAGGCGGTCGAACTGAGCGGCAACGCGGTCTTCACCGATGAAGCGATCGCCGCACTGTGGGCCGACCTGGCTGGACAGGAAATCGGCCTGCCCGAGATCTACCGGCTGCGCGACGCCATCACTACAAAGTACGCACAGGCAGGCTACGGACTGTCCAAGGCGCTGGTCCCCGAACAGCGTATCGGAGCCGACGGTGTCGTGCGGCTGGAAGTGATCGAGGGCTATATCGACGAGGTCGTCGTCGACGATCCTGCCGGGCTTGGCGGCGCGGATCTCGAACACGCCGTCATGCAGATCACGCAGCAGCGCCCCACCAATATCAGAACACTCGAACGCTACCTGCTCCTCGCCAACGACCGCTTCGGCACGCGCGTCATGTCGACACTCAAGGCGTCCGACACCCAACCGGGAGCCTCGACATTGCTCCTGAGCGTCGAAGAGGCGGCGCCGTTCGAGGGCGGCATGAACATCAACAACCGTGGCTCCGAAAACGTCGGCCCATGGCAACTGCATGCCTACGGCCGACTCAACCGGTTGTTCGGACGCCCTGGCCAGCTTTCCCTGGCCTATGCCACCGCCACCCAGACCCGCGAACTGAGCTACACCTCGATTGGCTACACCGAAGTGATCTCCAGCGAAGGAAGCTCATTCGCGCTGAACTGGAGCCGCAGTGAGTCCAATCCTGGCGACACCACCCTGCGCGCACTCGACAACCACAGCGAAAGCGACAGTTGGTCGGCGTCGCTGTCGCACCCCTTTGTGCGCTCGCGGCGGCAGAACCTGTCGGCACAGCTCAAGTACGAGCATCGCAAGACCACCAACTTCTCGCTCGACACGGTCACATCGCTCGACCGCCTCGACACGCTCCGCCTCGGTATCAACTACGATCAGGCCGATACCTGGGGAGGCATCAACCAGGCGCTCCTGGAGATCAGTCACGGGCTTGGCGGCATGCGCGACGACGACGCGCAAAAATCCCGCGCCGATGGCCGGATTGACTTCACGAAGTACACACTCAGCCTGCTGCGCCGGCAGGATCTGGGCAGCATCCAGCCGGCGTTGAACCGCTGGTCGCTCGACACCGCGCTGATGGCCCAGTATTCGGACGATGGTCTGCTCTCCGGCGAGGAATGCGGCCTTGGCGGGGCGCAGTTCGGCCGCGCCTACGATGCGTCCGAAATCACCGGCGACTCATGCCTCGCCGGCAGCATCGAATTGGCCTACATGGCCGACGCGAGCAATACGCCGTTCCGCCATATCCAGCTCTTCGGCTTCTATGACGGCGGCGTGACATACAACCACACCCCGCCGAGCAACCGGGATCCGCAGACCAAACGCCTGTCGTCCGTCGGCCTGGGCCTGCGCTTCGGCATCGGTGCGCACCTGAGCGGAAGCGTCGAGCTGACCAAGCCGCTCAGCCGTGACGTCGCCGATCGCGGCAACGACAACCCCCGCATCTTCGCCAGTCTCGCCTGGAGGTACTGACACCATGGCCCGCATTCGTCCAACCACCCTCGCTCTCGCACTCGCCTGCTTCCCCTTCGTCGTCGCGGCCAATCCGCAGGGCGGCAGTGTCGTCGCCGGGGAGGCCAACATCGTTCACGCGTCGGCCACCCAGCTCGACGTCTTGCAACGCAGCGACAAGGCCGTGATCGACTGGCGCAGCTTCAGTATCGGCAGCAACGAGCAGGTCCGATTCGAACAGCCCTCGGCCAGCGCCGTCACGCTCAACCGTGTGACCGGCGACGACGCCTCCCGCATCCTCGGCCGGCTGACCGCCAACGGACGCGTGTTCCTCGTCAATCCCAACGGGATTCACTTTGGCAAGGGCGCCGAGATCGACGTCGCGGGTCTTGTCGCGAGCACCCACGACATCCGCAACGAAGACTTCATGGCCGGGCGGTTCGACTTCGCGCAGAACGGCTTGGCCACGGCATCAATCATCAACGACGGCGCCATCCGGGTCGCCGACACCGGCGCCGTCGCCTTTGTGGCCCCCTCGGTGGCCAACCGCGGCGTCATCGCCGCCCGACTCGGTCAGGTCGCTCTCGCGTCGGCCTCACGCTTCACACTCGACTTCACCGGCGACGCGCTACTGAGCTTCGCGGTCGACGACACCGTCGCGCAAACCGCGTTCGACCAGGACGGCAACCGACTCCAGTCATTTGTCGATAACTCGGGCCGTATCGAAGCCAATGGCGGCGTTGTGCTGCTCAGCGCGCGCGCGGCCGAGAACGTGGTGCACTCGGTGATCAACCAGCGCGGTCGTGTCGAAGCCATGCACGCCGACACGCGCAACGGGGAGATCATCCTGTCCGGCGGCGAGCACGGCACCGTGTCCGTCACCGGCACGCTCGACGTCTCGGGCAAGGCAACGGGCCAGACCGGCGGGCGCATCATCGTCACGGGCCAGAACGTTCAACTCGACAACGGCGCCCGGCTCGACGCCTCCGGCCATGCCGGTGGCGGCCGCATTCTGGTCGGCGGCGACCACATGGGCGGGCAGATCACCGAAAGCGCACAGGCCCAGTTCGGCATTCGCGCCGAAGACGAGCCGATTGCCAACGCTCGCACGGTGTTTATCGATGAAGGCGTCGTGCTCGACGCAAGCGCCATCGACACCGGCAACGGGGGCAAGATCACCGTCTGGGCCGACGCATCGACCGATTTCCTGGGCACGGCGCTGGCGCGCGGTGGCGCACGAGGCGGCAACGGCGGCGTGGTCGAGATATCGGCCGGCAAACGGGTGGCCGCCCTCGGACAGGTCGACATATCCGCCCCCGCCGGCACCCCCGGCCTGCGCCTGATCGACCCGGAAGGCATCATCTACGCCTCGACGACGGGATTCCTGCTCACGTTCACCAGCCCGGACTACGCACGCATCATCGACTGGCAACGCGACCCGAATGACGAAAACGTCCTCTACCTCCTGAGCGTCAAGAGCGCCGGTACCAGCACATGGCGCAGCGACCCCGACGGCTCGCGCGCCTACCCGGTCGACATCCTTGTCACCAAGATCGTCGCAGGCACAATCGTTGCGCAAAACCTTGTCGACACCGTCTACGGCACCTACCACGGCATCGCCAACAGCGCGCTTCGCGGAACCTTCAGCGTCGCCGCCAACGAAGTCCGCATCTTTTTCTCCGAGAAGACACCGGTTTCATCCAACTACGGTCAAACCGGGTACATCTACCGACTCAACAAGACCAATCTCGCCCAGTCAGGCAGCCGCGAAACACTTTTCGACCATGCCAACTGGGGCTGGTATCCGTTCTTCGACGACAACGGAAACCTTAATCATTTCTCGTTTGCCGGCTACTACGCGGTATTGAATACCTCTCAAGGCGCCTGGTTCACGCCACGTGCATTTGAGGAACACGCAATTGCACGACGACTGAATGCCACCCCGGTGGGGGTGAGGCTCACTTGGGACCTGCTCAGCAGCGAGTTGCTGGCGCGCACGCAGGCGGCCGTCGAGGAAGACGCCGACACGCCTCCCCCCCCGAACAGCCTGACACCGGCACAACAAGGTCTCATTGATACTTACCGGAACGCCACGACAGCAGAACTACTCGTTGCCGTCGGCAGCGGCCTGTTCGTTAACAATCCCCTGGATCCGGTATGGAGCGGTCTCTACGCGAACGACCAGGCAACCACTCAACAGGTTGAAGCGAACCGGTTGCAGCCTCTGTACGACAAGTACCGCGCCGCCTCCGCCGCGACCCTGCTGGCCGGCCTCCGCGGCGGAGAACTCAAGACCAGCTCGCCCGTGTGGAGCGCGCTTGGCGTGTCCAATGCGTCGGCACGTGCCAGTGCCCTGGCGGCCTATCTCAATACCGCATCCGAGCGGAAGGAAGCTTGCGCAACCGTCAGCGATTGCGGCCAGGCGAATGAAGCGGAGCGCCCACAGGCACCGCAGGTGTCGATGAACACCGAACAACTCGGCGGCCGGCTCATCGACTCGGTGCTGGGCTCTGCAGGCGCCGTCAACAACCATGTCGCAACCCAGGCCGTCAAATCCTTGCTGGGCATGCTCGATCTTGTCAGCGACCCCATCGGCGATGCGGCCAAGACGCTGGATGAATGGAACATCATCCTGACCCAGCTACAGGAACAGCTCGTGGTGGCAAAAGTCGTTGGCATCGAAGACGACATCGACACCATCCGAAAACAAATCGCCTCCGCCGCCGGCCACAAGGGCGCAGCGACCGTATCGCTGCATCGCATCATCGAGGCCAACCCCAAGGCACTGACCCGGCTGACCAACATCGCCGGCAAGATCGCGCAGGGCGCGGGTGCGGCGGGCGACGCCATCGACACCGCCGCGGTCCTGGCCAAGGTCCTCAAGGGAGAGCGCATCTACGCGGCGGACGTTGAGGGCTACCTGCAGGGGCCGGGCATGACGGCGCTGTCCATCGTCAACGCCAACTACTCCCCCAAGGCCGGCGTCGTGACTGCGGGTGTCACGCTCGGACTGGGCGCCATGAAAGTCGGCGCGTCGATCGGCGAGATGGTCGAGGGAAAAACGGTCACCGACAGCATCCGCGAAGCGGCCGAACGCGCCAGAACGGCAGCAAAAACCTACGACGATTTTGCCATGGCCCTGCTCGAAGCCGGCCAGAAAGGCCGCTCCTGGGCGTCACTCGAAGACACCGTGATGAACATGTACATGGGCCGCTCCGGCACCGCCAACGCGCTGGTGCAGGAAATCGAGACGCTGACCTCCAAGAAGGCCGCTGTCACCTTCCTCGCCACCGGCAACCTGGCCGAAGCACATATCGCCGCCGGCATCATTCGCGAAACACAGGAGGCGATTGCCAGCTACACCTACGAAGACTTCAAGAAGTTTTACGACGCCGGGCGCCAAGCGTATGACGGCGCAAGGCAACTAGACGCCTTGCGTATGCCCCGCAGCTGATCCACATGACGGCGGGTCGACACGACGGCATGCCGGAACCGCTGACACTGGCTGCGCCAATCCGCGCAGCCAGCATTGCGCCGCGGCACGCCTTCTCTATCGGCGGTCACACCCCCTGACGAACCATCCTCCCCCAAACAACGTCAGCCAGCACTACGCATCAAATACCCCCGGGCCAGCGCGGTGAAATCCGAGATCTGCGCCCCCAGCCAGTCGGCGTCACGCCCCAGTTCATCGGCCAGGATGCGCGCCACCTCGGGGGCCACGGCGCAGGCCGCCTCGGCATCGAGGAACAGCGCCCGGCTGCGCCGGGCGAGCACGTCCTCGACCGTCAGCGCGAACTGTGCGCGCACCGCCTGGCGGACCGCGGCTTCGGTCACCTCAAGCTGCGGATGCAGGCGCTCGCCCGCCGCCGGCGCCGGGTCGGCATGCAGCGGCAGATGCGCGGTGCGGCAGGCGCGCCCCGGCAGGCCGGCCTCGCTCGCCGCGCAATCGACCACCTCCTCGGCCATCTGCCGGTAGGTGGTCCACTTGCCGCCGGCGATGGTCACCAACCCCTGCGGCGAGACGCGGATCACATGCTCGCGCGACAGCTCGCTGCGCGGCGCGTCGGGGTCGGCGGCGATGAGCGGCCGCAGGCCGGCGAACACGCTACGGATGTCGCCCGGTTCCGGCGCCTGCCGGAGGTAGCGCGACGCGGTGCGCAGGATGAACTCGATCTCCGCTGCCAGCGGCTGGGGTTCAAAGGGGCTGTCATCGCGCGGGGTGTCGGTGGTGCCGAGCAGCACCTTGCCCTGCCACGGGATCATGAACAGCACGCGGCCATCGTCGGTCTCGGGCACCAGCAGCGCAGCGTCGCCGGGCAGCCAGGCGGCGTCGACCACCACATGCACGCCCTGACTGGGCGCGAGCATGGGCGGCGCATCGGGGGCCGCCATGCGGCGGATGTCGTCGGCCCACACGCCGGTGGCATTGATCACCACGCGGGCGGAAAACGCGAGCGCCTGTCCGGTGATTTCGTCATGCCCGCGCACGCCGGTGATACGCCCGTCGCGTACGATCAGCCCGGTCACCGGGGCATAGTTGAGCGCGATGCCGCCGTGGTCGAACACGGTCTGCGCCAGCGCCACGGCCAGCGCGGCATCGTCGAACTGGCCGTCGAAGTATTCGACCCCACCGAGCAGACCGTCGGGCCGGGCATTGGGAAGCGCGGCGCGCGTCTGCGCCACCGACAGCCCGCGCACCCGGCCGAGGCGGTAGCGCCCGGCCAGCCATTCATAGGCGGTCAGCCCGATGCGCAGCTTGAGTTGCTCCCAGCGGCTGTAGACCGGCACCACGAAACGCAGCGGCGCCACCTGCGCCGGCGCATTCCTGAGCAACCGGGCCCGCTCGACCAGCGCCTCGCGCACCAGCGCGATCCGGCCCTGGCCCAGGTAGCGCACCCCGCCGTGGATCAGCTTGGTCGAGCGCGAGCTGGTGCCCTTGGCAAAGTCGTGCGCTTCCAGCAACAAGGTGCGATAGCCGCGGCTGGCGGCGTCGACCGCCGCGCCCAGGCCGGTGGCGCCACCGCCAATGATGATCACATCCCAGGTATCGACCGCCTGCGCAGCCGCCAGCAGCGCCGGGCGTGCCAGGGTGGGCGGCGCCAGCGCGGCATCCTCAGGCGCCATCGGCCCAGCCCCGGTTGCGTGCGATGGCCTTGTGCCAGCGCGCCAGCAAGGCCTCGCGCCAGTCGGCGGAGGCCTGCGGTTCGAAGGCCCGGTCCAGCTGCCAGTGCGCGGCGATGGCCGCATCGTCCGGCCACACGCCCACTGCCCGCCCGGCCAGGAAGGCGGCGCCCAGCGCGGTGGTCTCGGTCTGGCGCGGCCGCAGCACCGGCACACCGAGCAGATCGGCCTGCAACTGCATGAGCAGGTTGTTGCGGGTCATGCCGCCATCGACCCGCAGCTCCTTCACCTCGGCGCCATCGGCGGCCATGGCGATGAGCAGGTCGGCGTTCTGCAGGGCCACGGCCTCCAGCGCGGCGCGGGCAATGTGCGCGGCCGTGGTGCCGCGGGTCATGCCCATCAGGCTGCCGCGGGCGTAGGCGTCCCAGTGCGGGGCGCCGAGGCCGGCGAAGGCCGGCACCATCACCACCTCGCCGCTGTCGCTGACCTGCGCGGCGAGGGCTTCGATGTCGCTGGCCGCGGCGATCAGGCCGAGGCCGTCGCGCAGCCACTGCACCACGGCACCGGCCATGAAGACGCTGCCTTCGAGCAGGTAGTCGGTACCTTCGGCCCGCTGCCAGCCAATCGTGGTGAGCAGGCGGTGTCGCGAGGCCACCGGCTGCTTGCCCGTGTTGAGGGTGAGGAAGCAGCCGGTGCCATAGGTGTTCTTGGCCATGCCCGGCGCGAGGCAGGCCTGGCCGAAGGTGGCCGCCTGCTGGTCACCCGCGATGCCGGCGATCGGGATCGCCGCCCCCAGCACGGCCGGCGCGCATGCCCCCAGCACGCCGCTGGAGGCCACCACGCGCGGCAGCACCGCGCCGGGGATGTCGAACAGCGCGAGCAGCGCGTCGTCCCACTGCTGGCGGTGAATGTCGAACAGCAGCGTGCGCGCCGCGTTGCTGGCGTCGGTGACATGGCGGGCGCCGCCGGAGAGGTGCCACACCAGCCAGCTGTCGATGGTGCCGAAGGCCAGCTCACCGGCGACGGCCCGCGCGCGGGCGCCGGGCACATGGTCGAGCAGCCAGGCCAGCTTGGTGGCCGAGAAGTAGGCATCGAGCTCCAGCCCGGTGCGCTCGCAGATGCGCTCGGCCTCTCCCGCGCCGCGCAGGCGGTCGCAGATGTCGGCGGTGCGGCGGTCTTGCCAGACGATGGCCGGGCCGACGGGCCGACCCGTGGCGCGCTCCCACAACACCGTGGTCTCGCGCTGGTTGCTGATACCCACCGCCCGCACCGCCGCGGGCGATACGCCGGCCTCGGCCAGCGCCTGCCGTGCGCACGCCAGCTGCGTCTGCCAGATCTCGCTCGCGTCATGCTCGACCCAGCCCGGCCGGGGAAAGTGCTGGGCAAATTCGCGTTGCGCCATGGCGCACACCCGGGCCTTGGCGTCGAACAGCATCGCGCGGGAACTGGTCGTGCCCTGATCAAGCGCGAGGAGGTAGTCCATGGGCAATTCCTTGACGATGCCGGCGCCTTGGACGATAGCGGATTCAAGCGGCCGACGAAACACGCGGCGCACCAAACACATGAATCTCGTTCACTTATCGACCACTGACTTTCGTTTGTGCCGCGCGTCGCCCTGCCGCAAGCTGACTTCATCGCCTCCCCGCCCGACCACGCCCTCGCCCACCCGGCCACCGGCACACCCTCGGGCCACCGCACCGCACAACGGACGTCCTGCCGGCAAGGCTTTGCCGGTTCATTCAAAGTGATTTTGAGGACGCACATCATGAGTATGGAACACCGCGACGGCTGGATCTGGATGGACGGGCACTGGATGCCCTGGCGCGATGCCAAGGTGCACGCCATGACCCACACCCTGCACTACGGGCTGGGCTGCTTCGAGGGCATCCGCGCCTACGCCACGCCCGCCGGCCCGGCCATCTTCCGGCTGGACGAGCATATCGAGCGCTTGTTCGATTCGGCCAAGATCCTCGGGCTGGAGATGCCCTACGACGCCCCCACCCTGCGCCAGACCTGCATCGACGCCATCGGCAAGAACGATCTGGCGAGCGGCTACATCCGCCCGCTGGTGTTTCTCGGCGCCGAGAAGGCCGGCGTCGACCCGGTCGGCGCCGAGGTGCATGTGATGATCGCCGCCTGGGCCTGGGGCGCCTACCTGGGCGAGGCCGGCATGGAGAAAGGCATCCGCGTCAAGGTGGCCAGCTTCGCCCGCCACCATGTGAACGTGCAGATGTGCCGCGCCAAGTCGGTGTCGACCTACACCAACTCCATCCTCGCCTGCCGCGAGGCCCGGCAGGAGGGCTACGACGAGGCGCTGCTGCTCGACACCGACGGTTTTGTGGCCGAGGGACCGGGCGAGAACGTGTTCGTGGTCAAGCGCGGCACGCTCTACGAGCCGGAGATCACCTCCGCGCTGGACGGCATCACCCGGCGCACCCTCCACGCGCTGGCCGCGGATGCGGGCTACACGATTGCCTCACGCCGCATCACCCGCGACGAACTGTACGTGGCGGATGAAGTGTTCTTCACCGGCACGGCGGCCGAAGTGACGCCGGTGGTGGAGGTCGACCGCCGCCGCGTCGGCAACGGCACGCCCGGCCCGGTCACCCGCGAACTGCAGCGCCGCTTCTTCGCCACCGTGCGCGGCGAGGACCACACCCACCGCGACTGGCTGACCCCCTGCCCGCGCTGAGGCCCGGTGGATGCGGCCACGCGCCGCATCCACGCCGCCAGCCCCGGCCGCCACTGCGGGGCAGGCAGCCGTGGCACGCCCCCGGCGAGGATGGCACTATGTGCCCACCGCCACCGACCGAGTCCTCGCATTGACAACACCGCCTCCGCCCGAGCCCCCCTGCGCCCCGCCGCTCTGGCATGCGTGGTTCGACGGCGCAGCCGCCCCCAACCCGGGCAGGCTCGGCCTGGGCGTGGTGCTGCAAGCCCCCGACGGCACACAGAGCGAATTCTCGACGCGCGGTGACGGCACTGGCTGCAGCAACGAGGCCGAACTCCAGGCCGCCTGCCTGGCGCTTGCCCACGCCCACGCGGCCGGCGCCCGGCACCTCGTGCTCACCGGAGACAGCGACTTCGCCGTCCGCCACGGCACCGGTGCCGACCACACGGCGGTGCCGCGGCTGGTCAGCCTGATCGGCCAGCTACAGCACTGGATGGCACGCTTCACGCACCTTGAGTTTCGCTGGGTCCCCCGCCATCGCAACCAGACAGCCGACCGGCTCTCCCGGGCGGCGCTGGGCCTGGCGGCCAAGCCGGCGCCACACCCGGGCAAGCCCACTGCCGCCCGACGCCGCCCCGCACGCTAGGCGCGGCCAATGTGCCGGCGGGCGCGCCCGGGCCACCGCCAGTGCACTCTGCCACACGCCCTATCCGCCCAGGCCACTACACTACGGGTTTTCATCGGGAGAGACTCACGTGACACTCCGAGGCGTCTTCCATGCCCTGCCGCCCGGCGTCTTTGGCTGCCGCATCCGCACCCGGGCCGACCTGGCAAACTTCGTGCGCGGCACCCACGCCATTGCGCCGACGGCCCGCCTCGACCTGGCCGACACCGGCGACGCCCTGCACGCGTTGTGCATTCGCCTCGACCTGGGCGAGGCCCTGGGCGTCCAGCCGCTAACCATCCCCGGCACTGTCGACGCCCGCTATCTGCCGGCCTATCGCTTGCCGGCACTTGCCGGGCGTATCGAATCCATCGCACCGGGCGAGCTGGCCCGGGCACTGAGCCGCAACGCACCCACCGCGCCGGACACGGCAGTGGCCGCCGACACGGGCCAGCTGGCACGGCAGTTCCTGCAACTCAAACGCTTCCTGCGCGACTGCGCCACACAGCGCTCGGACATCGTGTTTGCCCGGCACGACGAAAGCGATGACGCCCCGGCGCCGGTGTAGATACTCGCCCGCCAGGCCGGCCGACATGGCCTGGCGCCACGCCGCCACAGCCGTGCTCGCCGCCCTCGCCAGCCTGCCCGCCAGCGCCGCCGCGGCCGATTTCACCGAGCGCTGCGATGCGCTGGCCGCCGCCGCCCGGGTCCGGGTGAACTTCACCGACCGGCCGGTCACCCATGACAACCGGCACGACACCGTCGCGCTTGGCCGACGCGCCGGTGCCGCAGCGAGCCGGCATCACAGCGTGCTGGGCCTCACCCACGCCACACCGCATCGCCGCGTGGAAGTCACGGCGCGGGCCCTGGTCGATACCGACGGGCGAGTCTGTGCCGCCCCCGACATCGTGCTGCACCTGGGCTTTTCGGCGATCACCGTCTCGCTCGCCCGTGAGCTGAGCACCGACTGCCAGCGCCGTGTGGTTGAGCGCCACGAGCAACACCATGTGGCGATCTGGCGCAACCACTACCGCGCCGGCGCCCGCCTGATCGAAACCCGGCTGCGCCAGCCCCCGGCCGCGCCCCTCTACTTTGCCTCGCAACAGGCCATGCAGCGCGAGCTGTCAGCGCGTGTCAACGCGCGGATCGACCCGCTGATCCAGCAGCTGCATGCCGGCATCGGCGCCGCCCATGCAAGCATCGACTCCCCCACGGCCTATCGCGAGGTCGAGCGCCAGATGCGCGCCTGCCCCTGAGAGGGTGTCACCCGAATGATTCGCCGGCCAGGCGCCCGCGCCCCGGCCACGCAACGGCTCTCGCCACAGGCGGTCGACTCGACTGTCATTTGTGACAGGACATCATCGCCCCGCCCCGGCGACATCGTCCGCCCCATCAGCGCGGGGCCCAACTACCCGCAGGGCACGGCCACCGCCTCGCCCTGCGGTGGCACTGGCATGGCGGCCTGCCGTGGCCAGCGCCGTCACGGCGCATCGCATGCCAACCCCATGCCCCCGGGCCGGCGCGCTTACAAATATTCCGTTTCAGTTTCAAACAATGCCATTGCAATATTTGTCGGCGGCAATGCTATATCTGGTCACGCCGATGCCAAGCCCACGGCACCGGGCGCCTCTGCCCTCAACACCCCGGCACCAGGAGACCGACCATGCATTCGCCCCCCGCCACCCCATTTGTGCTCAGCCTGTTTGCCGCCCTCGCCACGCCGGCGGCCTGGGCGCTGCCAACGGCCGAACTCACCAGCACCGCCAGTGGCAGCTACCGCGTCACCCACGGTCCGACCATCAGCGAGCTGACCGCCGGCAAATCGGACGCCACCGGCGCACCGACGGCCGTGGCCGCCGACATGGACGGCTACGGCTTCACCGCCCGCGCCGCGCTGGACAACACTGCGCTGTCTGCCTTTGCCGCCACCACCCTCGCCGCCAGCGCCGCCGGCGCGGGAAACACCCACGCCCAGGCAAGCACCCGGCTGACCGACTTCATCACCTTCGCCGGCGGAAGCGGCATGGGCACGGCCAGCCTCACCGCGCTGCTGACGGGCACGCTCACC
This sequence comes from Pseudomonadota bacterium, assembly GCA_008501585.1. GTDB lineage: Bacteria > Pseudomonadota > Gammaproteobacteria > Burkholderiales > Rhodocyclaceae > Nitrogeniibacter. The sequence continues at coordinate 18,460 of QQUN01000039.1, read as the reverse complement.
GGCCACCAGACCGGCACCGCGGGCTACCAGCTCGACATTGCGCTGTATGACGTCAATGACATCAGCCTCGGCAACCCGCTGTGGCTGGCCACCGACACCCGCAGCAGCGCGGGTCGTCAGATGGTGACGGTCAATGACACGTTCATGTCGACTTTTGATTTCGAATACGGCAAACAGTACGGCCTTGTCGCCCGCTTTTCGGTCGACGCATCCGACGGGGGCGTGGCGGACTTCAGCAACACCACCCGCTTCGCGCTGGCCTCGGCGCCCGGCGTACGGCTCCACTCACAGGCCGGCATCGACTACGGCATCACCGCCGCCGTGCCCGAACCCGAGTCCTATGCCATGCTGCTCGCCGGTCTCGGGCTGATGGGCCTGATCGCCCACCGGCGCCGATAACCTGCCCGCCAGCGACCGCCCTCGCCGCGCACCGGTGCGGGGTGGTCCCGGCTCAGGCACTCAACCCTTCTTGCGTGATTTGCCGCGGCGCTTCGCTGGCGACGCTTCGAGCCAGCGGGCGCGCCACGCTGCCAGCGCCGGATACAGCCGGGCTTCGCGCCCGGCCAGGCTGTCCTGCAAGACGCGCAATGCCGCCAGGTCGGCCTTGCCGAGTTGCTCGGGCAACACCGGCTGCAACACCACCGTCAAGTCACTGCGCCCGCCCGAGCGCAGTGGCAGGCCGTGGCCGGCAAGCACCTGACGCGTCTCCGTGGCCGTGCCGGCCGCCACACTGAGCACCTCGACACCGCCCCCCGGCACCGGCACACTGACCGTGCCGCCGGCCAGCAGATCGAACAAGGGCACCGGCACCGTCACCTCCAGCGCATCGCCCCGCAGGGCGAACAAGCCATGCAGCCGCAACTGGCTCACCAGCAGCAGGTCGCCCGGCGGAAGATCCCCGACCGGCGCGGCCTTGCCGGCCAGCCGCAGACGGCGCCCCGGCCACATGCCCGGCGGCACCGTCACCCGCAGCTTGCGCCCGGCGCGTGCCTCGCCGCTGCCGGCACAGCTGTCGCACGCCACCTCGGCGCTGTAGCCACGCCCACCGCAGAGATCGCAGCGCACCAGGCCGCCCTCGGCGCGGATCCGGCCGCTGCCGCCGCAACAGCCGCACATCCGCGATGAGGCCAGCATCACCCGCCCGCTGCCGCCACACACGCCGCAGGCTTCGGCGCGCTCCAGTTCCAGTGCCAGCACGCCGCCAAAGATGGCTTCCTCGATCTCCAGCCACAGGGTCTCTTCCTGGTCCGGGCCGCGCGCCGGCGCCGGCTCGGCCTCGGCGGCGGGGGCGGCCTCGTCATCCCCACGGACCAGATAGTCATGCGCCGCCTTGATCTGGCGAAACCGTTCGGCGGCATCCTCGCCGCGGTTGCGGTCGGGATGCCACTGCATCGCCAGACGGCGGAACGCGCGCTTGATCTCCTGCGGCAAGGCGTCGGGATCGAGTTCGAGCGCGGCAAAGGCGTCGGCGCGACTGGCGGGCTGCATGGGCGGTGGCGGCGTCCATCAAGACTGGGACGGCAAGTCTAGCGCCTGCCAGCCCACTTGGGGCGCCCCCTGCCCATGCGCCGGCCGTGTTTTCTTACGCTTTTCGTCTGGTGCCGGGCCGGCGCGCCGACTAGCCTGAAAGAACCGCGGCCCGGCGCCGCGCCCCACCGGAGAAGCACCATGAACATCAAGCCAGCCCTGGCCGTCGCCCTCGTGACCATCGCCAGCAGCGCCTGGGCATTTCATTGTCCGGCCGACATGAAGAAGATCGACGAGGCCTTGTCCAAGAACCCGCAGCTGACCGCCGAACAAATGACGCAGGTACAAACCTGGCGCGCCGAAGGCGAAGCCCTGCACAAGGCCGGCAAACATCAGGAATCGGTCGACACGCTGGCCAAGGCCCTCAAAACCCTGGGGATGTGACCCATGCCGTGAGGCCGCTCACGCCGCCCGCAGCCCCAGCCGCACCGCCCAGCGCCGCAGCTTGTCGCCATCGACCAGCCCGGTGGCCAGCGCCGTGCCGGCCAGGATCACCCCGGCACCGGCGAGCATGCGCAGGCCGAGCGGCTCGTCGAGAATGAGCACGCCCCACCCCATGCCGAAGGCCGGGATCAGGAAGGTCACGGCAATCGCGCGGGCGGGGCCGATGTTGGCAATGAGGCGGAAATAGAGGATGTAGGCCACGGCCGTGCAGGCCACCGCCAGCACGGCGGCGGCGCCCCAGGCGGAGAGGCTGATCGGGCCGGCCGGCCACAGCCACCAGGCCAGCGGTGCCAGCGCGACGGCCGCCGCAGCCTGGCCACCGGTGGCAATGGCCAGCGACGACACGCCGGTGAGGTAGCGCTTGGTGTAATTGGCCGACACGCCATACGACAAGGTCGCCAGAAGGCCGGCCATCACCGACAGTGCGATGTGCTCGCCATGGAACCCGGCCTTGCCCGACACCAGCACACCGACGCCGACAAAGCCGATCGCCAGACCCGCCGCACGCCATTTGGTGAGGCGCTCGCCAAACCACACGCGCGCGACCAGGGCGGCCCACAAGGGCGCCGTGGCGTTGACGATGGAGGCGAAACCGGCGGTGAGCGAGAGCAGCGCCCAGGCGATCAGCACAAAGGGCAGCGCGGAGTTGAGGATGCCGATGACGGTCAGCGGCCAGGCGTGCTGGACCAGCTCACGCCATTGCCCGCGCCAGACGATGATCGGCAGCAGGAACACTGCCGCGAACAGCACACGGATGAAGATCAGCCCGACCGGGCCGAAATCCGGCGCTGCCTGGCGCATGAACAGGAAGCTGGCGCCCCACAGTGCGGCGAGGATGAACAGTTCCAGGGTGTCACGTGGTCGCACGGGCGGCCTCCAGATCGAGTAATGCGCGCTTGCGCGGCAGGCCGCCGGCATAACCGGTGAGCGAACCGTCGCGACCGATGACGCGATGGCAGGGAATGATCAGCCAGAGCGGGTTCTTGCCGACCGCGGCGCCAATAGCACGGGCCGCCGTCGGGCGGCCCAGCGTGGCGGCGAGTGCGCCGTAATGCGTGGTGGCGCCATAAGGGAGCCTGCGCAGGGCGGCCCACACGGTTTGCTGAAAAGGCGTACCTTCGGGCGCCAGCGGCAGGTCGAAATCGCGGCGCTCACCGGCCAGGTAGGCGGTGATCTGCCGTGCGGCCTCATGGCACAGCGCATTGGCCGGCAGGGGGCAGTCCGCCTCATCAAAGCAGGCGCTGAGCAGCGCGGCCGCGTTGGCGCGCACCTGGCAGACGCCCAGCGGGGTGTCGAAGCGCAATCCGTACTGCGTTGGGTTCATGATGTCGTCTCCTCGGCCTCGCCCAGCGAAGCCCACAGATGCATGACGGCGTAGGCGCGCCACGGGCGCCAGGCCTCGGCCTGCTGGCGCGCCTCGCGGGCGCTGCACATGCCCAGCGCGGCACGCACGCCATAGTCGCCATCGGGGTAGGCGTCGGGCCAGGCCAGCGCACGCATGGCGATGTAGTGCGCGGTCCACGGGCCGATACCGGGCAAGGCCTGCAATTGCGCGATGGTCGCCTGCACCGGCGCGCCGGGCGAGAGCACCAGCCGCCCCTCGGCCACCGCCGCGGCCAGGGCGATGATGACCTCGGCACGACGGCGGATGACGCCCAGTTCGGCAATCTGCGACACGCTGAGCGCCGCGATGCGTCCGGCGTCCGGAAAGGTGGTGTGCAGGTCGGCCCACGGAGTCTCGATCGGTTCGCCGAAGGCCGCGCTGAAACGCCCGGCGAGCGTGCGCGCGGCCTTGACGGTGATCTGCTGGCCGAGCACGGCGCGCACCGCCATCTCGATGCCGTCGAAGGCGCCGGGCAGGCGCAGACCGGGCCGGGGCTCGGCCAGGGAGCCCAGCGCCTGGGTGACGGCCAGCGGATCGGCGTCGAGATCGAACAGGCGGCGCACCCCGGCCAGCACCGCCGGCACGGCGCCCGACAAGGTCGGCGACAGCGTCACCGCCAGCGATGCCTTGCCGGCACGCACACGCAACCAGCCCCGCGCCCCGTCCAGCCGGACGGTGCGGCGGTACTCGCCACCCGCGACCAGTTCAACGCCCGTGATGGTGCGCCCGGCCAGGAAGTCGAGCAGTCGCGGCAGATCGAAGGGCGGCCGATAGGCCAGCGTGAAGTGCAGCCCGTCGGAGGCCGCCGCACGCACCGGGCCGCGCAAGGCCGACGGCGCCATGCGGTAGTGGCGCGCAAACGCGGCCTCCAGCGCGCGCAGGCTGCCAAAACCGGCTGCCGCCGCCACCTCGGTGACCGGCAGCGCGGTGTCGGTGAGCAGGCGCTTGGCCAGCAACAGCCGCCGGGTGCGCAGGTAGTCGGCCGGCGCCACGCCAAACTGCTCGCGGAACAAGCGCCGCAGGTGGCGGTCGGTGATGCCGACCCTGTCTGCCAGCGTGGCCACCGACAGGTCATCGGCCAGATGCGCATCGATCAGGCCGGCGGCGGCATGCGCCAGCGTGGCGCTCGCATCCATGGCCGACAGGCCGGGCGCCAATTCGGGGCGGCAGCGCAGGCAGGGCCGGAAGCCCGCCGCCTCGGCCGCCGCCGCACTCACGTAAAAGCTGCATACGGCGCGCCGCGGCGTGCGCACCCGGCACACCGGCCGGCAGTAGATGCCCGTCGAGCGCACGCCCACGAACACGCGGCCATCAAAGCGGGCATCGTGTGTGGTGAAGGCGTCGTAGCAACGGTCGGGGTCGAGTTCCATGCCTGCATTATGGTCAGCCCGGCGGCATCGGGCACGAACACATCGGACATGGAATCCGGCAAAACTGTCCGGCCCGTCGCGCCATGGCTGTGGTTCAATGCGTCATCGTGTTGCACCGCGCCATGCCATGCCCGCCCTTTGGATGATCCTCGCCAGCCTGCTGTTCGCCTGCATGGGCGTGTGCGTCAAACTTGGCGCGGACCGCTTCGGCATTGCCGAGCTGACGTTCTACCGCGGCCTGGCTGGCGTGCTGTTCATGGCGCTGTTCATGCGCAGCCGGGGCACGGCGTTTCGCACCCGGCACTGGCGCCTGCAGGTTACCCGCGCGGTGGCCGGCTCGATTGCGCTGGGCTGCTATTTCTTTGCCATCAGCCTGCTGCCGCTGGCGGCGGCCGTCACCCTCAATTACACCTCGCCGATCTTCGTCGCCCTGCTGCTGGCGCTGTGGTTTCGCGAGCCGCTGCGCCGGCTCGCCATTGGCGCAGTGGTGCTCGGCTTTGTCGGCGTGGTCGTGCTGCTGCGCCCGACCATCGCGCCCGAGCAGTGGCTGGGCGCCGTCGCCGGCCTGGCCTCGGGGCTGATCGCCAGCCTGGCCTACATCAATGTGCGCGAACTGGGGCGGGCCGGGGAACCGGAGTCGCGCACGGTGTTCTATTTTTCATGCATCACCTGCCTGGGCGCCACGCCGTTCGTGGCCGGCGCGGGCGGCTTCACGCCGCCGGACGCCACAGGCGCCGCCCTGGTCATCGGCATCGGCGTTTTCGGCACCGCGGCGCAACTGGCCATGACCCGCGCCTACCGGGTCGGCGCCACCATCGTCGCGGCCAACCTGGCGTATTCCACCGTGGTATTCGCCAGCCTGTTCGGCATGCTGATCTGGGGCGAGGTGCTGCCGGCGCCGGCCTGGGCCGGGATCGGCATGATCATGGCCAGCGGCATTCTGGTGACCCGCGCCCGCACGCCGCTACCGGACACCCCACGCCGCGATTGAAGCCCTACCGGCCGGTCGTTATAGTAGAGACAGGCCTTCTGCCCAAAAGGAGCACGGCATGATCACCAAAGAACACTCGGACGGACTCGTCGCCATCGCCGTCTTCGGCGAATTCACGCTGGCGGACTACAAGGAGTTCGAGGAACTGGTCAATTACAAGATCAAGTTCGAGGGGCCGGTCAATCTGCTCATCGACCTGCGCGAGATGAGCGGCTTCACCATCGACGTGGCGTGGGAAGAGATCCGCTACAGCCGCGAGCACAAGCATGATTTCGGCAAGATCGCGGTCATCACCGAAGACCAGTGGGCCACCTGGAGCGCCTGGGTGTCGCAGCTGTTTGTCGAGGCCGATGTCCAGGTCTTTACGGACGAACTCGACGCCCGCGCCTGGCTGGCCGACGAGGAAACCATCGCGTGAGCGAGCCCTTGCGCACGCTCATCGCCCCTGAGCGCCTCCTCCACCAGTTGCACACACCGGGCTGGGTGGTGGTCGATTGCCGGCACGACCTGGGCAACCCCGACTTCGGTCGTGCCGCCTATGCCAAGGGCCACATCCCTGGCGCACATTTCCTGCACATGGACGATGAGCTCTCCGGGCCGCGCACCGGCCGCAACGGCCGCCACCCGCTGCCCGACCCTGACACACTGGCGCGCCGGCTGGGCGAGATCGGCATCGATCGCAACACCCAGGTCGTCGCCTACGATGACGGCGGCGGCATGTACGCCGCCCGCCTGTGGTGGCTGCTCAACTGGCTCGGCCATCACGATGCCGCGGTGCTCGACGGCGGCTTCCAGGCCTGGTGCTCGGCCAGCGCGCCGCTGAGCCGAACCCCCGCCACACCAACACCGACCCGGTTCGACGCCGACATCCAGCCGCTGGCGGTTGACGTCAACTATGTCGACACCCACAAGGGCACCGACGCGATGCATCTCATCGACGCCCGCAGCCCCGACCGCTTCCGCGGCGAAAACGAAACCATCGACCCCGTCGGCGGCCACATCCCCGGCGCGGTCAACCGCTTCTTCAAGGACAACCTCGGTCCCGATGGCCGCTTCAAGCCGGCCGAGCAGTTGCGCCGCGAGTTCACCACCCTGCTCGCTGGCCGCCCCCCCAAGCACGTCGTGCACCAATGCGGTTCGGGCGTGACCGCCTGCCACAACCTGCTGGCCATGGAGGTCGCCGGGCTACCGGGCGGACGGCTGTATCCGGGGTCGTGGAGCGAGTGGTGTGCGGATGCAGGGCGGGCGGTGGCACGCGGCGCGTAAGCCGGCAGCAGGCCACGGGCAGGCGTCCGGGGAAACCGCCTGATCAGCCGATGGGCGGCATGCGGGCTTGCATGTGCTTGGCCGCCCCGGCGCACGGCGGTGCCGAAACGGCAGGATGATCCGGGCCACCGGTCCAATGCGCGGGCACGCCTGTGGCATCACCACACCCGCCGACACGCACGGTGACACGGGCAATCCGGACACCGCCCGCGCAACATCGAATTCATCTGCGACGCGATCGCCGTCGTATCGAAACACGGCGCCCAAGCGCCCCCAGCTTCGGCCGCTCAACCCCGCCACCGCACACTCGATGGCTGCGTCTCGCCCCGGCGGCAACCCCACGCCCTTTCTCGCGCAAGACAGGCCCATGACGGGTCGCTGAGCGCTGTCACGCGCCGAGTTTTCCACCGGGCCGCGATGGCAGGCGCCACGCCCCGGATGTTGCGCAGCCTCATCGGCTCGCCTTTCCTCGACAAGCACGGCATCGGTCAGGCCGGCGGGCAGGCGGGGCGCCCGGTGGTGAAGCCGGACGTGTCGGCCACGCGCACGAGGGACCGGCCATTCGCTGCCGGCCGCCGCACCAGCCAGCACGCCGACGCCGTCATGCCACGGGGCCCATCACACCGCCAGCCTCCAAAAAAAACCGTGAGCACTGCGCGCCATCGCAGGCCAACTTGTAATACCAATTAAAAAAGTTGACACCACTTGTCAAACAACTACACTACCGCTCAACAGATCAACACCACAGGCTCCGTGCAAGGCGCTTGAACACGCGTCAATTCGACGGCCGCACCACGGAATGCTCGCCGGCGCGCTGGGGCCCGCCCCCCAGGCTTCCAACCCGCAACAAGGAGAACAAAATGAGCACCACATACGAGTACGAAAAACTCAAGGATTCGACAAAGGAACTTCTTGATCTCGTATCCACGGCGACGTTGCACACGGCGCTGTTCAAACGGGGGTTTCGGAACACCTACATCCAGGGTGTGCACCGGATCAACACGGCCAAGGTCAAGATGGTCGGCCAGGCATTTACCTTGCGGTACATCCCGGCGCGGGAAGATGTCGACACCGTTGCGGCGTTCAAGGACCCCAAGCACCCGCAACGCGTCGCCGTCGAAACCGTCCCGCCGGGAATGATCCTGGTCAATGACTGCCGGCAGGACGCCAGCGCGGCCTCGGCGGGCAGCATCCTGCTGACCCGCCTGCAGTATCGCGAGTGCGCCGGCTTTGTTTCCGATGCGGGGATCCGCGATGCCGACACCGCCGCCGAAATGGCGCTGCCGATCTTCTGTGCCAAGCCAAGCGCGCCGACGAATCTGACCAAGCACCACGGGGTCGACATTCAGGTACCGATCGGCTGCGGCGGCGTTGCGGTCAATCCGGGTGACGTGCTGGTCGGCGATGGCGACGGCGTCATCGTGATCCCGCTTGAAATCGTGGACGACATCGCCACCGAGGCGGTCGCGATGGAGCGATTCGAAAGCTACGTCCTGACCAAGGTTGGATCGGGCAGCCAGGTGATCGGGCTTTACCCGCCCAACGAAGAAGCCCTCGCGGAGTACAACAGGCTCAACAAGTAACCGACCACGAGCGACATGCTCACATAGATCTCATGGAGGCTGTGCCAGCGAATAGATACCCGGCAATCTTCAGCATCTGCATAAAACACATCAGAAGACATTCTCACTACCGAGGAGACACCATGTTCATCAAGTCACTGAAATCAAAGATCATCCTGGCCGCCGGGCTTTGCGTCCTGGCCGCATCGGCGTCGGCCGCTGATTTTCCGTCGCGCGACATCCGCCTGATCGTGCCCTGGCCCGCAGGCGGCGGCGCCGATGGCATCTCGCGCAAGATCAGCCAGATCGCCGAGAAGAGCCTCGGACAGTCGATCTACGTCGAGAACATCGGTGGTGCCGTCACGGCCACCGGCTTGATGCAGATGACCAAGGCGCGACCCGACGGACACACCATCGGCGTGCTGACCTACGACAGCATCATTACCCTGCCGCGCGGAAAGATGGTGCCGGGCTACTCGCTCGACAAGATGACGCCGATTGCGCGCATCACCAAGGAAGCCGATGCCATCGTGGTGTCGAAGCATTCGGGGTTCAAGAGCTTTGACGAGCTCGTCAGCGCAGCCAAGGCAAAGCCCAACACCGTCCGTGTCGGCGTGGCCCCCAAGGGCTCCGGCCCCTACCTCGCTGTCCGTCGCCTGGAAAAGATGCTGAGCGTCAAATTCAATGTGATCAGCTATGCCGGCTCGTCGAGCGCTGAAGCGGAGGCCCTGCTCTCCGGCGAGCTGGATGCCGCGATTTCCAGCCTGGGCGACTTCAACGGCATCATCGCCTCCGGCGACGCGCTCGGTGTTGTGGAGCTGTCGTCCGAGCAAAACCCGTCCTACCCCAACGTCCCGCCGATCAGCACGTTCGGGCACGAACTGGAGACGGGCAGCTTCATTGTGCTCGCGGCGCCCAAGAACACACCGCCCGCCGTCATCGCCAAGCTCGAATCCGCGTTCAAGACCGCCTACGACAACAAGGACTTCCAGACATGGCTTGGCACGGTCGGCGTGACACCGAGCTGGCTGGGCTCGAACGGCGTGCAGAACTGGATCGACCAGCTCCAATCGACGACATTCAAAGTCATGGATGAGCTGGGCCTCTAAAAATCACAGTCACCATGCCTCTGGGCCATCCAGAGGCATGGCGGAGGTTAGAACAAGATGATTCTGAAGAGACAATCCCTTTTCCCGTTGTTCATCCTGGTGTGTTCAATCATTTACCTGATTGAAGCGATCAAGCTCGGCCGCCCGATTACCGCAGAGGGAATTCGTCCGTCATTTGTCCCGATGGTGCTCGGCTCGCTCTCGTCACTGTTCAGTCTGCTATTGACCATCAAGGCCTCAGGCCTGACAAAAGGCGCGCAAACCGACGCAAACCCCCCTTCCGGCGAGCGCGCCACGGGCGCCGCGAAACCGCTTGTCTCGCCAGCCGTTCTGACCATCATTGCCATTTCCATCTACATCGCACTGTTTTCAGTGATTGGCTACGCCCTGTCATCGCTTCTCTTCGTCTTCGCAGTCACGACGATTTTCTCGGAGCGGAATCGATGGCTCCACAAACTCGTGACGTCGGCCGCAATTGTCGCCTTCGGATACATCGTGTTCGAGCAACTCTTTGGCGTTCGTCTGCCGGCTCTCTGGGGTTAAGCCATGGACTTCATCATTCTTGTCGGCAGCAGCTTTGGCACGCTGCTTGACCCGACGACGCTGGCCTACGTGGTCGGCGGCTTCCTGATTGGCACCGTGTTTGCCGCCATTCCCGGGCTCACGGCCACACTGGCGCTGGCACTGTTGCTTCCGCTCACCTACAGCCTCGATGTCACGACGGCACTCATGGCCTGTGCCAGCATTTATATGGCGGGCATGTGCGGCGGCAGCATTACGGCAATCACGGTGAATATCCCCGGCGCGCCTTCGTCCATGATGACTGCGCGCGACGGCTATCCCATGCAGCAACAGGGCAAGGGCGCCCTCGCCCTGGGCCACGCCGCCGTGGGCTCGATGCTCGGGGGAGCGTTCGGCTGCCTCATTCTGATTCTGATGGCGCCACTGGTTGCAGACCTGTCACTTCTGGTCCAGACCAGCGGAAAATTCTCCCTGCTGGCCTTCGCCATCATCGTCATCGTCATTTCCGAGCGCGGAAAGGTTCTCAAGGCCGCCGTCGCCGCCTGCATCGGCATGATGCTGGCCACCATGGGGCTCGATGGCGTCGAACCCCTGGCGCGCTTCACCTTCGGGCTTGGCGACCTGACCAGCGGCATTGACTTGATGCCCGTCATCATCGGTGCCTTTGCAATCAGCGAGATACTGTTGCAGGCGAGCGATCAGCAGACCGCCAGCAAGATCGTCAACGCCCTCCGTGCGGTCACCATCCGGCGGCGCGATTTCTTCCCGCCGCTGTCACAGATCAAGAAAGTTGGCCTCGGGTGCTACATCAAGTCCAGCCTGATTGGTTACGCGGTTGGGGTGCTGCCGGGCGCCGGTGGATCGATGGGCAGCTTCCTCGCCTACGTGGAAGCGGTTCGTACGTCGAAGAACCCCGAGAGCTTCGGCAAGGGCAACCCGCAGGGCATCGCCGCAGCAGAGACGGCAAACAATGCGGTGTGTGGTGGCGCCCTGGTGCCGACACTCACCTTCGGGATTCCTGGCGACCCCGTCATGGCCATCATGCTTGGCGTGCTCGTCATCAACGGCATTCAGCCCGGCCCGCAGTTGATGTCCAACCAGGCCCATCTCATTGCCCCCATGCTGGCCGCGCTTTTCTTCAGCGCCGTGGTGCTCATCCCATTGACGCTGTATCTGCTGGGCCCGTATTTCGTCAAGGTCGTCTCGATCCCCAGGGACGCGCTCTATGGCGCCATTGCCCTGCTCGCCGTGCTGGGCAGCTACGTCTCCACCTACTCGGTCTTCCAGATGATCGTCGCCCTGGTGATGGGCGTGCTCGCGTACGCCATGAGAAAGAACGACCTTCCCATCATTACGATGGTCCTGGGATTCATCCTGGGGCCCAACCTTGAAGAGTTCTTCCGGCGCTCGATGGCGATCTCGAACAACAATCCGATGACGTTCTTCACGAATCTGGACAGTCTGTTCTTCGTCGTCCTGACCCTGGTTTTCATTTACTTCCTCTGCATCCGGAAGCCGGCCGATCCGGCCAGCCCGGCTGAGGTCAGCGAATGACGGCAATCAATCCGTCACCCCGGGGCACTCCCCGGCAAGGCGCCTGACGCACTGCCGGCTATTGCCGCGGCGCGCCCGGTTTCAACAGGACGGTTCCTGATCGCAGTCAGCGCACTTTCACCACACTCGGGATAGATAAACATGCAAGTAACGGGACACTCTTTGATCGGCAGTCAGGCCGTTTATCCGCAGGGCGCGACCATTCAGGCGTTCAACCCCGCCACGGGTGCGCCAATCGGCCCCGAATACGGTGGCGGCGGCATCGATGAGGTCGATCGTGCGTGCGCACTGGCCGAAGCGGCTGCCGTGGCATTTCGCACCACCTCGCTCGAGGCCCGTGCGCGCTTTCTTGAAACGGTCGCGACCGAGATCGAAGCCCTCGGCGACGCCTTGATCGAACGCTGCATGCTGGAGTCCGGACTGCCGCGGGCTCGCCTGGAAGGCGAACGCGGCCGAACCTGCGGCCAGTTGCGCCTGTTTGCGTCGGTGGTTCGTTCGGGGGAGTGGCTGGATGTGCGCATCGACCCGGCCATGCCCGAGCGCCAGCCACTCCCGCGCCTGGATCTGCGCCTGCAGAACATCGCCCTCGGTCCGGTCGCGGTCTTCGGCGCCAGCAACTTCCCCCTGGCGTTCAGCGTTGCCGGCGGCGATACCGCCTCGGCCTTCGCCGCCGGTTGCCCTGTCATCGTCAAGGCCCACTCGGCTCACCCCGGCACATCCGAACTCGTCGGCCGGGCCATCCAGGCGGCGGTGTCCAGCTGCGGCCTGCCGGAGGGTGTGTTCTCGCTGCTGTTCGGCGCAGGCAATGACCTGGGCACGGCGCTGGTCAAGGATGCGCGTATCAAGGCGGTGGGATTTACCGGCTCCCGCAGTGGCGGCACGGCACTGATGAAAGTGGCGCAGGCACGGCCGCAACCCATTCCGGTGTATGCGGAAATGAGCAGCATCAACCCGGTCTTTCTGTTGCCCGATGCGCTCGACAGCCGCGGGAAGACCATCGCAGAAGGCTTTGTGGCCTCGCTGGCAATGGGTGCCGGGCAGTTCTGCACCAACCCCGGTCTTGTCATCGCCGTGCGTGGCACAGCGCTGGACCACTTCGTTGATGCGGCCGCTCAAGCCGTCGCCAAAGTGGGCGCGCAGACCATGCTCTCACCGGGGATTCATGCATCGTACAACGCGGGGGTGGGTGTGCTCGCCGGCCACGCCAAGGTACGTCAGGCCGGCCACGGCGCGGCGGCCGAAGGCGCCTGCCAATGCCAGGCCAGGGTATTCGTCACCTCGGCGGCCGACTTCCTGAGTGACCAGGCGCTGCAGAACGAAGTGTTCGGCGCCGCTTCTCTGGTTGTGGAGTGTGAAGACTGGGCTGAGGTGGCGCGTGTCGCGCAATCACTGGAGGGTCAGTTGACGGCCACGCTGCAGATGGACGACGGCGACCTTGAAAAGGCCCGGCAATTGCTGCCCATCCTCGAAGAGAAAGCCGGGCGAGTGCTGGCCAATAGCTGGCCGACAGGGGTCGAGGTCTGTCATGCCATGGTGCACGGCGGCCCCTTCCCGGCGACCTCCGACGCCCGTTCAACCTCGGTGGGCTCCGCGGCCATTCAACGCTTTCTGCGCCCGGTGTGCTATCAGAATCTGCCGCAAGCCCTCTTGCCCGACGCGCTGCGCGACGGCAATCCGTCCGGCGTATCCCGACTGGTGGACGGCAAGCGGATGACGACGGCCTGAGGGCAGGTATAGTTCTTCAATCGATCACTGAAAGTCACAGGGCTCATTCTTCGCCATGGCACGCCGCAAAGCAGCTGATACCTCCGCAACCGAGAAACTGGCCCCTGCGGCGGCGTCCGCGGGGGACCGCCTGCAGGCCGCCGGCCCGCACGACCGCCTGTCCGACCAGCTCTATGGCAAGGTGTTCGAGGAGATCACCTCGGGCCGCGTCAAGGTGGGCGAGCAGTTGCCGTCCGAAGTCGAAATTTCTGAGCGGTTCGGCGTCTCCCGGCCCGTCGTACGGGAGGCGCTGTTGCGACTGCGCGTTGACGGGCTCATCACCTCGCACCAGGGCCGGGGAACCTTTGTCAGCCATCAGCCGGCCCCCCGCATCAAGACTTTCGCCAAGGCGCAGGACATCGCCTCGTACCTGAGATGCCAGGAAGTGCGCATTACGCTCGAAGGGGACACCGCCCGCCTCGCGGCAGAACGCCACACAGATGAACAGCTGGCCGCCATCCTGGCCGCACATGAGGCGTTTTCCGAAGGTGTCCACAGCGGAAAGCTGGAGCCGGCTGCCGACCTGGAATTCCACGCGCTGATTGCTGAAGCCAGCGGCAACGAGTTCTATTCCAGCCTGCTCCAGAGCATTCACGAGGCCATGACCGGCCTGATGCGACTCACGCTGGGCCTGACCCGAACGGCCTCAAAAAAACGCGCGCTGACGGTGTTGGGCGAGCATGCCGCCATTGTCGCGGCAATCCGCGCACGTGACGGCGAAGAGGCGCGCATCGCCATGCGGTTCCACCTTGGGCAGGCCCGTCGCCGCCTGATCGACGGGAGAGGCAGCAAGTAGCACAGCGACGCCGCCACAGCGCTCCGTTTGCTTTAGCGGCGCAGGCCTCGCCGGCTGAACGGGCCGCCATGCGCGCGGCCGGAGATCACCACACGACCCGCTCGATCTGCCCCAGCGATCGTCCGAGAAACCGCTCGCCGATGGTCTGAAAACGCAGCGGGATGTCGGTCACGCAGTACTGCACGGTCGCATGCTGCTCACCCGGATTGGCCAGATTCAGCCGGGCGAGCGTTTGCGCGGCCTGTTCGGCGACGGTGGTCGCGGAGTCGACCAGCCGCACCTCGCGGCCGGCCACGTCCATCAGCAGCGGCTTGAGCAGCGGGTAGTGGGTACAGCCGAGCACCAGCGAGTCCACCTGCTCGGCGAGCACCGGCTTGAGGTATTCGAGCGCGGTCATGCGCGTGACCGGGTGATCGAGCCAGCCCTCCTCCACCAGCGGCACGAACAGCGGGCAGGCTTGCGAGTAGACACGCACGCCGGGGTCGAGGGCGTGCATGCGGCGGGCGTAGGCGTTGGAGTTGATGGTGGTGGGCGTGCCGATGACACCAATGGCGCGGCCACGCGAGCCGGCCACGGCGGCCTGGGCGCCGGCTTCGATCACGTCGAGCACCGGCACCTCGCCCGCCTGTTTGCGCACCACGTCGCCGGCGACGGCGGCCATGGTATTGCAGGCCACGATCAGCATCTTGACGCCGCGCGCCATCAGGAAATCGGTGATCTGCCCGGTGAATTGGCCAATGGTGGCGACCGACTTGATGCCGTAGGGCACGCGAGCGGTGTCGCCGAAGTACACGATGTTCTCGAGCGGCAGGCGCTCCATCAGCCCGCGCACCACGGTCAGCCCGCCGACGCCGGAATCGAACACACCAATGGGCAGGGAACGGTCAGCAGGCATGGCAGGGGTCGCGCAAAAAGCGGCCATTCTACGCCGATGGCGGGCTGCGGTCGGCGTGTTGCGCCAGCGCCCAGGCGACGTGTTCGCGCACCAGCCCGGACGGATCGTCCGCGCGGGCCTGCAGTGCACTCAGCACCGCCGGCGTGCTCGGCGCGTTGCCCAGGCCGACCGCGAGATTGCGCAGCCAGCGCTCATGGCCGATGCGGTAGATCGGGCTGCCCGGCATGCGCGCTTCGAAGTCCTCGGCCGTCCAGGCAAACAGATCGACCAGCGAGGCGGCATCGAGCCCGTTGCGCACGGCGAAGTCGGCCTCGGCGGTGCGTTGTGCGAAACGGTTCCACGGGCACACCAGCTGGCAATCGTCGCAGCCATACACCCGGTTGCCGATGAGCGGACGAAACTCGACCGGAATCGCGCCGTGCAATTCGATGGTCAGGTAGGAAATACAGCGCCGCGCATCGAGCTTGTAGGGCGCCACGATGGCCTGGGTCGGGCAGACCGTGATGCAGGCCGTACAGTCGCCACAGTGGTCGCGCACCGGCGGATCGACCGGCAGCGGCAGATCGGTAAAGATTTCGCCCAGGAAAAAGAAGGACCCGGCCTCGCGGCTGATCAGCAAGGTGTGCTTGCCGCGCCAGCCGATGCCGGACTCGGTGGCCAGCGCCACTTCGGTCACCGGCGCGGAGTCGGTAAACACCCGAAAGCCATGCGGCACCTCCTCGGCGATGCGTTCGGCGAGCTTTTTGAGGCGTAAACGCAACACTTTGTGATAATCACGGCCAAGCGCGTAGCGGGAGATATAGGCCCGCTCGGGATCGCTCAGCGCCGCCTCGGCGTCGGCCGACTCGGGCCAGTAGTCGAGCCGCGCGGTGATCACCCGCAGGGTGCCCGGCACCAGCTCGGCCGGGCGACAGCGGCGCAGGCCGTGTTTGGCCATATAATCCATCTCGCCGTGAAACCCCGCCGCCAGCCAAGCTTGCAGGCCCGCCTCGGCGCCCGGCAATTCGGTGCCGGTGATGCCGACCTCGCCGAAGCCCAAACCCAGGCCCCATGCGCGAATCCGCGCCGCGAGCGCCTCGCCGTCTAGCGCGCCGCCCCCTGCCCCGGAGACCTCCTGATGATCCATTTTGTCCATAGCCCGGATGATAGCGACCCCAGCCTGCAGGCGCATCTGGCCGACGAAGCCGACACCCTCGCCCTGGGCGCGGCACTGGCGCCGGCCCTGCAGCCGGGCCTGGTGATCTACCTGCTTGGCGACCTCGGGGCGGGCAAAACCACGCTGGTGCGCGGCCTGCTCAGAGGCCTCGGTCACACCGGTAGTGTGAAAAGTCCCACGTACACCTTGATTGAACCTTACGTAGTTTCTAGATTAGACTTATATCACTTTGATTTTTATCGGTTCACTTCACCAGAAGAATTTCTGGATGCAGGACTCGACGAATACTTTTCAGCTCAGGGCGTCTGTCTGGTCGAATGGCCACAAAAAGCCGGGCCGTATGTCAGCCCGGCGGACATCGAGATCAGGCTGGCAATTGACGGTGACGGGCGTGAAGCGATCATCCGCCCCTTGACGGATACGGGACAACAATGCGCAATAAAAATAGCGAAGCGCCCAGCCCGATAGGGCAGCCTGCCGCGCGCCGCCACTTCCTGAAAGCGGCGAGCGCCACCTTTGCCATGCTGGTCACCCCCCTCGGCCACGCCGCCCCGCGGCTGATGGCCGTGCGTATCTGGCCGGCAGAGGACTACACCCGCATCACCCTCGAATCACATGCCGAGATCAAGGCCTCGCACCTGATCGTCAAGAATCCGGAGCGCCTGGTCATCGACCTCGAAGGCGTCGAGTTCGACAGCGTGCTCAAGCATCTGCCTGACAGCGTGACCGGGGGCGATCCGTACATCCAGCTCATCCGCGCCGGCCGCAACCGGCCCGGCGTGGTGCGCGTGGTCATCGAGCTGAAGCAGGAAATCAACCCGCAGATCTTTGCGCTGCAGCCAGTCGGCGCCTACGGCCACCGGCTGGTGGTCGATCTCTACCCGACCACGCCCATCGACCCGCTGCTGGCGCTGATCGAAAAAAGCTCGCCCACCGAGGCGGCCGCCGGCGAAGCGCCGACGCCGACCCGCGACGGGGCGGAGGCTCAGACCGCCAAGCACACCGAGCGACGCGACCCGGCCGGCGAACGGCAGGTCAACCGCCTGGTGACCGTGGCCATCGACCCCGGCCACGGCGGCGAAGACCCGGGCGCCGTCGGGCGCCGCGGCAGCTACGAGAAAAACGTCACGCTCAAGATCGCCCGCCTGCTCAAGCGGCGGATCGACGCCGAGCCGGGCATGCGCGCCGTGCTCACCCGCGATGGCGATTATTTCGTACCGCTCAACAAACGGGTACAGAAGGCGCGCGCGGTCAAGGCCGACCTGTTCCTGTCGATCCATGCCGACGCCTTCGTCAAGCCCGACGCGCGCGGCAGTTCGGTGTTCGTGCTCTCCGAGCGCGGCGCCTCGAGCGCGGCCGCCCGCTGGCTGGCCAAGCGCGAAAACGACGCCGACCTGATCGGTGGCGTTGCCATCGGCGGCCAGGACGGTCACCTGGCGCGCACCCTGCTCGACCTGTCGCAGACCGCCACGATCAACGACAGCATGAAGGTCGGCAAGGCCGTGCTGGCCGAGCTCGGCGGCATCAACACGCTGCACAAGCGCGATGTCGAACACGCCGGGTTTGCCGTGCTCAAGGCACCGGACATCCCCTCGGTGCTGGTCGAGACTGCCTTCATCAGCAACCCGGAAGAAGAGCGCCGGCTCAACGACCACGCCTACCAGGACAAGATGGCCAACGCCATCCTGAAGGGCATCCGCCGTTACTTCGACGACAACCCGCCGCTGACCCGCACCCGCGTCGCCCAGCTCAACTGAGCGCCTGCCACACCGTCACACGCGCCGCCCCGCCCCGGGCGGCGTGGCGCGCTCAGTCGGTGCGGTCCGGCGCGTCCACCCGCAGGCAATGCACGCTGAACAGCCGTTCGGCATCGCACCACACCTGCTCGGTCACAAAGCCCACCGTCGCCGCCAAAGCCCCGAATTCCTCCGTGCTGTATTTGTAGGAGTTCTCGGTGTGGATGCCCTCGCCCTCGGCAAAATTGAAGGCCTGCCCGGCCACCTCGATGCGCGTGGCACGCTGCGCACGCAGGTGCATCTCGATGCGGCCCTGGGCACCGTTGTAGAAGGCGTGGGGGGCAAAGTCATCGGCCACCAGCTGCGCGCCCAGCTCCTTCGTCA
>QQUN01000030.1 GCA_008501585.1 Pseudomonadota bacterium | reverse complement strand
CGCGGTGCAGTCCGCCGAGGCCTTGTCGGCGCCGGCCTACACCCTGCGCCGCCACATCGTGTTCGGGCCCGAGGGCTATGCGCCGCAGGCGCCGGCCGGTCGGCAGCGGCTGGCGCATGAGCTGACCCATGCGATCCAGCAGCGCTGTGGCGGGGGGGCTGACCTGAGCAGCGCCCAGCGCGAGGGCGAGGCCCGGCGCGCGGCGCACAGCGTGGCCACCGGTGCGCCCATGCCGGCGATCAGCGCGGCCAGCCCGGCCGTCTCGCGCGACCCCACGCCCGGCACCGAGGACGACGCCTCCTTCCTGGCCTCGATGGCCGAGGCCACCTGCGACATCGGCACCCTGTGCCGGCTCAGCCTGCGTTCGCCCGAGGCGGTGAGCCGGACGCGCCTGCTGCAGATCTACCGCGCCTGCCATCCGGGGGTGAATCTCGCCTCGCTGGTGGCCGGCAACCCCTGCCTGACGCCCAATTTCGGCCTGCCGACACCCGCCGCCCGACCCGGCCCGGTGGCGCCCGGGCCGCGCCGTGCACCCGGCACCACACCGCCGGCCGGTGGCACGCCGGCGCCGGCGGCGGGCGGCGGGCTGTCGCTGCCCTCGACCACCATTGCCTTCAACCTCGGCGCGGCCGCCGTCACCATCGACCTGCCGGCCTCGCTGGCGGTGCGCCTGCCGGTGCCCTTCCGCGGCGCCGAGCGGGTGGTGTTCTCGCTCAACGCCAGCCCGAGCGCGTTCTCGTTCAGCGTCACCGTCAATGCCGTGCCGCATGTGCGCATCATCGCCCGCGCCAGCATGACCACCGAAGGCCGCGGCGCGGCCGGGCTGACGGTGCAAACCACGCGCACCGTGTGCCGGGCGGTGGACCCGGCCGCCGCGCGCTCGGCGCTGCAGGCGGCCGGCACGCGGCTGCGCGATGCCATCCAGGCGGTGCAGACCCCGCCCGCGCCCGACCCCGAGGCCAGCGAACTGTCACGCACCTTCGCCCCGCAGGCGCGTTACGCCGAGGTGGTCGCCGCCATCGCTAATGTGCACTCCGAGATCGAGCGCGTTGGCGCGCCCTGCCGCGAGGTGCCGGTGGCCGAGTTCGAGTTCGGCGCGCAGGGCCAGCTCACCGCGCCCGACACCCCGCCCACGCCGGGCACCCCGCCGCCGGCCAGCTTCATCGGCGGCTCACTGCGGTTTCGCTTCTAGGACATGCCATGAGCGGCTACAGCCAGTCCCCCCGAATCGTCAAAGGCGGCATCGTGCTGGTCGATCCGGCCTCGGCGCAGGTGCGCCGGGTGATCGCGCTGCAGTACAACCCCGAAAAGCTCTCGCGCAGCCTGCAGGTGCAGGGTGCGGGCGAGGGGGCCGAGCGCTCCGAGGCGCTGCGCCTGAAGGGCCCGGCGATCGAGACCTTCCGCCTGGAGGCCGACATCGACGCCGCCGACCAGCTCGAATTCCCCGACCAGCACGCCACCGTGGTGGCCTCGGGCATTGCCCCGCAGCTGGCGGTGCTCGAATCGCTGGTCAACCCGCGCGCGGCCGACCTGCTCGCCGGCAAGGCGCTGGCCGCGGCCGGCACGCTGGAGATCGCCCCCATGGAGTCGGCGCTGGCGCTCTTCGTGTGGGGCGCGCAGCGCATCGCGCCGGTGCGGGTGACCGATTTTTCCATCTCCGAGGAGGCCTTTGACCCCGCGCTCAACCCGATCAACGCCAAGGTCAACCTCACGCTGCGCGTGCTGTCGGTGGATGACCTGGGCTTCGATCACAAGGGCGGCGGGCTGTTCATGGCCTACCTGCAATCGCGCGAAAAACTGGCCGGCAAGGCCGCCACCTTCGGCTTCGACGCGCTGGGTATTGGAGGCATCCCATGACCGATCCCCTCAAGGCCTTCATGCAGGCCAACGCCCTCACCGCGCCGGCCTTCGCGCCGGACAGCCGTTACCACGGCCTCGACACCGCGCAGTGGACGCGGCCCGACGGCGCGCAGCTCACCTATGTGCGGCGGCGCTTCATCCCGCCGCCGGAGCACTTCGCCACCTTGCAGGAGCACCGTGTCGAGAGCGGCGACCGCGTCGACAACCTGGCCGCCCGCTACCTTGGCGACCCGCAGCAGTACTGGCGCCTGTGCGACGGCAACGGCGCGATGCGCCCGGCCGACCTGACCGACACCGTCGGCCGCCGCCTGCGCATCACCCTGCCCGAAGGCGTGCCCGGAGGCCGCGATGACTAGCGGCGCCATCCATCTGTCGCTGCTCATCGGCCCGGTCATTCCGGTGCCGGTGCCGGCGATGATGATCGACGCGCTCGAGTCCGTCACCGCCACTACGGCGGCCGGTGCGGCCAGTGGCTTTCAGCTGCGCTTCAAGATCAACAGCAAGTCGGAGCTGAACACCATCTTCCTGATCGCGGTGGGGCAGAACACCTCGGCCGGCACGCCGCCGCTGCGCGTGGTGCTGATCGTCACCCTCGGCGGTCGGCCGCAGCCACTCTTCGACGGCGTGGTCACCAATGTGGAAGTGCAGGCCGGCGGCCAGGGCCAGCCGGGCAGCATCACCGTGACGGGTGAGGATCTCACCAAGGTGATGGACCTCATCGACTTCTCCGGCCTGCCTTACCCGGCCATGCCGATCGAGGCGCGATTTGCGCTCATCTGCGCCAAATATGCCGCCTTCGGCATCATTCCGCTGCCGATCCCGGCTTTCTTCCCCGATGTGCCCATCCCCATCGAGCGGATTCCCGCGCAGCAGGGCACCGACCTGGCCTACATCCGGCAGCTGGCCGAGGAGGTGGGCCATGTGTTCTACATCGAACCGGGCGAGGCGCCGCTGACCAACATTGCCTACTTCGGCCCCGAGATCAAGGTCGGCCCGCCGCAGCCGGCGCTCAACATCGACATGGACGCCCACACCAATGTCGAGTCGCTCAACTTCAGCTTCGACCCCACCAAGGGCGTGCTGCCCATCGTCTTCATCCAGAACCAGCTCACGCGGGTGCCGATCCCCATCCCGATCCCCAACCTCAACCCGCTGCAGCCGCCGCTGGGGGTGCTCAGCACGCCGCTGGCCAACATCAGGATGATGAAGGACACCGCCAAGATGAACCCCATGCAGGCCATCTCGGCCGGCCTGGCCGAGGCCAAGAAATCGCAGGACTCGGTCAGCGGCAACGGCTCGCTCGACGTGCTGCGCTACGGCCGCATGCTCAGGGCCCGCCGGCTGGTGGGCGTGCGCGGCGCCGGCGTGGCCTACGACGGGCTGTACTACGTGAGCAGCGTCACCAGCACCATCAAGCGCGGCGAGTTCAAGCAGAGCTTCAACCTGACCCGCAACGGCCTGATCTCCATCACACCGACGGTGCCGGCATGAGATGCGACCGCCTGTTCTCGCGTAGCCCGGATGCAGGCCAAAGGCCGAAATCCGGGACCGGTGGTGCGGTCGGGCACGGTTTTTCGATGCGGGGCGGGGTGCCCGATCGGGCCGGTGTTCCCGGATTGCGCTGCGCTGCATCCGGGCTACGGGCGGGTCTCGACCGTGCCGGCTTGAGATATGCGCGCCGCCCGCTCCCGCGTCGCCCAGTTGCAGGCCAAAAGCCGGAATCCGGGACCGGTGTGGCGATGGGGGCGGCCTTCGGGCGATAGGCGAGGGAGGAACAATGACCCAGAAGTACTTCGGCAAGTACCGCGGCATGGTGCTCAACAACATCGACCCCATGCAGCAGGGCCGCCTGCAGGTACAGGTGCCCGACGTGGCCGGGCTCGCCCCGGCCAGCTGGGCCATGCCCTGCGTGCCGCTGGCCGGCCTGCAGAACGGCATGATGGCGCTGCCGGTGATCGGCTCGGGGGTGTGGGTGGAGTTCGAGCAGGGCAACCCCGACCACCCCATCTGGGTCGGCTGCTTCTGGGGCAGCGCCGCCGAAGTGCCCGCACTGGCGCTGGCCACCCCGCCGGGCCTGGCCGCCATCACCTTCCAGACCCCGCTGCAGAACGGCGTCACCATCTCCGATCTGCCCGGCCCCACCGGCGGCATCATGCTCAAGAGCGCCACCGGCGCCACGCTGATCGTGAACGACACCGGCATCTACATCCAGAACGGCAAGGGCGCGATGATCACGCTGGTCGGCCCGACCGTGACGATCAACAACGGCGCGCTGACGGTGATCTGATGAGAATTTGGGCCCCCACGCTCACTACGTTCGCTGCCCCCCGAGGGGGCGAACCCTTCCTTGGGGCGGCCCGGCGGAAGGGTTGGCCCCACGCAAACGTTCGCGAAGGGTCGGCGTGGTACCGCCGACCCGTTCGGCAGGCGCGAAGCAGTGCTTCACGCAACCCCTGCCTCACCCCCCCGAGGGGGTCGCGCCCTTCCTTGGGGCGGCCCGGCGGGGAGGGGATGGCCCCCACGCTCGCTTTGCTCGCTGCCCCCCGAGGGGGCTGCGCCCGCCCTTGGGGCGGCCCGGCGGAGAGAGGGAGGCCCCCACGCTCGCTGTGCTCGCTGCCCCCCGAGGGGGCTGCCCACCCTTGGGGCGGCCCGGCGGGTGGGTGGGGGGTGCTCCGGCAAGCGATGTCCATGGTTCATCGCCGGGGTGTGTCGATCCGGCGTAGGGCGGATAAGCGCAGCGCATCCGCCGCCATCGTTTCAGACGGGTCTAACGGACCGGGTTCGATGGCCACGCCACCCCGGGAGGGCTCCTGACATGCCGGGTCCCCTCCTTCATGTCGGTGCCACGGTGCTGTGTGCCCACGGCGGCAGCGCGACGCCGACGGCGCCCAATCCGCGGGTGCTGGTCGGCGGCCAGCCGACGGTGCTGATGACCGCGCCCTATGTGGTGGCCGGCTGCCCGTTCAATGTCTCCGGCTCGCCGGTGCCCTGCGTGACCGGGCAATGGGTGGTGGCCGCCACGCGGGTGTTGTCCAACGGCCAGCCCGTGGTGCTGATGGACAGCCAGGCCGTGTGCGTGCCCAACGGCACGCCGCTCTTGCCGGTGGCGGCGCAGACGCGGGTGATCGGGAGTTGATGATGCACACCACGACGACATCCCGTAGGGCGGATAAGCCGCAGGCGCATCCGCCGGTGCGGCCCGTGGCAACGATGGCGGCGGATGCGCTGCGCTTATCCGCCCTACAGGCGACGGGCGTAGGGTGGGCAGCTCGCCTGCCCACCATGGTTCGTTGGCACGGGGCATCGCTGGTGGGCAGGCGAGCTGCCCACCCTACAACTATTCGACGGCAGCGCCTGCTTGAAATCTGCCAGCCGTTTCACCTACGGGCTCAGGGGGACACGCCATGACCACCCGACTCCATTTCCCCTACCAGTTCGACGGCCGCGGCCGCACGCGCGAGGACGACGAAGCGGCCTGGATTCGCGGCCTGATCGAGCAGGTGGTGTTCACCGCGCCGGGCGAGCGCGTCATGCGGCCGGACTTCGGCAGCGGCCTGCGCGAGCTGGTGTTTGCGCCCAACAGCCCGGAACTGGCGGCGACCACGCAATTTCTGGTGCAGGGCGCGCTGCAGCAATGGCTGGCCGATCTGATCACCGTCGAGGCGGTTGAGGTCGAGGCGGTCGATTCGCGCCTGTCGGTGACCGTGCAATACCTCATCCGCCGCACCGACACCCGCCAGCGCGAGTCCTTTGTGCAAGGGGGGGGAATATGACCACCTACACCTGCTGCGAAGAAAACCGCCGCGCGGCGGTGGACGCGCACCCCACGCTCAACGGCATCGACTACCTCGAAGTGCTCGATCTCGACGCCCCCGCCGGCAGTCCGCGCCAGCGCACGCTGATGCTGCGCCTGCTCAAGCCGGTGCCGGCCGGGCTCACGGCCGAGAACGTGCGCATCACCGGTGGCGAGCGCATCCGCCGCATCGGCATCGAGTGGATCGGCATCGCCAGCGCGCCGCCGGCCGCGGCCAGCCCGTCCGAGCAGGCGCTGTTCACCGCGCTGCCCGAGGCCGACCATGTGCTGCTGGTGCGCACCGATTCGGCCGGCGACTTCTCCACCTACCGCCTGCATCTGGTGCAGGGTCTGGGCAATGACGCGCCGCTGCCGGGCTTCGACCCGCGCCTGTCGGCCATCGACTTCGCCTTCAAGGTTGAATGCCCGAGCGATTTCGACTGCGCCCCCGCGCACGACTGCCCGCAAGACCCGCCGCCCGCGCCCGACATCCACTACCTCGCGCGCGACTACGCCAGCCTGCGCCGCCTGGTCATCGACCGGCTCACCCGCCAGATGCCCGGCTGGCGTGACCGCAGCCCGGCCGACCTGGCCAGCACGCTGGCCGAGCTGATCGCCTATGTGGGCGACCTGCAGCACTACCAGCTCGACGCCATCGCCACCGAGGCCTACCTGCACACCGCGCGCAAGCGCAGCAGCCTGCGCCGCCACGCGCTGCTGGTGGACTACGCCATGCACGAAGGCTGCAATGCCCGCGCCTGGTTGCATGTGGAGGTCAGCGGCGCCGCCTTCGCGCTGCCCGCCGGCCTGCGCTTCACCACCCGCGTGCCCGGCGTGCCGGCGCGCATCACGCCCGCCTCGCCCGACGAGCGCGCCGCGCTGCTGGCCCGTCCGCTGGTGTTCGAGCCCATGCACACGGCCACGCTGCGCATCGAGCACAACGACTTTGCCTTCTACACCTGGGGCGACGCGCGCTGCTGCCTGGCCGCCGGCGCCACTGCCGCCACGCTGCGCGGCCACTGGCCCGATCTGGCGGTCGGCGATGTGCTGATTTTTCAGGAAGTGCTCGGCCCGCTCAGCGGCGTGGCCGAAGACGCCGACCCCGCCCGCCGCCACGCCGTGCGCCTCACCGCCGTGCGTGCCCTCGATGGCGGCAGCCCGCTGGCCGACCCGCTCGACGGCACGCAGATCACCGAGATCCGCTGGCATGCCGACGACGCGCTGCCCTTTCCGCTGTGCCTCTCGGCCGAAACCGACGAAGCCCACGGCAGCGTGCTGGTCGAGGATGTGAGCATCGCGCTGGGCAACAACATCCTGGTCGACCACGGCCACACCGTGGCCGACGAAGCGCTCGGCAGCGTGCCCGCCGCCCGCCTGCAGTACCCGCCCGTCGCCGGCAACGCCTGCGACCGCGCCGCCCCGGTGCCGCTGCCGCCGCGCTTTGCGCCCGCGCTGGCCGAAGCGCCGGTGACACGTCAGGGCACGGTGATCAAGACCACCGTCGAACACGGCCTGCGTCGCAGTGAGCGGCTCACCTTTGACCCCGACGCCTCGGCCAGCGCCGCGCTGGCCTGGCGCACCGCCGACGCCATCCCCGCCATCACGCTGGAGAGCAGCTTCGGCAGCAGCGTCGAGACCTGGACCGCCCGCCGCGACCTGCTCGCCAGCCGCGGCACCGACACCCACTTCGTGCTCGAAACCGAGGACGACGGCAGCGCCCACCCGCGCTTTGGCGACGACCGCCACGGCCGCCGGCCCGACACCGGCACCGCCTTCAGCGCCACCTATCGCATCGGCAACGGCCCCGAGGGCAATGTCGGCGCCGGCGCCATCGCCCACGCGGTCACCACCGAGGGGCGCATCGTGGCCGTCACCAACCCGCTGCCGGCCACCGGCGGGGTGGCGCCCGAGACCGGCGCCGAGGTGCGCCGCCATGCCCCGCAAGCCTTCCGCACGCTGGAGCGCGCCGTCACCCCGGCCGACTACGCCGAGGTCACCGAGCGCCTGGCCGGCGTGCAGCGCGCCGCCGCCGGCCTGCGCTGGACCGGCAGCTGGCACACCGTGTTCGTCACCGTCGACCGCGAAGGCGGCGAGCCGGTGGACGCCGCCTTTGCCACCACCGCCGTCGAGCACCTCGACCGCTACCGCATGGCCGGGCACGACCTGCACATTGGCGAGCCCATCCATGTCTCGCTCGAGATCGACCTGCTGGTGTGCGTGCAGCCCGACGCCTTCCGCAGCAATGTGCGCCGCGCCCTGCTCGATGTGCTCGGCAGCCGGGTGCGCGCCGACGGCACGCGTGGCCTGTTCCACCCCGACAACTTCAGCTTTGGCCAGACCGTCTTCCTCAGCCCGCTGTATGCCGCCGCGCGCACCGTGGCCGGCGTGGCCTCGGTGCAGGTCACCCGCTTCCAGCGCCAGGGCCAGCCCGACCCCACGCCGCTGGCCGACGGCTTCATGCCGCTGGGCCGGCTGGAGATCGCGCGGCTCGACAACGACCCGAACTTCCCCGAGCACGGCGTGCTGCGCCTTGACCTGCACGGAGGCAAATGATGAGCACCGCCCGCGTGTCCGCCAGAACCGACTGCGACTGCTGCGCCGGCATCGACGCCGTCACCCCGGCGCGCATCGACAACCCGCCGGGGCTGGCGCAGATCGCCTACCGCGTCGGCCGCCATGGCGATTTCGTCGAATCCATGCGCGCCCGCCTGTCCAGCGCCGACCGCCCCGCGCTGGCCGCGCTCACCACCCGCGAAGCCAGCGACTTCACCCTCGCCATCACCGACGCGCTGGCCACCTCGCTCGACGTGCTCAGCTTCTACACCGAGCGTTTCGCCAACGAGCACTACCTGCGCACCGCCACCGAGCGCCTCTCGGTGCGCGAGATGGCGCGGCTCATCGGCTACGAGCTGGCCCCCGGCGTGGCCGCCGGCACGCATCTGGCCTTCACGCTGCAGAGCATTCCCGGCGCGCCGGCCGAGCCGATCACCATTCCGGTGGGCACCCGGGTGCAGAGCGTGCCGGGGCAGGACGAGCAGGCCCAGAGCTTCGAGACCGTCGCGCCCACGCCCGCCCGCGCCGAGTGGAACGCCATCCCGGTGCAGACCCGGGTGCGCTGGCAGCCCAAATCCGGCGACACCGAACTGTGGCTCGACGGCCTCGCCACCGGCCTGCAGCCGGGCGACGCCATCCTCATCGTCGGCGCCGAGCGCATGAGCGACCCCGGCAGCGAGCGCTGGGATGTGCGCGTGCTCGCCAGCGTCACGCCCGACAATGCCAACGGCCGCACCCGGGTGCGCTGGGACCACCCGCTGGGCAGCGCCTTCCCGGCCATGAGCCCGAGCGCCCTCGGCGTCGAGGTGCACGCCCTGCGCCAGCGCACCGCGCTGTTCGGCCACAACGCGCCCGACCCCAACCTGATGGGCAATGACGACTCCAACGTCGCCTCGCTGATCAACACCTCTGGCAGCACCTGGGAGTGGAATAACTTCCAGCTCGACACCGCCGCGCTTGACCTCGACACCGACAACGCCAGGATCACCGCCGGCAGCTGGCTGGCGCTGGTCTCCAACGAGCCCGGCCTGGGCAGCGCCGCCTTGCCCGGCTACACCGAGCTGTACCGCGCGAGCAAGGTCATCCACCGCAGCCGCAACGCCTTCGCCATCGCCGGCAAGGTCACCCGCGTCACGCCGGACACCACCGAAAACCTCACCGCCAGCCGCTTTCCGCTGCGTCGCACGCTGGTGCTGGCGCAAAGCGAACGGCTCGCCACGGCCGACACCCCGCTCTTCCACCCGGTCTACGGCGAGGCGATCACGCTCGGCCAGCGCGTGGTCGAACTGCAGCCCGGCCAGCCGCTGGCGCTGTCCGGCCCGCGCCAGCGCATCGCCATCGCGCCGCGCGCGGTGGGCCTGTCGCTCAGTGTGGATGGCGGCGGCAGCGTAGCGCTGACCGAGGGGGACGAGCTGTTCATGCGCGCGCCGGCGGTGCGCCTGTTCGGCAGCACGCCGGTGGCGCTTGGCGCCGAGAGCTTTGCCGCGCAACTGGGCAAGGCCGGCGTGGTGCTGCGCCTGGCGCTGATCGACCGCGACGGGCGCACCGGCACGCTCACCGCCAAGGGCAGCGAGCTGCGGCTGGCCGACAGCCGCAAGGACGACCCGCTGGTGAGCGAGATCGCCTTCATCGCCACCGCCAACGACCCCATCGTGCTCGACCGCGACCACACCCACCTCAAGCTGGCCGCGCCGCTGGCGCAGGTGTACAACCGCGCTGCGCTGCGCATCAACGCCAACGTGGCCCCCGCCACGCATGGCGAGACGGTGGAGGCCATCCTCGGCGATGGTGACGGCGCGCAGGCCAACCAGCGCTTCGTGCTCGGCCAGGCGCCGCTCACCTTCGTGAGCGCCAACACCGCCAGCGGCCGCGCCAGCACGCTGCAACTGCGGGTCAATGACGTGCTGTGGGCCGAGGTGCCGACCCTGCATGGCGCCGCGCCCGACGCGCGGGTGTTCGAAACCCTGCAGGACGACGAGGCCCGCACCACGGTACTTTTCGGCGACGGCGCCGAGGGCGCGCGCCTGCCCAGCGGCAGCACAAACCTGCGGGTGCGCTACCGCAAGGGCCTGGGGGTGGCCGGCAACCTCGCCGCCGGCAAGCTCACCACCCTGCTCAGTCGGCCGCTAGGCGTCACCGGCGCCACCAACCCGGCGCCGGCCACCGGCGGCGAAGACGCCGAAACCCTCGCCCGCGCCCGCGACAACGCGCCGCTCACCGTGCTCACGCTCGACCGCGCGGTGTCCATCGATGACTACGCCAACTTCGCCCGCGCCTTTGCCGGCATCGACAAGGCCCACGCGCTGTGGATTCCGGCCGGGCCGGCGCGCGGGGTGTTGCTGAGCATTGCCGGCATCGATGGCGCGCCCGTGCCCGAGAGCAGCGACACCTACATCAACCTGCGCAAGGCGCTGGCCACCTATGGCGACCCGCTGGTGCCGCTGCGCCTGCTCAACTACCGCGACGCGCGCTTCCGCTGTCGGCTGTCGGTCAAGGTGGACGCCGCCTTCGCGCCCGACGCCGTGCTGGTGGCGGTCGATGCCGCGCTGCGCACCGCCTTCAGCTTTGCTCGCCGCGCCTTCGGCCAGACCGTGTCCATCGACGAAGTGGCCGCCGTGGCGCAAGGCGTGGCCGGCGTGGTGGCGGTGCACGTGACCCGCCTGTACCGCGTCGGCCAGAGCCCCACCGTGGTGGTGCCGCGCCTGTTCGCCGCGCTGCCGGTGGCCTCGCTCACCGCCGTGCCGCCAGCCGCCGAGCTGCTGACCCTCGCCGCCGACCCGATCGAACTGGAGGTGCTGCCGTGAGTGCCGATGCGCAAAAACTGTTCGATCTGCTGCCGGCCATCCACCGCATTCGCGATGCCGAGCTGGCCGCTGCCGAGGGGCTGGACCGCGGCCCGCTCGAAGAACTCATCGGCGTGCTCGCCGAGCAGCTGGCGGTGGCCGACGAGAGCCTGGAACAGCTCTACGACGATCTCTTCATCGAGACCTGCGCCGACTGGGTGGTGCCTTACATCGGTGACCTGATCGGCTACCGCAGCCTGCACCAGGCCGCGCCCGAGGCGGCCAGCGCGCGCGCCGAGGTGGCCCACACCATCGCCCTGCGCCGGCGTAAGGGCACGGCGCTGGTGCTCGAACAGCTCGCGCGCGACGTCACCGGCTGGGACGCCCGCGCGGTCGAATACTTCCAGCGCCTGTGCACCACGCAGTACATGAACCACCTGCGCCCGGCCAACCTGCACACGCCCGACCTGCGCCGCGCCGAGCCGCTTGAATGGATCGGCACCGCCTTCGAGACCGCCAACCGCACGGTGGACGTGCGGCGCATCGAGTCCGGCCGCGGCCGGCACAACATCCCCAACATCGGCCTGCACCTGTGGCGCATCCAGGCCTGGCCGCACCGCGAATCACCCGCCACCCGTGCTGGCGTGCGCCGCTACCGCGCAAGCCCGCTGGGCCACGACCTGCCGCTCTATAACCGCCCGCTGGCCGAAGACGACATCACCCACCTGGCCGAGCCGGACAACGTGCCCTGGCCGCTGTCGCGCCGCCGCCTCGCCACCCACCTGGCCCGCCACTACGGCGAGCGCGCCAGCGCCGGCGCGCCGCTGGACAACCCCGACCCGGCGCTGGTCCTGCGGGTGAACGGCACGGTCATCGAGCGCGACCGCATCCGCATCTGCCACCTCGGCGACGAGGCCGCCAGCTGGGCGCACACCCCGCCGCCCAACGGCTTCTATTCGATTGACCCGGTGCTCGGCCGCATCGCCCTGCCGGCCGACGCGCCCGACCCGGCCAATGTGCGCCTGACCTGGCGCGAGGGCTTTTCGGCCGCCATCGGCGGGGGCGAGTACGAGCGCGGCGACACCCTGCCGGTGCCGCCCGCCAGCGTGAGCGTGGTCCGCGTGCCGGACGACCACCCCACGCTCGCCGCCGCGCTCACCGCGATTGCCGGCGACGGTGTGGTCGAGATCACCGACAGCAGCCGCTACAGCGAAACACTGACGATCAACGTGGTGGCCGATGGCGCGGTCGAGATCCGCGCCGCCAACGGCCGCCGGCCGGTGCTCGAGCTGGGCGGGCTCATCGTGACCGGTGCCGCCAACAGCGCCTGCACGCTCAACGGCCTGCTCATCACCGGCGCGCCGCTGGCGGTGCCCGATGCCGGCGGCAACGCGCTGGCGCGGCTGAACCTCATCCACTGCACGCTGGTGCCCGGCATCGCGCTGAACGCCGACGGCAGCCCCACCCAGCCGAACGCGCCCAGCCTGCAACTGGCCATCGCCGGGCTGGAGACCGGGATCGACCGCTGCATCGTCGGCGGCATCCGCAGCCATGAACGCAGCAGCCTGCGCGCCACCGACAGCCTCATCGACGCCACCACCCGAGACGGCGTGGCCTTTGCCGCCATGGATGGCGCCGCCCCCGGTGCGGTGCTGTCGCTGGTGGCCTGCACCGTGGTGGGCACCGTGCACACCGCCGAGGTGGGGCTGATCTCCAACAGCATCCTGCTCGCTGCGGCCGCCCCCGGCGTTGCGCCGGTGCGTGCCGCGCGCAAGCAGGTGGGCTGCGTGCGCTTCTCGTGGTTGCCGTTTGAATCCATCGTGCCGGCGCGCCACCGCTGCCAGCCCGATTCCGCCCAGAGCGCCCGCCACATCGCGCCCCGCTTCACGTCCCTGCGCTACGGCACGCCGGCCTACGGCCAGCTCACCACGGCCACGCCGGTGGAGGTGCTGCGCGGCGCCGACGACGAGAGCGAAATGGGCGTCTTCCATCACCTCTACGGTGCCCAGCGCGAAACCAACCTGCGCATCCGCCTCGCGGAATACCTGCGGGTGGGGCTGCGCGCCGGCATCTTCTACGAATCTTGAGGGAGTCCACATCATGAGTTTCGACCTGAGCCGTATCCGCTTCGACGCCCGCAAGGACTTTTTCGGACTGGTGGTGCAGCAGGGCCGGGTGCAGCTGGACGCCGAGTGGAATGAATGGGTTGCCCAGCTCGGCCGCCGCCTGCAGGCCGGCACGCTGGACACCTTTGGCGGCAATGTGGTGCCGCGCATCACGCCCGATGGTTTCCGCATCGCGGCCGCCGGCGGGGCGCTCAGCATCGGCCCCGGCCGCATCTATGTGGACGGCCTGCTGGCCGAGAACCACGGCGGCACGCCCGACGCCTGGGACCCGCGTCTGGCCGAACTGACCGGCACCACGCCGCTGGCCTACACCGCCCAGCCCTACTACCCCAACCCGCCAGCCCTGCCGGCCGGCGGCCCGCACCTGGTGTATGTGGATGTGTGGCAGCGCGAGATCAGCGCCATCATCGACCCCGGCCTCATCGAGCCCGCCGTGGGCGTGGACACCACCGGCCGGCTGCAGACCGTGTGGCAGGTGAAGGTGCTGCCCAACGTGGGCAACGCCACCTGCGCCACCGACGACGCCGACCTCGACGGCTGGCAGGCCGCCACCGCCCCCTCGGCCGGCCGCCTGAGCACCGACACCGGCGACCCCGCCTTTGCACCCAACCCCTGCCAGGTGCCGCCCGCCGCCGGCTACCGCGGGCTGGAGAACCAGACCTACCGGGTGGAGGTGCACACCGGCGGGCCGATCGGCACGGCCACCTTCAAGTGGTCGCGCGACAACGCCACCGTGGCCTCGCGGGTGACCCACATCAACCCGGCGCGCAACCGCATCACGGTTGAATCCGTCGGGCGCGACGACGTGCTGCGCTTCCATGACGGCGACTGGGTGGAGGTGACCGACGACCACCGCGAGCTGCACGGCCTGCCCGGCGAGCTGCGCCGCATCCGCGTGGCCGGCGGGGTGGACGACACCGCCCGCACGCTGAGCTTCGACATCGCGCTGTCGGCCGGCCTCTTCCCCACCGATGCGCAGCAGGCCACGCAGCCGGCGCGCAACACCCGCGTGCGCCGCTGGGACCAGTCCGGCCAGGTGCGGCGCGAGAACGGCACCGTGGCCACCAACCTCGACACCAGCACCACCGGCGAGATCCCCATCCCCGGCGGCACCACGCGGCTGTTTCTGGAGCACGGCATCCTGGTGGACTTCAGCCTCGACCCGGCCGGCGGCGAGTTCAAAACCGGCGACTACTGGGTGTTCGCCGCGCGCACGGCCGACGCCAGCGTGGAAACACTCACCAACGCCCCGCCGCTGGGCATCCACCACCACTACGCGCGCCTGGCCATCGTGAGCTTCCCCGATGGCGAGACCGACTGCCGCACCCTGTGGCCGCCGATTGCCGAGGGCGAGGGCTGCGACTGCACGGTGTGCGTGAGCGCCGAGAACCACAACAACGGCACCGCCACCATCCAGCAGGCCATCGACAGCATCAAGGACGTGGGCGGCACCATCTGCCTGGGCATTGGCAACTACAGCATCGGCGCGCCGCTGGTGGTCGACGGCGCGCGCTCGCTGCGGTTTCGCGGGCAGGGCTGGGCCACGTTGCTGGTTGGCGCCGAGCCGGGCAGCGTGTTCGACATCCGCGACAGCACCGGCGTGGCGCTGGAGAACCTGAGCGTGATCGGCTCGGCCCGCGGCGCCGGCAGCACCGCCATGATCGCCGCGCGCGGCGTGACCGACCTGCGCGCCGAGCACATTAACGTGCTCGGCCTGGCGGTGGGCGACGGCACCAGCGTCGGCATTGGCCTGAGCGGCAACATGCTCGGCGTCAGCATCAGTGACTGCGCCATCGTGGCCGAGCGCGGCGTGGCCGCCGTGCCGGGGGGCGACAGCAACTATGTGCTCACCGGCGAGCTGCGCATGGCACGCAACCTGTGCTTCTGCAGCCAGCGCGCGGTCAGCTTCGACGCCACCAGCCTGCACTACGCCAGCACGCGGATTGAGGGCAACTTTCTGCTCAACGGCAACCAGGCTGCCGTGGTCGCCACCGGTGCGGTGCTGCCGGGCTCAAGCTTTGCGGTGGTGGACAACGTGATCTACACCGCCGGTGACGGCGTGCGCGCCGGGGTCGATGGCCTCACGGTGGAGCGCAACGAGATCACCGGCATTGGCGAGCGCAGCGGCCACGGCATCGTGCTCGAAGAAGGGCTGGACCCGGTCGCCATCGACCGCGTGCGCATTGCCGCCAACCGCCTGAGCGGCCTGCGCGGCCACGCCATGCTCCTCACCCAGCAGGTGGACGAGGCGATCATCACCGACAACCAGATCGAGCACATCGGCCTCGGCGCGCTGCTCATGGGCGAGGGCGCCGGCGCCGGCCTGCTGCGCCTGGCCGGCAACCAGTGCCAGCACCTGGGCGAAGCGCTCGGCAACGACAACGCCGCCTTCGTGGCCGTGCAGCTCATCCGCGTCGAGCGCGGCGATGTGCTCGACAACGTCATCGCCCAGGTGGCCCGCGCGGCGCTCACCAGCCCTGGCATCGACGCCCTGCGCTGCGCCGCCGTGGGGCAGATGCGCATTGCCGGCAACCGTTTCTTCGGCATCGGGCCCGACCGCATCAGCGCCCCGGTGGCCGCCATCCGCGTGCTGCCGCCTTTCGACCGCACAGCGATTGACGACAACAGCGTCGAGCGCATCGGCGAAGCCGGGCAGAACCCCATCGTGGTCGAATGGCGGGCCATCAACATTGCCCCCGAGCCGGCCGGCGCGGTGCCGGGCTTCGTGGCCGCCGGCTACTTTGCCGCCGCTGAAACCGCCTACCTGCTCACCGCCAGCCGCGCCTTTGCCGTGCTGCTGCGCCCGGCCGCGGTGTCCATCCGCGGCAACCAGTTGCGCGGCCAGGCCACCGGCGTGCCGCTCAACCAGTGCGGCGCGGTCGACAGCCTGCTGTTTGCCGACAACCACTGCCAGACCGCCGGCGATGGCGGCAAGGAACCGCTGCTCGGCGAGTTCGGCGGGCGCACCCTCAATGTGAGCAACAACCGGCTCATCGCCCTGGGCGACCTCGACACCCTGCACCTGCACCCCCAGCGCAAGCTCGCCATCGTCATGGGCAACACCAGCACCGGCAACATCCGTGTGCAAAGCGGTGCACCCGTGCCGGCCGACATGAGCCTGACCAACATCATCGGAATGTAAGGAGCGCCCCCATGCCCATCGCAACCTTTCGCGGCGAAAAAACCGTCGCCGCCATTGCCGACAAACTCTTCGTCAAACTCACGCCCAAACAGCGCGAAAAGGCCGAAGCCGCGCTCATCAAGGAAAACCCCCAGCTACGCGAACTGGCCTCCGTGCCCCAGGGCGCCATCCTGCGCGTGCCCGAACTGCCCGAACTGCGCGCCAAAACCAACCGCAGCCTCGAAAACCCCGACGTGCAAATCGCCCGCAACCTGGCCGACGCCGTCTCCGCCTACGGCAGCTACTTGGGCGAGCGCTTCAAGGCCGTGCAGAAAGAAGGCAAGGAACAACTGGCCGTGCTCAAAAGCGGCGAACTGCGCAAAGCCCTCGCCGACGCCCCCGCCTACCGCGCCGTGGCCGACGAAGCCGCCAAGGCCCTGGACGCGCGTGCGGCCGGGCTGAACGACCGCCAGAAAGCGGCCGATGCGGCGATCAAGCAGGCGGTGGCGGGGTTGGGGGGGAAGCGGTGAGGGCGGCCCGGCGCGGACGACGCGGGGGGTTGGATGGCTTGATTGACGCCGTCTGGGCGACATCGGCTCGCGAGTCTTTGGGGGAGTCGGCGTGGGGTTCGTAGCCCGGATGGAGCAAAGCGCAATCCGGGGTCAGTGGTCGCTTAAGTGATGAATCCTACGCTTGCTGCTGTTGTCGTTTTTCAAGACCTGACCCAAGACTGTTCGGCTAAGGCTAATCTGCGTGCCCACCATTCATGTCGCGGGAAGGAAGCACCTCGTTGTGCTGCGCTGCCTGATGTGCGTGAACCCCTGGATGTACTAAAGCGAACAGTATTGAGACCTGACCCCGACGCCGCGACGCCGCACCGACGATTATTGTATCTCTACGCCAACTATCGTATGGGTGTTCTTGTTAACGGCACTCTGATATTCCAGCAAAATGACAATACCAAACTCCATGAGCAGTGCGAATTTTTGCTTAGCTCTTGTAATGCCATCAACAAGGCGCTCGCAATTAAAATCAATAGCCTTGCCTTTCAGTTCTGAGAAAAGACTTGATGCCTCATAGAATTTTCCTGTCGAGCAAATCATTTTCATCGAGGTGAAATTGGCTATTTGATGATGCGCCCCTTCCTGCCACTCATACAGGTACGTTGAGTGTTCGCCTGGATTGCTAACATCACCTGGATACGCAGTCAGCTCTTTAACTTCAAAAAGTTGACCAGCGTAAGCACGGCTATAAAAAATATCTTGATCTCTTAGTTTTAGCACTCCGCCATGACTAATAGAGTACTGAGACCCATATGCAATTCCGTTACTTTCATACTCTTCCAGTCGTAGGATATATCCATCTCCAAGATTTCTTAGCGCGAGAGTTACCGTTGGCGTCTGCTCCTTACTAGTTCTACTGGCATAGACGGCGTTCATTTTTATTCTCGCGGTCTTAAAATTTAGGACTGGAGTCCCATTTTTATTTAGTGCTCGCGCCACACCCTCAGGGATCTGCTTCTGGCTGAAATTCGCCTCAACGTAACCACTCCTGTTGGCGTTTATCTCTTTAACGGTTGCCGGCGCGCACGCTGCCATAGCTGCTGCAGCGACAGAAAGAAAAAGTAGC
Source organism: Pseudomonadota bacterium (assembly GCA_008501585.1). Classification (GTDB taxonomy): domain Bacteria; phylum Pseudomonadota; class Gammaproteobacteria; order Burkholderiales; family Rhodocyclaceae; genus Nitrogeniibacter. The sequence continues at coordinate 74,450 of QQUN01000030.1, read as the reverse complement.
TTACACAGATTTCTAACATTCATTATTCAACCTCCATCTCCATTAATACTGAGAAAACTATAGGCATGCTACAGATAGTCCGATGGAACGCACAGAGTTATCAAGCCCGAGCCTCTTCTTGCGTCCGATCTTCAATCGATTCGCGTATCCGCGAACGTATCCGGGGTCAGGTCTTGAAATACAACATTTCGCATCGCCTCTTGTTCGGGTGGGAGCGGAGATTGTCTGAGGACATGAGCGTTGTGCTGTGGATGAACTTGTCGTATTTCAAGACCTGATCTCGGATGTACGTAGAAGAGAAATTTTTGTCCTCGCTCATGCTCCACCGCCATCTTTAATATTCAACCCCGATGCAATTTGAGTGCACAGACGGCGAACATTCTCGTCGGTGGACGAGCCAGAAAGGGGTTCCGGAATTTGAGTAAGCAAAAGATGCTCCCCTCTTGGGCCACTTATGTGAATAGACCATCCGCCGTTCTTGTAAAACGGAGTGGCGTAGACGCGCGAGAAATTAGCCAGCGAAATAACTTTTGATTTCCGAAAAGGATTTAACGCAGAATAGAAAAATGTGGCTTCCTTAGATTCAAATGAAATCGTCACGTAGTGAACACGAAGAAGCCACCAGCCAGCCAATGCGCCGAGCGGAAAAGAGGCGACTAGAATGCCGGCAAAATCCCTGGTTGCAAGAATGGCAAAGGCTGAGAAACCAATCGGAACGCCATACAGCAATGGATTTGGCTTGGAAGGTAGAAAAATCGAATGCTGCTCTGCTTTAGTCACTTGCGTTCACCAAAATCGTTCGATATGTCGAGTCCACTATTTCTAAATAGAAGAAGTCGACAGCGTCCTGTCCAGTAGGCTGCGCCAATTAATCCTGGTCAGGTACTGGGCAGGTATCGGGGGTCAGATCTTGAAATCCAACATTCTGCATCTCCAACAACTGGACTTCTCCTGATCCCCAGCTTCATGCAGGTCCGACCCGGCAGCACGTAAGCATACTCCCGAAATGCATGATTTCGTAGCGGGTGCCAGGGGTTCTTGCTGCATCCGTCTCGGATGCAATCGACCGGCGCGCGTTCGCGTCGGGTCTTGGGCGCGAAGCGCCAAGGCGGTGGGGTGGGAGGCTCCGGGGTACCGTTCCCGGCGTTGGGCCTGCGGCCCGCGGCCGGGCTACGCGGGGCGGCGTGGTTGCGCCCGCCTCCCGCCCTACAACGGCCAGAACAGCGGAATCAGCACACTCGCGGCGAGCCAGGTGATGAGGTTCATCGGGATGCCGAGGCGGGCGAAGTCGGTGAAGCGGTAGTTGCCGGCGGTGTAGACCAGGGTGTTGGTCTGGTAGCCGATGGGGGTGGCAAAGCTGCAACTGGCGGCGAACATGATGCCGACCACGAAGGGGCGCGGGTCGACGCCGAGTTGCTGGGCGACGCCGATCACCACCGGGGTGAACAGCACGGCGACGGCGTTGTTGCTGAGAAACTCGGTGGCGATGGAGGTGGCGAGGATGACCAGAGAGAGCATCATCCACGGTGACAGGTCGGCCCCCACGATGACCAGCGCGCCGGCCATGAGGTCGGCCAGGCCGGATTCGCGCATGGCGATGCTGATTGCCAGCATGCCGAAGATGAGCATCAGGATTGGCCATTCGATGGCCTTGTAGGCTTCGTCGGGGCGGATGCAGCCGGTGACCAGCACCACGGCGGCGCCGATCATGGCCAGCGCCTCGATGGGCATGACCTTGAGCGCGGCGAGCAGCATGACGCCGGTGATGGTGGCCAGTGCGATGGGGGCGCGGGCGTGGCGATGGGTGGTGCTGCGCGCTTCGGTGAGCGCGAACAGGTCGCCGTTGTCGCAGAAGCGCTTGATCTGCGCGGGCGTGCCTTCGACCAGCAGCACGTCGCCGAACTGCAGCTGGAAGTCGTCGCCGATGGCCTGGATGGAGGCGTTGCGCCGGTGCACCGCCACCAGGTGGATGCCGTAGCGGGCGGCGAGGTCGAGGTCGCGGATGGGGCGCTGCACATAGCGCGAGGTCTGACCCACGATGGTTTCCACCACCACCACGTCGCGGCGGCGCAGGGTTTCCAGGTCGTGGGTGTCGCCGGGGCGGGCGGAGAGGCCGACCAGGTCGGTGCTGTGCAGGCTCACCATGTGTTCGCTGCGGCTGTGCACCACCAGGCGGTCGCCGGCCTGCAGGCGGGTGTCGGCCGGCGGGGCGGCCAGCTCCACGTCGCCGCGGAACAGGGTCAGCACCTGGATGTCGCCGTTGGCCAGGCGGGCTTCGCGCAGGCTGCGCCCGGCCAGGCGCGAGTCGGCCGGCACGAACAGTTCGGTCATGAACAGGCGGTCGCCGCTGCCCGAGAACTGCTGGGTGAGCGTCTCGCGCACCGGCAGAACGCGCCGCGCGAACACCAGCATGAAAGCGCAGCCGAGCAGCGCCATGAGCAGCGCCGGGGCGGTGATTTCGAACATGCCGAAGGGGGCCAGGCCGTACTCGCGCGCCACGCCGTCGACCAGGATGTTGGTGGAGGTGCCCACCATGGTCAGCAGGCCGCCGAGGATGGTGGCGTACGACAGGGGGATGAGCAGGCGCGAGGGGGCGATGCCGGCGCGGCTCGACAGCGCGATCACCGCCGGAATCATCACCATCACGATGGGCGTGTTGTTGATGAAGGGCGAGACCAGCAGCCCGATCAGCAGCATGGCCAGCAGCAGGCGTGCTTCGCTGTGGCCGGCGTGGTGGCCCAGCCACTCGCCGAGGCGGTCCACACAGCCGGTGCGGCTCAGCGCGCCGCTGATGATGAACAGGCAGGCGATGGTGATGGGCGCGCTGTTGCCGAACACGCCGAGCACCTGTTTGGCGTCGAGCAGCCCGAGCGCCAGCAGCACCGCCACCGCGGCCATCACCGCCACGTCGGGCTTGAGCCACTCGCGCACGAAGGTGATGAACAACCCGAGCAGGACAGCGCCGACGACCAGCGCGGAGTAAGTCTCGGGGATGACCATGATGCACGACGCACGACGAGTGGATGATGGGCGCCACGTTAGCGCAGGCGCTAAAGAACTGGAAAGAATAAAAAGTTATCTTTATATGCGTTTTTCCGGCGTGATTGCGGGCGCGGGGATGCGACGAAATGAACCATTGCCGCCAGGCGCTTGCCGAAGCCGGGGATGGCGGGCGGCGGGCGTGGTGCGCCGCTGGCGGCAATCCTGACGTGGAACAAGATGTCCCGCGGTGGCTTGCGCTAGCGTTGATTCATGGGCTGCGGCCCGCCACCGTTCAGCGGTATGGAGCGTTTATGCAACCTGAAGCCCCCTTTGTGCCAAGCGGCACCCCGCACTGGCATGCCGTGCCGGCCGAACAGGCGCTGCAGCAGCTTGCGGTGGACGCCGCCCGCGGCCTGGACGATGCGCAGGCGCGCGAGCGGCTGGCGCAGTACGGCGCCAATGCGCTGGCCCCGCCGCGTCGGCACGGGCCGTGGCTGCGGCTGGCGCTGCAGTTTCACAACCCGCTGATCTATGTGCTGCTGGCCGCCGGGGCAGTCACCTTTGCGCTCGAAGACTATGTCGACGCCGGGGTGATCCTGGCCGTGGTGCTGATCAACGCGGCCATCGGCTTCGTGCAGGAAGGCAAGGCCGAGAAGGCGCTGGAGGCGGTGCGGGCGATGCTGGCCAGCCACGCCACGGTGGTGCGGGGCGGCGAGCGGCACGAGATCGATGCCGCCGAGCTGGTGCCGGGCGACGTCGTGCTGCTCGAATCCGGCGCCAGGGTGCCGGCCGACCTGCGCCTGATCCGGGTGAAGAACCTGCGGGTGAGCGAAGCGGCGCTGACCGGCGAGTCGCTGCCCGTCGACAAAAACACCGCGCCGGTGGCCGACACCGCCGCCATCGGCGACCGCCGCTGCATGGCCTATTCGGGCACGGTGGTGGGCTTTGGCCAGGCGCGCGGGGTGGTGGTGGCCACCGGGCAGGCCACCGAAATCGGCCGCATCGGCACGCTGGTGGGCGAGGTGCAGACCCTGGCCACGCCGCTCACCCGTCGGCTCGACCAGTTTGCGCGGCAGATCACCGGGTTCATCCTCGCGGTGGGCGTGCTCACCTTTGCCTACGGCCACCTGGTGCGCGACATGCCGCTGCTGGAGATCTTCCTCGCCGTGGTCGGGCTGGCGGTGGCGGCCATCCCCGAGGGGCTGCCGGCCATCGTCACCATCGTGCTGGCCATCGGCACGCGGGTGATGGCGCAGAACCGGGCCATCATCCGCCGTCTGCCGGCGGTGGAGACGCTGGGCTCGGTGACCGTCATCTGCTCCGACAAGACCGGCACGCTGACCAAGAACGAAATGACCGCGGTGCGCATCATGCTGCCGGCATGCACGCTGGCGGTGAGCGGCGCCGGCTATGTGCCCGAGGGCGGCTTCCAGTGCGAGGGCGCGGCCGTCGAGGGCGGGCGGGATGGCGCCTTGCAGGCGCTGGCCCAGGCGGCGCTGCTGTGCAACGACGCGCGGCTCAAGCACGACGCCGCGGGCGGCTGGCAACTGGTCGGCGACCCGACCGAGGGCGCGCTGCTCACGCTGGCGCTCAAGGCCGGGCTCGACCCGGCCGCGCTGGGCGCCGCCATGCCGCGGGTGGACGAGATCCCCTTCGAGTCCGAACACCGCTTCATGGCCACCTTGCACCATGACCACGCCGGCCACGCCTTCGTGCTGCTCAAGGGCGCGCCCGAGCGGGTGCTGGCGCTGTGCGTGGCCGCTGGCGACGGCCAGCCCTTTGACGCGGCCGCCTGGCAGGCGCGCATGGAAGAGGCCGCCCGTGCCGGCCAGCGCGTGCTGGCCCTGGCGCGCTGCGACATGCCCGCCGGCACCACGGCCTTGTCGATGAGCGACATCACGGCGCGCTTCACCCTGCTCGGCCTGGTCGGGCTGATCGACCCGCCGCGCGAGGCGGCCGTCGACGCCGTGGCCCAATGCCAGCGCGCCGGCCTGCGGGTGAAGATGATCACCGGCGACCACGCCGTCACCGCCGCCGCCATTGGCGCCCAGCTTGGCCTGCAGGCCGGCTCACCACTGACCGGCGAGGCCATCGAGGCGCTCGACGACGCGGCCCTGCGCCAGCGCGTGCAGCACACCGACGTGTTCGCCCGCGCCAGCCCCGAGCACAAGCTGCGCCTGGTGGCCGCGCTGCAGGCCGAGGGCGAGCTGGTGGCGATGACCGGCGACGGGGTGAACGACGCCCCCGCGCTCAAGGCCGCCGACATTGGCGTGGCCATGGGCAACAAGGGCACCGACGCGGCGCGCGAGGCGGCTGACCTGGTGCTGACCGACGACAACTTCGCCACCATCGCCCGGGCCGTGCGCGAAGGGCGGGTGGTGTTCGACAACATCAAGAAGTCGCTGCTGTTCATCCTGCCCACCAACGGCGGCGAGGCGGGGGTGATCCTGCTCGCCGTGTTCGCCGGCCTGGCCCTGCCGGTGACCGCCGGCCAGATCCTGTGGGTGAACATGATCACCGCCGTCACCCTGGCGCTGGCGCTGGCCTTCGAGCCGGGCGAGACAGGCGTCATGCGCCATCCGCCGCGGCGGCCGTCGGAGCCGCTGATCACCCGCGTGCTGGCCGTGCGCATCGCCTATGTGAGCCTGTTGATGGTGCTGGTGACTTTCGGCGTGTTCGAATGGGTGCTGATGCGCGGCGGCAGCCTGGAGGCGGCGCGCACGGCGGCGGTCAACATGCTGGTGGTCGGCGAGCTGGTGTACCTTTTCAATGTGCGCCACTTCACCGCCTCGGCCTTCAGCCGCGAGATTCTCACCGGCAACCCGGTGGCCTTGTGGATGAGCCTGGTGCTGGTCGCCTTCCAGCTGGTGTTCACCTACGCGCCGCCGATGCAGCAGGTCTTCCAGACCGTGGCGCTCGACGCGGCCACCTGGGGGGTGATCCTGGCGCTCGGGGCGGCCAAGTTTCTGGCTGTGGAAGCCGAAAAGGCCGTGCTGCGGCGGCTCAACATACGGAGCATGTGAATGGGGTTTTTCCGGCGCTTGCGCGCCAAGGTACCCACGCGTGAGCAGATCCAGGCCAACCGCTGGCTGGGCTGGCTGGCGCCCTGGCTCGGCCATACGCGGCTGTGGCACTGGTCGCGGCGCGGGGTGGCGCTGGGCGTGGCGCTGGGGGTGTTTTTCGGCCTGCTCATCCCGATTGCGCAGATTCCGCTGTCGGTCGGCGCCGCCGTGGTGCTGCGGGCCAATGTGCCGGCGGCGGCGGCCAGCACGCTGGTGACCAACCCGATCACCTTCGGCCCGGTGTACTTTGCCGCCTACCGGCTGGGCACCTGGGTCACCGGCGAACGCCTGCCGGCCCATGCCGCCGACCCGGCCACAGCGCGAGACATCCATGCCGACGACGGCATCTGGCAGCGCCTGCAGGCGATGGGCAAGCCGCTGATGATCGGCCTGGCCATCCTCGCCTCGCTGATCGGGCTGAGCACCTACCTCGTCATCACACTGGTGTGGCGCTGGCGCACCCTGGCGCGGCGGCGCATCGGCGCGCGCCATCGCTGGCGCAGCAAAACCCGTCGGAGCGAGTAAGCATGCACGAGCCCTTTGCCGAGCTGTCCTTGCTGCTGTTGATTGCCGCGGCCGTGGGCGCGGTGGCGGTGCGCCTGCGCCAGCCGGTGCTGATCGCCTACATCGTGGTCGGCATCGCGGTGGGCCCGGCGGGGCTGGCGTTGGTCAAGTCGCATGACCAGATCGACCTGCTGGCGCAGATCGGCGTGGCGGTGCTGCTGTTTCTGGTCGGCCTCAAGCTCGATCTGCAGCATGTGCGCCACATCGGGCCGGTGGCGCTGGCCACCGGGCTGGGGCAGCTGGCCTTCACCATCGCCATCGGCTTCGTGCTGATCCTGGCCATGGGGCGCGACTGGCTCACCGCGCTGTACGTGGCGGTGGCGCTGACCTTCTCGAGCACCATCATCATCATCAAGCTGCTGTCGGACAAACGCGAGCTCGACTCGCTGCACGGGCGCATCGCGGTGGGTTTCCTGATCGTGCAGGACATTGCCGTGGTGCTGGCCATGATGGCCATGAGCGCGCTGCGCGCCACCGGCGAGGGCGAAGCCGTCTGGTGGGTGGTGGCCGGCTCCATCCTCGGCCGCGTGCTGGTGGCGGCCGCCCTGCTCTATGTGCTGATGCGCTATGTGCTGCCGCCGCTGATGCGCACCATGGCCAAGTCGCAGGAGCTGTTGCTGATCTTCGCCATTGCCTGGGGCACGGCGCTGGCGGCCTTTGGCGAGTGGGCCGGCTTCTCGAAGGAGGCGGGTGCCTTCCTGGCCGGCTTCTCCCTGGCCTCGACGCCGTTTCGCGACGCCATCGGCGCGCGCCTGACCGGCATCCGCGACTTCCTGCTGCTGTTCTTCTTCATCGACCTCGGCGCCAAGCTGGATTTCTCCGCCCTCGGCGGCGAGCTTTGGCCGGCGCTGGTGTTGTCGGCTTTCGTGCTGATCGGCAACCCGCTGATCGTGATGGCCATCATGGGCTTCATGGGCTACCGCAAGCGCACCGGCTTCATGGCCGGGCTGACCGTGGCGCAGATCAGCGAGTTCTCGATCATCTTTGTCGCCATGGGCATCACGCTTGGCCATGTGGGCCGCGATGCGCTGGGCCTGACCACCCTGGTGGGCATCGTCACCATCGCGCTGTCGACCTACATGATCCTGTACTCGCAGCCCTTGTTCGAACGGCTCGGGCCGTGGCTGGGCTGGTTCGAGCGGCGCCGGCCGCATCGCGAGCTGGCGGTCGAGCGCCAGCGCCAGCCGGAGGGGCCGCCGCGGGTGGTGATCTTCGGGCTGGGGCGCTACGGTGAACACCTGCTGGCGCAGCTGCACCGCCGCGGGGTGTCGGCGCTGGGGGTGGATTTCGACCCCGAAACCGTGCGCCGCCTGCGCCGGCGGGGCTTCAGCGTGCGCTTCGGTGACGGCGAGGATCCGGCGTTTGTCGATACGCTGCCGGTGGCGACGGCCGAATGGGTCGTCACCACCTTGCCCACCTGGGAGTCCAACCGCGGCCTGCTGCATGCCCTCAAGGCGATGGCGGTGCCGGGCGTGGTTGCCGCCGTGGTGGGCAACGAAGTGCATCGCCAGGCATTGCATGCGGCCGGCGCAAGCCGGATCATCAACCCGTTCCTCGACTCGGCCGACCACACCGCCCAGCTCATGGTCGACGCGCTCGTTCCCCAGGAGGCACCTCAATGACCCGCCTGCATACCGTCCTCGCCACCACCGACCTCTCGGCGCCGGCCCGCCATGCCGCACAGCGCGCGGCGCTGCTGGCGAGTGAAACCGGCGCCCGGCTCGAACTGCTGCATGTGCTGGAAAAGACCGCGCTCGACGAACTGCAGGCGGTCTTTGTCGACCAGGATGCGGCCTTGTCGCAACGGATTCGCGATCTGGCCCGCGAGGCGCTCAGCCAGCTGGCCACCGAGATCGGCGAGCCGCTCGGCGTCACCGCCGGGCTGCACCTGGAAGAAGGCGCGGTGCTCGAGACCATCGCCGCCCAGGCCGATCGCCTCGATGCCGGCCTGCTGGTGCTCGGTGCGCGGGGGACCGACTTCATGCGCCAGTGGCTGCTCGGCGCCACGGCCGAACGCCTGCTGCGCAAGGTTCGCCGGCCGATCCTGGCGGTCAAGCAGCCGCCCCACGAGCACTACCGGAAAGTGCTGGTGCCGGTCGACTTCTCGCCCTGGTCCGCCGGCGCCGTGCGCCTGGCCCGCGCCGTTGCGCCCCAGGCCGAGCTGACCCTGATGCATGCCTTCGAGCTGCCCTACGAAGGCAAGCTGCGCCTCGCCTTCGTCGAGGAAGACGTGATCCTCGGCCAGCGCATCAAGGCGCGTCACGAGGCGGTCACCCGGCTGCAGCAGTTCGCGGCCGATGCCGGGCTGTCGGGCAGCGCCTGGCGCACCGTGGTCATCCATGGCGCGACGGCCTTGCGGGTGCTGGAACAGGAAGAAGAGCTCGGCGCCGACCTGATCGTGCTCGGCAAGCACGGCACCGACATGACCGAAGAGCTGCTGCTGGGCAGCGTCACCAAGCATGTGCTGGCGCATGCGCGCTGCGACGTGCTGGCGGCCTATCGTTGAGTCCGCGGAGGTCGCCGTCATGAGCGTCGATATCGCCCTCAACCGCCCCATCACCAGCGAAGAGGTGCTGGCCCTGTACCGGGCCAACAAGTGGTCGGCGGCCGACAAGCCGGCCGCGCTGCTGGCGGCCCTGCGCGGCTCGCACAGCCTGGTCACCGCGCGCTGCGGCCAGCGGCTGGTGGGGCTGGGCAATGCGATATCGGACGGGCACCTCGTGGTTTATTTTCCGCACCTCCTGGTGCATCCAGAGTTCCAGCGCCAGGGCATCGGGCGCCAGATGATGGCCGTGTTGCTCAAGCGCTACGCCGGGTTTCACCAGCAGATGCTCACGGCCGATGGCGCCGCCGTGCCCTTCTACCAGGCCATGGGTTTCGTGCGCGCCGGTAGTACCGAGCCGATGTGGATCTACGCCGGCACGGAGCACTGAGCGGGACGCTACACGCCGGCCGAATCCGGACTATCTCGCTTGACCACGACAGCGCAGGTTGCCATGGTGTAAGCGGCGGCTTCGATTGCCCGGACCGCTGATCAGCCCGGGGCATGCCCCAAGGAGTTGCCATGCGTTTGTCTAAGCCATTGACCGCCCTGCTGCTGGCCGTCAGCCTCGGCGTTGCCGGGCCGGCCACCGCCTGGGAGATGCGCGGCACACAGACGATCATGCTGCATGGCCGCGACGGCAGCCAGGTGCGCATCGGCACCGTCACCTTCACCCCGCAGGGTGCGCGCACCGGCGTGGCCGTAAAACTCGACACCGACAAGTTCCAGGACTTCTTCCTGTCGATGAAGGAGTTCAAATGCCTGCCGACGCCGGACGAGGTGTTCTGCCATGTGCCCTATCCCTACCCCAACCCGGCGAGCGTGACGGGCGATGATCTGGCCTGGCTGGAGCATGCGCTGCTGTTCTTCTACAAGCTGCCCAGCGAGTTCGGCGCCAAGCTGTGGAACGGCGTGTACTACCGGCTGACGCCGACCGACGCGGGCCTGGTGGGTCGGCCGCAGGCGGTGGATCTCAACCAGATCGGCGCACCGCCGGTCGATGCCGGCATACCGCCCTACGGCCCCGCCGAGCGTAGCGAGATGGCGCCCGAGGCCCGCTGGTTTGGGACGCTGACCATCCAGTAGGGCGCGTCCGTGTCGCTGCGGTCGGTTACAGGTACAGCGTGCCGGCCAGCGTGCGCACCGCCGAGCCGCCCACCGCCACGTGCGATATCGCGCCGCTGACAATGCCCAGCCGTGTGGTGATGTTCGCCGGGCGACCCATGTCGCGCCCTTGCGTGGCCTGCAGCGTGGCCGTGCCGTCCGCCGCCGTCAGCACGCCGCGGTGGAACAGGAAACTGGCCAGCGCGCCGTTGGTGGTGCCCGAGGCCGACTCCTCCGGATTGCCCACGCCGTGGCACAGGTCGCGCAGTAGCCCGTAGGGTGGGCAGCTCGCTGCCCACCAGCAATCCCCCGTGCAAGCGATGCGTGGTGGGCAGCGAGCTGCCCACCCTACGAATCCACGCCCCGCATGACTGCTGCCGAGCTATCACGCCAACCGCCGCAGGGCGGGCGACAGGTGCAGCGTGCCGGCCAGGGGGGCGTCGAGCAGCGCCACGCCGGCCACATTGCCGCCGAAGCGGCGCTCGGCAAAGGCGTCGTAGAGAAAGCAGGGCAAGGCACGCATGTGGGGTTCCGGGTGGACGGCGGGGGTGGGGCGTATGCTAAAACACAGCAACGCAACCCGCCGACATGCAGCACCGGCGGGCCGACCGAGCAACAGGAAATGACAATAAAATGAATTCACCCCAAACCCCGCCGCCGGCCAAGGCCGGCTTTCATGCGCCGGTGTTCTACCCGGCGTCGGTGCTCATCATTGCGCTGGTGGCCTTTGCCGCCGTGGCGCCCGAGGTGGCCAACGACAGCTTCAAGGCCATGCAGGCGGCCATCGTGGCCAATGGCAGCTGGTTCTATGTGCTGACCGTGGCGATCATCCTCATCACGGTGAGCTTTCTGGGCCTGTCGCGCTATGGCGAGATCAAGCTCGGGCCCGACCATTCCACGCCCGACTACAGCAACGTCACCTGGTTTGCCATGCTGTTCTCGGCTGGCATGGGTATCGGCCTGATGTTCTTCGGCGTGGCCGAGCCGGTGATGCACTTCCTCTCGCCGCCCGTGGGCGAGGCGGCCACGGTGGAGGCCGCGCGCGCGGCGATGAAGATCACCTTCTTCCACTGGGGGCTGCACGCCTGGGCGATCTACGCCATCGTGGCGCTGATCCTGGCCTTTTTCAGCTACCGCCACGGCCTGCCGCTGACCCTGCGCTCGGCGCTGTACCCGCTCATTGGCGAGCGCATCTATGGCCCCATCGGCCATGCGGTGGATATTTTTGCCGTTATCGGCACGGTGTTCGGCGTGGCCACCTCGCTGGGCTACGGGGTCATGCAGGTCAATGCCGGCCTCAACCACCTGTTCGACATCCCCGTGGGCACCACCACCCAGATCGTGCTCATCATCGGCGTGACCGGGCTGGCCATGCTGTCGGTGGCCACCGGCCTCGACAAGGGGATCAAGATCCTCTCCGAGCTGAACATGGGTCTGGCGGTGATTCTGCTCATCGTCATGCTGGTGCTCGGCCCCACGGTGTTCCTGCTGCAGGCCTTTGTGCAGAACACCGGTGCCTACGCGGCCGACATTGTCAGCAACACCTTCAACCTCTTTGCCTACCAGAAGACCGACTGGATCGGCGGCTGGACCATCCTCTACTGGGGTTGGTGGATGTCGTGGGCGCCCTTCGTGGGCCTGTTCATCGCCCGTGTCTCGCGCGGGCGCACCATCCGCGAGTTCGCCATGGGCGTGCTCTTCGTGCCCACCGGCTTCACGTTGATGTGGATGACCGTGTTCGGCAACTCGGCCATCGAGCTGATCCTCAACCAGGGCCAGGCGGCGCTGGGCGAGGCGGTGTCGGCCGATGTGGCGCTGGCGCTGTTCGCCTTTCTGGAGAACTTCCCCTTCTCGGGCGTGCTGTCCATGCTTGCCATGGTGATGGTGGTGGTGTTCTTCGTGACCTCCTCCGACTCCGGCTCCATGGTGGTGGACATGCTGTGCTCGCGCGGCCACGACAACACCCCGCTGTGGCAGCGCATCTACTGGGCCGGCGGCGAAGGCGTGGTGGCCATCGTGCTGCTGCTCGCCGGCGGCCTCGGTGCGTTGCAGACCATGACCATCGCCAGTGCCCTGCCCTTTGCCGTGGTGTTGCTGGTGGCCACCTACGGGCTCATCAAGGCGCTGCGCATCGACCTCTACAAGCGCGAGAGCCTGCAGATGAACATGGCCCCGGTCGGCCCGCCGGTGGTGAGCGGCTCGTGGAAAGACCGCCTGCACAACATCGTCGATTACCCCACGCGCGACGTCGTGCAGCGCTTCATCGCCCAGATCGGCCGGCCCGCCTGCGACGACGTGGCGGCCGAACTCAAGCTCAAGGGCATTGACGCCACGGTGAGCAGCGCCGACCCCGACCATGTGGTGCTCAGCGTGGCCCATGGCGAGGAGATCGACTTCCTCTACCAGATCCGCGCCCGCGCCCACATCAAGCCCGCCTTCCTCAGCCCCGACGTGGCCGAGAGCGAGGTGGCCGAAGAGCAGAAGTACTACCGCGCCGAGATCCACCTGCGCGAAGGCGGGCAGGACTACGACGTGATGGGCTGGTCAAAGGAAGGCGTGATCAGCGATATCATCGACCAGTACCACAAGCACATGCACTTCCTGCATCTGGTGCGTTGAGCCTCGCGCGAGGGCATCCACGGACGGGCAGCTTCGGCTGCCCGTTCTTCATTCGCCCGCCGGTGCCGTCACCCGCCACACCCGGCCCACCACGTGGCGCGCCGGCACAAAGCCCCAGGCGCGGCTGTCGCTGCTGTTGTCGCGGTTGTCGCCCATCACGTAGTAGTGCCCGTCGGGCACTTGGCACGCGATGCCCTCAGGGTCGATGCGGCAGTTGTCGCGCAGCGGAAAGTCCTCGATGACCTGGAAGAACGGCCGCTCGTCGCGCGCATACAGCACCCGGTAGCGCTCGCCCGACAACTGCTCTTCGAACTGCTGCATCGCCTCGTCGCCCGGCGCCACGAAATCCGCCGCCGGCGTGTGCTTCACCGCCAGCCCGTTGATGCGCAACTGCCCTCGCCGGTAGGCCACCGTGTCCCCCGGCAGCCCCACCACCCGCTTCGCGTAACGGATCAGCGGCTCCGGCGGATACGCGAACACGATCACATCCCCATGGCGCACCGGCGCCGACACCGGCCGCTGCGCCACCTCGATGCCAAAGCTGCCGTAATGGCCGTAGCCCCACTTGTCGACCACCAGCACCGACCCCGGCGCAATGCCCGGCAACATCGATGTATCCGCCATCGAGAACGGCTCGACCACGAAGGCTCGCAGGCCGAACAACGCCAGGCCCGCCGCCACCGCCACCCCCAGCAGGCCATACCAGCGGCCGAACCACGCCCGCGACCGCCCCGCCGCCCAGCGAACCGCCACCCGCCAGGCGTGGGCGGCTGCCGCCAGCGAGAGCAACAGCCCCGCCAGCGCGACGTAGACGCTCCCCATCCCCGCCCAGACCAGCCCGACGGCCACCAGCGTCAGCACAAGATAGGCCACCGCCCAGCGCGCGCTGCCGGTGTACAGCAGGCCCAGCGGCGGTGCGATAAAGCCGAGCAGGGCGGCAAGCCATTTGTATGGAGGGTTGGGCGTCATCGTGCTGGCCGGTATTGGGGAGGATGACGGGACGATATCTGAAAATGCCGTCGGCGGTGACTTGAATGGACAGTAGGGTCGGTGGTGCCAGAGGCGATGTGCGTTTTGCGTCGGGGGGTGCTGCAGCAACTTGTCATCTCGAGAAAATTCGTATCCAATCCTTCTGGAATGCCATCGATGTGCCAAATGCGCTAGCAAACACAGGACGTGCTGCGTTGTCATACCCCGTCTTGTGATTTCTCGGCAAGGTGGACAAGCGGGGGCTGGGTTAGAAAGCTGCGGGAGGGACGTTATTGGACATTTGGTGGTGTACACAGGATGGTTGTACATGTCAAAGGCATCGTGGCAGAGGGCGGCAGGATATGCGCCAGTCGTGTAAGCGTTTACGACACCATTTGGTGTCTACTTATAGTTAGCCGCTACCGAAATGGAACTTCGCATGCTATTGATCGGCTCGCTATCGGCACTTGCTGGCTCGGTCGTCGGCTTTCTCGGCGCAGTCAAGCTCTTCGCCATCGACGTCGATTTGCTTTCGGTTCCCTATGCAAACGAGCCTGTAACCACCATTGAGCCCTTCACTGCCTCCGATGGCACTCATTCATTGGTTGTGCCCGCCGGAGCTAGTCTCATCCACCGGTATTCACCGAAGGGCGTTCCGGTTTACTCGCTTGAGTTCGTTGGTACGCTTCCTGGCGGTCCGCGTACTGTCCCGGCTAGCGACGCAGGTTACTTCTATGTCCAATCAAACTAGCTCCGCGGCTAACAAATCATTCCAGCGGACCGTCAAAACGCTACGCGTTTTGCCGTCCGCTGAATTCAATCGTTAGGCACCGCACAAGAAATATGCGTAAAGCCAGAGGTTACCTACTCGTGCTCGTCGGCATTATCGCTATCGGCGCTGCTGCTGCGGCGTTGGTCGGGTCGCAGTTGTCGCTCGGTAGCAAGTACAGCCCGTCCGGGCGAGATAGTGGTGCTCTCATCCTGCTATTGCTTATTGGCATTGGTGCTTGTGCGGGTGGGGTATTCGATGTGTTTCTGGCGGCAGGCAAGGCGGAAAAATCATGCGGACTAGGTGCCGATGAAAAAGCCTAACAATCACATCAAGTTCGCTCACTTTCGTTCGCTGGGACGCTGTGCTTCGCACCGCGCCCCTTATGTAAATCGTTAGAGCCCTATGAGTATTCATTCACTCACTCCTTTACTAGCAGCTTGGCAAGCGAGGCCGAAGGAGATTCGCTATGCATGTGCAAGTGAATCCGAGCTATTAAATTTTGAAGCTAAGCACGAAGCAATCCCGCTAGAATTCCGATTTTTATTAGCAAATTTTGGAGGGGGAGCAATCGGAACGGAGTGGGTAGATGGCATTGAACAACTCGGTGAAACACACATGAAATTCAAGGCAGAATCGGGTCTTAACGGCTGGTCATTGAAGGACACTTTTATCATTGGCTGGGATGGCTGTGGTAACCCCTTTGGTATTCACCTACCTACCCGAGCTATTGTCACAGAAGATCATAATTTTGGAGACGTGCATGAAATCGCGTCTTCATTTGAAGCATTCCTCCGAAACGGGCTCTAACAATGCGCTCAACGCCGCTCACTTCGTTCGCTGGACCGCCAAAAGCTGCGCCCTGCGGGGTCAGGTCTTTGCGCCCTGCGGGGTCAGGTCTTGAAATACGACATGCCGATCTGCGGAGTAGATCAGTTTGATCAGTGGTTCGAATACGGAAATATTGGATTTCAAGACCTGATCCCAATGCCACAACGCCATCCGTTTCGGACGCGTGGCACCGGCTCGGAACCCTCTTGCGGCGAATGGCGCCAACTTTCTCCGCATCCTGTGCGGTGAATAACTTGTGCATGCGGAGAATCCGGCCCACAATCGCCGCATGAATAGCGGTGATTACACCTACATCTGGCAGGCCAGCGACTGGCCGACCTGGCGCTTCGACCTGGCAGCGCTGGCTGGGCCTCTGGCCGAGGTCAGTCGTGCCCAAGGGCTCCTGATGGGCCGCCTGGCCGACGTGGGCATGGCGCTGCGCGATCAGGCCAGCCTGGCCGCGCTCACCGAGGACGTGGTCAAGACCAGCGAGATCGAGGGCGAGCAGCTCAATGTCGAATCCGTGCGTTCATCCATCGCCCGCCGGCTGGGCGTGGACATCGGCGCGCTCGCCCCGGTCGATCGCCACGTCGAAGGCGTGGTCGAGATGGTGCTCGATGCCACCGCCAACTGCCATGCGCCGGTGTCGCGGGAGCGGCTGTTCGGCTGGCACGCAGCGCTGTTTTCCACCGGCTACTCAGGCCTCTCCAAGATCGAGGTCGGCGGCTGGCGCGACGATGCCAGTGGTCCGATGCAGGTGGTCTCCGGGTCCATCGGCCGCCAGCGCGTGCATTTCGAGGCGCCGCCCGCTGATCGTCTGAAGCTCGAAGCCCGCCGATTCCTCGACTGGGTGAATGGCGCGCTGAACGAACCGCCGCTCATCAAGGCCGGCCTGGGGCATCTGTGGTTCGTCACCTTGCACCCGTTCGACGACGGCAACGGACGTATCGCTCGGGCCATCGGCGACCTGCTGCTGGCGCGTGCCGACGGCAGCCCGCAACGCTTCTACAGTCTGTCGGCGCAGATCCAGCGGGAGCGCAAGGCCTACTACGACATCCTGGAGCGGACCCAGAAGCGATCGATGGACGTCACCGAGTGGCTCGCCTGGTTCCTCGATACGCTGCATCGCGCTGTCGATCAGGCGCAGCACACGCTCGATGCCGTGCTGACCAAGGCTCGCTTCTGGCAGCGCTGGGCGACCATGCCGTTGAACGAGCGACAGGTGAAGTTGCTCAACAAGCTGTTCGACGACTTCGAAGGCAAGCTCACCAGCAGCAAGTGGGCGGCCATTGCCAAATGTTCGCCGGACACGGCGCTGCGTGACATCAACGATCTACTTGGGCGCGGTGTATTGCGGAGAACGGATGCGGGTGGGCGTAGCACCAGCTATGAGCTGAACGATCTGTCAGAGTAGCCGCGTCTGGAATTGACTTGGTTCGCGGGTGCAAGGGTCAGGTCTTGAATTGCAACATTCCCCCCTGATTCGTGCCATTACTGGTGCATCGGGGGGCGCAGCCCCTTGCTTCCCTCATTGATCTATCCCATAGCATGACTCCCCCCGCGGTGCTATGGTGTTGCGCGCTCCGCATACGGCCGATCCGGCCGCCTGGCGGGGCTTCGCGCTGCAGGCACACGATGCTGCGGCAGGTCTCCGCAACGATCGCGAACGCTCCAACATGGATGACTCAGTCGTTTACGCCGAACCCGCCGAAAAAGCCGTGCTGGGTGCCTTGATCCCTTCCGAGGCGACGGTGGGGCAGATCGTTCGGGGCAGCATTCTCGAGTGCGCACCGGACCTTGCCCTTCATGAAGCCGCGCGACGCATGAGTGTGGCGCGGGTCAGTTCCATTCTGGTGGTCGAGGATGATGTGCCGGTCGGTATCTGGACCGAGCGCGACGCGCTGGCGATCGATTTTGACCACCCCGACAGTTTCAACCGGCCAATCGGCGATGCGATGAGCGCGCCGGTGCGCACCGTCACCCGCGACCTGGGTCTGCAGGAGCTGGCGATCCGCTTCCGCGACGAGCATATGCGACACTATCTGGTGGTCGATGAGCACGGTCGGCGCTGCGGCATCGTCACCCAGACCGACGTGGTGCTGAACCAGGGCATCGAGCATTACCTGAAGCTGCGCAAGCTCGATTCGATCATCAAGGGCAGCCTGCAACCGCTGCCCGAGTCGGCGTTGCTCGGCGAGGCGGTGCGGCAGATGCGCCGTGCCGCGCAGGACGCGGTGGTGGTGGCCTACGATGATGGCGAGTACGGCATCCTCACTGAACGCGACCTGACCCGCCTGGTGGCCGAGCGTGCCGGCAACCGTGCGGTGGGCGCGCTGGCCAGCCGCCCGCTGCTCACGGTGAGCGAAGACGCCAGCCTCTACCATGTGCGTTGCATGCTCTCCGACCGCCGGGTGCGCCATGTGGGGGTGATGCGGCGGGACGGCAGCCTGGCCGATCTGGTGAGTTTTGCCGACATCCTCTCCGGCATGGAGCTGGTGTACGTGCACGAGTTGCAGCATGCGCTGCGCGAGCGCGACCTGGCGCTCAACGCCTCGCAGCGCAACCTGCACCTGGCCGAGAAGGTGATCGACAGCTCGCTCGAGGGCATCCTGATCACCGACGAGAAGGCGCGCATCATCTCGGTGAATCCGGCCTTTACCCGGCTCACCGGCTACCCGCCGGAAGAAGTCATCGGCCGCAACCCGTCGCTGCTCAATTCCGGCCGCCAGGGCCCCGCGTTCTACAAGGACATGTGGGTGCAGTTGTCGGCCGAAGGCCAGTGGCAGGGCGAGATCTGGAACCGCCGCAAGAGCGGCGAGCTGTACCCCGAACTGCTCACCATCACCGCCATCAAGGATCGCGACGGCACGCTGACCAACTATGCGGCGGTGTTCAGCGACATCAGCCAGCTGAAGGAAAACGAGGCGCACATCCGCCACCTCGCCTACTTCGACCCGCTCACCGGCCTGCCCAACCGCCGCCTGCTCGAAGACCGCCTGCAGGTGGCGCTGGCCCATGCGCACCGCAACCGCAACCGCGCCGCGGTGCTGTTCATCGACCTGGACCGCTTCAAGCGCATCAACGACAGCCTCGGCCACGAGGTGGGCGACCAGTTGCTGATGGAGGTGGCCCGCCGGCTGCGCGGTTGCCTGCGCGAGGACGACACCGTGGCCCGCATGGGCGGCGACGAATTCATCGTGGTGCTGAGCGACCTGACCGACCCGGACGACGCCGCCCACACCGCCACGCGCATCATCGAATCATTGCGCCGCCCGGTGCTGGTCGATGCGCATGAGCTGACCGTGACCACCAGTATCGGCATCAGCATCTACCCGGACGACAGTTGCGAGCCGGTCGAGCTGATCAAGAACGCCGACACCGCCATGTACCGCGCCAAGGACGAAGGGCGCAACGCGTTCCAGCTCTACCAGCCGGCCATGAACGCCCGCTCCGTCGAGCACCTGGCGCTGGAGAGTGCCCTGCACCGCGCGCTGGCGCGCGAGGAACTGCGGCTGCACTTCCAGCCGCTGGTCGATATCGGCACGCAGCGCACGGTGGCGGCCGAGGCCCTGCTGCGGTGGCAGCATCCCGAGCTCGGGCTGCTGCCGCCGGCGGATTTCATCCCGATGGCCGAGGAAACCGGGCTGATCGTGCCGATCGGCGAATGGGTGCTGCGCAGCGCCTGCTTGCAGCACGCCCGCTGGCGCGAGGCCGGGCGGGGCGAGTGGCGCATGCTGGTGAACATCTCTGCCCGCCAGTTCCGCCACGACGGCTTTACCGCCATGGTGGCGCGGGTCATTGCCGACACCGGCATGCCCGCCGCACACCTGACCCTGGAGCTGACCGAGTCGATGCTGATGGAAGCCAGCGAGCGCACGCTGGGGGTGCTGACCGGCCTGCGCGCGCTGGGCGTGCGCCTGGCGCTGGACGACTTCGGCACCGGCTACTCCTCGCTGGCCTACCTCAAGCGCTTCCCGATCGACGAACTGAAGATCGACCGCCTGTTCATCCGCGACATCGACCGCAACGACAACGACGCAGCCATCGCCGAGGCGATCATCAAGCTCGCCCACAGCCTTGGGCTGCGCGTGGTGGCCGAGGGCGTGGAAACGGCCGCGCAGCTCGACATCCTCGCCCGCCACGGTTGCGACCTCGCGCAGGGCTTCCACTTCGGCAAACCGGCCGACGCCGCGCAGCTGCGCGACACCCCTACAACGGCCACACCCACAGCAACATCGGCAGGCTGACGGCCACCACCAGCACCTCCATCGGCAGGCCGAGGCGCCAGTAGTCGCCAAAGCGGAAGCCGCCCGGGCCGAGGATGAGGGTGTTGTTCTGGTGGCCGATGGGCGTCAGGAAGGCGCAGGAGCCGCCGATGGCGACGGCCATCAGGAAGGCGTCGGGCGCGGCGCCCAACTGGCTGGCCACGCTGATCGCGATGGGGCACATGACGGCGGCCGTGGCGGCGTTGTTCATGAAGTCCGACAGCGTCATGGTGACGATGAGGATCAGCGCCAGCGCAACCACGGGGTGCCCCTGGGCGAGGCTGCCCAGCAGGCCCTGGGCGAGGGCGTCGGCCGCGCCGGTGCTGGCCATGGCGCCGGCGACGGGGATCAGCGCACCGAGCAGGATGATGACCGGCCAGTCGATCGCGTCGAAGACTTTGTCGAGCGGGATGATGCGCAGCACGATGTAGGCGAGCACCGCGGTGGCAAAGGCGATGGCGGCGGGCAGCAGGCCGAAGGCGGCGCCGGCGATGGCCAGCGCCATGATGGCGATGGCGGCGGTGGCCTGGCCACGATTGGGGATGGCGATGTTGCGCGGCGCCAGCGGCACGCCGCCAAAGCTGCTGGCGAAGGCGGTGAGCGCTTCGGGGGCGCCCTGCATGAGCAGCACGTCGCCGGCGAGGATGGGGGTGGAGCGCAGGCGCTTGATGCTCTGGCGGCCCTGGCGGGAGATGGCCAGCAGGTTGAGGCCGAAGCGGGTGCCGATGTGCACATTGCCCATGCTGCGGCCGATGATGGCGGCGTTGGGCATCACCACCAGCTCCTGCAGCACGGTCTCTTCCTTGTCGTTGCTCTTGCTGTCGCTGTCGCCCTTGCGCCGCTCGGGCTGGGGGGCGTCTTTCTTGTCGGGCGCCTCCAGGCTCAGGCCGAGGCCGGTGAGCGTGGTGGTGAGCGAACCGGGGTCGGCCTCGATCACCAGGATGTCACCGGCGCGCAGCACCCGCCAGGGGTTGGGCGCGGTCACGCGGAACTCGTTGCGCACCATGCCCACCACCTGCGCGTCGGCGGCCTCCAGCGTGCGCTCGACCTCATGCAGGTGCTTGCCCACGGCCTTGCCGTCGGCGGTGACCCAGGCCTCGGTCAGATAGGTGCCGGTGTCGAAGCTGGCGCCGCCCTTTTGCTCGCGGTGCGGCACGATGCGCCAGCCCAGCACGGCGAGGAAGAGCAGCCCGACCACGGCCACGGCGAGGCCGACCGGGGTGAAGTCGAACATGCCGAAGCTGCCGGCGCCGGTGCTGTCGCGGAAACTGGAGACGATCAGGTTCGGTGGCGTGCCGATGAGGGTGGTCATGCCGCCGAGCAGGGTGCCGAAGGCCAGCGGCATGAGCACCTTGCCCGGCGGCAGCTCGTGGCGGCTGGCGATCTGCACCGCCACCGGGATGAGCAGCGCCATGGCGCCGACGTTGTTCATGAAGGCCGACAGCACCGCGCCGACACCGATCAGCACCGCGATGCTCAGGGTGGGGCCGGCGCCGGGGGTCAGCACACGCTGGGCGAGCGCGTCGACCGCACCGGTGCTCTGCAGCCCGCGGCTGAGCACTAGCACCGCGGCGACGGTGATCACCGCCGGGTGGCCGAAGCCGCTGAAGGCTTGCTCGGACGGCACCAGGCCGGCAAACACGCACACCAGCAAGGCCGCCAGCGCGACCACGTCATGCCGCCAGCGGCCCCACAGAAACAGGCCGATGGTGGCGGCGAGGATGGCAAAAAGGAGGATCTGCTCGTTCTGCATGGGGTTTAGCGGCCGGCGGCGGGCTGGGCCAGTTGCTCGAGCATGGCCTTGACGGCCTTGATCTGCGGGCCGTTGCGGGTGGCGTAGTCGACCGACTCATAGCCCCACCAGTCCCAGCATGCCTTGGGGTTGAACACCCAGCGCGGCCAGTTGCCCGACCACGCCCAGCCGTAGCGCGGGGTGGTTTGCGGGTAGAGGACGACCAGCCGGTTGCTCTCGGCCCAGCGGTTGTAGCCAGCGGTGGTGACGAAGCGCTCGCCGATCTGGTCGGCGCTCTGGCGGCAGCCGTGAAAGGCCACATGCACCTGGCAGCCGCCGGCGCGACAGCCGGTGGGGATGTAGGCGTAGCCGGTGCCGCCCATGCCGGCGCTGCCGGCGGCGCGGGTGAAGGGGCCCTGGTCGAAGGCGAGCAGTTCGCCGCTGGCCGCCGCGGCCTTGGGCTGGCGCGGGCCGAGCAGGTGGGCGAGCAACTGGCCGGCGGCGTCGATGCCCTCGCAACGGTTGATGTAGGGCGGCTCGGAGGTGGCGCAGGCGTTGGCCTGCGGGTCGTCGAGCGAGAGCATGGCGTGGCCGGCCTCGGGCACGGTCACATAGGCGATCTGCCCGGCGGCGAGCCAGCGGCGGTAGAAGGCGTCGAGTGCGTCCATGACCGGGCGGGCGACGGTGCGGTCCTGCCCGCCGGAGAGCAGCCACACGCGGTCGGCGGCGAGGCCGGCCACCGGGTCGATGCGCCCGGCGGCGGCATCGTCGGCCACCCGTGCGGCGCTGGTGGCGGCGTCGGGCACCGGCTTGCTGTCGCTCGGCGCCATGCAGTTGGACAACGCCTGCCACATGCTGCCGGCCGCGCATTCGTAGGGCCCGCCGGCGAGCACGCCGGCGCCGTCGACACTGGCCGAGTGGGCGACATGGAACTGCACCGCCATGTAACCGCCGGAGGAGATGCCCGAGACAGTGACATGCGCGGCGTCGACCCCGAGGGCCGGCAGCGGCCCGGCGGCCTGGGCGGCGGAGGCGAACAGCAGGGCGAGCAGCGATGGGGCGATCAGGCGCATGGGCGGGCCTTGGGGCGGTGACACCGGCATGATCGATTGATCGAGGTGTGCAATGCAAGCCGGCTGTGCCACACTGCCAAGGCGTGACTTTGCGACACAGCGAGGCGCCCCCCGATTTCAACAGGAGAACCTTCCATGACAACCGTGACTCTTCGCGGCAACCCGGTCGAAGTGGCCGGCCGCCTGCCGCAACAAGGCGATGCCGCCCCCGCCCTGACGCTGACCGGCGCCGACCTGGCCGATGTGGGCCTCGACGCCTTTGCCGGCAAGCGCAAGGTGCTGAACATCGTCCCCAGCCTGGACACCCCGACCTGCGCCACCTCGACCCGCAAGTTCAACGCCGAGGCCTCGAACCTGGCCGATACCGTGGTGCTGGTGGTCTCGGCCGACCTGCCCTTTGCGGCCAAGCGCTTCTGCGAGACCGAAGGCCTCAAGAACGTGCTGACCCTGTCCACCTTCCGCCACCCGGCCTTCGCCAAGGACTGGGGCGTGGCCCTGGCCTCCGGCCCGCTGGCCGGCCTGACCGCACGCGCGGTGGTGGTGCTGGATCAGAACAACACCGTGACGCATGCCGAGCTGGTCGGCGAGATCGGCAACGAGCCGGACTACGCGGCCGCGCTGGCGGCGCTCAAGTAAGCCCCCTGCCCTGACCACGCGACGGCGGACTGCGGTCCGCCGTTTGCTTTGTGCTGGAGTCCCCCGTGCTCGCTGATCGACCCGTGCCCCGCGGCCGCCGCAGGCGGCAGCCATGATCCCCGCCCGCAACCTGATCGGGCTGGCCGTGCTGACCCTCATGTGGGGCGTCAACTGGCCGGTGATGAAGTTGTCGCTGCGCGAGTTGTCGCCGCTGTATTTTCGCGCCATTACGATGAGCGGCGGCCTGCTGCTGCTGATCTGCTGGTATCGTTCGCGCCGCGTCAGCCTGAGCCTGCCGGCCTCGGCCCTGCCGCAGGTGCTGATGCTGGCGCTGCCCAATATCCTCGGCTGGCATGCGCTGTCGATTTTCGGTGTGCAGGCGCTGGCCTCGGGGCGGGCGGCGATCGTCGGCTTCACCATGCCGATCTGGGTGGTGATCATCGGCGTGCTGTTCTTCCGCGAGAAGATGACGCCGCGCCTGTGGCTGGCCACGGCCTGTTCGGCGGCGGCGGTGGTGTTGCTGCTGTGGCACGAACTGGACGCCCTCACCGGCCGGCCGGTGGGCGTGTTGTGGATGCTCTCGGCGGCCTTTTGCTGGGCGCTCGGAACCTTGTTGCTCAAGCGCGTGTCTGTGCCGCTGTCCACCGAGGCACTGACGGTGTGGATGATCGGCCTGACCGTGCCCCTGGTGTGGGTGCTGGCGGTGTCGCTGGAGCCGGTGCCGAGCCTGGATTTTTCGCCCACCATGTGGGTGGTGCTGGTGTACGGCTTTGCCATCAACTACGGCATTGCGCAGATCCTGTGGTTCTCGATCGCGCGCAGCGTGCCGCCGGTGGCCAGTGGCCTGTCGATCATGTTCATTCCGGTGATCGGCCTCGGCTCGGCGATGGTGCTGACCGGTGAGCAGCCCTTTGTGGAAGACTATTTTGCCGCGGCACTGATTGTCGCGGCGCTGGCGGCAACCCTGCTGGTGGGGCGTCGCGGCACGCGTTGATCGCTCCGTCCCGGGGCGGTCCGGGACGGATTTGCAGGAAGAACGATGATGGGGCGGATGCTGCGCTCGGGGCTCGCGATGGCGGGCCTGGTATGGGCCGGCCAGGGTCTGGCGGCGGTGACGGTCACCCTCGACAACGGCGACCGCTTGCGCGGCGAGGTGGTGGCGGAGACGCCCACCGAACTGCGCCTCAAGCACCCCACGCTGGGCGATGTGGTGGTGGCGCGCGACAAGGTGCGCACCATCGAGGACGGAGACACCGTGGCCCCGGCGCGCCCCAAGCCGACCATTGCCAGCGTGCCCGACAACGGCCTGCTCGGCTCCGGCTGGCTCACCGACTGGCGCCGGCGCATGGAGGTGGGCGTGAGCGGCGCCTCGGGCAAATCGCAGAACCAGCGCATCAACGTCGGCTTCATGGCCGATTTTGAAGACACCGAGGAGCGCTGGAACCACCGCACGCGCTTCTACCGCCGCCAGTCCGAAGGCGAGACCACCTCGCAGACCCTGTCGGTGGCGCTCAACCGCGACGGCCTGGAGCCGGGCTCGCCGCGCTTCCACTTTACCGGCGGCCAGTTCGTGCGTGACGACTTCAAGGACTGGGGCAACCGCCTCAACCTGAACACCGGCATCGGCTACCAGTTTGCGTCCTCCGAGCGCTGGCGCTTGCTGGGCCGGGGCGGTATCGGCGCCATCCAGACCTGGGGCGGCCAGGAAGACGGCCGCTTTGCGCCCGAGCTGCTGCTGGGGGTGGACATGAACTGGCGGGTCTCGCGCCAGCACACGGTGGCCTTCACCAATGCCTATCACCCGAGTCTTCGCGAGTCGGGCATGTTCCGCAACATCACCACGGTGGACTGGGTGATCGACCTGGACAAGAGCCTGGGCGCCGGTCTGCAGATCGGGGTGACCAATGAATACGACAGCTCGCGCGAGCCCGGCGTGGGCCGCAACGACTTCAACTACACCAGTTCGCTGGTGTGGCGGCTCTGAGCGCCTGAGCCGCGGCCTACGGATCGAGCCCTTCGACGCACACCAGGCGCGCCGTGCTGCATTCATCGCGGATCGCCTTCAGGCCGCGATAGACCGGGCCGTGGTAGAAGTCTTCCCAGGCCTGCCGCGAGGGGAATTCGAGCAGCACGATGCGCCGCGGCGACCAGTCACCCTCGTACACCCGGTGCGCGCCACCGCGCGCCAGATAGCGCCCGCCGGCGGCTTCGAGTGCAGGCTTCACCTGGTGGATGAACGCCTGGTAGCGCGCCATGTCGTGGATCTCGACATCGAAAATCACGTAGGCAGTCATGGGCACCTCATCGATGATGAACCGGGTTCAGAGCGTGGTCAGCCGGGCGATCTGCGGGCCGAACAGATCGGTGAGGATCAGCATCACCGGCAGCGCCACGGCGTAGAAGCGCACCAGCCGCCGGATCGACGGGTGGGCGCCGCCCAGCTCCAGGAAGTGGTCGATCACCACCCGCCCCTTGAAGGCCATCATGGCCGCCACGGCCACCGTGACCCACAGGCCGGGGCTGCCGGCGTTGCCGACCACGCCGCCGAGCAGCGTCAGCCCGAGCAGCACGAGCCAGGCGAGGGTGAGGGTGTGTTCGTTATGCATGGTCGGCATTCTCATGGCAGCACGTAGAACAGCGGGAAGATCATCAGCCAGATCAGGTCGGTGGCGTGCCAGTAGCAGGCAAAGGCCTCCAGTCCGTCATGGTCACGGGCGTCGTAGGCGCCCATCCAGGTGCGCGCCATCACCCACAACAGGCCAAGCAGGCCCCAGCTGACATGGACCAGGTGGTTGAAGGTCAGGTAGTAGTAGGCCATCTGGAAGACCTCGCCGTTGCCCGACAGGCCGTGGGCGACATTCCATTGCACCTCGAAGAACTTCACCACCGGGTAGCCGATGCCGACCACCAGCGCCGCCGCGAGCCACTTGAGGCAGGTGCCGCGCGCGTTGCGGCGCATGGCCATCACGCCGCGGGCGACGAAATAGCTGCTGGTGAGCATGATCACGGTGTTGGCCACACCGGCCAGCGTGGACAGCTGCTGCGGCCCGTCGCGGAAGGCCTCCGGATGGTGGGCGCGGGCCAGGAAATAGACGAGAAACATCAGCGCGAACTCGGTCAGCTCGCAGTAAATGCCGACCCAGATCGCCTTGTTGCCGGGGATGCGGCCAAGGGCAGGCGCGGGCGGCGCCGTGAAGGTGGCGGCGGCGGTCGACATCTCGTGTGTCGTGCTCTGGGGTTTTTGGGGTGATTCCAGTATGGCCAGCCGGCTGCACCGAGGCCAGGCGATCGTATCGATTTCTTGATGTGAACCAAGTTGGCGCCCTCGCCGCCCGATGGACGGCGGTGCTGGCAGGCCGGCGTGGGCGGCGCCTGCAGCTGCGGCCGTGCAGCCATGTAACACCATGTTTTAACGCAATAACTCCGTGAAACATCGCCTCAGGTGGCTGGTCTTGCCGCGCGCAAGCGGGTAGAATCCCCGCCTTGCCTTTTCGCCGTATTCACGCGCAGGACGCGCCATGCTGTATCCCGATCGATTCGATGTCATTGTTGTCGGTGGCGGCCATGCCGGTACCGAAGCCGCCCTCGCCGCCGCGCGCATGGGGGTGCGTACCCTGCTGCTCACCCACAACATCGAGACCCTCGGCCAGATGAGCTGCAACCCGTCGATTGGCGGCATCGGCAAGGGGCATCTGGTGAAAGAGGTCGATGCGCTGGGCGGCGCCATGGCCGCGGCCACCGACGAGGCCGGCATCCAGTTCCGCATCCTCAACGCCTCCAAGGGCCCGGCCGTGCGCGCCACCCGCGCCCAGGCCGACCGCGTGCTGTACAAGGCCGCGATCCGGCGCCGGCTGGAGAACCAGCCAAACCTCACGCTGTTCCAGCAGGCGGTGGATGACATCACCGTCGCGGGCGACCGCGTCACCGGCGTGGTCACGCAACTGGGCATCCGCTTCGAGGCGCCGACCGTGGTGCTCACCGCCGGCACCTTCCTCAACGGCCTGATTCATGTCGGCCTGACGAGCCATTCGGGCGGCCGCGCTGGCGACCAGCCGTCGATCTCGCTCGGCCAGCGCCTGAAGGAACTCAAGCTGCCGCAGGGCCGGCTCAAGACCGGTACGCCGCCGCGCATCGACGGGCGCACGGTCGACTATTCGGTGATGACGGTGCAGCCGGGCGATGACCCGGTGCCGGTGTTCAGCTTCCTCGGCTCGGTGGCGCAGCACCCGGCGCAGCTGCCGTGCTGGATCACCCACACCAACGAGCGCACCCACGAGATCATCCGCAACAACCTCGACCGCTCGCCGATGTATTCGGGCGTGATCGAGGGCGTCGGCCCGCGCTACTGCCCGTCGATCGAAGACAAGATCCATCGCTTCGCCGACAAGGCCAGCCACAACGTCTTCCTCGAGCCCGAAGGGCTGGAGACGCACGAACTGTATCCGAACGGCATCTCCACCTCGCTGCCCTTCGATGTGCAGCTGCAGGTGGTGCGCAGCATTGCCGGCATGGAGAACGCGCACATCCTGCGCCCCGGCTATGCCATCGAGTACGACTACTTCGACCCGCGCAATCTCAAGCGCAGCTTCGAGACCAAGACCTTTTCCGGCCTGTTCTTTGCCGGCCAGATCAACGGCACCACCGGCTACGAAGAAGCCGCCGCCCAGGGCCTGCTCGCCGGCGCCAATGCCGCGCTGCAGGTGCAGGGCCGCGAGGCCTGGTGCCCGCGTCGTGACGAGGCTTACCTCGGCGTGCTGGTCGACGACCTGATCACCCGCGGCGTGGCCGAGCCCTACCGCATGTTCACCTCGCGCGCCGAGTATCGCCTGAGCCTGCGCGAAGACAACGCCGACCTGCGCCTGACCGAACAAGGCCGCGCGTTGGGCCTGGTGGACGATGCACGCTGGGCGGCCTTCTGCGCCAAGCGCGAGGCGATCGAGCGCGAATCCGCACGTCTCAAGGCCACTTGGGCGCATCCGCAGCGCATTCCGGCGGCGGATGCCGAGCGCGTGGTGGGCAAGGCGCTGGAGCGCGAGTACACCTTCTTCGACCTGCTGCGTCGGCCGAATGTCCGCTATGCCGACCTGATGACGCTGCCGACTGCGCCCGAGGCGCCCGAAACCGACGCGCAGGTGGTCGAGCAGCTAGAGATCGCCGCCCAGTACCAGGGCTACATCGACCGCCAGCTCGACGAGGTGGCCCGCACCGCGCAGGCCGAGTCGACCACGTTGCCGCTCGATCTGGACTACACCGAGGTGCGCGGCCTGTCCAAGGAAGTGCAGCAGAAGCTGGCCGAACACCGCCCCGAGACCCTCGGCCAGGCCGGGCGCATCCAGGGCGTGACGCCGGCGGCCATCTCGCTGCTGCTGGTCTATCTGAAACGCAAACGCGGCGCCGCCGCGCTGACCGACGAAGTGAAACGCGCATGAGTGATCTGGCCACACTGGAACGCGGGCTGGCCGCGATGGGCATCGACCTGCCCGAAACGGCGCATGAAAAGCTGGTGGCCTACGCCGCCCTGCTGGCCAAGTGGAACAAGGTCTACAACCTGACCGCCATCCGCGACAGCAGTCAGATGATGACGCTGCACCTGTTCGATGCCTTGTCGGTGCTGCCGCACCTGGGGGGCGTGACCCGCCTGGCCGATGTCGGCTCCGGCGGCGGCTTGCCCGGCATTCCGCTGGCGATTGCCCGGCCGGACCTGGCCGTGACCTCGATCGAGACGGTCAACAAGAAGGCCACCTTCCAGCAGCAGGCCCGGATCGAGCTCAAGCTGGCCAACTTCGAGCCGGTGTGTGCACGGGTCGAGGAGGTGCGGCGCGAGCCCGGTTTCGACGGCATCATCTCGCGCGCCTTCTCGGAGCTGGCGGATTTCATCCGCCTGACCGCCCACCTGCTGGCCCCTGGCGGTCGTTTCTACGCCATGAAAGGCGTGTACCCTCACGAGGAAATCGCGCGCCTGCCCGAAGGCTTCCGGGTGGTCGAGTCGATCGAACTGTCGGTGCCGGCGCTCGACGCTCACCGCCACCTGATCATCATCGAACGGAACGGAAACGCCTGATGGCCCGAATCTTCTGCGTGGCAAACCAGAAAGGCGGCGTGGGCAAGACCACCACCTGCGTGAATCTGGCCGCCGCCCTGGTGGCGCGCAAGCAGCGTGTGCTGCTGATCGACCTCGACCCGCAAGGCAACGCCACCGGCGGCAGCGGCATCGACAAGCGCACGCTGACCCGCTCGGTGTACCACCTGCTGGTGGGCCTGGCCGACCTGGCGGCGGTGCGGGTGCGCTCGCCGTCGGGCAAGTACGATGTGTTGCCCGCCAACCGCGACCTGGCCGGCGCGGAGGTCGAGATGGTCGGCCTCGACGGGCGCGAACACCGGCTCAAGACCGCGCTGGCCCGGGTGGCCGACGACTACGATTTCGTCCTGGTCGACTGCCCGCCGTCGCTCTCGCTGCTGACCCTCAATGGGTTGTGCGCGGCCGATGGCGTGATCATCCCGATGCAGTGCGAGTACTACGCGCTCGAGGGCTTGTCGGACCTGGTCAACACCATCAAGAAGGTGCATGCCAACCTGAACCGCGACCTGAAGATCATCGGCTTGCTGCGCGTCATGTTCGACCCGCGCATGACGCTGCAGCAGCAGGTCTCGGCGCAGCTCGAATCGCATTTTGGCGACAAGGTGTTCAAGGCCGTCGTGCCGCGCAACGTGCGCCTGGCCGAGGCCCCCAGCCATGGCATGCCCGGCGTGGTGTACGACCGCGCCGCCAAGGGCGCGCAGGCCTACCTGGACTTCGCCAAGGAAATGATCAAACGGGTACAGACCCTCTAGGAAACGACCGACTATGGCGCCACCGAAACTCAAAGGCCTCGGCCGCGGGCTGGACGCGCTCCTCGCCGCGAACGCCGACGAGGGCGAAAAGGGCGAGCTGCAGACCCTGCCCGTGTCCGCCCTGCAGCCGGGCAAGTACCAGCCGCGCACGCGCATGGACCCCGGCTCGCTCGAAGAGCTGGCGGCGTCGATCAAGGCGCAGGGTGTGATGCAGCCGATCCTGGTGCGCCCGGTCGGGCCGGACCGCTACGAGATCATCGCCGGCGAACGCCGCTGGCGCGCTTCGCAGATCGCCGGCCTGGACGCCGCGCCCTGCCTGGTCCGCGAGATCCCCGACGAGGCCGCGCTGGCCATGTCGCTGATCGAGAACATCCAGCGCGAAAACCTCAACCCGCTCGAAGAGGCTGCCGGCATCCAGCGCCTGATCGACGAGTTCGAGATGACCCACCAGCAGGCCGCCGACGCGGTCGGCCGCTCGCGCCCGGCCGCGACCAACCTCCTGCGCCTGCTGCAACTGGCCTCGCCAGTGCAGGAGTTGCTGATGGCGGGCGACATCGACATGGGCCATGCGCGCGCACTGCTGCCGCTCGACCCGGCGGGTCAGATCCAGTTCGCTAACCGGGCCGCCGGCCGCGGGTTGTCGGTGCGCGAGGTCGAGCGGCTGGTGCACCACGAGCTCAAGCCGCGCTCGCTGCGCGCCAAGCCGGCGCCCGACCGCGACCTGCAGCGCCTGGAAGAAGAGCTGTCGGACGCCCTCGGCGCCACGGTCAAGATCAAGGCCAATCGCAAGGGCGCCGGTGCGCTGTCGATCGGCTTCGGCAGCCTCGATCAGCTCGACGGTTTGCTCGGCAAGCTCCGTTAAGGGGCATCGCAGCGGTTGACGCACCGGAATGAGGCGCCATGACCGATGCGTAGTCTGTCGGCGAAGCGCCAGCAACGGCGGTCGTTTTCACTGAACCAAGGCCTTGAATGCCGGCACGAAAATGAAACGAGCGTGCCCTGTTGCGTTGCAAAATCGGTTTGACTTGGCTGCGGTAAACCCCTAGTATTGCCGGGATTTTTTGAGCGGCCGGCTGGCATAATTGCGGGCCGGAGCGTAAGGAAAGGGATGTTCAAGGCTGTCGGGTTTCAGCTGGTCGCGACACTGCTTGCCGCGGCGCTGGCCGCAGCGCTGTTCGGGCCAATCGGAGCGATGTCGGCCGCCGTTGGCGGATTGGCTTGCGTGGTACCGAACGCGTTATTTGCCTTGAAGCTTGCCGTGACGCGTGACCGGCGCCCCGAATCCTACCCTGCCGCTTTTTTCGTGGGCGAATTCATCAAGGTCGCCGCGATAGTGGGATTACTGGCGCTGGCTGCTGTGCTGATCGACGGCCTCCACTGGGGGGCGCTCCTGATCGGCATGGTGCTGGCGCTCAAAGCGAATTTGTTTGCATTTTGGGTGAAGAATTAACCATGGCTACAGCAGGGCACGCTCCCACCGCTTCCGAGTACATCGTCCACCACCTGACCCAGCTCAATACCTCGGGTCATGCGCAAGAAAACGTCATCGACTGGTCGATTCTCAATATCGACACGCTGTTCTATTCAGTCCTGATCGGCGCGATTTCCCTCTATTTCCTCTGGCGTGCGGCCAGCAAGGCCACCTCCGGCGTGCCGGGCCGTTTCCAGGCCGCGGTCGAACTGCTGGTCGAGATGGTGGCTGACCAGGCCAAGGGCATCGTGCATTCGGCCGAATCGCGCAAGTTCGTCGCCCCGCTGGCGCTGACCGTGTTTGTCTGGATCTTCCTGATGAACGCGATGGACCTGCTGCCGGTCGACCTGCTGCCGCGTATCGGCGAGATGTTCGGCATCCCCTACATGCGTGTGGTGGCCACGGCCGACCTCAACGGCTCGCTCGGCATGTCCATCGGCGTGCTGCTGGTGTGCCTGTACTACAACGTCAAGATCAAGGGCGTGAGCGGCTGGGTGCATGAACTCTTTACCGCCCCGTTCGGCAGCCACCCCCTGCTCTACCCGGTGAACTTCCTCATGCAGATGATCGAGTTCCTGGCCAAGACCGTCTCGCACGGCATGCGACTGTTCGGCAACATGTACGCCGGCGAACTGGTGTTCATGCTGATCGCGCTGCTCGGCGGCACGGCCACGGTGATGGGCTTTGTGGGTCATGTCATCGCCGGTTCGATCTGGGCGATCTTCCACATCCTGATCATCACGCTGCAGGCCTTCATCTTCATGATGCTGGCGCTGGTGTACATCGGGCAGGCTCACGAGAGCCACTAATTACAAGTTTTCAAGTTTCTTTTTAACCCCGGGTTTCAACAGAAAACCATTTTTTCTCTGAAGGAGTTGTCATGGAACACGTTCTGGGCTTTGTTGCGCTGGCCGCTGGTCTGATTATCGGTCTGGGTGCCATCGGTGCATGTATCGGTATCGGCATCATGGGTAGCAAGTACCTCGAAGCATCGGCGCGTCAGCCCGAGCTGATGAACGCCCTGCAGACCAAGATGTTCCTGCTGGCCGGTCTGATCGACGCTGCGTTCCTGATCGGTGTCGGTATTGCCATGATGTTCGCGTTCGCCAACCCGTTCCAGCTCGCCTGATCTCCGGGTCGTTTGTTTCTCCCAACGAACCATAAGGACATCGCAACGTGAATCTGAACGCTACCCTGATCGCTCAGCTCGTGGTGTTCTTCATTCTGGTCGTCTTCACGATGAAATTCGTGTGGCCGCCCATTGTGAAGGCGCTCGACGAACGGGCACAGAAGGTCGCGGACGGGCTGGCGGCTGCGGACAAAGCGAAGGCTGATCTGGCCCACGCCGAGAAGAAGGTTGTCGAGGAAATGCGCAAAGCCCGCGAATCCGCCGGCGACGTGCGCACCTCTGCTGAAAAGCAGGCAGCCGCTCTGATCGACGAGGCCCGTGCCGAAGCTGGCCGCATCATTACCGCCGCACGAGAAGCCGCAGAAGGCGAAGCCGCCGCTGCTGCCCAACGTGCCAAGGAAGCCCTGCGTGATCAAATTGCCATCCTGGCCCTCTCCGGCGCGGAAAAGATCCTGCGCAAGGAAGTGGATGCCAAGGTCCACGCCGAACTGCTGGCAAACCTGAAACAGGAACTGCAATAAGTCATGGCCGAGAACGTCACCATCGCGCGCCCCTACGCTGAAGCCGCCTTCAAGCTGGCTCAAGGGGCTGGTGCGCTGGGGCCCTGGTCGGAAGCTCTGGATCGGATGGCCTTTGCCGCCGCCGATCCGCAGATGAAAGCATGCATCAATGATCCCAAGCTCGGCGCCGAAAAGCTGGCCGAGCTGTTTATCGGGATCGTCGGTGGTTCCTTCGACGACGCACAGAAGAACTTCGTGCGCGTGTTGATCGAAAATGAACGTCTGCAGGTGCTTCCCGAGATCCGTGACCTGTTCGTTGAACGTAAGAACGAACACGAAGGCGTGCTGGATGCGGACATCGTTTCCGCCTTCCCGCTCGACGACGCCGCGCTGAAGACGCTGACCGAACAGCTTGAGGGCCGCTTCAAGGCCAAGCTGAATGTGTCCGTGTCGGTGGATCCCGCCCTGATCGGGGGGGTGACCATCACCATTGGCGATGACGTTATCGACGCCTCGGTCCGCGGCAAGCTCGCGAACATGGCCGCTGCGCTTAAGAATTAGGAGCATTGGAATGCAACTTAACCCCTCTGAAATCAGTGATCTGATTAAGAGCCGGATTCAGGACCTGCAGCTTGCCGCGACCTCGCGCAACGAAGGTACCGTCGTGTCCGTTACGGACGGTATTTGTCGTATTCACGGTCTCGCCGACGTGATGCAAGGCGAAATGCTGGAGTTCCCCGGCAATACCTTTGGTTTGGCGCTCAACCTCGAGCGTGACTCGGTCGGCGCCGTGGTGCTCGGCGAATACGAGCACATCATCGAAGGCGACACCGTCAAGGCCACCGGCCGCATCCTCGAAGTGCCCGTCGGCCCCGAGCTGGTTGGCCGCGTGGTCAATGCGCTGGGTCAGCCGATCGACGGCAAGGGCCCGATCAACGCCAAGCTGACCGACAAGATCGAAAAGGTCGCCCCGGGCGTGATCGACCGTCAGTCCGTCTCGCAGCCGGTGCAGACCGGTCTGAAGTCGGTCGACTCGATGGTGCCGGTCGGCCGTGGCCAGCGTGAGCTGATCATTGGCGACCGCCAGACGGGCAAGACCGCCGTCGCCGTCGACGCGATCATCAACCAGAAAGGCCAGAACATGTTCTGCGTCTATGTTGCCATCGGTCAGAAAGCCTCGACCGTTGCCAACGTGGTGCGCAAGCTGGAAGAAAACGGCGCGATGGAATACACCGTCGTCGTCGCCGCCACCGCTTCCGAATCGGCCGCCATGCAGTACCTGTCGGCCTACTCGGGCTGCACCATGGGCGAGTACTTCCGCGACCGTGGTCAGGACGCGCTGATCGTTTATGACGATCTGACCAAGCAAGCCTGGGCCTATCGTCAGGTCTCGCTGCTGCTGCGCCGTCCGCCGGGCCGTGAAGCCTACCCGGGCGACGTGTTCTACCTGCACTCCCGCCTGCTCGAGCGCGCTGCGCGTGTTAACGCCGACTACGTCGAGAAGTTCACCAACGGTGAAGTCAAAGGCAAGACCGGTTCGCTGACCGCCCTGCCGGTGATCGAAACCCAGGCCGGTGACGTGTCCGCCTTCGTGCCGACCAACGTGATCTCGATTACCGACGGCCAGATCTTCCTCGAGACCGACCTGTTCAACGCTGGTATCCGTCCCGCCATCAACGCCGGTATCTCGGTGTCGCGCGTCGGTGGTGCTGCCCAGACCAAGGTCATCAAGAAGCTCGGCGGCGGTGTGCGTCTGGCCCTGGCCCAGTACCGCGAACTGGCGGCATTTGCGCAGTTTGCTTCCGATCTGGACGAAGCCACCCGCAAGCAGCTCGAGCGTGGCCGCCTGGTCACCGAACTGATGAAGCAGCCGCAGTACGCGCCCCTGTCGGTCGCCGACATGGCGGTGACGCTGTATGCCTCGAACAACGGCTACTTCGACGACGTTGAAGTGTCCCGCGTGCTGGCCTGCGAATCGGCGCTGCATCAATTCATCAAGACCAAGTACTCGGCTCTGATCGAAAAGATCGCCAGCACCCTGAATCTCGACGGTGACGACGAGAAGACCCTGGTGTCCGCGATCGAAGAGTTCAAGAAGAGCTGGGCTTAACGCAGCGTACGGAGACGGAATATGGCAAGCGGTAAGGAAATCCGTACGAAGATCAAGAGTGTTCAGAACACTCGCAAGATCACGAAGGCCATGGAAATGGTGGCCGCATCGAAAATGCGCAAAGCGCAGGAACGCATGCGTGCCGCCCGTCCGTACGCCGAGAAGATCCGCCGACTCGCCGCGAACCTGTCTCAGGCGAACATCACCGAGTATCAGCACCCGTTCCTGGCCAAGAAGAACGACGGCAAGCGTGTCGGCGTCATCGTCGTGACCACGGACAAGGGCCTCTGCGGCGGCTTGAACACCAACATCCTGCGCCAGACCATGGCCGAGATGAAGCAGTGGCAAGCCCAGGGTGCAACCGA
Source organism: Pseudomonadota bacterium (assembly GCA_008501585.1). GTDB lineage: Bacteria > Pseudomonadota > Gammaproteobacteria > Burkholderiales > Rhodocyclaceae > Nitrogeniibacter. The sequence continues at coordinate 38,896 of QQUN01000030.1, read as the reverse complement.
TATTCGTGCTACCTGCATCGGCAACAAGGGTTACGGGTTCATGCAGCGTGTGGGCGTCAAGGTGGCCTCGCACGCGATCCAACTCGGTGACACCCCGCACCTCGAAAAGCTGATCGGCCCGGTCAAGGTCATGCTGGACGCGTTCCAGAATGGCGAGCTTGACGTGGTCTATATCGCCTACACCCGCTTCATCAACACGATGAAGCAGGAAGCGCAGGTCGAGCAGCTGTTGCCGCTCACCGGCGATCGGCTGGGCGCGCCTGAAGGTACGTGGGACTACTTGTACGAGCCGGATCCCCAGGTGGTCATTGATGAAATGCTGGTGCGTTACGTCGAGGCCCTGGTGTATCAGGCTGTGGCCGAGAACATGGCGTCCGAACAGAGCGCGCGGATGGTGGCCATGAAGGCGGCCTCCGACAACGCGAAAAACGTGATTGGCGAGCTGCAACTGGTCTACAACAAGACCCGTCAGGCGGCCATCACGAAAGAGCTCTCGGAAATCGTCGCCGGCGCCGCCGCGGTCTAACGGATTATTGATTTAAGGAAAAACGATGAGTACTGGTACGATCGTTCAGTGCATCGGCGCGGTGGTGGACATCCAGTTCCCGCGCGACGCGATGCCCAAGGTTTACGACGCCCTGAAGCTTGAGGACGCTGCAGACTCCTTCGCCGAAGCCGGCCTGACCTTCGAGGTTCAGCAGCTGCTTGGTGACGGCGTGGCGCGTACGATTGCCATGGGTTCTTCCGATGGTCTGCGCCGCGGCATGGCGGTGGCCAACACCGGCGCACCGATCTCGGTGCCCGTGGGTCACGGTACCCTGGGCCGCATCATGGACGTGCTCGGCCGCCCGATCGACGAAGCGGGTCCGATCGAAAGCGACGAGAAGCGCGCCATTCACCAGAAGGCCCCGAAGTTCGACGAGCTGTCCCCGTCCGTGGAACTGCTCGAAACCGGCATCAAGGTGATCGACCTGATCTGCCCGTTCGCCAAAGGCGGCAAGGTGGGTCTGTTCGGCGGCGCCGGTGTGGGCAAGACCGTGAACATGATGGAGCTGATCAACAACATCGCCAAACAGCACTCCGGTCTGTCGGTGTTTGCTGGCGTGGGTGAGCGGACTCGTGAGGGTAACGACTTCTACCACGAGATGAAGGACTCCAACGTGCTGGACAAGGTCGCGATGGTGTTCGGTCAGATGAACGAACCCCCGGGCAACCGTCTGCGCGTGGCGCTGACCGGCCTGACCATGGCCGAGCGTTTCCGTGACGATGGCCGCGACATTCTGTTCTTTGTCGACAACATCTACCGCTACACCCTGGCCGGTACCGAAGTGTCCGCGCTGCTGGGCCGGATGCCGTCCGCGGTGGGTTACCAGCCGACGCTGGCCGAAGAAATGGGCCGCCTGCAGGAGCGAATCACTTCCACCAAGGTCGGTTCGATTACCTCGATCCAGGCCGTGTATGTGCCTGCCGATGACTTGACCGACCCGTCGCCGGCAACCACCTTCCTGCACCTGGACTCCACCGTCGTGCTGTCGCGTGACATCGCTGCCCTGGGTATCTACCCGGCCGTCGATCCGCTCGACTCCACCTCGCGCCAGCTCGATCCGCTGGTCGTGGGCGAAGAGCACTACAACGTGGCCCGTCAGGTTCAGCAGACCCTGCAGAAGTACAAGGAACTGCGCGACATCATCGCCATTCTGGGTATGGACGAACTGTCGGCGGAAGACAAGCTGGCCGTGACCCGCGCCCGTAAGATCCAGCGCTTCCTGTCGCAGCCGTTCCACGTGGCCGAAGTCTTTACCGGTTCGCCGGGCAAGTACGTGACGCTCAAGGACACGATCAAGGGCTTCAAGATGATCGTGGGCGGCGAGTGCGATCAGCTGCCGGAACAGGCCTTCTATATGGTTGGTGGCATCGAAGAAGCCATCGAGAAGGCCAAGACCCTCCAGTAAGCATGCCCAATGCCCCGTCCCCTTGCGGACGGGGCAGAATCGGAGGATAAAGTTATGGCTATGACCGTACATGTAGACATCGTCAGCGCAGAAGAGGAAATCTTTTCCGGGCTGGCGGAATTCGTTGCCTTGCCGGGGGAATCGGGCGAGCTGGGTATTCTGCCCGGCCACATGCCGCTGATGACCCGCATCCGGCCGGGTGCGGTTCGCGTCAAGGCGCAGAATCAATCGGAAGAAGAGCTGGTGTTCGTCGCCGGTGGCCTGCTGGAAGTCCAGCCGGGGCGCGTGACGGTGCTGGCCGATACCGCGATTCGCGGCAAGGATCTCGACGAAGCCAAGGCGTTGGAAGCGAAGCGTCGCGCTGAAGAGGCCTTGCAGAACCAGAACGCGGAGATCGACTACGCCGCGGCGCAAGCCGAGCTGGCCGAAGCGATCGCCCAGCTGGCCGCGATCAAGAAACTGCGCAATCCGCGTCACTGAGCCACTCAGCTGTCGCCAAAGAAAAAGCAGCCCTCGGGCTGCTTTTTCTTTTCTACGATGGGCTTGCCGTGAGCGGGCACGGGTTCGGTGCGATCAGGCGCGGGCGCTTGTCGGTGTCGCCAGGCGTTTGATCCGTTTGTCGAGGCGACTCATGGTGTCGCGCACCTGGCGCAGTCGCTCGGCGTGGGCGCTGAGCGCCGCCCGTGGCACCAGCAGCTGCCCCTCGTGGGCCAGATACTCGCTCGCATTGGCGACCAGGCGGGTGCCGGCGTCGGGCAATGCGTGCGCCAGGCGGCTGGCGGTCAGATGGACACGCCGTCCGATAATCGGGCCAAGCATGCGGGCCAGATCGGCCTCGCCGTCCCAGCGCAAATGCCGGAAAACAAAGCTCAGCGTGTCGGCCAGGTCGGCCTGGCCGCTGATCTTGACCTCGGCCATCACCGCCCCGACACCGTCGGGCAGCCGTGCGACTGCCGCCGGTGGCAGGCTGATGGTGACCGACGGCGCGGTGTCGTCGGGTGCGGCCTGAAAATAACCGTCGGCCCCGATGCCCAGGCGCAGGACGGTGCCGCCCAGCGCGACCTCCGCGACGGCGCCTTCGTGTTCGCGCAGACGCCGCCGTGCCCAGTCAGCCTGCCCGAGCAGGTGATTGAGCCCGGCGATGACGCTGGCCGAGAGCATCGCTCAGTGGGCCTGCTGGATGCCGGACACCAGCCAGCCGCCGTCACCGGCGACCGGTTTGGTCAGGTGCCACACTTCATCGAAGGCTTCGGGCGCGGTGTCGCGGTTCTCGCGGATCAGGCCGTGGAAACGCACGCTGACGATGTAGCGTTCGCCCTCGCGGGTGACTTCGATCATGTCGGCGGAGAGGTCCACCACATCGGTCTGTTGCGCGGCGCCGGCACGCTCGTCGAGCTGCATCTTGACCTCGGCGAACACGTCGGGCGTGGTGAAGGCGCGGATGTCGTCCAGGTTGCCGGCATCGTAGGCGGCCTGCATGCGGATGAAGTTGATCTTCGCCTGGCGCAGGAAACCCGCCTCGTCGAAGTCCTCAAAGCCGCTGCGGGCGCTGGCCACACCGCCGCTGGCGGCCGTGTTGCCGGTGAAGCGGGTGTCTTGCGGTGCGTCGGCCGGTGTCGGCCCGGCGTACTGCATGCCTTGTGGCGCACGCCCCTGCGCCGACCGGGAGAAGCGACGGAAGAGCGCGAAGGCGGCAAAAGCCAGCAGTGCGATCAGCAGCAGGCTGCCCAACTCCTCGCCCAGGCCCAGATGGGAGAACAGGGCGGCAAGGCCCAGGCCGGCGGCCAGGCCGGCGATCGGGCCAAGCCAGCTATTGCGCTTGGGGGCGGCGCCCGGGGTGGCTGCCGCCGTGGGGGCCGTCGGGGCAGCCTTGGGGGGCGTGGCAGGCGCGCTACGCTGCATGCCGAAGGACTTGCTGCCGCCAAAGCGCTTGGCTTCGGCCTCGCCGGTGGCCAGGCCGAAGGTCAGGGCGCAGGCAATCAACGCAACAAAACTACGCATCATCTAAGACTCCTGTCAGTGGATCTTGAAGCCCCGGTGCAGCGCGACGACGCCACCGGTCATGTTGAAGTAGTCGACCTTCTCGAGGCCGATCTGTTCCATCAGTGCCTTCAATTCTTCCTGCGGCGGATGCATGCGGATGGATTCGGCCAGATAGCGGTAGCTGTCGGCATCGCCGGCCACCTTCTGGCCGAGCCAGGGCAGCAGCTTGAACGAGTAGAGGTCGTAGGCGGGTGCGAGCGGTTTGTAGACCTGCGAGAACTCGAGCACCAGCAGCTGGCCGCCCGGTTTGAGCACGCGCCGCATTTCAGCCAGCGCGGCATCCTTGTGCGTCATGTTGCGCAGGCCGAAGGCGACCGTGACCAGGTTGAAGTAGTTGTCGGGGAAGGGCAGCTTCTCGGCATCGCACTGCGCCACCGGCAGCGCGTGGCCGCGGTCGATGACGCGGTCGCGGCCGTGCGAGAGCATGGCGCCGTTGATGTCGGTCAGCCAGACCTGGCCGGTCGGCCCGACGCGCCTGGCGAAGGCCAGCGACAGGTCGGCGGTGCCGCCGGCAACGTCGAGGACCCGGTGGCCCGGCCGCACGCCGGCGATCTGGATGGTGAAGGCTTTCCAGATGCGGTGCAGTCCAAAGGACATCAGGTCGTTCATGATGTCGTAGCGGCTGGCGACCGAGGAGAAGACGCCGGCAACGCGTTTGGCTTTGTCGGTCTCGGCGACCGATTCGAATCCGAAGTGAGTGGTCTTGTCGTTCATCAGTGCTTGTGTCCCGCGCCGCAGCTGCCGCCGGTGGCGGGCCGGGTGGTGGTGTCGATATCGCGGCTGGCGTGTTCGGCGGCCAGCCGGTCCAGATAGTCCTGCCACAGCGTGTCGTGCTGTTCGCCCAGCATCAGCAGGTAGTCCCATGAATACAGGCCGCTGTCGTGGCCGTCGGAGAACACCAGCTTGACGGCGTAGTTGCCCACCGGTTCGACGGCCTGGAGCAGGACGTTGCGCTTGCCGGTTTGCAGGGTTTCCTGCCCCGCGCCATGTCCGCGCACCTCGGCAGAGGGCGAATAGACGCGCAGGAATTCGAACGGCAGGGCATAGCGCGCGCCGTTGTCGAAGGCGATTTCCAGCACCCGGGACTGGGTGCGCAGCACGATGTCGGTGGGCAGGGGAGTGGTCGAGTCGAGGCCAGCCATAGTCGCAACCCGGGCCGTTGGCCCGCAGAGTTAACGGAGTACGCAATGATACCCGATGCCGGCACGAAGCTTGGCCGGGTCGGGGGCGATATCAGGTTGCGGGGGCATGACGTGTCATGAAATCGTCAAATACCTGCAATAGACTGTCGTCGACCGATTTGGAGTGTCGTCATGTCCGCCAATATTCTCGTTGTTGAAGACGAGCCCGCGATCCAGGAGCTCATCGCCGCCAATCTCGGCCGCGCCGGCCATCACGTGATCCGCGCGCCCGACGCCGAGTCGGCCCAGCGCATCGTGCGCGAAGCCCTGCCCGACCTGATCCTGCTCGACTGGATGCTCCCTGGCATGCCCGGCATCGACCTTGCCCGGCGCCTGCGTTCGGAGGAGCGGACCCGCGACATTCCGCTGATCATGCTGACCGCGCGGGGTGAGGAGCAGGACAAGGTGCAGGGGCTCGAGACCGGCGCCGACGACTACATCACCAAGCCCTTCAGCCCGCGCGAACTGGTGGCGCGCATCAAGGCGGTGCTGCGCCGGCGGGCACCGCAGGCCACGGAAGACCCGGTCGTCATCGGTGGCCTGCATCTGGATCCGGCCACGCACCGGGTGTCGGCCGGCGAGGCCCGGATTTCACTCGGTCCGACCGAGTTCCGCCTGCTGCATTTCCTGATGACCCATCCGGAGCGTGTGCATTCGCGCACCCAGTTGCTCGACCAGGTGTGGGGCGATCATGTGTTCGTCGAGGAGCGTACGGTCGACGTGCACATCCGCCGCCTGCGCTGTGCGCTGGAGCCTACCGAGCACGATCGCCTGATCCAGACCGTGCGGGGCAGCGGTTACCGGCTGTCGGCCCAGCCGGACGAAGACACCGCCGTGCGATAATTCGCGCGTCATCACGTCTGCCCCGGGGGAATCACGATTCACACTGCGCGTTATGTCTGGACCGCCTTGGTCAGTTCGCTGGCGCTGATTGCCGCGCTGGCCATCCCCTTTGCCGTGCTGGTCTCGCCCCTGCTGGGCAGCCTGATCGCCCTGGCCGGGCTGTTGTGGGTGATGATCCGCCACCACGGGTATCTGGCCCGCCTGGTGCGCTGGACCCAGCAGCCGACGGGCCAGCCGCTGCCGCAAGCCAGCGGCCTGTGGGATCTGGTCTATTCCGATCTCAATCGCAATGTGCGCCAGGCCAGTGCCGAGCGGGCCAAGCTCGGCGCCGAGCTCGACCGCTTCCGTGATGCCAGCCAGGCCATGCCCGACGGGGTGATGTACCTGTCGCTGACCGGTAATATCGAATGGATCAACCGCCGCGCGGCCGAAGATCTCGGCCTTGACCCGACGCGCGACCGCGGCGCCCCCATCACCAACCTGGTGCGCCAGCCGGACTTCGTGCATTACCTCGAGTCCGGTGACTACAGCGAGCCCTTTCTGTTCCATCCCGTGCGGCGTCGCGGCGCTGCCTTGCTGGTGCAGGTCATCACCTTTGGCGACGGCCGCCGCATGATCATCTCGCGCGATGTGACTCAGATCGAGCGGCTGGAAACCATGCGCCGCGATTTCGTGGCCAACGTGTCGCATGAGCTGCGCACCCCCCTGACCGTGGTGTCGGGCTTCATCGAGACCGTGCTCGATGGCCTGGAAGATGTGCCGCACGACGAGCTGCAGCGCTACCTGACGATGGCGCACGAGCAGGCGGCGCGCATGCAGCGCCTGATCCAGGACCTGCTGGTCCTCTCTGCGCTGGAGACCGGCGCGCCGCAACCGGCCGAAGACGTGTTCGACGTGGCGGGGCTGGTGCGCGAGGTGGCACGCGAGACCGAAGCCTTGTCGGCGGGTCGCCACCAGGTGGGCGTGGTGGCCAGCGATCCATGCCGCCTCCTAGGCAGTGCCAAGGAACTGCACAGCGCCTTCGCCAACCTGGCCAGCAACGCCATCCGCTACACGCCGGCCGGCGGCAAGGTGCAGTTGCGCTGGCGGGTGCTCGACACCGGGGCGGGCGAGTTCTGTGTCGAAGACGATGGCATCGGCATTGCGCCGGAGCACATTCCCCGGCTGACCGAGCGTTTCTACCGCGTTGACCGCGGCCGCTCGCGGGAAACCGGCGGCACCGGTCTGGGCCTGGCGATCGTCAAGCATGTACTGACCCGCCACCAGGCGGAACTCAAGGTGGTGAGTTCGCCGGGCGAAGGCAGCTGCTTTTGCGCCGTCCTGCCGGCGCGTCGCATCCTGCCGGCGGTGCCGGACACCCCCGCCGATTGACGGTGCGGGCGATCAGCCCCGCCCGAGGGTGGTGAATTCGACCCGGTCGAAATTGCTGCCGCGCGTCACCAGCCGGTTGAGCCGGATCTGCATGGTGTCATCGCCCATCTTCAGTTCGACGATGCGCTGCGCGTGATACCAGCCCGCCGGCAGCACCAGGCTGGGCTGTGCCTTCAGCGCCGGCACGGCCGGCAGCAGGAAGCCCAGCCGGTACGGGTCGCGGGCGCTGGCATGCAGGCCGACCAGGCGGGTGGCGACGCCTTCGGGCAGGCCGGGCATGACGTGGACGCCCAGCTCCATGACGCCGTCGGGGCGATACATCAGCCAGCTGATATGGGCGAGCAGATAGTGCTGGCCATCGGGCGGGCGGATGCCGACCAGCTGGTGGTGTTCGAAACGCTGGGCATTGGGTTGCGACTGCAGGCGGAAGCCGCCCACCGACTGGTCGAGGATCTCCCACAGCTGCGGAATGTAGCCGCGCTCGATGGCGATGCGCTTGAGTGCTTCGGGCTGCATCGGCACCTCCTCGGCGCGTTCGCCGAAGGTGATGGCCGCAATGTCGGTCTGCAGCGGGTTGAAGGTCGTCGTCTTGGGCGATTCGAAGGGCTTGCCCAGCACATAGAAGCCGATGGCGTCCCAGTCGCAGCACAGGCTGAGCCGGCCCCGGGTGGCGCGGCGCGTGTAGCGCCGGCCGGCCGAGGCCAGGCCCCAGGGGCGGTACAAGGACAGCAGCAGCCGCCCGCCCGCCTCGGTGGAGCAGTCGTCGCCCAGGCCGAGAGAGGTGGGGGTGACGCCCTGCTTGAACTGGGTCAGCACGGCCTGAATCTGCCCGGCCAGCCGGCTGCCGTCGAAACGGCGCAGGTGCGGTGAGCTGGCCAGCGTGGCGATCGGGCGCAGGCCGTGGTCGCGGCTCAGGTCCATGGCGTAGGTGCCGGGCTTTTCGGCGTCCTGCGGCAGGTGCAGTGCGCAGTAGGGGGCGAAGCGCTGCGCCCAGCGACAGACCCAGGCAAATTCGCGCTGGCTGCGGCCGAAGGGGTTGGAGAGGTCGACCAGCAGCACGGCCACATAGGCTTCGATGCTGCTCTGTGCCTTCCAGACCTCGTTCAGTGGATCGGCCACGCGGGTGCGGGCCACACCTTGTTGTTCGGCCACCGCGTAGCCGGCATGGAAATCCAGCCACAGGCCCTTGGGTACGGCACGATGGGCGCGGAAGTATTCGAGCAGCACGTTGCCGCTGTAGTGCAGGCGGCGCTGCAGCAGCGTCGGCCGCTGGGCGGCCAGCGCCTCGCGGGTGGCGTCGCGCTGGGCGATCTGGGCGTAGGAGCGGGCCAGCTCCTGCCACAGCTTGACCACCTTCTCCAGCGTGGCTTCTTCGACGCTGTCGGGTGGCAGGGGGTGGTCGGCGTAGCGCTTGGCCAGCTCGTCCTGAACGAAGGCGATCGACGTGCGGGCGCTTTCGAGCACCTCGAAGTGCAACTCCGGTGACGGCGGCGTGGCGTGCAGGGCTGCCACGATGGCCACGATGGTGTCGTAGCTCTGGACCACGTTGACCGGGTTGAGGCTCCGGAGTGTCGCCAGCGCGACGGTCGGATCGGAATAATTCATGGTGTCCCTTCGGGGCGCGTTATTGTTGTTGCCTGTCGATGCTGCACTGCGTCTGACCGCCTTGCATGATGACCTGCCCGGCGTGTGCGATCAATCATCCGTTAGGCCAATCCGTTCGCTCAGTGCCATGGCCAGCTGCGCGTCGCCAACCTCGGGGCCGGGGGTGCCGGCCCGCCGGGCGGCGGCCCAGATGGGGTCGGGAAAGTGCGCGTCGTCGGCGAAACGGGCGATCACATGCCAGTGCAGGTGCGGCACCATGTTGCCCAGGCTGGCGAGGTTGATCTTGGCCGGGGAAAACTCGTGGCGCATGGCCGCTTCGGTGGCAAAGACGATCTGCATCAGATGCGCCCGGTCCTGCGCCGACAGGTCGGTCATCTCCGCCACATGCGCCTGCCAGATCACCCGGCAATAGCCACCGTAGTGCGCGTCGGTGACGCGGATGACGCGGCAGCGGTCGTCGCGCCACAGCACGCGCTCGGCCTCAGGCTGGCACAGCGGACAGTCCATGGTGTCTCCTGTCGGCAACAAATGTATCCAAATGCTTCAGCATCAAGTATGGCGCCAAATTTTGGCGCTGTCGTGACGCTGTGTCACGAACCCGGCACACTTTCCGGCCGGTAAAACGGGCGTGTGACGCAATTTTGCATCTCGAGCGGGGCGCCGTCGTGGAAGGTGAGCAGCGTGCCGGGCGGGATGCGTTGCCAGTGCTCGTTGTCGGTCAGCGGCGTGGTGGCGATGACGGCCACCCGGTCCTTTGGCGTGGTGACCTCGTTGAAATCGATGGTCACGTCCTGGTCGGTCAGGTGCGCTTCGGCAAAGGGCGCCTGGCGAATGATGTAGCTCAGCCGCGAGGCGCAGTGCGCAAACAGCGTGTCGCCATTGGAGAGCAGAAAGTTGAACTCGCCGAAGGCGCCGATCTCGGTGGCCAGTTGGCGCAGCGTCTCGTGCAGTTCGGCGACCGGCGGCGGTGCGTCGGGGTAGCGCTCGGCCAGGGTGTTGAGGATCTGGCAGAAGGCGCGCTCGGAGTCGGTGGTGCCGACCGGGCGGAAGCGCCCGCCCGCTGGCGGTGCGTAGGTTTTCAGGTCGCCGTTGTGGGCAAACAGCCAGTATTGCCCCCACAGCTCGCGCATGAAGGGGTGCGTGTTTTCGAGGTTGATGTCGCCGTGCGTGGCCTTGCGGATGTGGGCGATGACGTTCAGCGAGCGAATCGCGTAGCTGCGCACCAGTTCGGCGACGGGCGATTCGACGCTCGGGCGGGGGTCGAGAAACATCCGGCAGCCGCGCCCCTCGAAGAAGGCAATGCCCCAGCCGTCCTGGTGAATGTCGGTCAGGCCGCCGCGGGCCTGGAAGCCGGTGAACGAAAAACAGATGTCCGTCGGTACGTTGCAGTTCATGCCCAGCAGTTGGCACATGCGGGGGTCCTCGCTGTCGGGGGCTGTCTCTATTCTAGGCGGTTCGGGCCGGAAAGCCGGGTGAAGATGCGTTCCAGGCGGGCGCGGTTGACGCCGAAATCGGAGTAGCCGCTGCATGCGCCGCTGCGGGCGGCGAGCTGGCCGTCGGGGCGCAGGATGAAATGTGCCTCGTCGACGAAGCCGAACCAGCGCGAGCGGAAATGGGCGATGAACCAGTGCGGGCCCTCGGCGACGATCTGGCTGCGGGGCTCGGCCAGGGCGGCCTGGCGCAGGGCGTCGATGGCGATGCCGGGCGGGGGCGTGATGCGCCGATCGGCGGCGGGATGCTCGGTGGACACGCAGTTGGGCCGGTCCCTGCAGGGCAGCAGTTCGCGCGCGGCATCGGCCACGGGCGGGCCGCTGCAGCTTTGCCAGGCGGTGGCGGCCGTGGCAGCGTGGGTGAGGGTCATCAGTATCAGCGCGGCGAGGCTTGGGGCGGTCATCGGGCCGGCAGCTTGGGCAGGTTCTGCATCATCTTGTTCAGATCGATGCCGCCCATGCCCTGGGGCAGATCAGGCAGGATCACGTCGCCGACTTTCTGGCCGGGGCGGCAGGGGCCGAGCCATTTGGCCTCCATGCGCATGCGGGTGCTGGCCATGCCGCTGAGCGGCGGAACGAAGGTGCTGGTGAGCTGACCGGCGTAGCGGTTGGCGAAGTCGCCGCTGAAGCTGCCCTTGGTGGTCACCTTGCTGCCCTCGGCCTGGCAGACGGACTCGATCAGGACGCGGTCGTCCACGCGCACGATGTGGGTCTTGTCGCAGCGCCCGGCGGCTTCATGACGGGCCAGGTCGTCGAGGTTTTCGCCGACGCAGACATGGGCGCGATGGGTGTAGCCGGGCAGTTGATCCATCTGCATGGCGTGTTCCCACAGGCCGGGCTTGCGCTTGGGAATGTCGGTGTTGGCCAGCGCGGGGGCGGTGGCGAGGGCAAGCAGCGCGACGCTGCTGACGATGAAGCGCATGGCGGTCTCTGAAATCGGGGTGCTGAGGCCGCCAGCATAGCAAAGCCGCGGCGCCGCGAGCGCGGCGCGCGGCCGGTCGGTCAGGCGCCGAGCTTGCGGCGCAAGACCTCGTTGACCTGGGTGGGGTTGGCCTTGCCGCGGGAGGCCTTCATGACCTGCCCGACCAGGGCGTTGAGCGCCTTTTCCTTGCCGGCGCGGAACTCCTCGACCGATTTCGGGTTGGCGGCCAGCACCTCGTCGACGATGGCGTCGAGCGCGCCGCTGTCGTTCATCTGCTTGAGGCCCTGGGCCTCGATGATGGTGTCGACTGCGCTGTCGGGCTCGTTCCAGAGGGCATCGAAGACCTTCTTGCCCGCGTTGTTCGAAATGGTGCCGTCGGCGATGCGACCCACCAGCGCGGCCAGTTGCGCGGGGCTGACCGGCGAGTCGGTGATGTCGCGCTCGGCCTTGTTGAGGCGTGCGGCCAGCTCGCCCATGATCCAGTTGGCGCAGGGCTTGGCGAGCGCGGCACCGGCGGCGGCCACGGCGGCCTCGAAGAAGGCGGCGGTGTCGCGGCTGGCGGTGAGGGTGACCGCGTCATAGGCCGACAGGCCCCAGTCGGCCTCGAAGCGGGTGCGCATGGCGGCGGGCAGCTCGGGCATGGCGGCGCGGGTGCGCGCGATCCAGTCCTCGCTGATCACCAGCGGCAGCAGGTCGGGGTCGGGGAAGTAGCGGTAGTCGTGGGCGTCTTCCTTGGAGCGCATCATGCGCGTCTCGCCGGTGTCCGGGTCGAACAGCACGGTGGCCTGCTGGATCTTGCCGCCATCCTCGATGGTATCGATCTGCCACTGGATCTCGTAGTCGATGGCCTGCTGCAGGAAGCGGAAGGAGTTGAGGTTCTTGATCTCGCGGCGGGTGCCCAGCGGTTCGCCGGGGCGGCGCACCGACACGTTGGCGTCGCAGCGGAAGGAGCCTTCCTGCATGTTGCCGTCGCAGATGTCGATCCAGCGCACCAGGGTGTGCAGCGCGCGGGCGTAGGCCACGGCCTCGGCGGAGGAGCGCATGTCGGGCTCGGAGACGATCTCCAGCAGCGGGGTGCCGGCACGGTTGAGGTCGATGCCGCTCATGCCGTGGAAGTCTTCATGCAGGCTCTTGCCGGCGTCTTCCTCGAGGTGGGCGCGGGTCAGGCGGATGGTCTTGTCGTAGGCGGCCTCGCCTTCGCCCACGCGCACCGTCACCTGCCCGCCGACCACCACCGGCAGCTCGAACTGGCTGATCTGGTAGCCCTTGGGCAGATCGGGGTAGAAGTAGTTCTTGCGCGCAAAGACGCTCTTCTTCGCCACCTCGGCGTCAATGGCGAGGCCGAAGCGGATGGCGCGCTCCACGGCCCCCTTGTTGAGCACCGGCAGCACGCCGGGCAGGGCGATGTCGACCGCGCTGGCCTGGGCATTGGCCTCGGCGCCGAAGGCGGTGCTGGCGCCCGAGAAGATCTTGGACGCGGTGTTGAGCTGGGCGTGAATCTCCAGCCCGATGACAACTTCCCAATTCTGTCGGCTCATGGTGTTTCGCTCGTGGTATCCAGTGCGGCGCAAATGGTGCGCGCCGGGTTCATGTTCATCAGTCGCAGCGGCCGACCCGCAGGTCGAAGAGGATCGGCAGCGCGTCGCTAAAGACGGTCTGTGGCTGGCAGTATTGCGCGCAGTTGTCGTAGCCGAGCACCACCTGCGGCCCCTGCTCCCACAGCAGCAGCCGGCAGCCGCTGCCGTCGCGGGCCAGCAGCTCGATGCTCGGCAGCACCCGCGTCTGCTCGAAATCGGGCAGGGCGAACTCGCAGGCGCCGCGCGGCTGGGCGACGCGGGCGCGCAGGTAGCGCACCCGGCCGTCGCGCACCTCGACATCGGCCTGCACGGTGTGGCGGCGTTCGTCACGTGCGGCGCAGCGCATGGCCAGTTCGATGGGCTCGGCGCTCATCGCGCGGCGTGGCCGGCCGCTGCGTGGCGCGGGCGGGGCCGGCGGCGTGGCGGCCAGCGGTTCGGGCGGCAGTTCGCGCAGCTCGGGCTGCGGCGTGGGCGTGGTGATGGGCACGTCGGGCGTGGTGTCGGGGCGCGGCAGCGGCACGCTGCAGCCGGCCACCAGCGCGGCCGCGCCGAGCGCGAGCCAGGCCCCCCGGGCCAGGCCCGGCCGGTGGCGGGAGCGTGCACGCGCGATGCGCATGACCCGCGCGCTCAGCCCACCGCCGGCGTGCGCCGGTGCCAGTCGGTAACCTGCTGGAAGCCGTGGGCCACGTTGAGCAGGCGGGCTTCGTCGAAGTAGTTGCCGATCAGCTGCAGCCCCACGGGCAGGTCGCCCGCGCCGGTGCCGCAGGGCATCGACAGGCCGGGCAGGCCAGCCAGGTTGACGGCGATGGTGTAGATGTCCTGCAGGTACATCTGCACCGGGTCGTTGCTCTTCTCGCCGATCGGCCAGGCCACGGTGGGGCTGGTCGGGCCGGCAATGACGTCGCACTGCGTGAAGGCGCGGCCGAAGTCTTCGGCGATCAGGCGGCGCAGCTTCTGCGCCTGCAGGTAGTAGGCGTCGTAGTAGCCATGCGAGAGCACATAGGTGCCCACCAGGATGCGGCGCTTGACCTCGGCGCCGAAGCCTTCGGCGCGGCTCTTGCCGTACATGTCGGCCAGATCGGTGTACTCGGCCGCGCGGTGGCCGTAGCGCACGCCGTCGAAGCGTGACAGGTTGGAGCTGGCTTCGGCCGGGGCGATCACGTAATAGGCCGGGATCGCGAGTTTGGCGTTGGGCAGGCTGACCTCGACCGTGGTGGCGCCGAGCTGGCGGTACTGCTCGAGCGCGGCGTCGATGGCGGCGCGCACGTCGGCGTCCATGCCCTCGGCGAAGAACTCGGTGGGCAGACCGATGCGCAGGCCGGCCAGTGGCTGGCCGATGCTGCGGCTGTAGTCTTCGGCCTCGCGCTCGACGCTGGTCGAGTCGCGCGGGTCGAAGCCGGCCATGGCGGTCAGCAGCAGCGCGCAGTCTTCGGCCGAGCGGGCGAAGGCGCCGCCCTGGTCGAGCGAGGAGGCGTAGGCGATCATGCCGTAGCGGCTGACCACGCCGTAGGTGGGCTTGATGCCGGTCACGCCGGTGAGTGCGGCGGGCTGGCGCACCGAGCCGCCGGTGTCGGTGCCGGTGGCCATCGGCACCATGCCTGAAGCTACCGCCACGGCCGAGCCGCCCGAGGAGCCGCCGGGCACGCGGGTGGCGTCCCAGGGGTTGCGGGCGGGGCCGAAGTGCGAGTTTTCGTTGGACGAGCCCATCGCGTATTCGTCCATGTTGGTCTTGCCGATCATGACCGCGCCGGCGGCCTTGAGCTGGCTGACGACATGGGCGTCGTAGGGGCTGACGAAGTCGGCGAGCATCTTCGAGGCGCAGGTGGTGCGCACGCCCTCGGTGCAGAACACATCCTTGTGCGCCAGCGGGATGCCGGTCAGCGGGCCGGCGTCGCCGGCGGCGATGCGCGCATCGGCGGCGCGGGCGGCGGCCAGCGCACCGTCGCGATCGACGGTGATGAAGGCGTTCAGCGCGGGGTTGAGGGCCTCGATGCGCTCGAGGCAGCGGGTGGTCAGTTCGACGCTCGACAGCGTCCCGGCGCGCAGGGCGGCCGCGAGGTCTTTGAGACTGGCTTCGATCATGGCTTCGGTGGGGGCCGCGGCGGGCGGCTTACTCGATGACTTTGGGGACCAGGTACAGGCCGGCTTCGACCTGCGGGGCGACCTGCTGGTAGGCGTCGCGGCGGTTGGCTTCGCTGACGACATCGTCGCGCAGGCGCTGGGCGACATCTTGCGGATGCGACATGGGGGCCACGTCGGTGGTGTCCACCGCCTGCATCTGCTCGATCAGGCCGAAGATGTTGTTCAGCTTGTCGAGGGTGTCCTGGGCCTCGCCTTCGCCCAGTTCGATCCGGGCCAGCCGCGCGATGTGACGAACCTCGTCGATGGACAGAGACATGGGGAAACAAACCTGCTTAAATCACAAGGGTTTGTAGGTTATCATAATCGTTTATCTTCCCACCGCCCTACAGCACTTCCCGGGATCTTCATGTTCGGTTTTCTGCGCTCTTACTTTTCCAACGATCTGGCCATCGACTTGGGTACCGCCAATACCCTGATCTACGTGCGGGCCAAAGGCATCGTGCTCGACGAACCCTCGGTGGTGGCGATCCGCACCGAAGGCGGGCCCAACGCCAAGAAAACGATCCAGGCGGTCGGTCATGCGGCCAAACAGATGCTCGGCAAGACGCCCGGCAACATCACCGCCATCCGGCCGATGAAGGACGGCGTGATCGCCGACTTCGTCGTCACCGAGCAGATGATCAAGCAGTTCATCAAGCGGGTGCACGACACGCGCCTGTTCTCGCCGTCCCCGCGCATCATCGTCTGCGTGCCCTGCGGTTCGACCCAGGTCGAGCGCCGCGCCATCCGTGATGCCGCCCTGGCGGCCGGTGCCAGCCAGGTGTATCTCATTGAAGAGCCGATGGCGGCGGCCATTGGCGCCGGCTTGCCGGTGGCCGATGCGACCGGTTCGATGGTGGTCGATATCGGCGGCGGCACCACCGAGGTGGGCGTCATTTCGCTGGGCGGTATGGTCTATTCCGGCTCGGTGCGGGTTGGCGGCGACAAGTTCGACGACGCCATCGTCAACTACATCCGCCGCAACTACGGCATGCTCATCGGCGACACCACGGCCGAGAACATCAAGAAGGAAATCGGCTCGGCCTTCCCGGGCTCGGAAGTGAAAGAGATGGAAGTGAAGGGTCGCAACCTGGCCGAGGGCATCCCGCGCAGCTTCACCATCTCCTCCAACGAGATCCTCGAAGCGCTCAACGAGCCGCTCAACCAGATCGTCTCGGCGGTCAAGATCGCCCTCGAGCAGACCCCGCCCGAACTCGGTGCCGACATCGCCGAGCGCGGCATGGTGCTCACCGGTGGCGGCGCACTGCTGCGCGACCTCGACCGCCTGCTGATGGAAGAGACCGGCCTGCCGGTGATCGTCGCCGAAGACCCGCTCACCTGCGTGGCGCGCGGCTCCGGCATGGCGCTCGAAAAGATGGACAAGCTGGGCTCCATCTTTACCTCTGAATGATCGATGCGAACGGGCGCGAGCTGTCCTGCGCCCGTGGCACCGGTTGCAACCGCAACCCTGAAGTGATGCCGTGGTAGGTCACGCTCCGCCACCGATTTTCCGCCGTGGACCGGCCCCCCGGGTGCGCCTGTGGGTGTTCGTCATCGCCTGCCTGGCGATGCTGGTGGCCGACCTGCATTTCCGCTATCTCGAAGTGGTGCGCCAGACCCTGTCGGTGGTGCTCTATCCGGTCGAGATGGCGGCCGCCACGCCGGCCGAATTCGTCCGCAATGCCTCCAAGTACTTTGCCACCCTGATCAAGGTGCAGCGCGACAACCGCGAACTGCGCCGCAAGGCGCTGGCCGACGCCGAGCGCCTGCTGCGCCAGACCGATCTCGAGCAGGAGAACGCCCGCCTGCGCGGCCTGCTGGCCATGTCGGAGCGCATTACCGTCACCTCGGTGGCGGCCGACGTGCTGTACGAGGCGCGTGACGTGTTCTCGCGCAAGGTGATCGTCGATCACGGCTCGCAGCATGATGTCACCGCCGGCCAGGTGGTGGTCGATGAACTGGGGGTGATCGGCCAGGTCACACGGGTCTATCCCATCCAGTCCGAGGTGACGCTGTTGACCGACAAGGCCCAGGCCGTTCCCGTGCGGGTCGAGCGTACCGGCCAGCGCGGCGTGGTGTATGGCGCCGGCGAAGGCATGCTCGAGTTGCGTTACCTGCTGGCCAACGCCGACGTCCAGCCGGGCGACCGCCTGGTCACCTCTGGGCTGGACGGCCTGTTCCTGCCCGGCCTGCCGGTGGCGCGGGTGGTCAGCGTCAATCGCGAATTGCAGGCCTTCGCGCAGATCGTCTGCGAGCCGGTGGCGCGGGTGGGCCACGCGGCACAGGTGCTGATCCTCGGCCGGGCCCAGCCGGCGCCCGAGCGCCAGGTGCCCCCGGCCGACAAGGCCAAGGACTGACGGCATGCAACCGACCCATCGCTCCCGCCGCATCCTCCGCCCGGTCCGCATCTGGTTTGTGTACCTGTCGCTGTTCGTCGCGCTGCTGCTGTCCTACATCCCGACCGGCCAGCTGCCCGGTGTGCCGGACTGGGTGGCCCTGCTGCTGGCCTTCTGGTGCGTGCGCGAGCGTCAGGTGGTGGGCATGGGGGCGGCCTTCGTGTTCGGCGTGCTGGTCGACATTGGCCACGGCGCGGCGATGGGGCAGCATGCGCTGGCCTATGTGCTGCTGGCCTATGCGGCCAGCGCGGTGTCGCGCCGGATCTTGTGGTTTGCGCCGGTGCAGCAGTCGGTGCAGATCCTGCCGCTGCTGCTTGGGGCGCAGGTGGTGATGGTGCTGGTGCGGATGATCGCCGGTGCCGAGTTCCCCGGCTGGAGCTATTTCCTGAGCAGCGTGACCGGTGCGCTGCTGTGGCTGCCGCTGCATTTCGTGTTGTTGCTGCCGCAATACCAGCCGGAAGACCGTGACGACAACCGGCCGATCTGATGTTGAACGCCCGCCCCACGTCCACTTCGTTCGCTGCCCCCGCGGGGGTAGCACAGTGCCCCGGGATGGCTCGGTGGCGCTGAGATGACCGAGTTTCGCTCTCCCGACCAGGAAATCAGCCGCCTGCGGCTGCGGCTGGTGGTGGCCGGGTTGTTCATGCTGGTGTGCCTGGGGCTGCTCGCGGCGCGCTTCTTCTACCTGCAGGTGGTGCGTTTCGACTACTACCACACCCGCGCGGAAGACAACCGCATCGCGCTGGTGCCGGTGCCGCCGAACCGCGGCGCCATCGTCGACCGCAACGGCAAGGTGCTGGCGCGCAACTTTGCGGCCTACACTCTGGACATCACGCCCTCGCAGGTCGAGGATCTGGACGACACCATCGACCGGCTCGCCGAAATTGTCGATATTTCCGACTATGATCGGCGCCGTTTCAAGAAATTCCGCGAGGAAAGCAAGTTCTTCGAGAGCGTGCCGATCCGCACCAAGCTCACCGACGAGGAGGTCGCCCGCTTCATCGCCCGGCGCTATCTCTTCCCCGGTGTGGATGTGCAGGCCCGCCTGTTCCGCGAGTACCCGCAGGGTGACCTGTTCGGCCATGTGGTCGGCTACATGGGGCGGATCAACAACCGCGACGTCGATCATATCGAAGCGCGCGGCGAGACCGCCAACTACCGCGGCACCGAGCATATCGGCAAGCGCGGCCTGGAAGAGAGTTACGAGGCCGAACTGCACGGCAAGACCGGCTCCGAGCAGGTGGAGGTGGACGCTGGCGGGCGCAAGGTGCGCCTGCTCAGCCGCCGCACCGCGGTGCCCGGTAACAGCCTGATCCTCACCGTCGACGCCGGCCTGCAGGCGGTGGCCCACCAGGCCTTCGGCGACCGTCGCGGGGCGCTGGTGGCCATCGAGCCATCCACCGGCGGCGTACTGGCGCTGGTGTCCTCGCCCAGCTTCGACCCCAACCTGTTTGTCGATGGCATTTCGGTGGCCGACTGGAGGGGGCTGAACGAATCGCCCGACCGCCCGCTGCTCAACCGTGCCATCTACTCGGCCTATCCGCCCGGCTCCACCTTCAAGCCCTTCATGGGCCTGGCCGGCCTGAGCACCGGCAAGCGCACGGCGCAGCAGGCCATCGCCGATGCGGGCTTCTACATGTTTGGCGGCCATCGCTTCATGGACGACAAGATCGGCGGGCATGGCATGGTGGATCTGCACAAGTCCATCGTCGAATCCTGCAACACCTATTACTACATGCTGGCCAACGACCTGGGCATCGACGGCATTGCCGATTTCATGCGTCCCTTCGGGTTCGGCCAGCTCACCGGCATCGACCTGCCCGGCGAGAGCGAGGGCGTGCTGCCCTCGCCCGACTGGAAGCGCAAGCGCTTCAAGAAGCCGGGCCAGCAGAAATGGTATGGCGGCGAGACCATCTCGGTCGGCATCGGCCAGGGCTACAACGCCTACACCCCGCTGCAACTGGCCACCGCGCTGTCGGCGCTGGTCAACGATGGCGTGATGTTCAAGCCGCATGTGGTCAAGTACGTGGTCGACCCGCAGACCGGCGCGCGGCGCGAGGTCGAGCCCGAGCCGATCCGCCGCATCCCGCTCAAGCCGGCGCACCTGGCCGCGGTGCGCGCTGCCATGGTGGATGTGAACCGTACCGGGACGGGCGCGCGCGCCTTTGCCGGTGCCGAATACACCGTGGGCGGCAAGACCGGCACGGCCCAGGTCTACTCGCTCAAGGGCACCAAGTACAAGGAAGGCAACGTCGCCGAGCGCTTGCGCGACCACTCGTGGTTCATCGCCTTCGCGCCGGCCGACAAGCCGAAGATCGCCATGGCCGTGCTGGTCGAGAACGGCGGCTTCGGCTCGCGTTCGGCGGCGCCGATCGCCCGCCAGGTGATTGACTACTATCTGCTGGGCAAGCGCCCGGCGGGCCAGGCGTCGGAAGACGAAGACGCCCCGGCGGACGAATGAGGCGGCCCGGCTGATGGAATTCCGACTGCACCCCGTGGCCCTGATCCGCGCCATTCTGCGGCCGATCGACCCGCCGCTGTTCCTGCTGCTCACGGTGCTGCTGGCCGCCGCGCTGATGATCATGCAGAGCGCCTCGCCGGCACGCATGGAGGCGCAGCTGGTCAACACCGGCGTGGCGCTGGCGCTGATGTGGGTCACCGCCCGCATCCCGGCGCCGCGTCTGCTCTCGCTGGCCATGCCGCTGTACGTGGTGGGCGTGGTCTTGCTGGTGGGGGTGGCCTTGTTCGGCGAAATCTCGAAGGGCGCCCAGCGCTGGCTCGATCTGGGCGTGGCGCGCATCCAGCCCTCCGAGCTGATGAAGATCGCCATGCCGCTGATGCTGGCCTGGTTCTTCCAGCAGCGCGAGGGGGCCATCGGCTTCGTCGAGTTCGTGCTCGCCGGCGTGCTGCTGGCGGTGCCGGTGGCGCTGATCGTCACCCAGCCCGACCTGGGCACCAGCCTGCTGGTGGCCGCGGCCGGGCTGTATGTGATCTTCTTCGCCGGCCTGAGCTGGAAGCTGATCGTGCCGCTGGTGCTGGTGGCGGTGCTCGGCCTGGGCTCGATCGTCGCCTTTGGCGATACCCTGTGCCAGCCCGAGGTGGACTGGCATGTGCTGCGCGAATACCAGAAGCACCGCGTGTGCACCCTGCTCGACCCGACCTCCGACCCGCTGGGCAAGGGCTTCCACATCATCCAGTCCACCATCGCCATCGGCTCCGGCGGGCTGTTCGGCAAGGGCTGGATGCTCGGCACGCAGACCCACCTGTCCTTCATCCCCGAACGCCATACCGACTTCATCTTTGCCGTCATGGCCGAAGAGTTCGGCCTGGTCGGTGCGCTGGCGCTGCTGGTGGTGCTGTTCCTGCTGCTGCTGCGCGGCCTGATGATCGCCGCGGCCGCGCCCACCCTCGGCACGCGCCTGCTGGCCGGCGCCATCACCATGATTTTCTTCACTTATGCCTTTGTGAACATGGGCATGGTCAGTGGTATCCTGCCCGTCGTCGGGGTGCCCCTGCCCTTCATCAGCTACGGCGGCACCGCGCTGGTGACCTTGTGCATCGGTGTCGGCATCCTGATGAGCATCCAGCGCGAACGTGCGCTCAGCCAGCCCTGATTTGGTCGTGCCATGAGTTCAAGCCTCGTCCGATTGCTGCTCGTTGCCCTGGCGGCCTCGCTGGCCGCTTGCTCGAGTGCGCCGCCGACACGCAGCGGTGACAGTTCGGCCGCGGTGCCCAAGCTGCCGCGCACCGGTGGGGGCTACTACAAGGACGACGGCCCCGGCGACAACGTGCCGGCCGACCTGCACACCATCCCCGATGCCGTGCCGCGCGACGAACCCATCCACCGCGCCAGCACCCGGCCGTATGTGGTGTTCGGCCAGGGTTACACGCCCATGGTTCGGCGCGGCGCCTATCGTGAGCGCGGCCGGGCCAGCTGGTATGGCCGCAAGTTCCACGGCCAGCGCACCTCCAACGGCGAAACCTACGACATGTACGCCATGAGCGGCGCCCACAAGACGCTGCCGCTGCCCAGCTACGCCAAGGTCACCAACCTGGCCAACGGCAAGTCGGTGGTGGTGCGCATCAACGATCGCGGCCCCTTCCATGCCGGCCGGATCATCGACCTGTCTTACGCGGCAGCCTACAAGCTCGGCTATCTCGGCCAGGGCAGCGCCGAGGTCGAGGTCGAAGCCGTCGGGCCGGATGACATCCCGATGCTGCAGGCGGCCGCACCCGCGGCCCCGGCGGTGCAGGTGACGGCGGTGGCCGCTGCCGATGCGGTGCCGGTGTCGCGTGTCGACCCGGCCGCCATCCTCAACGGCGAGGCCGAGATGCCGGCGGAGACGACGCCGGTAAGCGAAGGCGCCGAGGGGGTGTACCTCCAGCTGGGTGCCTTCCAGACCCGCGACAATGCCGAGGGCTTCCGCGGCCATGTGATGAGCGAACTCGACTGGCTGCGCGACCGCCTCTCGGTGTTTGACGAAGGCGGCCGCTACCGGCTCCAGGCCGGCCCCTATGACAGCGCCGACGCCGCCCGCGCCGTGGCGTCGCGCATTGCCGATGCGCTGAATCTGCAGCCTTTCCTGGTGTCGCGTTGAACCGACAGCGTCGATTTTGGTCAGCGCACAGGGCCGGCCTATAATCGGACGGCCGACGCCGGCCCCGCGCCTTTTCCCCGTTTTTCTTCAGGATCGTTCCTTGCTCATGCGTTTCTTCGCTGCACTGCTGTTTTCGCTGATGTCCCTCTCCTCGCTGGCTCAGACACCCCAGCCGCCGGCGCTGGCGGCCAAGGCCTGGCTGTTGCTCGACTACGGTGCCAACCAGGTGCTGACCGCCCACAATGCCGAAGAGCGTGTCGACCCCGCCTCGCTGACCAAGCTGATGACGGCCTACCTCACCTTTTCGGCCTTCAAGGCCAACACGCTCGGCCGTGACCAGGTCATTCCGGTGTCCGAGCGGGCCTGGAAGATGGGCGGCTCGCGCATGTTCATCGAGCCGCGCCACGAGGTGACGGCCGACCAGCTGGTGCACGGCATGATCATCCAGTCGGGCAACGATGCCAGCGTGGCGCTGGCCGAGGCCATTGCCGGCTCGGAAGAAGCCTTTGCCGAGCTGATGAACCGCGAGGCCAAGCGCCTGGGCATGACCGGCACCCATTTCATGAACTCGACCGGCATGCCGGACGACCAGCACTACACCACCGCCCGCGACCTGGCCATCCTGGCCTCGGCCGTGGTGCGCGACTTCCCGGAAGACTACCGCCTGTACTCCGAGAAGGAATACACCTACAACGGCATCCGCCAGCCCAACCGCAACCGACTGCTGTGGATGGATGCGGCGGTCGACGGCATCAAGACCGGCCATACCGAAGCGGCCGGCTACTGCCTGGTGTCCTCCGCGGTGCGTGGTCCGCGCCGCTTGATCTCGGTGGTGCTTGGCGCCGATTCGGACGGTGTGCGCACCCAGGAATCGCTCAAGCTGCTCAACTACGGCTTCCAGTTCTTCGACACCGTGCGGCTCTACGAAAACGCCGCCGCCGTCTCGCGCTTCCGCGTCTGGAAGGGCACGGCCGAAGAGGTGCCGGTGGGCTTCCTGAGCGACTTCGTGCTGTCGGTGCCCAAGGGCCAGGCCGACAAGCTGCAGGTCAAGCTCGACAGCGTCCAGCCGCTCGAGGCGCCGGTCCGCAAGGGCCAGGAGGTGGGTACGCTGACGCTCACGCTCGACGGCAACACGATCGGCAGCTACCCGGTGGTCGCGCTCGAGGAAGTCACCCTGGCGGGCTGGTTTGGCCGGCTGTGGGACGCGATCCGCTGGTGGATCAAGAATCTCTGAGCGGGAGCCTGACATGAGCGTGTGCTATCTCAACGGCGAATGGATGGAACTGTCCGCCGCGCGGGTGTCGCCGATGGACCGCGGCTTTCTCTTCGGCGACGGCGCCTACGAGGTGCTGCCGGCCTATTCCGGCAAGCTGTTCCGGCTCGACGAGCACCTGCGCCGGCTCGAGCACACCCTCGGACAGATGGGCCTGCCCAACCCGATGAGCCGCGACGAATGGCGCCAGGTGCTGCGTGGCATCGTCGAGCGCAATGGCACGGCCGACCAGTCGATCTACCTGCAGGTCACCCGCGGTGTGGCGGCGGTGCGTGCGCATGCCTACCCCGCCGAGGTCAGCCCGACGGTGTTCGTCATGAGCGAGGCGCTGGTCACCCCGACCGACGAGACCCGCGCCAGCGGTGTGTCGGCGGTCAGCGCGGCCGACTTCCGCTGGCTGCGTTGCGACCTCAAGACCGTCTCGCTGCTGGCCAACTGCATGCTCAAGCAGATGGCCGCCGAGAAGGGCTGCATGGAGACCATCCTGTTCCGCGACGGCTTCCTCACCGAGGGCGCTGCGTCGAGCATCTTCGTGGTGCAGGACGGCGTGCTGCATGTGCCGCCCAAGAGCCACCTCATGCTCCCGGGCATCACCTACGATGTGGTGCTCGAACTGGCGCGCGACCGCGGCATGCCCTTCCAGGTGCGCGAGGTGCTCGAAGAAGAGGTGCGCTCGGCCGACGAGCTGTGGATGACCTCCTCGACCAAGGAAGTGCTGCCCATCACCCGCCTCGACGACCGCCCGGTCGGCAAGGGCAAGCCGGGGCCGATGGCGGCGCAGATGTATGAGTGGTACCAGGATTTCAAACAGGGGGTGATGCGCCGTGGCGGATGAACCGAAAGCCTCGCTGATCGAGTTTCCCTGCGCCTTCCCGCTCAAGATCATGGGCGTGAAGGTGGACGCCTTTGCCCAGACCGTGGCCGAGGTGGTGCTCAAGCACGACGCCAGCTTCGACCCGGCGACCATCGAGATGCGCCCGTCCAGCAAAGGCACCTACCTGTCGCTGACCTGCACCGTGTGGGCGGTGTCGCAGCCGCAGCTCGACGACCTCTACCGGGAGCTGAGCAGCCACCCGATGGTCAAGGTGGTCCTCTAGGTGAATGCGGCCAGCTGTGTGCGGCGCGACCTCGGCCGCGTCCCCTACGAGCCCACCTGGCGGCAGATGCAGGCGCTCAACGAGACGCGTGACGCCGCGACGCCCGACGAGCTGTGGGTGCTCGAGCACCCGCCGGTGTACACCCTCGGCATGGCCGGCAAGCCCGAGCACCTGCTGCGCCAGACCGACATCCCCATGGTGCACATCGACCGCGGCGGCCAGATCACCTACCACGGCCCCGGCCAGATCGTGGTCTACCTGCTCATCGACCTGCGCCGGCGCGGTCTCAAGGTGCGCGAGCTGGTGCACCTGATGGAACAGGCGCTGATCGACACGCTGGCCGACGACGGCCTCGTGGCCGAGCGCCAGGCCGGTGCCCCCGGGGTGTACATTGGCGGCGCCAAGATTGCCGCGCTCGGCCTGCGGGTGAAAAACGGCAGCAGCTACCACGGGCTCGCCCTCAATGTCGATATGGACTTGACACCATTTACGTGGATCAACCCCTGCGGCTATAGTGGCCTGCAGACCACCCAGCTCCGCGACCTCGGCGTCGACACCGACGCAGCCGTCGTTGCCGATCGCCTGATTGCCCATCTGGAACGCCTGTTGCCGCCACTGCGGCCGGGTGCGCCGGAATCAACGCCCGATTGACGGCGTGATGACCCGATGAAGGAAACCCCCATGGAAACCCCGTCCCGCAAGCAGCGCGGCGCCGAAAAAACGGCCCGCATCCCGATCAAGATCGTGCCCGCCGAGCGCCTGCGCAAACCCGAGTGGATCCGCATCAAGCTCGGCAGCGGCGAAGAGGTCGAGCGCTTCAACGAGATCAAGGCCACGCTGCGCGACCAGAAGCTGCACACCGTGTGCGAGGAAGCCTCCTGCCCGAACATCCATGAATGCTTCGGCAAGGGCACGGCCACCTTCATGATCATGGGCGACATCTGTACCCGGCGCTGCCCCTTCTGCGACGTTGGCCACGGCCGCCCCGATCCGCTCAACGCCGACGAACCCAAAGACCTCGCCAGCACCGTGGCCGCGATGCGCCTCAACTACGTGGTCATCACCTCGGTGGACCGCGATGACCTGCGTGACGGCGGCGCCCAGCACTTCGTCGAGTGCATCCGCGCCGTGCGCGAGGCCTCGCCCAAAACCAGTATCGAAGTGCTGGTGCCCGACTTCCGCGGCCGCATGGACATCGCTCTCGAGATCTTCGACCAGGCGCCGCCCGACGTCATGAACCACAACCTCGAGACCGTGCCCCGCCTCTACAAGCAGGCCCGCCCCGGTTCCGACTACGCCTACTCGCTCGAACTGCTCAAGGCCTTCAAGGCGCGCCACCCCGAGGTGCCGACCAAGTCCGGCCTGATGGTCGGCCTGGGCGAGACCGACGACGAAATCCTCGAAGTGATGCGCGACCTGCGTGCCCACGACGTCGAGATGCTCACCATCGGCCAGTACCTGCAGCCCTCCGGCGGCCACCTGCCGGTGCTGCGTTATGTGCACCCCGACACCTTCAAGATGTTCGAGACCGAAGCGCTCAAGATGGGCTTCAAGAACGCCGCCTGCGGGCCGATGGTCCGCTCCTCCTACTGGGCCGACCAGCAAGCCCATGGTGCCGGCGTCGTCTGACCCGCTGCCCGACGGGCCGGCCGAGCTGGCCCGTCTGCGCAATCTCGGGCCGGCCTCGGCCCGCATGCTCGCTACGGCGGGCATTTTTTCGGCCGACGCATTGCGCCAGCTCGGCGCCGTGGCGGCCTTCCGTCGGGTCCGCGCGGTGACGCCCGCTGCCTCCCTCAACCTGCTGTGGGCACTCGAAGGCGCGCTGAGCGACCGCCCCTGGCAGGATGTGGCGCGCAGCGAGCGCCTGCGCCTGCTCCTTGCGCTCGACGACGCGGGCAATTGAAAACAAGCGTGAGACCGGCCGGCCGCGCCTGCCCACCGGTGCTACAGTGGTCGCTCAAGGACGGCATCCATGGAGAGTCCCGATGCGAACACTGATCCGAACCCTGGCCGCGCTGGCCATCGCCCTGCCGGCCTGGGCTGGCGGCCTCGACAGCCTCACCGGCAGCCAGACCACCGCCGGCCTGCGCGAAGCGCTCGACCAGGGCGCGCGCGCCGCCGTCAGCCAGCTGGGCCAGCGTGGCGGCTTCCTCAACAACCCCAAGGTGCGCATCCCCCTGCCCGGAGTGCTGGAAAAGGCCAAGCCGGTTCTCGCCATGCTCGGCCGCGGCAAGGACATGGACAAGCTTGAAACCGCCATGAACCAGGCCGCCGAGGCGGCCGTGCCCGAGGCCAAAACCCTGCTCGTCGACGCGGTCAAGCAGATGAGCGTGGACGACGCCAAGGCCATCCTCACCGGCGGTGACGACTCGGTGACCCGCTATTTCGAATCAAAGACCCGCGAGGCGCTCACCGGCCGCTTTCTGCCGGTGGTGACGGCGCAGACCAACCGCCTGTCGCTGGCCAAGCAGTACAACAAGCTGGCCGACAAGGCGAGCGCCACCGGCCTGCTCGAGGGCGACGAGGCCTCGGTCGAGCAGTATGTGACCGCCAAGGCGCTCGACGGGCTCTACCTCACCATCGCCGAGCAGGAGCGCGCCATTCGCCAGAACCCGCTGCAGGCGGCCGGTTCGCTCGCCAAGCAGGTGTTCGGCGCCTTGAAGTAAGCCGAGCCGTGCGTCAGCGCCAGCCGAGGATGGCGCTGACGATCAGGGCCATCATCATCACCAGGCCAATCCAGGCGGCCATGCCGACCAGCGTGATGCGGTTGGCCACGCGGTGCGCCTGGTCGTGGTCGGCCACATGCAGCAATGGCGCCACGCCATGGCGGATCAGCGCCACCGTGCCCACCCAGGCCAGCGCGCCGACCGCCAGGTTGAACCACAGGCTCGGCACCAGCAGCGCCAGCGAGGCAAGCCACAGCGGCACCGGCGCAATCGCCGCCAGCGAAAAGCTCTGTGCAAAGCCGGGGCGGGCCGCCATCGACTGGGTGATCTGCCGGATCAGGTCGGCCATCATGAACACCATGGCCACCTCGACGACAAAGAAGACGCCGCCAACAACCCAGGCTTCGGTGAGGCCCAGCGGCGGTTCGAGCAGCGGAAAGACCTGGCCGGGATGTGCCATGTTGGCGTAGGCGTACATCAGCGGCGGCAGCAGCGACAGCGGCATCACCACGGCCAGCAGCATCTTGCTGACGCCCGGATGCAGGCGTTCGACATCGCGCCAGCCGTCGGCTTCCGAGACCAGCATGCGGGGGAGATCGGTGAGTGTCATGGTCGGTCCTCCTTGAACAGGTGGCGCCGACCCGTGGCCGGCGCCGGGTGCATGACAGTTGTCAGACCGCGGCGGCGCGCCGAGGTTCGCCGCCGTCCCCCGGTCGCCTGGCCGGGCGCCGGGGCCGGGCTCGGCGTAAAATGCGCGCTGTGTTTTGCGCGCCGCCCACGCCGGGCGGCGCCGTTTTTCCGGTTCAGGCCCCATGTCCGCACTTCTCAACGCCCCGCAGCGCGAAGCGATCCGCTACCTCGACGGCCCCTGCCTGGTGCTCGCCGGTGCCGGCAGCGGCAAGACGCGGGTGATCACGCAGAAGATTGCCCACCTGGTCGAGACCTGCGACTTCAGCCCCACCAACATCGCCGCCATCACCTTCACCAACAAGGCCGCCAAGGAAATGCAGGAGCGCGTTGGCGGCCTGCTCGGCGGCGGCAAGGCCAAGGGGCTGACGGTGTGCACCTTCCATGCGCTGGGCGTGCGCATGGTGCGCCAGGAGGCCAGGCACTGCGGGCTCAAGCCGCAGTTCTCGATCCTCGACGCCTCGGACGCCAACCAGATCATTGCCGACCTCGTCGCCGACGCCGACCGCGCCTACGCGCGCTCGCTGCAATGGGTCATCTCCGGCTGGAAGAACGCCATGATCCCGCCCGAGGAGGCGGTCAAGCTGGCCAATGACGATGTCTCCGCTGCCGCCGCCAAGGTGTTTGGCGACTATGAGCGCACGCTGCGCGCATACCAGGCCGTCGATTTCGACGACCTCATCGGCCTGCCGGTGCGCCTGCTCGAAGAGAACGACGAGGTGCGCGAACGCTGGCAGAACCGCCTGCGCTACCTGCTGATCGACGAATACCAGGACACCAACCGCGCCCAGTACCGCCTGCTGCGCCAGCTCTCCGGCGTGCGCGGCGCCTTCACCGCGGTGGGCGACGACGACCAGGCCATCTACGCCTGGCGCGGCGCCGACGTCGAAAACCTCAACCTGCTGCAGACCGACTACCCGCGCCTCAAGGTGATCAAGCTGGAGCAGAACTACCGCTCCAGCGCGCGCATCCTCGGCGCCGCCAACACGCTCATCGCCAACAACGAAAAGCTGTTCGAGAAAAAGCTGTGGTCCGAGCACGGCCCCGGCGAGCCGATCCGCGTGGTCGCCGCGCGCGACCCCGAAGCCGAGGCCCAGCTGGTGGCCATGCGCATCCAGGCCCATCGCTTCGAGTTCAAGACCAAGTTTTCCGACTACGCCATCCTCTACCGCGGCAACCACCAGGCGCGCCTGTTCGAGAAGCAGCTGCGCAACAACAAGATTCCGTATGTGATTTCCGGCGGCCAGTCCTTCTTCGACAAGGCCGAGATCCGCGACCTGATCAGCTACCTGCGCGTGATGGTCAATGGCGACGACGACCTGGCCTTCATCCGCGCCATCACCACGCCGCGGCGCGGCGTCGGCCCCGGCACCATCGAGGCGCTCGGCCGCTATGCCGGCGAGCGCCATGTGAGCCTGTTCGAGGCGGCCTTCGAGGAGGGCGCTGCGCAGCACCTCAACGCCCGCCAGCTTGAATCGGTGCGCGAGTTCGGCCAGTTCATCAACCGCCTGGCCGACCGCGCCGCGCGCGAGCGGGCGGCCGAGGTGCTGGAAGTGCTGCTGCATGAAATCCACTACGAAAACTGGCTGCTCGCCAGCTGCGATACCCGCGAGGCCGAGGGCAAATGGGCCAATGTGCGCGACTTCGTCGAATGGCTCGGCCGCAAGGGCGACCAGGACGGCAAGAACCTGCTCGAACTGACCCAGACCATCGCGCTGATCTCCATGCTCGACAAGGAAGCCGAGGACTTCGACGGCGTGCAACTGGCCACCCTGCATGCCTCCAAGGGCCTGGAGTTCAAGCATGTGTTCCTGGTCGGCGTCGAGGAAGGCCTGCTGCCCCACCAGTCGGCGCTCGACGAGGGCAACCTCGCCGAAGAGCGGCGCCTCATGTATGTCGGCATCACCCGCGCCCAGCGCTCGCTCACCGTGACCTGGAGCGAGCGGCGCAAGTCAGGCCCCGATGTGCGCGTCTGCGAGCCCTCGCGCTTCATCGCCGAAATGGGTGAAGGCCTGGCGATGGTGCGCAAGGACGACGCGCCCGTTAGTCAGGAGGTGGGGCGCGCAAAAATAGCTGGAATTGCCGCGCGCTTTGGAAGCAAAAGCTTGGGTGCCCAATCGGACCAAGGGAATTCTTGAGAGCGACGAGTGGTCTTAGCGGTTATCCGAGGATCTAACGGTGGACTTCATGTCGCGCTTGGCTTACTTGCTGGTGTTTCTGTTTTCGCTCAACGGTTGCACAACGCTGGCCTTCGACAACGTCTGGCGCGCCCCCGATGTGACGGTGCCGGCGCTTGGGCGCACCGTGGTGCACGCCCAGCTGGCGGGCGAAGCCGACCGCCGCCGCGCGGAAGACCTCCTCGCCCAGATGATGATGCCGGCGCTCGATACCACGCCGGCCTATACGCTGAATGCGCCGGATGACGCGGCGCTGAAGGCTGCGGCGGTGCGCCAGGGGTTTGGCTCGCTGCTGGTCATGAAGATCATCGCTTCGCGCGAGCAGACGGTGTACCGCACGCCACCGCCGGTCTTCTATGGCCCGGGCTGGGGCTGGCGCGCGCCCTTTGGCTACCCGTATCCCTACGATCCGGTGGTGACCGAGCGTATCCGCATCGTGCGGGTCGAGATGAATCTCATCGCGCTGGCCGACGACAAGCTGCTGTGGAGCGGCAATACCGAACTGGCCGACTCGGCCAGCCTCGACGCCTCGGTGCGCGCGCTGGGCGATACCACGCTCAAGGCGCTGGTCAAGGCGGGGCTGGTGCCGTAAACAACGCGGGGCGCCCGCAGGCGCCCCGACACAGGCTGGCCGGTAGGGCCTTACTCGCCCAGATACGCCGCCCGCACCTTCGGGTCGGCCAGCAGTTCCTTGCCGCTGCCGGTGAGGGTCAGCTTGCCGCTTTCCATCACGTAGCCACGCTGGGCAAATTCGAGCGCCAGGTTGGCGTTCTGTTCGACCAGCAGGATGGTGACGCCTTCGTCCTTGACCGTCTGCACCACCTCGAAGATTTTCTCGACCACCAGCGGGGCGAGGCCCATGGAGGGTTCGTCGAGCAGCAGCAGCTTGGGGCGGGAGAGCAGGGCGCGGCCGATGGCCACCATCTGCTGCTCGCCGCCGGAGAGCGTGCCGGCCACCTGGGCCAGGCGCTCCTTGACCCGCGGCAGCATGGTGTAGACCCGCTCCAGGTCGGCTTCGATGCCGGCCGCGTCGTTGCGGATGTAGGCGCCCATGCGCAGGTTTTCTTCAACCGTCAGGCGGGTGAAGATGCCGCGGCCTTCGGGCACCAGGGCAATGCCCTTGCGCAGGCGCTTGTGGGTCGGCAGGGCGCCGATGTTGTCGCCGTCGTAGGAGATGGTGCCGCCGGCCAGGCCGAGGGTGCCGGAGATGGCGTTGAGGGTGGTGGTCTTGCCGGCGCCGTTGGCGCCGATCAGGCAGACCATCTCGCCCTTGTAGAGCTCGAGGCTGACGCCCTTGACGGCCTGGATGCCGCCGTAGGCGATCTTGATGTCGTCGAGCTGCAGCAGGGGGGAGGCGGGATTAGTGTGCATGCTTGGGTCCTCCCAGGTAGGCGCTGATCACGGCCTCGTTTTTCTGAACCACGGCGGGCACGTCTTCGGCGATCTTCTTGCCGAAGTCGAGCACGGCGACCCGGTCGCACAAGCCCATCACGAGCTTCACGTCGTGCTCGATGAGCAGCACGGTGACGCCGTCGTGGCGGATCTGCTCGATCAGCACCTTGAGCTGGCTGGTTTCGGTGGCGTTCATGCCGGCGGCCGGTTCGTCGAGCGCCAGCAGCTGCGGTTCGGAGGCCAGCGCGCGGGCGATCTCCAGGCGGCGCTGGTCGCCGTAGGAGAGGTTCTTGCAGATGGTGTGGGCGAAGCGCTCGATGCCGACGTACTTGAGCAGTTCATAGGCGCGCTCGGTGGTCAGGCGCTCTTCCTCGCGGGTGTGCTTGTTCTGCGTGAGGATGCCCCACACGCCGGCCTTGGTACGGATGTGATGACCGGCCATGACGTTTTCGAGCGCGGTCATCTGGCCGAACAGGCGGATGTTCTGGAAGGTGCGGGCGATACCCTGCTCGACCACCAGGTGCGGCTTGCCGCTGGGCAACTCGGTGCCGTTGAAGACGAACTCGCCGTCGTCGGGGATGTAGGCCCCGGTGAGCACGTTGAAGAAGGTGGTCTTGCCGGCACCGTTGGGGCCGATCAGGCCATAGACCTCGCCCTTGTTGATAGTCAGCGAGACATCGGACAGGGCGGTCAGGCCGCCGAAACGTTTGCCCACACCGCGGGCTTCAAGCAACTTGATCATCAAGCGCCTCCCTTGAGCAGCTCGGGACGGGAGTAGCGTGCGTGGGCGGGCACCAGGCCGGCCGGGCGCAGCAACATCATCAGAATCATGGCCAGCGACAGCAACAGCATGCGCAGCACCTCGGGGTCGAGAATCACGGTGCCGAACACCGCCTCCTGCACCGGCAGGGCGATGTGGCGCAGGATCTCGGGCAGCGCGGTGAGGATCAGCGCGCCGACCACCGCCCCGGCGATGTTGCCCATGCCGCCGAACACCACCATGGTGAGCACGGCGATGGATTCCATCAGCGAGAAGGACTCGGGCGACACAAAGCCCTGGAAGGAGCCGAACAGGCCACCGGCCACGCCGCCGAAGGTGGCGCCGAGCGCAAAGGCCAGCAGCTTCATGTTGCGGGTGTTGATGCCGATCGCCTTGGCGGCCAGCTCGTCGTCACGCATGGCGGCCCAGGCGCGGCCGACGCGGGAGATCTGCAGGCGTTTGATGAAGATGATCGACCCGACCACGCAGAGCAGGAAGAAGTAGTAGTACAGGTACAGGTAGTGGATCTTGAAGTCGCCGATGGTCAGGCTCTGCGACAGGTTCCAGCCGAAGAGGTTGAGCGAGTCGAGGGCGTTGATGCCCTGCGGGCCGTTGGTGATGTTGACCGGATGGTTCAGGTTGTTCATGAAGATCCGGACGATTTCGCCAAAGCCCAGTGTGACGATGGCGAGGTAGTCGCCCCGCAATCGCAGCACCGGAAAGCCCAGGATGATGCCCGCCAGTGCCGCAAACGCGGCGCCCAGCGGCAGCACGATCCAGAACGGCATGTGCACGCCGAAATGGGGCGAGGCGAGGAAGGCCCAGGTGTAGGCACCGACCGCGTAGAAGGCGATGTAGCCCAGGTCGAGCAGGCCGGCGAAGCCGACCACCAGGTTCAGGCCCAGGGCCAGCATCATGTACAGCAGGGCAAAGTCCAGGATGCGCATCCAGCTGCGGCCGAAGTAGGCGGCAATCAGCGGCGCCACCAGCGCGACGATGATGATCAGCCACTTGGTGAGCCGGGGGTTGCGCTTGCCCAGGAAGGGGACGGCTTCGATGAGTTCGTTCATGGTGTGTTCCCTCCTCAGGCCCGGTCGGAAACCCGCTCACCCAGCAGGCCGGTGGGCCGGAAGATGAGCACGATGCCGAGAATGACGAAGGCGAAGATGTCCTGGTAGCTGGAGTTGAGGAAGCCGAAGGTCATCGTCTCGATGTAGCCGGCGCCGACTGCTTCGACAAGCCCCAGCACGATGCCACCGAGCATGGCGCCGCCGAGGTTGCCGATGCCGCCGAGCACGGCGGCGGTGAAGGCCTTCAGGCCGGGCATGAAGCCCATGGCGTAGTGGGCGATGCCGTAGTTGCTGGCGAACATCACACCGGCCACGGCGGCCAGTGCGGCGCCGATGACGAAGGTCAGGGCGATGATGGCGTTGGTGTCCACGCCCATCAGGGCGGCAACGCGGTGGTTCTCGGCCGTGGCGCGCATGGCGCGGCCGAGGCGGGTCTTGGTGACCAGCAGGATCAGGCCGGCCATCACCAGGGCCGAGACGATCACGATGGTGACCTGCACCGGGGTGATGAACACGCCGGGGATCGGTTGCATCGGGTCGGTCGAGATCAGCTGCGGGAAGGTGTGGTAGTTGCGGCCCCAGATGATCATGGCCAGGGTCTGCAACAGGAAGGACATGCCGATGGCGGTGATCAGCGGGGCCAGTCGCGGCGCGTTGCGCAGCTTGCGGTAGGCCAGTCGTTCCATCAGGAAGCCGAGGATCATGCACACCGGCATGGCCACGAGCACGGCGATGGCCAGCTTGAGCAGCGGGGCCATGTCGGGCGCGATGCCCATGAGCAGGAGCAGGGTCTGCAGCGCGGTGAGTGCGCCGACCATCACCACTTCGCCGTGGGCGAAGTTGATCAGGCCCAAGATCCCGTAGACCATCGTGTAGCCCAGCGCGACCAGCGCATACACGCTGCCGACGACCAGACCATTCACGATCTGTTGTAACAAGGTTTCCATATCACACCTTTTGCTTGGTGGGTCACGGCGGCCAGGGCTCCGGTGCCGGGTTGCGCCCGGTCGTAATGCCCTTGTGGGGCGGCGGAGCATGGTGCCGTGGTGCTGTTCTCAATCCCGCGGGGCGGGTTGTTGATTCGGGATTCCGGCCGCCGTACCGGTCGTGTGCCGGATGTCGGTGGTGGAAAAAACCGGGGGCCGCGACCACTGCGGATCGCGGCCCCCGGGATGTGGGCAAGCCCACGTTCTACATGCGGCTCAGCTTAGTCGACCGGATTCCAGCCACCGTCCTTGTACTGATAGACGGTGATTGCGCCTTCCTTGATGTCGCCCTTGTCGTCGAAGGCCACGTTGCCGGTCACGCCCTGGAAGTTGATCTTCTTCAGCGCCGGCAGGTACTTGGCCGGGACGGTCGAGTCGGCGGCCTTCATGGCTTCGATCATGGCGGCAGCGGCGTCGTAGGCATACGGCGCGTAGATCTGCACGTCGAGGTTGAAGCGCTTCTTGTAGCGGTCCTTGAAGTCCTTGCCGCCCGGCATCTTGTCCAGCGGCAGACCGGCCTGGGTGCAGTAGGCGTTGGCGCTGAGCGCGTCGCCGGCGAGCTTGAGCATTTCGCCCGAGCAGGCGCCGTCACCGGTGATGAACTTGGCATTGATGCCCAGCTGCTTGAGCTGGCGCAGCATCGGGCCACCCTGGGCGTCCATGCCGCCGAAGAAGATCACGTCCGGGTTCTGGGCCTTGATCTTGGTGAGAATGGCCATGAAGTCGGTGGCCTTGTCGTTGGTGAATTCACGCGCGACGATCTTGCCGCCGGAGGCCTTCGCGGACTTCTCCACCTCGTCGGCCAGACCCTGGCCATAGGCGGTGCGGTCGTCGATGATGGCGATGTTCTTGGCGCCGAGGGTACCGGTGGCGAACTTGCCGATGGCGCCGCCCTGTTGGACGTCGTTGGCGATGGTGCGGAACACGCCGGCGTAGTTCTGCTGGGTCAGCTTCGGGTTGGTGGCCGACGGGGAGATCATCGGGATGCCGGCCTGGTGGTAGATGCGCGAGGCCGGGATGGTGGTGCCGGAGTTCAGGTGGCCGACGACGCCAACCACTTCGGCATCGACCAGGCGCTGGGCGACGGTGGTGCCGGCGCGCGGGTCGGCCTGGTCGTCTTCACCCATGATCTCGAACTTGATTTTCTTGCCGCCGATGGTCACGCCCTTGGCGTTGTATTCCTCGACCGCGAGCAGGGCGCCGTTTTCGTTGTCCTTGCCCAGGTGGGAGATGCTGCCGGTGAGCGGGCCGACGTGGCCAAGCTTGACCACCATGTCGGCGGCGCTGACGCCGCCGCTCATCAGGCCGAAGCCCAGGCCCATGATCGCAATCGCGATACCGGTTTTTTTCATGTCTCGATTCCTCCAGCTGACTCTTGGTGAGTTTGGGTGGTTCCGATTCCTTCCGGTCCGAGGTGGACCGGCCGGGGTGCGGCATGGTGTTTCCCGCGCCACGCCGGAGCGTGTGCGTTTGCTCGGTCTTTGTTCTTTGTCCCCGTCCGCCCTTGTAAAAGGGTGGGCGAATGGTACGAAAGGCGCAAAGGCAAAGGTGTGCTTATTCTGCAAAAAAACCCGTGGCGAAAGAAAAATTTTTGCCTGAAAACCCGGCCCGTCCGGCGCTTCTGCCATGCGGCAATGCAATATGGCGAAAGAATCGCCCTGTGTCTGTCAGCGCAAATCCGACAAAAAACGCTGTCAGATCGCCGTATGACTAGAGGTATCACGATATGTACAGGGTGACATATAGTGAATGCAGTGCACAAAAAAGGGCGAGTAAGGGATTTCCCTAGTGCGTCATGGCGCGGGCGTCCGCCGTGACCGGCGAGGCCGGTGTTTTCCGGGCCTTGAGGGCTGTTGCGGTGCGTCCGGAATCGTCCGCAGGGTGCCCGGCCAATAAAAAACCGCCAGCGAGGTGGCGGTTTTTCGAGGGGTAACCAGACGCGTGTCAGTCGTCGCCGAATACGGCGCTGGTATAGACCTCCTGCACATCGTCCAGGCTGTCGAGGGCGTCGAGCAGGCGCTGCATCTTCGCGGCATCGTCGTCCGACAGCTCGGTTTCGTTCTGCGGCTTCATGGTGACCTCGCCGAACTCGGCCTTGAAGCCGGCCGCTTCGAGGGCGTCCTTGACGGCGCTGAACTCGGCCGGCCCGGTGATGACCTCGATGGAGCCGTCGTCGTTGGCGATCACGTCCTCGGCGCCGGCCTCCAGCGCGGCCTCCATCAGCGCATCCTCGTCGGTGCCCGGCGCGAACATCAGCTGGCCGCAGTGATCGAACTGGAAGGCCACGCAGCCGTCGGTGCCGAGGTTGCCGCCGTACTTGCTGAAGGCATGGCGCACATCGGCCACGGTGCGCACCTTGTTGTCGGTCAGGCAGTCGACGATCACCGCCGCGCCGCCGATGCCGTAGCCCTCGTAGCGGGCCTCTTCGTAGTTCACGCCCTCAAGCTGGCCGGTGCCGCGCTTGATGGCGTTCTCGATGTTGTCCTTGGGCATCGACTCGCCGCGCGCCTTGTCGATGGCCAGGCGCAGGCGCGGATTCGATGCCGGATCGCCGCCGCCCATCTTGGCGGCCACGGTGACTTCCTTGATCAGTTTGGTGAAAACCTTGCCCCGCTTGGCATCCTGACGTCCTTTGCGGTGCTGGATATTGGCCCATTTGGAATGACCCGCCATAGCGCCCTCGACTCCTGCAGACTTGCTGTCCGAAAAACGCCCATTATACCCACCCGCCCGACGAAGGCCGACCCCCACCCGCACAAGCGCCGGCGACTCTGCTAGATTGCAGGCAGACCCATGACAACCGGATCGGGAGTGGCGGCATGAAATCACTGTTCTCTTTGCTCGCAGCCGTATGGCTGGTGGTGCTCGGCGGCCCGGCGGCCGCGCAGGATCTGACCTTCCGCGGCTGCACCGATGTGTCCGGCCGTGCGGTGCCCAGCCGCCTCGATGTCGAGTCGCCCTATCTCGTCACCACCCAGATGCACCGCAGCGGGCCGGAAATCGTCTACAACCCGCGTGCCCTGCCGGACGTCACCGACGCCGTCCGTGCCTTCCTGTATGCCCATGAATGCGCTCGCCACAGCCTTGGCATCGTCCGCGATGTGCCTGCGGTCGATACGGCGCAGCGTGCCGATTGCGAGGGGCTGGCCACCCTGCAGCGCTCGGGCATGCTGGTGGCGCCGGGCGATGTCCTCGCCCTGCAGTCATCCCTGGTGTTTTCGCCCGCGCAGTGGGCGCGGGTGCCCGGTCCGGCCCGTGGCTTCGACCTCACCGCCTGCCCCACCCGGCGCGCGGTGGCCCCGAGCGATCCGGCCTGGAACCGCTGCGTGCATCGCTGCGGCGACCGCCTCTACCACTGCGGCCGCAGCGACAGTTGCATGGCGGCCTATAGCACCTGCCAGGCCGCATGTAAGCGCTGACCGGCGCCGGGTGTCACGCCCTGTGTCGCGGTGCTGCGATCGCGCAGCCGCCTGGGCTAGACTATGACGATTCCTTCAGCCCGGACACCGCCCATGACCGAACCGCTCGTCATCGCCAAGGCCGACGGCCGCGACATCGCCCTCCTGCCGCGCCTGGCCAACCGCCACGGCCTGATCACCGGCGCCACCGGCACCGGCAAGACCGTCACCCTGCAACGCCTGGCCGAATCCTTCGCCAGCATCGGCGTGCCGGTCTTCCTCGCCGACGTGAAGGGCGACCTCTCCGGCATCGGCGCGGCCGGCGCGGCCTCCGAAAAACTCATGAAGCGCCTCAACGCCATCGGCATCGACAGCTTCGAGCCGGTGCAGAACACCGCCGTGTTCTGGGATGTGTTCGGCGAATCCGGCCACCCGGTGCGTGCCACCGTCTCCGACATGGGCCCGGTCCTGCTCGCGCGCCTGCTGAACCTCAACGACACCCAGACCGGGGTGCTGCAGATCGTCTTCAAGGTGGCCGACGACAACGGCCTGCTGCTGCTCGACCTCAAGGACCTGCGCGCCATGGTGCAGTTCGTCGGCGATAAGGCCAAGGAGATCCGCACCCAGTACGGCAACGTCTCGGCGGCCTCCATCGGCGCCATCCAGCGCGGCCTGCTGACCATCGAGGAGCAGGGCGGCGACGTGTTCTTCGGCGAGCCGATGCTCGACATCGCCGACCTCATGCAGACCGGCGCCGACGGCCGCGGCGTGATCAACGTGCTGGCCGCCGACAAGCTCTACAACAACCCCAAGCTCTACTCCACCTTCCTGCTGTGGCTGCTCGCCGAGCTGTTCGAGCAGCTGCCCGAGGTGGGCGACCCCGACAAGCCCAAGCTGGTGTTCTTCTTCGACGAAGCCCACCTGCTCTTCGACGACGCGCCCAAGGCCCTGCTCGAAAAGGTCGAGCAGGTGGTGCGCCTGATCCGTTCCAAGGGCGTGGGCGTGTACTTCGTCACCCAGAACCCGCTCGACGTGCCCGACGCCGTGCTCGGCCAGCTCGGCAACCGGGTGCAGCACGCCCTGCGCGCCTTCACCCCGCGTGACCAGAAAGCGGTCAAGACCGCGGCCGAGACCATGCGCGCCAACCCGGCCTTCGACGCCGCCACCGCCATCACCGAGCTGGGTGTGGGCGAGGCGCTGCTCTCCTTCCTCGACGAGAAGGGCCGCCCGCAGCTCACCGAGCGCAGCTTCGTGATTGCCCCGCGCTCGCGCCTCGGCCCCATGACCGATG